>CAJNDF010000004.1 GCA_905221455.1 bacterium | reverse complement strand
GAGAATCTCAATCTGGGTTTAGTTGGTAAAAAGTTGAAAGAAAAAGAGAAAATCTCTTTGATGAAACAAGCTCTAAATCGTGTAAACCTATCCTATTTGGATTTAAAGCAACCTATATTTGAGTTATCAGGAGGAGAAGCACAACGTGTTGCACTAGCGAAGATAATTTTAAAGGATCCGCCTTTGATTCTCGCAGATGAACCAACTGCGTCGCTAGACCCCAAAAACTCTGAGGAATTACTTTCTATCCTAGAATCTTTAAAAAATCCGAATCGGACCATTATTATTGCGACCCACAATCCTCTTATTTGGGAACAAGTGGACCAAGTCATTCGAGTTACCGATTTATCACATAGATGATATGGTAAGATTCAGTTAGAAGAAAGAGTCACAAACACACTTTGTGGCTTTTTTATTTCCATAAAAATGGTAAAATAGTAAGAGTAGAAATGGAGTTTGAGACATGAAAGTAATAGATCAATTTAAAAATAAGAAAGTCCTTGTTTTAGGTTTGGCCAAGTCTGGTGAATCTGCAGCTCGTTTGTTGGACAAGCTGGGTGCCATTGTGACAGTAAATGATGGGAAACCTTTCGAAGACAATCCAGCTGCCCAAAGTTTGCTGGAAGAAGGGATCAAGGTTATCACAGGCGGTCATCCTTTGGAACTCTTGGATGAAGAGTTTGCCCTTATGGTGAAAAATCCAGGTATCCCCTACAGCAATCCCATGATTGAAAAGGCTATGGCTAAGGGGATTCCAGTCTTAACTGAAGTGGAATTGGCTTACTTGATTTCAGAGGCACCGATTGTTGGTATTACTGGTTCGAACGGTAAGACAACCACAACGACCATGATTGGGGAGGTTTTGACTGCTGCTGGCCAACATGGTCTTTTATCAGGAAATATCGGCTATCCAGCTAGTCAAGTGGCCCAAACTGCGACAGATAAGGACACGCTTGTTATGGAACTTTCTTCTTTCCAACTGATGGGCGTTCAAGAATTCCATCCTGAGATTGCGGTTATTACCAACCTCATGCCAACTCATATCGATTATCATGGTTCTTTTGAGGAATATGTGGCAGCTAAGTGGAATATCCAGAACAAGATGACAGCGAATGATTTTCTTGTCTTAAACTTTAACCAAGACTTGGCAAAAGAATTGGCTAGCAAAACACAGGCCACTGTTGTTCCATTTTCAACACTGGAAAAGGTTGATGGAGCTTATCTGGAAGATGGTCAGCTCTACTTCCGTGGAGAAGTGGTCATGGCAGCTAGTGAAATCGGAGTTCCAGGTAGCCACAATGTCGAAAATGCCCTTGCGACTATTGTAGTAGCCAAGCTCCGTGGTGTGGACAATCAAACTATCAAGGAGACTCTTTCAGCTTTCGGTGGTGTCAAACACCGTCTCCAGTTTGTAGATGAAATCAAGGGAGTCAAATTCTATAATGATAGCAAATCAACCAATATCTTGGCTACCCAAAAAGCCTTGTCAGGATTTGACAATAGTAAGGTTATCTTAATTGCAGGTGGTTTGGACCGTGGGAATGAGTTTGATGAGTTGGTTCCAGATATTTCTGGCCTCAAGAAGATGGTCATCCTTGGTCAATCTGCTGAGCGTGTCAAACGGGCAGCGGATAAGGCTGGTGTGGCTTATGTGGATGCGACTGATATTGCAGATGCGACTCGCAAGGCCTATGAGCTTGCGACTCAAGGAGATGTGGTTCTTCTTAGTCCTGCCAATGCTAGCTGGGATATGTATGCTAACTTTGAAGTACGTGGCGACCTCTTTATCGACACAGTAGCGGAGTTAAAGGAATAATATGAAAAAAATTGTCTTTACAGGTGGGGGAACGGTTGGACATGTTACCCTCAACCTTTTGTTAATGCCTAAGTTCATCGAAGACGGCTGGGAAGTCCACTATATCGGGGACAAGCGTGGTATCGAACACCAAGAAATCCTTAAGTCAGGCTTGGATGTCACTTTCCACTCCATTGCGACTGGCAAATTGCGTCGCTATTTCTCTTTGCAAAATATGCTGGATGTCTTCAAAGTTGGTTGGGGAATTGTCCAATCGCTCTTTATCATGTTGCGACTTCGTCCACAGGCTCTTTTTTCAAAGGGGAGCTTTGTCTCAGTACCGCCCGTTATCGCTGCGCGTGTGTCAGGAGTGCCAGTCTTTATTCACGAATCGGACCTGTCTATGGGCTTGGCCAATAAAATCGCTTATAAATTTGCGACGAAGATGTATTCAACCTTTGAGCAATCTTCAAGTTTGTCTAAGGTCGAGCATGTGGGAGCAGTGACCAAGGTTTCAGACCAAAACACTCCAGAACCAGATGAATTGGTGGATATCCAAACCCACTTTAATCCCAAATTGCCAACTGTATTGTTTGTCGGTGGTTCTGCAGGCGCTCGTGTCTTTAACCAATTGGTGACAGACCATAAGAAAGAGCTGACAGAGCGCTACAATATTATCAATCTAACTGGAGATTCTAGCCTGAACGAGTTGAGCCAAAATCTCTTTCGTGTTGACTATGTGACCAATCTCTATCAACCCTTGATGGAATTGGCTGACATTGTTGTGACACGTGGTGGTGCCAATACGATTTTTGAGCTCTTGGCCATGGCAAAATTACATGTCATTGTGCCACTTGGTCGTGAAGCTAGTCGTGGTGACCAGATTGAAAATGCAGCTTACTTTGTTAAGAAAGGCTATGCAGAAGAGCTTCAAGAAAGCGAATTGACCTTGGATAGATTGGAAGAGAAGCTTTCTCACTTACTAAGCCACAAGGAAGATTACCAAGCTAAGATGAAGGCTTCTAAGGAATTGAAATCTCTAGCAGATTTTTATCAATTATTGAAAAAAGATTTATCATAAGGAAAGTAAATGTCAAAAGATAAGAAAAATGAGGGCAAAGAAATCCTCGAAGAATTTAAAGAGTTATCAGAATGGCAGAAACGAAACCAAGAATATCTAAAAAAGAAGGCTGAAGAAGAGGCGGCCCTAGCTGAGGAGAAGGAAAAGGAAAGACAAGCTCGAATGGCTTCAAAATCTGAAAAGTCAGATGACAAGGAGGATCAGGAGAGTGAAGTGGACCTAGAAGATGAAGAATCAGCTAAGGGAGAGTCTGAAGAAAAAGTAGAAGCCCCAGAGGGTGATAAAGAGGAAGAAGAGATAGAAGAATCAGGGTCTAAAGAGAAGGAGGACCAGGATAAAAAGCTTGCTAAAAAGGCTACAAAAGAAAAACCAGCCAAAGCAAAGATTCCTGGCCTCCATATCTTGCGAGCCTTAACGATTTTATTTCCAAGTCTGCTTTTATTGCTCGTCTCTGCCTACTTACTCAGTCCTTATGCGACCATGAAGGATATCCGTATTGAGGGAACGGTGCAAACTACGGCTGATGATATTCGACAGGCTTCAGGTATTCAGGATTCGGATTATACGATTAACCTTCTGCTAGACAAGGCAAAATATGAAGAGCAGATCAAGTCTAATTATTGGGTTGAATCAGCTCAGCTTTTATATCAATTTCCAACCAAGTTTACTATCAAGGTCAAGGAATACGATATTGTGGCCTACTATGTTTCTGGTGAAAATCATTATCCAATCCTTTCAAGTGGGAAGGTGGAGACTAGCGCGGTAAGTTTGGTGAGTTTGCCAGAAACTTATTTGTCAGTTCTCTTTAATGACAGCGAACAAGTCAAGACCTTTACCTCAGAACTTTCTCAAATTAGTCCAGAACTCAAGGCTGCTATCCAAAAGGTGGAATTAGCCCCAAGCAAGGTGACTTCAGATTTAATTCGATTGACCATGAATGATTCGGACGAAATCTTGGTTCCCCTTTCTGAAATGAGTAAGAAACTGCCATATTACAGTAAGATTAAGCCACAATTGTCAGAACCGAGTGTGGTCGATATGGAAGCTGGAATTTACAGTTACACTGTGGCGGATAAATTAATCATGGAGGCTGAGGAAAAAGCCAAACAAGAGGCTAAGGAAGCTGAGAAGAAACAGAAAGAGGAAGAGAAGAAAAGGCTGGAAGAACCGCAGAATAAATTGGAAGAAGAGAAGAAAAAATTGGAGGAAGAGGGCAATCAAAACCAGACAACCCGGCGTTCATCGCGTCGCTAGGTTTACCTTTTCTCCTATGGCTCTTTAGTTGCCATGTTTTTACTTGACAAGTGCTAGTAGAAATAATAGAATAGTAAAAAACCTTTAAAGCAGTCCAGAGAGGCAGCTAAGGTTAGACGGTGAAAGGGTGGAGACTACCCATTTTTCGTGGAACCTTGCTGTTGGCAGGTTCCTTTTTTCATGGCTTCTGTTAGTCATACTCTCTCACTAGTAAAGGTAAAAGGAGAAACCTATGCGAGAACATCGTCCAGTCATTGCTCTTGATTTTCCTAGTTTTGAGGCAGTCAAGGAATTCTTAGATCTTTTTCCAGCAGAAGAAAGCCTTTATCTCAAGGTAGGGATGGAGCTCTATTACGCAACAGGGCCTGAGATTGTGTCTTACTTGAAATCCCTAGGTCATAGTGTCTTTTTGGATCTCAAGCTTCATGACATTCCTAATACAGTCAAGTCAGCCATGAAGGTCTTGTCTCAGCTTGGTGTGGATATGACCAATGTTCATGCAGCTGGTGGTGTAGAGATGATGAAGGCTGCGCGAGAAGGTCTTGGGAGTCAAGCCAAATTGATTGCTGTCACTCAGCTCACATCAACATCAGAAGCCCAGATGCAGGAGTTTCAAAACATCCAAACCAGCCTGCAAGAGTCTGTGATTCATTATGCCAAGAAGACGGCTGAAGCGGGATTAGATGGTGTCGTTTGCTCGGCTCAGGAAGTGCAAGTCATCAAGCAGGCTACCAAACCAGATTTTATCTGCCTGACACCAGGGATTCGTCCAGCAGGTGCTGCAGTTGGAGACCAAAAACGTGTGATGACCCCTGCTGATGCCTATCAAATCGGTAGTGACTATATCGTAGTGGGACGTCCCATTACCCAAGCTGAAGATCCTGTTGCAGCTTATCATGCCATCAAGGATGAATGGAACCAAGACTAGAATTAAAGAAATAGATTATAAAAATACAAGGAGAAGACCATGACACTTGCTAAAGATATCGCTAGCCACCTCTTGAAAATTCAAGCAGTTTACCTTAAACCAGAGGAGCCTTTCACTTGGGCATCTGGTATCAAGTCACCGATTTACACGGATAACCGTGTGACCCTTGCCTATCCAGAAACTCGTACTCTCATCGAAAATGGTTTTGTGGATGCTATTAAAGAAGCCTTTCCAGAGGTTGAAGTGATTGCAGGAACTGCAACAGCAGGAATTCCACACGGAGCTATCATTGCTGATAAGATGAACTTGCCATTTGCCTATATCCGTAGCAAACCAAAAGATCACGGAGCTGGTAACCAAATAGAAGGACGTGTAGCTCAAGGTCAAAAAATGGTAGTGGTTGAAGACCTTATTTCAACTGGCGGTTCTGTTCTTGAAGCCGTAGCAGCAGCTAAGCGAGAAGGAGCAGATGTGCTTGGAGTTGTAGCGATTTTCAGCTATCAATTGCCAAAAGCAGATAAGAACTTTGCGGATGCTGGTGTGAAATTGTTGACACTTTCAAACTACAGTGAGCTTATCCATTTAGCTCAAGAAGAAGGTTACATCACGCCAGAAGGATTGGACCTCTTAAAACGCTTTAAAGAAGACCAAGAAAATTGGCAAAATGCCTAAAACATAGAAAATCAGGTAGTCACTAGGATTACCTGATTTCTTTTTGTGATTTCATTGGATATTATACTCAATGAAAATCAAAGAGCAAACTAGCCGCAAGTTGCTCAAAGCACGGCTTTGAGGTTGTAGATAAAGCTGACGTGCTTTGAAGAGATTTTCGAAGAGTATTAGTCAACTTTTCCACCTTCAACAACAAGGTCATCTGCCTTAGCAGCGTCACCGTAGGTTGGGTGAAGTGTCTTTTCATAGACCTTGTGGAAGAAGTTTTCTTTGCCTAATTTTTCAATATCTTTATTGATGAAGTCTAGCAGTTCTTGGTTGCCTTTTTGAACTGCTGCAGCAATAGTATCTGGATCACCGAGGGAAGTAATACCGACTTCAAATCCTTTATTTTCAAGCGCCCAAGCTAGGACTTCCGTATTGTCAGTAGAGAAGGCATCTCCGCGTCCGTCAAGAAGGGCTTGGTAAGAGTCACTGTATTGGTCATATTTTTGGAGTTTGATTTCTGGATGATTTTTTTCAAAATAAGTCTCAGCAGTTGTTCCTTTTGTGACAATCAAGGTTTTACCTTCCAATTGTTTGACATCTGTAATGAGACCAGTCTTAGGCGATACGACACCAAGTGAAACTTTCATGTAAGGAAGGGCAAAATCGACTTGTTTCTTACGTTCGTCAGTCACTGTAAAGTTGGCAAGAGTGATATCCACCTTGTTTGAAATCAAGTATTCAGCACGGTTAGCAGCATCGACGGAAACGTATTTAACCTTCACGCCAAGGTCTTGTGCCAGTTGGTTCCCAAGCTCAATATCGTAACCTTGGTAAGAACCATCATTGTCAACGTAACCAAACGGTTTCTTGTCTCCAAATACGGCGATTCGTAGCTCACCGCTTTTTTTGATTTCATCGATTGTGCGAGCCTTGGCAGTGGTTTTACCAGACGATGAACCAGCATTTCCACCTGAGCTACAAGCTGTGACAAAGATAAGAGCAAAGGCAAGTGCTAAGACAGTTAAGAGTGGTTTGAGTAGTTTCATAAAAATCTCCTTTATAGATATGAGCCAAATTGGCTAAAGTCAAAGACGTTTAAAAATTCCTGAGCTCGTTTGGTTTGCGGATTGGTAAAGAAGGCTTGAGCCGTTCCTTCTTCAGCAATTTTCCCTTGGTCTAGGAAGATGATGCGATCAGCAATGGCTTGGGCAAACTGCATTTCGTGGGTTACTAAAATCATGGTACGGCCTTCTTGGGCCAAGTCATTGATCAGTTCCAGAACCTCACGCACCATTTCTGGATCCAGCGAAGCAGTTACTTCATCAAAGAGGATAATTTCTGGATGCATGAGCAGGGCACGGACAATTGCAACCCGTTGTTTCTGTCCGCCAGATAATTGGCGAGCAAAGCTATGTTGTTTATCCAGCAAACCGACACGTTCCAGTAGTTGCAAAGCTTCTTCCGTTACTTCTTTTTTGTCCCGTCCCTGTGCTTTGATAGGACCTAGGATGAGGTTTTGTAGGACATCTAGATGAGGAAAGAGTTCATAACTTTGAAAGACCATGCCAATCTTTTGGCGAACGAGGTGAAAGTCTTTCTGATTGCCAATAATGGACTGGCCATCTAGAAGAATATCTCCACCTTGAATACTTTCTAAGCCATTGAGGCAACGAAGGAGGGTACTTTTCCCACAACCAGATGGCCCTAGGATAACCACAACTTCCCCTTTTTTGATATCTAGAGAAAGTCCTTGGAGGATAGGATTGTCTCCGAAGGATTTTTTTAGCTCCTTGATTTCTAAAATAGTTTCAGACATTTAGTTCCTCCAATGTTTTTCTAAGTGAGTGGATAGTTTGGAAATAGGAAAGCAGACTGCGAAATACAAGACCAGAATGGTTCCATAAATCCAAAAGGAAGCGGTTGGGATAGTCAAGCGATTGCTGTCGATGATTTGTTGTCCAACCTTGGTAACTTCCACAACCCCAATCAAGACAACCAAGGAAGTGGTTTTGATCATTCGAGTGACAAGGTTAATGGCTTGTGGCAACAGTCTTCTCAAGACCTGTGGGATGATGATGTGGTAGTATAGTTGAACATTGGTCAAACCTAACGCCTGTCCACTTTCAAACTGATGCTTAGGGAGGGAAGTGATAGCTCCACGTACCAAGTCCCCCATTTCAGCTGTTCCCCAGAGGGTAAAAACGATAATAGCAGAAGTCTCTCCTGAGATATTGATATTAAAGTTTCGAGCCAAGCCGAAATAAACGATGAAGAGCAACACCAGCTGGGGCATGATACGGATGAATTCCAGATACAATCGTGTCAAAAATCGTACGATTCTAGAATGGGAGGTCATGATGATTCCCATGACTGTTCCGAAAATCATGGATAAAATGACAGACAGGATCGAAATCCCAATCGTGACTCCCAATCCCTGTAAAATCCGCAGGAGATTATTTCCCTGAAAGAGTACTTGGATTCCCGAATCCTGCATGGCGGAGCCTCCTTTCTATCCAGCTAAAGACCAGTGAGATGGGTAGCAGCATAATCAGATAGGCAACTACTAACATAGCTAGCGCAATGTCTGTCTCATAGTAGAGCCCAATCAAGTCCTTGGCGACGTACATGAGGTCGGCCAAAGCCACTGCTGAGAAAACAGAGGTTTCCTTGATGAGGAAAATAACATTGGCACTAAAAGAGGGTAGGGCCACCGCTGTTGCTTGCGGAAGAACCACATAGCGAAAGACCTGTACAGGTGTCAGACCGATGGCTAATCCAATCTCATGCTGGGTTTGACTGACAGCTTCCAGTCCGCTTCGGAAAGATTCTGCCATGTAGGAACCTCCTAGAAAGATAAGTCCTAAGATTGCACAGACTTCCGAAGATAGGACAATCCCTATTCGGGGAATCCCGAAGTAGAGAAAGAAGAGTTGAATCAAAAGGGGCGTATTGCGTGACAACTCGATGTAGGCTGTCGCTACTTGCGCTAAAATAGGGATGCGGTAATGCCGGATGATACTAACGATTAAGCCGAGCAGAAAAGATCCCAAAATTCCCCAAACTGCAATATGCAAGGTCAGAAGAAATGCCTTTTGATATAGTGGTAGATATTGTTCAACAATGGACCAATCCAAAAATAGAACCTCCCATCTAGAAATAATACAGTTATTGTAGCACTTAAAAGTTCCTTTGGATAATATCTATTTTTTATTGCCGTGATAAGGATTTTTTATCATAGAAATAAAATTTCTGAAATTTCCAAACAAAATATTTGAAAAGTTTTGAAAAAAGAGTTAAGATGTTTTTGTAATATACAAAGTAAACGCTTACTTATTAAGGAGGGCATTTTATGTCATACAAAACAAGCAATGCAGAAGGTCATGTAGACTTCATCAATACCTATGATTTGGAGCCAATGGCGCAACAAGTGATTCCGAAAGCAGCATTTGGCTATATCGCTAGTGGAGCGGAAGATACTTTCACTTTACGCGAGAATATCCGCGCCTTTAACCACAAACTCATCGTTCCGCATACACTTTGCAATGTAGAAAATCCAAGTACAGAGATTGAATTTGCAGGTGAAAAATTGTCTTCACCAATCATTATGGCGCCTGTTGCAGCTCATAAATTGGCAAATGAACAGGGTGAGGTGGCTACTGCGCGTGGTGTACATGAGTTTGGTTCTCTTTATACAACTAGCTCTTACTCCACTGTCGACCTTCCAGAAATTACGGAGGCCCTTCAAGGGACACCTCATTGGTTCCAATTTTACTTTAGTAAAGATGATGGTATTAACCGGCATATCATGGACCGTGTGAAGGCTGAAGGTTATAAAGCGATTGTCTTGACGGCGGATGCTACTGTAGGGGGCAATCGTGAAGTAGATAAGCGTAATGGTTTTGTTTTCCCAGTTGGCATGCCGATTGTTGAGGAATACCTGCCAGAAGGTGCTGGAAAATCAATGGACTTTGTTTACAAATCAGCTAAACAACGCTTGTCTCCACGTGATGTAGAATTTATCGCTGAATACTCAGGACTTCCTGTTTATGTCAAGGGACCACAATGCCGTGAGGATGTTGAACGTTCGCTTGCTGCAGGTGCTTCTGGTATCTGGGTAACCAACCACGGTGGCCGTCAAATCGACGGTGGACCAGCTGCCTTCGACTCACTTCAAGAAGTAGCTGAAGCAGTTGATAAACGTGTGCCAATCGTCTTTGACTCTGGTATTCGTCGTGGTCAACACGTCTTTAAAGCCTTGGCATCAGGAGCAGACTTGGTAGCTATTGGCCGTCCTGTTATTTATGGCTTGGCTCTTGGCGGTAGTGTCGGTGTACGTCAAGTCTTTGAACACTTGAATGCAGAATTGAAGACAGTCATGCAATTATCTGGAACTCAGACTATTGAAGATGTCAAACACTTCAAACTCCGTCACAATCCATACAACCCAACCTTCCCAGTTGATCCACGCGACTTAAAATTGTATTGATAAAACAGATTGCCTCCACTTGATGTGGAGGTTTTTCCTTGTGTCTTAATACTCTTCGAAAATCTCTTCAAACCACGTCAGCTCTATCTGCAACCTCAAAACAGTGTTTTGAGCTGACTTCGTCAGTTCTATCTACCACCTCAAAGCAGTGCTTTGAGCAACCTGCGGCTAGCTTCCTAGTTTGCTTTTTGATTTTCATTGAGTATAAACACTTTTGAAATAAAGATTTTAAAAAAAGAGAAAAATTTGAATTTTATAATTGACAAATGTAGATTTTTGGAGTATACTAACAACTGTAATTGACAAATGTAGATTTTGGAGGTGTGCTAATGCAGATTTCAGATGCAGAATGGCAGGTCATGAAGATTATTTGGATGCAGGGGGAGCAAACCAGTACGGATTTGATCAGGGTTCTGGCGGAGCGATTCGACTGGTCCAAGTCGACCATTCAGACTCTTTTGGCTCGTTTGGTTGAGAAAGAGTGTCTGACAAGGAAAAAAGAAGGCAAGTTCTTTGTCTATTCAGCCCTTTTAACTCTAGACCAAAGCCGAGATTTGCTTGTCCAAGATATCAAGGACAAGGTTTGTTCTCGTAGGATTAAGAACTTGTTGGCTGATTTGATTGCTGAATGTGATTTTACTCAGGCTGACTTGGAAGACTTGGAAGCTGTGATTTCTGAGAAGAAATCAAGCGCTGTAACAAAAGTAAAATGTAATTGTATGTAAAGGAGACGTCATGTTAAATAGTATTGTAACCATTATTTGTATTGCCCTTATCGCGTTTATCTTGTTTTGGTTTTTCAAAAAGCCTGAAAAATCTGGACAAAAGGCCCAGCAAAAAAACGGCTACCAAGAGATTCGAGTGGAGGTCATGGGGGGCTATACGCCTGAGTTGATTATCCTCAAGAAATCAGTGCCAGCCCGCATTGTCTTTGACCGTAAGGACCCTTCACCCTGTCTGGACCAAATTGTTTTTCCAGATTTTGGTGTACATGCGGACCTGCCTATGGGGGAAGAGTATGTAGTGGAAATCACGCCTGAGCAGGCTGGAGAGTATGGTTTCTCTTGTGGCATGAATATGATGCACGGCAAGATGATTGTAGAATAGGAGAATGATATGACTGAAATTATAAAAGCAAATCTTGAAAATGGTGTTCAAAAAATCCGTATCACGGCAGACAAAGGCTACCATCCAGCCCACATTCAACTGCAAAAAGGAGTTCCTGCTGAGATCACCTTTCACCGTGTGACACCTTCAAACTGTTATAAGGAAATTCTGTTTGAAGAAGAAGGCATCTTAGAACCAATCGGCGTAGATGAGGAGAAAGTCATTCGTTTTACACCTCAAGAATTAGGTCAACATGAATTTTCTTGTGGCATGAAGATGCAAAAGGGAAGTTATACCGTAGTTGAGAAGACTCGAAAATCTCTATCACTTTTACAGCGTTTTTGGATTACTAGTATCTTTACTGTGCCTCTTGTGATTCTCATGATTGGAATGTCGACAGGTAGCATTAGTCACCAAGTCCTGCGTTGGGGAACCTTTTTAGCCACAACACCGATTATGCTAGTAGCAGGTGGTCCTTATATTCAAAGCGCTTGGGCTAGTTTTAAAAAGCACAATGCCAACATGGATACCTTGGTTGCTCTGGGAACCCTAGTGGCCTATTTCTATAGCTTAGTTGCCCTCTTCGCTGGTCTCCCCGTTTACTTTGAAAGTGCTGCATTTATCTTCTTCTTCGTTCTTATGGGAGCCGTTTTTGAGGAGAAAATGCGGAAAAATACTTCCCAAGCTGTGGAGAAATTACTTGACTTGCAGGCTAAAACTGCAGAAGTCTTGCGTGAGGATAGCTATGTTCAAGTCCCTTTGGAGCAAGTCAAGGTAGGTGACCTGATTCGAGTGCGTCCCGGTGAAAAGATTGCGGTTGATGGTGTCGTAGTAGAAGGTATCTCTAGTATTGATGAGTCTATGGTGACAGGTGAGAGTCTGCCTGTGGACAAGACAGTTGGAGATACCGTCATTGGTTCAACCATCAATAATAGTGGAACACTTGTTTTTAGAGCAGAAAAAGTTGGTTCAGAGACTGTTTTGGCTCAGATTGTGGATTTTGTGAAGAAAGCTCAGACAAGTCGTGCGCCGATTCAGGACTTGACGGATAAAATTTCAGGCATTTTTGTCCCAGCAGTTGTCATTTTAGGGATTGTGACCTTTTGGATTTGGTTCGTCTTGCTCAGGGATAGTGTAGTCGTGCTTGGAGCGAGTTTTGTCTCTTCTCTTCTCTATGCGGTGGCGGTTTTGATTATCGCCTGTCCTTGTGCCTTGGGGCTCGCAACACCGACAGCCCTTATGGTAGGGACAGGACGCAGTGCTAAGATGGGAGTTCTCCTCAAAAATGGAATGGTTCTACAGGAAATCCAGAAAGTCCAAACTCTTGTCTTTGATAAGACTGGAACTTTGACGGAAGGGAAGCCTGTGGTAACAGATATCATCGGCGACGAAGTAGAAGTGCTTGGATTGGCAGCCTCCTTGGAAGAAGCTTCTCAACACCCACTGGCTGAAGCCGTTGTGAAACGAGCGAGTGAAGCTGGACTTGAGTTTCAAACTGTTGAAAATTTCCAAGCCTTGCACGGAAAAGGTGTCTCAGGGCAAATCAATGGAAAACAAGTTCTGCTTGGAAATGCTAAAATGCTGGATGGCATGAACATTTCTAGCACTTATCAAGATAAACTAGAAGAACTGGAAAAAGAAGCTAAGACGGTTGTGTTTTTGGCTGTGGACAATGAAATCAAAGGCTTGCTTGCTTTGCAAGATATCCCTAAGGAAAATGCTAAGCTAGCCATCAGTCAGTTGAAAAAACGAGGCCTTAAAACAGTCATGCTGACAGGAGACAATGCAGGTGTGGCGCGTGCTATTGCGGATCAGATCGGAATCGAAGAGGTCATTGCAGGTGTCTTGCCAGAAGAAAAAGCCAACGAAATCCATAAACTACAAGCGGCTGGCAAAGTAGCCTTTGTTGGGGACGGTATCAATGATGCTCCTGCCCTCAGTGTAGCAGATGTGGGAATTGCTATGGGAGCTGGAACAGATATTGCCATCGAGTCAGCAGATTTAGTGTTGACAACCAATAACCTCCTAGGCGTGGTGCGTGCCTTCGACATGAGTAAGAAAACCTTTAATCGTATTCTGCTCAATCTTTTCTGGGCCTTTATCTACAATGTCGTCGGAATTCCGATTGCAGCAGGAGTCTTTTCTGGTGTTGGACTGGCCCTCAACCCAGAACTGGCAGGTCTAGCCATGGCCTTTAGTTCTGTATCCGTTCTGACCAGTTCCCTCTTACTAAACTTTAGTAAAATAGACTAAAAGCGAGCTTGCTCGCTTTTATTATAAAACAGATACTAAAAACGTTTTCAAACTGTATTGTAATAGAGAATAGAAACTTCTGAGCAGATTCTTAGTAAACTAAAAATAAATGTGATAAATTAGTAGTGTAAAAATTTACTGAAACGTTTTCAAAAACTATATGAAACCTTTTTAGTAGATTTAAAAATATTTGAAGGAGAGTTATCATTATGACTCAAGGGAAAATTACTGCATCTGCAGCAATGCTTAATGTATTGAAAACATGGGGCGTAGACACAATCTACGGTATCCCATCAGGAACACTCAGCTCATTGATGGACGCTTTGGCTGAAGACAAAGATATCCGCTTCTTGCAAGTTCGCCACGAAGAAACAGGTGCTCTTGCAGCGGTTATGCAAGCTAAATTCGGCGGCTCAATCGGGGTTGCAGTTGGTTCAGGTGGTCCAGGTGCGACTCACTTGATTAACGGTGTTTACGATGCAGCTATGGATAACACTCCATTCCTAGCGATCCTTGGATCACGTCCAGTTAACGAACTCAACATGGATGCTTTCCAAGAATTGAACCAAAACCCAATGTACAACGGTATCGCTGTTTACAACAAACGTGTAGCTTACGCTGAGCAATTACCAAAAGTAATCGACGAAGCTTGCCGTGCTGCAGTTTCTAAAAAAGGTCCAGCTGTTGTTGAAATTCCAGTAAACTTCGGTTTCCAAGAAATCGACGAAAACTCATACTACGGTTCAGGTTCATACGAACGTTCATTCATCGCTCCTGCTTTGAACGAAGTTGAAATCAACAAAGCTGTTGAAATCTTGAACAATGCTGAACGTCCAGTTATCTATGCTGGTTACGGTGGTGTGAAAGCTGGTGAAGTGATTACTGAATTGTCACGTAAAATCAAAGCACCAATCATCACAACTGGTAAAAACTTTGAAGCTTTCGAATGGAACTATGAAGGTTTGACAGGTTCTGCTTACCGTGTTGGTTGGAAACCAGCCAACGAAGTGGTCTTTGAAGCAGACACAGTTCTTTTCCTTGGTTCAAACTTCCCATTTGCTGAAGTTTACGAAGCCTTCAAGAATACTGAAAAATTCATCCAAGTCGATATCGACCCTTACAAACTTGGTAAACGTCATGCCCTAGACGCTTCAATCCTTGGTGATGCAGGTCAAGCAGCGAAAGCAATCCTTGACAAAGTGAATCCAGTTGAGTCTACTCCATGGTGGCGTGCAAACGTTAAGAACAACCAAAACTGGCGTGATTACATGAACAAAATCGAAGGTAAAACTGAGGGTGAATTGCAATTGTATCAAGTTTACAATGCAATCAACAAACATGCTGATCAAGACGCTATCTATTCAATCGACGTAGGTGACACTACTCAAACATCTACTCGTCACCTTCACATGACACCTAAGAACATGTGGCGTACATCTCCACTCTTTGCGACAATGGGTATTGCCCTTCCTGGTGGTATCGCTGCTAAGAAAGACAATCCAGATCGCCAAGTATGGAACATCATGGGTGACGGTGCATTCAATATGTGCTACCCAGACGTTATCACAAACGTTCAATACGACCTTCCAGTTATCAACGTTGTCTTCTCAAATGGTAAATATGCCTTCATCAAGGACAAATACGAAGACACAAACAAACACTTGTTTGGTTGTGACTTCCCTAATGCTGACTATGCGAAAATCGCTGAAGCTCAAGGAGCTGTTGGATTTACAGTTGACCGTATCGAAGACATCGATGCAGTTGTTGCAGAAGCTGTTAAATTGAACAAAGAAGGTAAAACTGTTGTGATCGATGCGCGCATCAGTCAACACCGTCCACTTCCAGTAGAAGTACTTGAATTGGATCCAAAACTTCACTCAGAAGAAGCAATCAAAGCCTTCAAGGAAAAATACGAAGCAGAAGAACTCGTACCATTCCGTCTCTTCTTGGAAGAAGAAGGTTTGCAATCACGCGTAATTAAATAATTCCTTCGTGGAACTTACAAAGATCGGAGCAATCCGGTCTTTTTATGGAGGATAGTAAATGAATTTAAATCAATTAGATATTATCGTTTCAGATGTTCCCCAAGTCTGTGCTGACTTGGAGCGTATTTTGGATAAAAAGTCCGATTATGTTGATGACAGTTTTGCTCAGTTCACGATTGGCAGTCACTGTCTCATGTTGTCTCAAAATCATTTGATTCCTTTGGAAAACTTTCGGTCAGGAATCATTCTTCATATCGAGGTTGAGAATCTAATTCAGAATTACCAACGTTTAAAAGAGATCGGTGTCGAGATTTTACACGGCCCTTGTGAAACGGATTGGGGAACAGAGTCCTTATTAGTTAAAGGCCCTGCTGGTCTAGTGATTGATTTTTATCGTATGAAATAGGTAATGCTATTATCAAATTTTTATCTAAAATTTAAACATTTTTGGAGCAGAACTTGAAAAGATCGGAGTAATCCGGTCTTTTTAATATAGTAAAATGACCTAAAAATAGCACACACTGTGGTCTAATCTTCTTATGCAATATTCATTAGATTTTCGTAAAAAAGTTTTCGCCTCTTGTAAGCTAACAGGTAGTATAACGGAAGCATCACACGTTTTTCAAATCTCACTTAATAACATTTATAGCTGGTTAAAGTTAAAAGAGAAAACAGGAGTGCTAAACCATCAAGTAATACGAAGAGATGATGACGAGCGACTTTTTTGAAGCTTGGTTTCAGAAGTTTCTCTTACCAACATTAAACACACCATCAGTTATTTTTATGGATAATGCAAGATTCCATAGAATGGGTAAACTAGAACTCTTGTGTGAAGAATATGGGCATAAACTTTTACCTCTTCCTCCCTACTCGCCTGAGTACAATCCTATTGAGAAAACATGGGCTCATATCAAAAGGCACCTCAAAAAGGTATTACCGAGTTGTAGTGCTTTTTTCAAGGCTCTTTTGTCTTGTTCTTATTTCAATAGATTGTGTTATGAACTATAACATCAAAATGCTTGCTTCCTTTCGGAAATTGCCTTTTTAAAATGATTTATTTTTTCTAGGATTGTAGTGCAGTGTAATCAATAATTTATTATCAAAGTCAGAAAGTTTATTTTTCTTTTGATAGATACAATCTTCTAAATTAGGAAATTTAAGATGATGTTTTTCTCAAAAACATTTGAAATTTTTTGTTTTCAGATACATCAGCTAGAGCTTCTAACTATGCCAGTTGTCTTTCAATAGAACTTTTATCGAGTTTTTTTGAAAGTATCATAAATACACTTTTTAGTTAATTAAGCGTAAAACAATGGACTTTTAGTGAACATCAATATCACAACATGTTTCAATCATGACTTCCATTATAAAAACCTCCTGTTAACTATTGAACAATAGAACAAGAGGTTACTAGTACTTTAATTTTCATGTTCAAGACGTATTCGAGTTATCACTTATTATCTTTGCAGTTATAAACTTTTTAAGACTCGTCAAAAGGACTAATGATAACATCACTCCAATTCATTTCCTCTAAATGGTCTATACATGACTGTTCGTCATGAAAAGCTGTCTGTAAATCAAATAAAGACTTAAATTCAAACTTCATAGCTGTTACTCCTTTTTCTGATATTTGAATAACAAACTACTATAATTATTGTTATAACATCTGTAAAATGGTATAATAGGGTTATCTTAATCAAATATAGAAATACGAGATTTTTCATGAGCGAAGAGATTATTCAATACAGTACATTAGAAAACTACATTCCAATAGGTGAGTTCAGATACATTGATTTAGGAAAGACCACTTTTAATCAACTAACAAAGTCTAAAATAATTTCCAATAAGATTTCACATCTTATAAAATTAAAACAACCCGATGCTTTAATTTTAGATGGGGGTAGTTATCCTGCAAAAGTTATAGCCATTGTTGAGTATAAAAAACCAGATGAATGGAATACTGATAAAAAGAAAGAAGCTTCAATAAAGCAAGTGAGTGAATACTGTCACTTTAGTAATGTAAATTATGGGATTGTAACTAATGGAACAGACTATGAAATACTCTTTGTTGATAGTTCAAAAACGGAACATGATTTTTCATTCATAAGCAATGAGGAACAATATTATGCGGACTATATCTTGAAAAATAATCAAAAATTAAAGCTTGAAAATATAAAAAATAATAAAGCAAGTCAAGAAACATTAGTAAAAGCGTTTTTAACAACTGATTGTGACCATATAACATTAAATGAAAACATTGACATAGTCGATCCTAGAAGCCTAGCAAAAGGAATTTGGCAGTCAATTTGGTTAGCTACTGGAGATGACCCTAAAAAATGTCTTATGACTTTTACTGAACTATTTATGTATAAGTATTTAAGCGACTTAGGAATTTTAACTGAAAAAGAAGATGGAACTTTAATTTCCTTTGAAGAAACATTTTCAAAAGGTAAGGATAGGTGTCTTCAGTATTATATGAATAATGTTCGTGAGTATATAAAAGAGGTATTTCCGAAAGGGGAAGATGATACTACTATTATAAATGGTCTTAGTGTAAAAAAAGACAGTAAGCAAGACGAACTATTTTATTCTATATTAGAAGATTTCAAGAAGTTTGGCAATTTAAAAAACGTTTCTATTGAATTTAAGTCCAACCTATTCGAAGAATTTTTAAAAGGCTCTAATGGTATTAAATTAATGGCGCAGTTTTTCACGCCAAGAAATATCATAAGAACGATGGTTAACATGGCAAATGTATCTCAACTACAAGATGGACAGTCTATTTGTGATCCTGCTTGTGGAGTGGGGGGATTTGTCATTGAGAGTATGATAGCAAGAAATATTACAAAAGACTTTTGTGATAATCCTGCTACTTTAAGTTCTAAAATCAACTATTCAGGATATGATTTAGATAAACAAACAATCATACTAGCGAAGGCATCACTTACTATGTTGTTGTCATCAAAAATCAATGAATATAGAAATAATCTAAGCAAATACTCCGATTTTGTTAATTCTGTTTTTGAAAGCTTTCATAAGTCGACCATCGGCTCACTAAGTAAAACAGATGGTCAATATGATTTAATTTTAAGTAATCCGCCTTATGTTAGAAAAGGAATGAGCTTATACAGAGATTTTATCAATAATGATTTACAACTTTCAACTTTTTATGATAAAGATTTTGATAGCAAGGAAGGTCTTTTTGTCATAAATATGGTGAAATCGTTAAAACCTAAAGGAAGAGCTTTCATAGTATTACCAGATGGTTTTTTCCATACAAAAAGCGATAGAGGGTTGAGAAATTTTCTATTAGAAGAAACTATAATTGATGGAATAATTTCTTTACCTAGTCGAACCTTCTATACAACTGCCAAAAAAACGTATATACTATGTCTTACGAAGAAAACAGATAGAAATATTCCACAAACCTCTCCAATTTTTAATTATATTGTAACTGATGTTGGGGAAAGTCTTGATATTGCTCGTGTGAATACTAATTTAGAGGATTTAAACTGTCTTGCTAGAGAGTTTAAATATTTTATGACAGACAAGGAACAGTATGTTAGTAATTACACTCAAATTTTTACAAAAGAAATTGAGTATTACAAAAATGAAGATATGTGGTTGTCAGAAAGACTTCTATCAGATTATCAATTGAAAGAATTGAATATCAAAGAAGATGAGGAGTTTAACACTCTAACTGATGTAAGTCAGAGTATAGATGAAGCTATACGAGAATTAGCTAAGTTAGACACTGAATTGAAAGAAATTGATAATATTCAAGAAAATTATAATTATAAAAATGTCAATTTAAATGAAGTTGATGAAACTGGTAATCCATTCTTTGATATTAGTTCAAGTTTGATTGGTTACAAACAAAAAGAATACAGAGAAAAACAGGTAGATTCATCAGAAGGTTATCCGCTATATACAGCTGCTAAAGATTGTGTTGCATACTTACCTAAAAATCATGCAAAGCTAGTAACTGTTGAGACAAACAGACCGCATATTTCAATAGCGACAGATGGTGACGGAACCGCAGGTACAAATATAATTTTACATAAAGAGCCTTACTTTTTAAATACCTCTAGACTTTCAATTGTAACTAAAAATCAAGATATTTTACCAGAATATGTATATTATAGCTTAAAGAACATTAAGAAAAAATATGGTTTTGGTTACACAATAAAATGTAATAAAGATAATTTAGAAAAATATATCAAGATAGATATCCCTGTTGATGATAATGGTAATTTTTCTTTAGACTACCAAAAGCAAATCGTTCACAAAATGGAAAAGAGGGAGACTATATTGAAAAAATTATCTAATTATGAAGAAATGTTTAAATCTATAAGAAAATTCAGTCAATTCATTGCGATTTCAGAAGATTGACCCATTTTATGGATCAAACAGATCGGAGCAATCCGGTCTTTTTCTTATCACATGATTTTGATAGTTTACATTTTTATAACAAAATTTCCAAACTCTTACTTGTTTCTCAAACAGATTATAAAATAGAAAGCATAAAAGAATAAAAGAGGTTTTGAAAATGTCTGAAAAACAAATGAAAGTTTTGGGTTGGGTAGCGACCTTTATGTCTGTTATGATGTATGTGTCTTACTTCCCACAAATCATGAATAATCTAGCCGGTCAAAAAGGGAATTTTATCCAGCCCTTGATTGCATCTATTAACTGTTGTCTATGGGCTTATTACGGTTTTTTTAAAAAGGAAAGAGATATTCCTCTTGCTGCTGCCAATGCACCTGGTATCGTGTTTGGTCTAGTAACGGCTATCACAGCTTTGATTTAAAAAGAAGACTGGTTTCAGTCTTTTTTTCGTACATGTCAGCAAGTTCAGTACTAACATTCTCTAGATAGTTACCAATTTTTTGTCCCCTTTTTAGTATAATAGAAGTAATAAATCAAGTGAGGTAAAGTGATGACAGAAAGAGGTCAATTTCTAGAGGGGTTCCTCTGGGGTGGTGCAACGGCAGCTAATCAATGTGAGGGGGCTTATAATCTAGATGGTCGAGGTCTTGCTAACGTTGATGTGGTACCGATTGGCCCTGACCGTGAAGCCATTATCACAGGTCAGAAAAAGATGTTTTCGTTTGAGGAGGGCTATTTTTACCCAGCTAAGGAAGCCATTGATATCTACCATCATTACAAGGAAGATATCGCTCTTTTTGCAGAAATGGGTTTTAAGACCTATCGGCTGTCCATTGCTTGGACTCGCATTTTTCCTAAGGGAGATGAAGCAGAGTCAAATGAAGCTGGTCTAGCCTTTTATGAGGATTTGTTTAAGGAATGCCACAAGTATGGGATTGAGCCTCTGGTGACTATCACCCATTTCGACTGCCCTATGCACTTAATTAGGGAGTATGGTGGTTGGCGCAATCGTCGTATGTTGGACTTTTACGCAAATCTCTGTCGTACCCTCTTTACCCGTTACAAGGGCTTGGTCAAGTACTGGCTAACCTTCAACGAAATCAATATGATTCTGCATGCACCCTTTTTAGGAGCAGGGATTTGTTTTGAAAAAGGAGAAAATCAAGAACAGGTCAAATACCAAGCAGCCCACCATGAGTTGGTAGCCTCAGCTCTTGCGACTAAGATTGCCCACGAAATTGATCCAGAAAACAAGGTTGGATGTATGTTGGCAGCAGGGCAGTACTATTCCAACACTGCCCATCCGAGAGACTACTGGGCTGCTATGGAGGAAGACCGCAAGAGTTACTTTTTCATTGATGTTCAAGCGCGTGGGGAATACCCAAATTATGCCAAGAAGCAGTGGGAGCGTGAGGGAATTGAGATTGAAATGACAGCAGAGGATTTGGACTTGTTGAAGAATAATACTGTTGATTTTGTTTCCTTCTCTTACTATGCGAGCCGAGTAGCTTCAGGGGATCCAGAAGTGAGGAATCTGACGGCTGGAAATGTCTTTGCCTCTATCAAAAATCCCTATCTGGAATCCTCAGAATGGGGTTGGCAGATTGACCCATTGGGGCTTCGTATCACCCTCAATGCCATCTGGGATCGTTATCAAAAGCCTATGTTCATCGTAGAAAATGGACTCGGTGCTATAGACACGCCAGATGAAAATGGGTATGTAGCGGATGACTATAGGATTGCTTATCTAGAGGCCCATATCAAGGCTATGCGAGATGCCATTTACCAAGATGGCGTTGACTTGCTTGGTTATACGACTTGGGGTTGTATCGATCTGGTTTCAGCTGGAACAGGCGAAATGAACAAGCGCTATGGCTTTATCTATGTGGATCGAGATAATGATGGTCATGGAAGCCTCAAACGGAGCAAGAAGAAATCCTTCTACTGGTACAAGGATGTCATTGCCAGCAATGGTGCAAGCATTGAGTAGAGCACATTTGTTCACTATTTTTATAAAATCTTCTCCCTACTTTATATAATAGGAAAAAGAGTTCAATAAGACCAAGCTTTTTGCTATAATGAGAGGAGAAAAATCAGACAGGAGAATAAAATGTCAGAACCATTATTTTTACAATCAGTTATGCAAGAAAAAATCTGGGGTGGAACCAAGCTACGTGATGAGTTTGGCTACGACATCCCAAGTGAAAAAATCGGAGAATACTGGGCCATCTCAGCCCATCCAAATGGTGTCTCTAAAGTTGCCAATGATCGTTTTGAGGGAACAGACCTAGCTACTTTGTATGCGGAACACCGTGAGTTGTTTGGCAATCGTCCAGAACCTGTATTTCCACTCTTGACCAAAATTCTCGATGCCAACGACTGGCTCAGTGTTCAAGTTCACCCAGATGATGCCTATGGACTAGAGCATGAAGGCGAGCTCGGAAAAACAGAATGCTGGTACATCATCGCTGCGGACGAAGGTTCAGAGATTATCTATGGCCACAATGCCAAGTCAAAAGAAGAACTCCGCCAGCAAATCGAGGACAAGAACTGGGATGCCTTGCTGACAAAAGTGCCTGTTAAGGCTGGAGACTTCTTCTATGTACCAAGTGGCACCATGCATGCTATCGGGGCAGGCATCTTAATCCTTGAAACCCAGCAGTCTAGCGATACAACTTACCGTGTCTATGATTTTGATCGTAAGGATGATAATGGCAACTTGCGTGAACTTCACCTTGAAAAATCCATCGATGTTTTAAACATTGGCGAGCCTGCCAATAGCCGTCCTGTAACTGTCAAAGCAGATGATTTGCGTTCCACTCTCCTTGTATCCAATGATTTCTTCGCAGTTTACAAGTGGGAAATTACAGGCAAAGTTGACTTTGAAAAGACAGCTGACTACAGCTTATTCAGTGTCTTAGATGGTCAAGGTCAACTAACTGTTGACGGGAAAAACTATCCAATCCAAAAAGGTAGCCACTTTATTCTTCCAAGTGATGTTGAAGCTTGGACCCTAGAAGGTCAAGGTTTGGAATTGATTGTTAGCCATCCATAAAAATAAAGGGCCTGAGTTCACTACTCAAGTCCTTTTTGATTACATAAATTGGGCGATGAAGACCACGATGATGATAATTGGAATGATAAAACGAAGAAGGAAGAGCCAGACTTGGAAAAGTCCTTGTTTCCAAGCTCTTTCATCAAGGTGTAATTCCTCCATAGCAAGAGCCTTTTTAAAGATATAGCCTGTAAAAAGAGAAAGGCAGAGGGCTCCAAATGGCATGAGGAGATTGGAAACCAAGAAATCCATCGCGTCAAAGAAGGTCTTCCCAAAAATGTGAACATCCGCCATAACACCGTAAGACAAGGCTGAAGGAATTCCAAAGACAAAGGTCAAAATTCCTAAAATGGTACTCCACTTGGCACGCTTGCTGTTGTCCTGATTGGTGATATTGCCTACATTGATTTCCAACATAACGACAGAGGAAGTGACTGTTGCAAAGAGGAAGAGTAAGAGGAAAAGGACGTAGAAAACAGTTCCAAAAGGCATCTTGTCAAAGAGTTGAGGCAAGACGATAAAGAGCAGGCTTGGTCCACCTTCAGACTGGATATTGAAGGCTGACATGGCTGGGAAAATGGCTAGTCCTGCCATGATGGATACCGAGATGTTCATGGCTACGATGGAAATCCCTGATTGAACCAGATTGGTTTTCTTGTCCAAGTAGGACGCATAGGTCAGCATGGCTGTAACCCCTAGTGAGAGGGCAAAGAAAGATTGTCCCAGAGCATAGAGGAGACCAGCGCTAGTTAGTTTTGAAAAGTCTGGTTTGAGGAAGTAAAGAACACCTTCCATGGCATTTGGCAAACTGAGAGAGCGCCCGATGATGACAACAAAGATAATAAAGAGCAGGGGCATCATGACCTTAGAAGCTCTTTCAATCCCTTTTTGAACCCCACGTGATACAATAAAGATATTCAATAGGATAAAGGCAGCTTGAGCTCCAAGGGCAATGACTGGATTTGAAATGATTGAAGTAAATAACTGAGCATAATCACTCGTCCCAGCAAGCTGGAACAATTTCCCAAACTCAATACCCAGATAGACTAAAATCCATCCTCCAATAACACTATAGAAAGATAAGAGGATAAAGAGGGCAAAGGCACCAATCCAACCGATAAAGTTGTACTTGCCATTCTTGCCTAGTTTTCCAAAGGTTTTAATCCCAGAGACACCAGCGCTTCGGCCGAGGGCAAATTCAGCTAGCAAAAGAGGGAAACCAATTAGAATAGTTGAGATGAGAAAGACTAGTAAAAAGCCTCCTCCACCGTTAGCAGCAGTCATGTAGGGGAATTTCCAAACGGCACCAAGTCCGATGGCTGAGCCAGCAGATGCTAGGATAAAACCCAGTTTAGAACCCCATTGCGATTTTTCAGACATAGTTAAACTCCTAAAATTAGTGTTACAAAAGAAAAAGCTACTGCCCTTGGCAAATAGCCTCATCAGTACTCAAAGTGAGCGTTTCTTTTGATTGATAGACTTGACTATCCTATCATGTTTTCTAAGGTCTGTCAAGAAAACCATTTTCATGTTATGATAAAGTAAAAAAATTCGCAAAAACGCTTGACTATGACCTAAGGGGAGGGGTTATACTATCATTGTAAGGAGGAAATCATGTACCATATAAAAGAAGCTGCCCAGCTTTCAGGTGTTTCTGTCAAAACCCTGCACCACTACGATAAGATAGGACTTTTAGTTCCTTTAAAGTCGGAAAACGGCTATCGAACCTATAGCCAAGAGGATTTGGAGCGACTTCAGGTCATTCTTTATTACAAATATCTAGGCTTTTCTTTAGAAAAAATAGCAGAGCTATTAAAGGAAGAAAGGACAGATTTATTACCTCACTTGACCAGGCAGTTGGACTATTTGACTCGAGAAAGGGAATATCTGGATACCTTGATTTCAACCTTGCAGAAAACCATTCAAGAACAAAAAGGAGAAAGAGAAATGAGCATTCAAGAGAAATTTGCTGGATTTAACTATCAAGACCATCAAAAATACCAGCAAGAGGCGGTAGAGAAGTATGGACAAGAAGTTATGGATCAAGCGCTCGAGCGCCAAAAAGGTCACGAAGATGAGGCTACGGCTGCCTTTAACCAAGTCTTTCAAGCATTGGCACAAAATCTTCAATCTGGTCTACCTGTAACAGCAACCGAAAATCAAGAAGAAGCAGCCAAACTCTTGCAAGCTATTCGTACTTATGGATTTGATTGTACTATTGAAGTCTTCGGTCATATCGGAAAAGGCTATGTCTATAACCCAGAGTTTAAGGAAAACATTGATAAATTTGGACCTGGAACAGCCCAGTACACATCAGATGTTATTGCCCACTATGTCCAAACTCAGACAAAATAAAATCGGAGGAGTGATCTTCCGATTTTTACTAAATTTAAGTACTACTTGCTTAATAATTTTTCTACCACATTTAGTTTTCGCATGGTCAAATCCACATTGAAAAGCTTTTCAAGATAGTTAGTACTGAGCTTTTTTCGTTTTGCAGTTCTAGGGAGATAGAGGTAGAGACAGTGGTTACCGACACAAATTTCTTCTTCACCGTAATCAATTTTTAATTTTTCTAAAGGGAGACTTTGAATAGATTCTTGATAAAAAATCACGTGTACACGGTCATAAAGATAGTGTTCTCCAAACGGATTTTCTTGGACAATGTTTTTAAAAATATCCTTATTCTTAATGATTATTTTGAGATCGGCTCCAATCTTTTCCTTTATTAGAGTATGAACCTGTTCTCGTATTTCTTCGAGAGCTAAGTTACTTTCAAGAATAATATTTCCACTTTGAATATAAGTTCGAACTTGTTGAAAACCAGCTTCTGTCAAGATATCTACTAGATAAGACATTTTAGGGATAGCATTTTTTCCATTAGGAGTAACTCCCCTTAACAAGATAATATGTTCCAAAGTAGTTCCTTTCTTTTGGGGTTGATTTAGCCATTGAATAATTTAGATTTAGATTGGGTTTGATCCCGCCACCCAGCCAGTGCAGAGGGCAGAAGTAATATTAAAACCACCCGTGTGGGCATTGATATCTAGTACCTCGCCAGCAAAGTGAAGTCCAGAAACTAGCTTACTTTCCAGAGTTTTTGGATTGATTTCCTTGAGACTGACGCCCCCTTTGGTGACAAAGGACTTGGCAAGGGACATTTTGCCTGTTACAGGGATTTTGAGGGCCTTGATAGACTGGAGAAGTTGTTCTCGTTCCTTTTCAGTCAGTTGTTTGACTTTTTCAGGATAGCCTTGCACAAAAAATTCTGCCAAGCGCTCAGGTAATAAAGATTTTAAAGCGTTTTTCAAGGATTTTTCACGGTTTTCTTCTAGGAATGCAGCCAAGTCCTTCTCAGAAAGTTGAGGCAAAACATCCAGCGAGAGAATCTCCCCACCCTTGACAAAGCTAGACATGCGCAGAGCAGCAGGGCCAGACAAACCAAAGTGGGTAAAAAGCAGATCGTGAGTGATGATATGCTTGCCATAACTTAGGGTCACATCGTCTAGTGAAATCCCCTGAAGCATTTTGTGTGGAAAATCTGTCAACAAAGGACTTTCAGCGGCTTCAAGTTCGGTAATGGTGTGCTTAAAATGACGGGCAATCTCATGTCCAAAACCAGTTGAGCCAGTGGAAGGATAGGATTTTCCACCTGTTGTGACAATCAGTTTATCACAAGTGAAGATTTGGTCAGCTGATTTAAGAACAAATTGGTCATCCACCTTCTTAACCGAAACAATCTCGGTTTGAGTAGCAACTTGACCACCTAGCTCAATGATTTTCTTTTCCAAGGCTTCGATAATTGTCCGAGACTTGTCACTAGCAGGAAAGACGCGTCCGTGGTCCTCGACCTTAAGTTTGACCCCATTTTCCGTAAAAAAGTTAATGATATCATGGTTATCAAATTGGGAGAAGACGCTGTAGAGAAAGCGCCCGTTTCCAGGGATGCCAGCTAGCAGGTCGTCCAAGCTACCATTGTTGGTCACATTGCAACGTCCACCACCAGTCCCAGCTAATTTTTTTCCAAGTTTCCGATTTTTTTCGATAAGGAGGGCTTTCTGTCCATAAAAGCTACTGGAAATCGTAGCCATCATACCAGCAGGTCCTCCACCGATGACGATAGTATCAAAATGTTTCATAGCTCTATTGTACCACAAAAAAACAAGAGATGATGGTCACCTCTTGTCAAGAATGCAATTAATCAATTTCATATCCCATCAGCAAACCACCATCTTCTGCATAGAAACTGCAGAGACCAGATGTTGGGAGAATTTTAATATCCGCTTGTGGGAAGGTTTTACGGATTCGCTCTGAGAGCTGTTGGCAACATTTCTCATTATTGCGTTGGGCCATGACAATACGACCACCAGCATATCCAGCCTTTATCAACTCTTCATAGGCTGCCTGAATCGATTTCTTTGGTCCTCGTGCTTTTTGTAGCAATTCGAGGGTTCCGGTTTCACTAGCTTCTCCGACCATACGGATGTTGAGAAGGCCAACGACTGTACCGATAAGCTTGCTCAAACGGCCGTTCTTCACCAAGTTATCGACTTTGGCTAGGACAAAAAGTAACTTGGTTTTTTCTTGATAGGCAGTGATAGCTTCAACCACTTCTTCAAAAGACAAGCCCTGGTCAATCAAGTCATTCAATTTTTCTACGAGCAAGTCAACTTCCCCACCAGCAGACAAACTATCAATTACATGAATTTTAGTATCAGGATGTTCTTCCAGATAAATATTCTTAGCTAGTTGAGCACTGTTGTGGCTGCCAGAAAGAGTACCAGTAATGGTTACTAGGAAAATGTTTTTGGCACCTTCAAATGCTCGCAAATAATCATCTGGGCTTGGACAAGCTGATTTTGAAGCTTCTGCGGTTGCATACATGGTTTCCATCATTTGGTCAATATCAAGACTGGCATCATCGACAAAGACCTGATCAGCTACTTGAATGGTTAAGGGGACACTTACAAAGGTTGTGTCAATAGCTGGTGTTTCCAGCTGACGATAATCACAACCAGAGTCAGCAATAATCTTCCAAGTCATAGAAATTCTCCATCTTTGTCAGTTATACATTGACAAAGGTTCTGTCTTTTTTTACAATTATATCATGAAAACCCTTGAAACAAAAGCCTCATCCGTCTGTTGTGACAAGTAGAAAGAAAATGTTATGTCTGAACGTAGAATCTCTGAAAAGTCTCTTGAAAATCTCAGAAAATCAAATCAAGAATCCAATTTATTAACCAGAGAAGCCATTGAAACAGCCCTTTTGCAACTCTTGGAAAAAAAGGACTTGACCAAGATTAGTATTTCTGAATTGGTCAAACGTGCAGGCGTTTCGCGTGCGGCTTTTTATCGCAATTATGATTCCAAAGAGGAGATTTTAGAGAGCGTCTTTAAACGAACTGTCCACAATATCATGGAACAGCTGCATCATTACGATTTAAAGACAGACCTTTATCTGGTCTGGGTTCACCTTTTCCGAGAGGCCAGAAAGGAAGCTAGAGTGATTCAATTGGCCTTAGATTACCATCTGGAAAAAATCTTTGTCCAAGCCATGCAGGAATTTCTAGAAAAATACCATGGAAAATCAAAAGGTGTCAGCTCTTATCTTCATTCCTTCTGGAGTTCAGCCATTGTATCTGTTCTCTTAAAATGGATCAAGGATGGCATGAAGGTACCAGCTGAAAAGATTGCGGACTTACGGTTACCATTTTTTAAAAAATAGAGAAAAAGGAGAAGAGATATGACTGAAAAAAGACTAGCCTGGGATGAGTATTTTGCAGCCCAAGCCCTACTGATTGCCAATCGTTCCACTTGTAAACGTGCCAAAGTGGGCGCAATTCTGGTAAAGGATAATAAGGTGATTTCCACTGGTTACAATGGTTCGGTGTCAGGGACTGAGCATTGTATTGACCACGAATGTCTGGTCATTGAAGGTCACTGTGTTCGCACCCTTCACGCTGAGGTTAATGCCATTCTCCAAGGGGCTGAACGTGGTGTCCCTAAAGGTTTTACAGCCTATGTGACCCATTTTCCTTGTCTGAATTGTACCAAACAATTGCTGCAGGTCGGTTGCAAGCGCGTGGTTTATATTAACCAGTACAGAATGGATGACTATGCCCAATACCTCTATCAAGAAAAAGGGACAGAATTGACCCATCTACCACTTGAGACAGTACAGTCAGCTCTTAAAGAGGCAGATTTAATGTAAAAATTATCAAAAATAAATGGTTTAGAAAGATTTTTAAACCGTTTTTTGGTATAATAAGAAGAATAAATTGAAAGAAGGAATTCCAAAAATGGGAAAAATTGAAGTTATTAATCATCCACTGATTCAACACAAATTGTCAATCTTGCGTCGTACAGATACTTCTACAAAAGCTTTCCGTGAGCTAGTAGATGAGATTGCAATGTTGATGGGGTATGAAGTACTTCGTGATCTTCCACTAGAAGATGTGGAAATCGAAACACCAATTACAAAAACAGTTCAAAAACAATTGGCAGGTAAGAAATTGGCTATCGTTCCAATCTTGCGTGCAGGTATCGGGATGGTTGATGGACTTTTGAGCTTGGTTCCAGCTGCTAAAGTTGGCCACATCGGTATGTACCGTGATGAAGAAACACTTCAACCAGTTGAATACTTGGTGAAATTGCCTGAAGATATTGACCAACGTCAAATTTTTGTAGTAGACCCAATGTTGGCAACAGGTGGTTCAGCAATCTTGGCTGTTGACTCACTTAAAAAACGTGGAGCATCAAATATCAAATTTGTCTGCCTTGTATCTGCTCCAGAAGGTGTAAAAGCCCTTCAAGAAGCTCATCCAGATGTAGAAATCTTTACAGCAGCCTTGGATGAACGTTTGAACGAACACGGTTATATCGTTCCAGGTCTTGGAGATGCTGGGGACCGCTTGTTCGGTACGAAATAAAATTAAAAGAAGAATGACTTGGAAAAGTATTTCCAGTCACGAAAGGAGGTTGGGTTTTTGTTTCTGTCTAATGAAAGCAGAGCAAAAATTTGACCTTTTTTGACCAAGATATTATAATAGTCTTATCTTCAGTCATTTGACCAACAAAATTAAAACTCAAAAGGAGAAATAAATGATTCCTGTAGTTATTGAACAAACAAGCCGTGGAGAACGTTCCTACGATATTTACTCACGTCTTCTTAAAGACCGCATCATTATGCTGACAGGCCCAGTTGAAGACAACATGGCCAACTCAGTTATTGCCCAATTACTTTTCTTAGATGCCCAAGATAGTACAAAAGATATTTACCTTTATGTCAATACACCTGGGGGGTCTGTTTCAGCCGGTTTGGCAATCGTTGATACCATGAACTTTATAAAGGCTGATGTCCAAACTATCGTTATGGGTATGGCAGCATCTATGGGGACGGTCATTGCATCAAGTGGAGCAAAAGGCAAACGTTTCATGCTTCCAAATGCAGAGTATATGATCCACCAACCAATGGGTGGTACAGGTGGTGGTACTCAACAAACTGATATGGCAATCGCTGCGGAACACTTGCTTAAAACTCGTAATACCTTGGAAAAAATCTTGGCTGAAAATTCAGGTCAGTCAATCGAAAAAATTCACGCAGATGCAGAACGTGATAATTGGATGAGCGCCCAAGAAACACTTGAATATGGCTTTATTGATGAAATCATGGCCAACAATTCATTGAATTAATGATCAAAGAAGGCAAACTCGACTGGGTTTGCTTTTTTTGGTATAATAGGGAGAGATTTCTTAGAAAGAGGATTTATCATGTTTGAAAAAGTCAATCGATCTGGCTTGATTATCTATCTTTACTATAATCGTGATGCCAAAAAACTGCAGGATTATGGAGATATTACCTATCATTCCAAGAAACATCGTTACTTACAACTCTATGTTCTAACTCAAGAAGTGGAGCAATTGGTTGGACACTTGAGCAAGGAAAAGTTTATAAAAAAAGTCAGAGTTTGTCATATCCAAGAGTTAGAAACACCCTTTGTGGGCAACCTTTATCGAGAGGAAAACGTTATCATCGAAAAAGTTCAAGAAAAGTGTTGACAATTTTCTGATAATTCGGTATATTCTTAACAGACTATTTATTTAAGAAATAAGGAGACAAAAAAGATGAAGAAAAAATTTGCCCTATCGTTTGTGGCGCTTGCAAGTGTAGCACTTCTTGCAGCCTGTGGAGAAGTGAAATCTGGAACAGCCAACGCTGCTGGTAACACAGTAGAGGAAAAGACAATCAAAATCGGATTTAACTTCGAAGAAACTGGTGCTGTAGCAGCCTACGGAACATCTGAACAAAAAGGTGCCCAACTTGCCGTTGATGAAATCAATGCAGCAGGTGGTATCGATGGAAAACAAATCGAAGTAGTTGATAAAGATAACAAGTCTGAAACAGCAGAGGCCGCTTCAGTTACAACTAACCTTGTAACTCAATCTAAAGTATCAGCAATCGTAGGACCTGCGACATCTGGTGCGACTGCAGCTGCGGTAGCGAACGCTACAAAAGCAGGTGTTCCATTGATCTCACCAAGTGCGACTCAAGATGGATTGACTAAAGGTCAAGATTACCTCTTTATCGGAACTTTCCAAGATAGCTTCCAAGGAAAAATTATCGCAAACTATGTTACTGATAAATTGCAAGCTAAGAAAGTCGTTCTTTACACTGACAATGCCAGCGACTATGCTAAAGGGATTGCCAAAGCCTTCCGTGAAGCTTACAAAGGTGAAATCGTTGCAGATGAGACTTTCGTAGCGGGTGACACAGACTTCCAAGCAGCCCTTACAAAAATGAAAGAGAAAGACTTTGATGCTATTATTGTCCCTGGTTACTACACTGAAGCTGGTAAAATTGTAAACCAAGCACGCGGTATGGGAATTGACAAACCAATCGTTGGTGGTGATGGATTCAACGGTGAAGAGTTTGTACAACAAGCAACTCCTGAAAAAGCATCAAACATCTACTTTATCTCAGGCTTCTCAACTACTGTAGAAGTTTCAGCTAAAGCAAAAGCCTTTCTTGATGCATACCGTGCTAAGTATAATGAAGAGCCTTCAACATTTGCAGCCTTGGCTTATGACTCAGTTCACCTTGTAGCAAACGCAGCAAAAGGTGCTAAAAACTCTGGCGAAATCAAGGATAACCTTGCTAAAACAAAAGATTTTGAAGGTGTAACTGGTCAAACAAGCTTCGATGCAGACCACAACACAGTCAAAACTGCTTACATGATGACCATGAACAATGGTAAGGTTGAAGCAGCAGAAGTTGTAAAACCATAATAGAAAAATGTTGAAATAGGGAATGAGACTCGGACTCACTCCCTGTTTCGATGTTTAAGAACCTATCAAAAAGTGAGGGAAAATCCTCGAAATTATCAATAGAAAGAGTGAATCTTATGCTCCAACAACTAGTTAATGGTTTGATTCTAGGTAGTGTATATGCGCTGTTAGCCCTAGGGTATACCATGGTTTACGGAATTATCAAGCTCATCAACTTCGCCCACGGTGATATTTATATGATGGGAGCCTTTATCGGTTATTTCTTGATTAATTCTTTCCAAATGAATTTCTTTGTAGCTCTTATTGTAGCTATGCTAGCGACAGCTATTCTTGGTGTTGTGATTGAGTTCCTTGCTTACCGACCTTTGCGTCACTCTACTCGTATTGCTGTTTTGATTACAGCTATTGGGGTTTCCTTCCTATTAGAGTATGGGATGGTCTATCTGGTTGGTGCTAATACTCGTGCCTTCCCTCAAGCAATTCAAACAGTTCGCTATGATTTGGGACCAATTAGCTTAACAAACGTTCAGTTAATGATCTTGGCAATTTCCTTGATTTTGATGATTTTGTTACAAGTTATTGTTCAAAAGACCAAGATGGGGAAAGCCATGCGTGCTGTATCTGTAGATAGCGATGCAGCGCAATTGATGGGGATCAATGTAAACCGCACTATCAGCTTTACCTTCGCTTTGGGTTCAGCTCTTGCGGGTGCGGCTGGTGTTCTGATTGCCCTCTATTATAACTCTCTTGAGCCTTTGATGGGGGTTACTCCAGGTCTTAAGTCTTTCGTTGCCGCAGTACTTGGTGGTATCGGAATTATTCCTGGTGCGGCGCTTGGTGGCTTTGTAATTGGTCTATTGGAAACCTTTGCGACAGCCTTTGGGATGTCAGACTTCCGTGATGCTATTGTGTATGGAATCTTGTTGTTGATTTTGATTGTCCGCCCAGCTGGTATCCTTGGTAAAAATGTGAAAGAGAAGGTGTAAGCGATGAAAGAAAATTTAAAAGTTAATATTCTATGGTTACTCCTTTTGTTAGCTGGCTATGGCTTGATTAGTGTACTGGTTTCAGTCGGAGTACTCAACCTATTCTATGTACAGATCTTACAACAAATTGGAATTAATATTATTCTGGCTGTTGGTCTCAACTTAATCGTTGGTTTTTCAGGACAATTTTCACTCGGGCACGCTGGTTTCATGGCGATTGGTGCCTATGCAGCAGCAATTATTGGTTCTAAATCACCAACCTACGGTGCCTTCTTTGGAGCTATGCTTGTAGGAGCTTTGCTTTCAGGAGCAGTTGCCTTGCTTGTCGGAATTCCAACCTTGCGTTTGAAGGGAGACTATCTTGCGGTAGCGACTCTAGGTGTTTCTGAAATTATCCGTATCTTTATCATCAATGGTGGAAGCATTACAAATGGTGCGGCAGGTATCTTGGGAATTCCAAACTTTACAACTTGGCAAATGGTTTACTTCTTTGTCGTGATTACAACCATTGCAACTTTGAACTTCTTGCGTAGTCCAATTGGTCGTTCAACCCTATCTGTTCGTGAGGATGAAATCGCTGCTGAGTCAGTTGGGGTTAATACGACTAAAATTAAAATTATCGCTTTTGTCTTTGGTGCCATTACTGCAAGTATTGCTGGGTCACTTCAGGCAGGATTTATCGGCTCTGTTGTACCGAAAGATTATACTTTCATCAACTCAATCAACGTTTTGATTATTGTTGTATTTGGTGGACTTGGTTCCATTACAGGTGCAATCGTTTCAGCTATTGTCCTTGGAATTTTGAATATGCTTCTCCAAGATGTTGCTAGCGTGCGTATGATTATCTACGCTTTGGCCTTGGTATTGGTAATGATTTTCAGACCAGGTGGACTCCTTGGAACATGGGAATTGAGCCTATCACGTTTCTTTAAAAAATCTAAGAAGGAGGAACAAAACTAATGGCATTACTTGAAGTAAAACAGTTAACCAAACATTTTGGCGGTCTAACAGCTGTTGGAGATGTGACTCTTGAATTGAACGAAGGGGAATTGGTTGGACTAATCGGTCCAAATGGAGCTGGGAAAACCACTCTTTTCAACCTCTTGACGGGTGTTTATGAGCCAAGTGAGGGAACAGTTACCCTTGATGGTCACCTTTTAAATGGGAAGTCACCTTATAAGATTGCTTCTTTGGGACTTGGACGTACTTTCCAAAATATCCGTCTCTTTAAAGATTTAACCGTTTTGGACAATGTTTTGATTGCTTTTGGCAACCATCACAAACAGCATGTTTTTGCTAGTTTCTTACGCTTACCAGCTTTTTACAAGAGTGAAAAAGAATTAAAGGCTAAGGCTTTGGAATTGTTGAAAATCTTCGATTTAGATGGTGATGCAGAAACTCTTGCTAAAAATCTTGCCTACGGACAACAACGTCGTTTGGAAATTGTTCGTGCCCTCGCTACGGAACCTAAAATTCTCTTTTTGGATGAACCAGCAGCAGGTATGAACCCGCAGGAAACAGCAGAATTGACTGAGTTAATTCGTCGTATTAAAGATGAATTTAAGATTACGATTATGCTGATTGAACATGATATGAATCTGGTCATGGAAGTAACAGAACGTATCTACGTACTTGAATACGGTCGCTTGATTGCTCAAGGAACTCCAGACGAAATTAAGACCAATAAACGCGTTATCGAAGCTTATCTAGGAGGTGAAGCCTAATGTCTATGTTAAAAGTTGATAATCTTTCTGTGCATTATGGCATGATCCAAGCAGTCCGTGATGTAAGCTTTGAAGTTAATGAAGGAGAAGTTGTTTCCCTTATCGGTGCCAATGGTGCTGGTAAAACAACCATTCTCCGTACCTTGTCAGGTCTGGTTCGACCAAGCTCAGGAAAGATTGAATTTTTAGGTCAAGAAATCCAAAAAATGCCAGCTCAGAAAATCGTGGCAGGTGGCCTTTCACAAGTACCAGAAGGCCGCCACGTCTTCCCTGGATTGACAGTTATGGAAAATCTAGAAATGGGAGCTTTCTTAAAGAAAAATCGTGAAGAAAATCAAGCTAACTTGAAGAAGGTTTTTTCACGTTTCCCACGTCTTGAAGAACGCAAGAACCAAGATGCAGCCACTCTTTCAGGAGGGGAACAACAAATGCTTGCCATGGGACGCGCTCTTATGTCAACACCAAAACTTCTTCTCTTAGATGAACCATCAATGGGACTTGCCCCAATCTTTATCCAAGAAATTTTTGATATCATTCAAGATATTCAGAAGCAAGGGACAACTGTCCTCTTGATTGAACAAAATGCTAATAAAGCACTCGCAATCTCTGACCGAGGTTATGTACTGGAAACAGGAAAAATCGTCCTATCAGGAACAGGAAAAGAACTCGCCTCATCAGAAGAAGTCAGAAAAGCATATCTAGGTGGCTAAACTAGTCTGGGAGACTAGTTTAGGTTGCAGATAGAGATTGCGAAGCAATCATCAGAATCCAGTGGATTGTTTTAGTCGGCAGATAGAGACTGCGAAGCAATTCTTATCTGCACTGGAAGGTTAGCTTCTGATAATTAAAATAAAATCGAATGAAGCGTACCTACTCTTCATTCACAGAGCTCGATTTTAGAGCTCTTTTTGATAGCTTATTCATACTTTTCAGAATTTTGAAAAAGAAATGTAAGCGTTTGATAGATTTACAAAAAGATTGTATAATAGGGATAAGAATAGAAAAGGAGAAGTCTCATGGCAGTTAAAGATTTTATGACCCGCAAGGTAGTTTATATTAGTCCAGATACAACAGTATCTCATGCAGCAGATTTGATGAGAGAGCAAGGATTACACCGCTTGCCTGTTATCGAAAATGATCAATTGGTTGGTTTGGTGACTGAGGGCACCATTGCCCAAGCAAGTCCATCCAAGGCAACAAGTCTTTCTATCTATGAGATGAATTATCTTCTAAATAAGACAAAAGTAAAAGATGTCATGATTCGCGATGTTGTCACTGTTTCAGGCTATGCCAGTCTAGAGGATGCAACTTATCTGATGTTGAAAAATAAGATTGGTATTCTTCCTGTAGTAGATAATCATCAAGTCTATGGGGTTATTACGGACCGTGACGTTTTTCAAGCCTTTCTTGAAATTGCAGGTTATGGCGAAGAAGGGATTCGTGTACGCTTTGTTACGGAAAATGAAGTTGGTGTTCTTGGAAAAATTGTTTCTTTGATTGTAGAAGAAAATTTGAATATCTCGCATACAGTCAATATTCCGCGTAAAGATGGTAAGGTGATTATCGAAGTTCAAATCGATGGATCAATTGATTTACCAGCCTTGAAAGAAAAATTTGAATCAGAGAATATTCAAGTAGAAGAAATCACTCGTACTTCAGCAAAAGTCTTGTAAGAAGGGAAGCCGAAAGGCTTCTTTTTACGTGTAATAAGGGATTAGAGCAAAAGATGGAAAGAAATGATAAAATATGCTATAATGAAATGATGTAAAAAAGGAGTATTTATGGACATTTCAGAAATTCGTCAGAAAATTGATGCAAATCGTGAAAAATTAGCTTCTTTCAGGGGGTCTCTTTGACCTCGAAGGCTTAGAGGAAGAGATTGCCATCTTGGAAAACAAGATGACAGAACCTGATTTTTGGAACGATAATATCGCGGCCCAAAAAACGTCGCAAGAATTAAATGAATTAAAAAACACCTACAATACCTTCCACAAAATGGAAGAGTTGCAGGATGAAGTCGAAATTTTATTAGACTTTTTAGCTGAAGATGAGTCGGTGCATGAAGAATTGGTTGAACAGTTGTCAGAACTTGATAAGATGATGACCAGTTACGAGATGACCCTTCTCTTGTCAGAACCTTATGACCATAATAATGCCATCTTGGAAATCCATCCAGGTTCTGGTGGTACAGAGGCTCAGGACTGGGGAGATATGTTACTTCGTATGTACACTCGTTATGGTAATGCTAAAGGCTTTAAAGTGGAAGTATTGGATTATCAAGCAGGTGATGAGGCTGGTATCAAGTCAGTAACCTTATCATTTGAAGGGCCTAATGCCTATGGCCTTCTCAAGTCGGAAATGGGAGTTCACCGTTTGGTCCGTATCTCGCCATTTGACTCTGCCAAACGTCGCCATACCTCTTTCACATCTGTAGAAGTGATGCCGGAGTTGGATGATACCATTGAAGTGGAAATCCGGGAAGATGATATCAAGATGGATACCTTCCGTTCAGGTGGTGCCGGTGGACAAAACGTCAATAAGGTTTCAACAGGTGTGCGTTTGACCCACATTCCAACTGGAATTGTTGTCCAATCAACAGTGGATCGTACCCAGTATGGAAATAGAGATCGTGCCATGAAGATGTTGCAGGCTAAGCTCTATCAAATGGAGCAAGAAAAGAAAGCTGCGGAAGTTGATTCCCTCAAAGGTGAGAAAAAGGAAATCACATGGGGAAGCCAAATCCGTTCTTATGTTTTCACACCTTATACTATGGTAAAAGATCACCGAACTAGCTTTGAGGTTGCTCAGGTAGATAAGGTTATGGATGGGGACCTAGATGGTTTTATCGATGCCTATCTCAAGTGGCGAATCAGCTAAGATAGAAAGGAAGTCACATGTCAATCATTGAAATGAGAGATGTCGTCAAAAAATACGACAACGGAACGACTGCTCTACGCGGTGTTTCGGTCAGTGTTCAACCAGGGGAATTTGCTTACATCGTAGGACCTTCAGGAGCAGGGAAGTCAACCTTTATTCGTTCTCTATATCGTGAAGTAAAAATCGATAAAGGAAGTCTATCAGTTGCTGGTTTTAATCTGGTTAAGATTAAAAAGAAAGATGTCCCGCTTCTACGTCGTAGTGTTGGGGTTGTCTTCCAAGACTATAAACTCTTGCCAAAGAAAACGGTCTATGAAAATATTGCTTACGCTATGGAAGTAATCGGAGAAAATCGCCGTAATATCAAAAAACGTGTGATGGAAGTTTTGGATTTGGTTGGATTGAAGCATAAGGTTCGTTCTTTCCCAAATGAGCTCTCAGGTGGAGAGCAACAGCGGATTGCGATTGCGCGTGCTATTGTAAACAATCCCAAAGTATTGATAGCCGATGAACCAACAGGAAACTTGGACCCAGATAATTCATGGGAAATTATGAATCTCTTGGAACGGATTAACCTACAAGGGACAACTATTTTAATGGCGACTCATAATAGCCAGATTGTAAATACCTTGCGCCACCGTGTCATTGCCATTGAAAATGGCCGTGTCGTTCGTGACGAATCAAAAGGAGAGTATGGATACGATGATTAGTAGATTTTTTCGCCATTTATTTGAATCACTAAAAAGTTTGAAACGAAATGGTTGGATGACAGTGGCTGCTGTCAGCTCAGTCATGATTACTTTGACCTTGGTTGCCATATTTGCTTCTGTTATTTTCAATACAGCGAAACTAGCTACAGATATTGAAAATAATGTTCGGGTGATGGTTTATATTCGTAAGGATGTAGCTGATAATAGTGAGACTATTGAAAAAGAAGGTCAAACTGTTACAAATAATGACTACCATAAGGTATACAATGCCTTGAAGGGGATGTCTACTGTTAAAAGTGTTACCTTTTCAAGTAAAGAGGAACAATATGAAAAATTAACCGAGACAATGGGTGACAACTGGAAAATCTTCGAAGGAGATGCCAACCCCCTCTATGATGCCTATATCGTTGATACCAAAGCGCCAAGTGATGTAAAAACTGTGGCTGAAGATGCTAAAAAAATTGAAGGTGTGTCTGAGGTTCAGGATGGTGGTGCCAATACAGAACGCCTATTCCAACTAGCATCATTTATCCGTGTTTGGGGATTAGTTATTGCAGGACTTTTGATTTTCATTGCAGTTTTCTTGATTTCAAATACCATTCGTATCACCATTATTTCCCGCAGTCGTGAAATTCAAATCATGCGCTTGGTTGGTGCTAAGAACAGTTATATCCGTGGACCTTTCTTACTTGAAGGTGCCTTCATTGGTTTACTTGGAGCAACTGCGCCATCAGTGTTGGTCTTTATTGTTTATCGAATGGTTTACCAATCTGTCAATAAGTCATTGGTAGGTCAAAATCTTTCTATGATTGCGCCAGAGGTATTTACTCCTCTGATGATTGCCCTATTATTTGTGATTGGGATTTTCATCGGTTCACTGGGATCAGGAATTTCAATGCGTCGATTCTTAAAAATTTAAATTTGAATAGATGTATATTTGAGGAGATTTTAATATCTCCTTTTTTACTACAAGAATTTTAGAAAAAAGTGTAATTTTTTTTGTAAAAGCCTTTACAAAAAAAATTAAAGTGGTATAATTAAATCATAGAAGGTGCAAACGTTTTCGTAAAACGTTTGCCTAAATAAAAATAAAGGAGATTTGAATGATGAAAGATACATTCAAAAATGTCTTGTCTTTCGAATTTTGGCAAAAATTCGGTAAGGCTTTGATGGTGGTTATCGCGGTTATGCCGGCTGCTGGTTTGATGATTTCAATCGGTAAGTCTATCGTGATGATTAACCCAACCTTTGCACCACTTGTAATCACAGGTGGAATTCTTGAGCAAATCGGTTGGGGGGTTATCGGTAACCTTCACATTTTGTTTGCCCTAGCCATTGGAGGAAGCTGGGCTAAAGAACGTGCTGGTGGTGCTTTCGCTGCTGGTCTTGCCTTCATCTTGATTAACCGTATCACTGGTACAATCTTTGGTGTATCAGGCGATATGTTGAAAAATCCAGATGCTATGGTAACTACTCTCTTTGGTGGTTCAATCAAAGTTGCTGATTACTTTATCAGTGTTCTTGAAGCTCCAGCCTTGAACATGGGTGTATTCGTAGGGATCATCTCAGGTTTTGTAGGGGCAACTGCTTACAACAAATACTACAACTTCCGTAAACTTCCTGATGCACTTTCATTCTTCAACGGGAAACGTTTCGTACCATTTGTAGTTATTCTTCGTTCAGCAATCGCTGCAATTCTACTTGCTGCCTTCTGGCCAGTAGTTCAAACAGGTATCAATAGCTTTGGTATCTGGATTGCCAACTCACAAGAAACTGCACCAATCCTTGCACCATTCTTGTATGGTACTTTGGAACGTTTGCTCTTGCCATTTGGTCTTCACCATATGTTGACTATCCCAATGAACTACACAGCTCTTGGTGGTACTTATGACATTTTAACTGGTGCAGCTAAAGGTACTCAAGTATTTGGTCAAGACCCACTATGGCTTGCATGGGTAACAGACCTTGTAAACCTTAAAGGTACTGATGCAACTCAATACCAACACTTGTTAGATACAGTACATCCAGCTCGTTTCAAAGTTGGACAAATGATTGGTTCATTCGGTATCTTGATGGGTGTGATCGTCGCTATCTACCGTAATGTTGATGCTGACAAAAAACACAAATACAAAGGTATGATGATTGCGACAGCTCTTGCAACATTCTTGACAGGGGTTACTGAACCAATCGAATACATGTTCATGTTCATCGCAACACCTATGTATCTTGTTTACTCACTTGTTCAAGGTGCTGCCTTCGCTATGGCTGACGTTGTAAACCTACGTATGCACTCATTCGGTTCAATCGAGTTCTTAACTCGTACACCTATTGCAATCAGTGCTGGTATCGGTATGGATATCGTTAACTTCGTTTGGGTAACTGTTCTCTTTGCCGTAATCATGTACTTTATTGCAAACTTCATGATTCAAAAATTCAACTACGCAACTCCAGGGCGTAACGGAAACTACGAAACTGCTGAAGGTTCAGAAGAAGCTAGCAGTGAAGTGAAAGTTGCAGCTGGTTCTCAAGCTGTAAACATTATTAACCTTCTTGGTGGACGTGCAAACATCGTTGATGTTGACGCATGTATGACTCGTCTTCGTGTAACTGTTAAAGATGCAGATAAAGTAGGAAATGCAGAGCAATGGAAAGCAGAAGGAGCTATGGGTCTTGTCATGAAAGGACAAGGGGTTCAAGCTATCTACGGACCAAAAGCTGACGTATTGAAATCTGATATCCAAGATATCCTTGATTCAGGTGAAGTCATTCCTGAAACTCTTCCAAGTCAAATGACAGAAGCGCAACAAAACGCTGTTCACTTCAAAGGTCTTACTGAGGAAGTTTACTCAGTAGCAGACGGTCAAGTTGTTGCTTTGGAACAAGTAAAAGATCCAGTATTTGCTCAAAAAATGATGGGTGATGGATTTGCAGTAGAACCTGCAAATGGAAACATTGTATCTCCAGTTTCAGGTACTGTATCAAGCATCTTCCCAACAAAACATGCTCTTGGTATTGTGACTGAAGCAGGTCTTGAAGTATTGGTTCACATTGGTTTGGACACAGTAAGTCTTGAAGGTAAACCATTTACAGTTCATGTTGCTGAAGGACAAAAAGTTGCAGCAGGAGATCTCCTTGTCACAGCTGACTTGGATGCTATCCGTGCAGCAGGACGTGAAACTTCAACAGTAGTTGTCTTCACAAATGGTGATGCAATTAAATCAGTTAAATTAGAAAAAACAGGTTCTCTTGCAGCTAAAACAGCAGTTGCTAAAGTAGAATTGTAATATACTTGAGGTTGGAAGCTGTATTCCAACCTCTTATTTTGGGAGAAAAGCATGAAATTTTTAACACTCAATACTCATAGCTGGATGGAAAAAGAAGCTGAGGAAAAATTCCATCTATTGCTTGAAGATATTCTTGAAAAGGACTATGATTTGATTTGTTTCCAAGAAATCAATCAGGAAATCACTTCGCCAGAGGTGGAGGTTAATGATCTTTATCAAGCTTTGCCAGCAGCTGAGCCTATTCACCAAGACCACTATGTTAGACTCTTGGTTGAAAAGTTGTCTGAGCAAGGGAAAAATTACTACTGGACTTGGGCTTATAACCATATCGGTTATGATCGCTACCACGAAGGTGTGGCTATCTTGTCTAAAACACCGATTGAAGCTAGAGAAATTTTGGTTTCAGATGTGGATGATCCAACAGACTATCATACTCGTCGCGTTGCCTTGGCTGAAACTGTAGTCGATGGTAAGGAGCTTGCAGTTGCTAGTGTCCACCTTTCTTGGTGGAATAAAGGGTTCCAAGAAGAATGGGCACGATTTGAGGCTGTCTTGAAAGAATTGAACAAGCCACTTTTGCTAGCTGGAGATTTCAACAATCCAGCAGGTCAGGAAGGCTACCAAGCTATTTTAGCTAGTCCATTAGGCTTACAAGACGCTTTTGAAGTTGCTCAAGAGAAAAGCGGTAGCTATACCGTTCCACCAGAAATTGATGGCTGGAAAGGGAACACTGAACCCCTTCGAATCGATTATGTCTTTACTACCAAAGAGTTAGCGGTGGAAAATTTACATGTCGTATTTGATGGTAACAAGAGTCCACAAGTCAGTGACCACTATGGCTTGAAAGCTATTTTAAATTGGAAATAATAACTGAAAAGAGGTTGGCATTCTCAAATTCCAGCCTTTTTCTGACTAGAAAAGCTACTGCAAGTAAGCTCTATAAGTGAGACTACTGAAATGAAATAAAATATGGTATAATTGATAGGATAGATAGAAGCGAGGATATTATGTCATTTACGAAATTTCAATTTAAAAACTATATTAGAGAAGCCTTGCAGGAGTTGAAATTTACAACTCCAACAGAGGTACAAGATAAGTTAATTCCTATTGTTTTGGCAGGTCGTGACCTAGTAGGTGAATCAAAAACAGGTTCAGGTAAAACTCATACTTTCTTGTTACCGATTTTCCAGCAATTAGATGAAGCTAGCGATAGTGTGCAAGCAGTCATTACTGCACCGAGCCGTGAGTTGGCTACTCAAATTTACCAAGCAGCCCGTCAGATTGCTGCCCACTCAGAAGTGGAAGTTCGTGTGGTTAATTATGTGGGTGGTACGGATAAGGCTCGCCAAATTGAGAAATTGGCAAGCAATCAGCCTCATATTGTTATTGGAACGCCGGGCCGTATCTACGACTTGGTTAAGTCTGGTGATCTGGCTATTCACAAGGCCAAGACCTTTGTGGTCGATGAGGCAGACATGACCTTGGATATGGGATTCTTGGAAACTGTTGATAAGATTGCTGGTAGTCTTCCAAAAGAACTGCAATTCATGGTCTTCTCAGCGACTATTCCACAAAAGTTGCAACCATTCTTGAAAAAATACTTGTCAAATCCTGTTATGGAGAAAATCAAGACCAAAACGGTTATTTCTGACACCATTGATAATTGGTTGATTTCTACCAAGGGACGTGACAAGAATGCTCAAATTTATCAATTGACTCAGTTGATGCAACCTTATTTAGCAATGATTTTTGTTAATACTAAAACGCGTGCTGATGAATTGCATTCATATCTGACTGCTCAAGGCTTGAAGGTTGCAAAAATCCATGGAGATATTGCCCCTCGTGAACGCAAACGTATCATGAACCAGGTGAAAAATCTGGATTTTGAGTATATTGTCGCAACAGATTTGGCAGCGCGTGGAATTGATATTGAAGGTGTTAGTCATGTCATCAATGATGCCATTCCGCAAGACCTATCTTTCTTTGTGCACCGTGTTGGTCGTACCGGACGCAATGGCCTACCAGGTACAGCTATCACTCTTTATCAGCCAAGTGATGACTCGGATATCCGTGAGTTGGAGAAATTGGGAATCAAGTTTACTCCGAAAGTGGTTAAAGATGGAGAATTTCAAGATACCTATGACCGTGATCGTCGTGCAAATCGTGAGAAAAAACAAGATAAGCTTGATATTGAAATGATTGGCTTGGTTAAAAAGAAAAAGAAAAAAGTCAAACCAGGATATAAGAAGAAAATTCAATGGGCGGTTGATGAAAAACGCCGCAAGACCAAGCGTGCTGAAAATCGTGCTCGTGGTCGTGCCGAGCGTAAAGCAAAACGCCAAACATTTTAAGGCAATTGTTGGAGTACTGAGCTCCAACTTTTTTTAATTAATCTATAAGAACGAAATATCTAAAGTGAACACTACATTAAAGACTGCAAATTGCGCTAAAAAATGATATAATGATGGAGTTATATAGTCCCGATAAGATGGTAGGTATTTATAACTAAGAGTTTTCCTATCAGTACTTTGTAACTCTATAACACTATTTTTAAGGGGGGACATTTTTATGTCAGAACGTAAATTATTCACGTCTGAATCTGTATCTGAGGGGCATCCAGATAAGATTGCAGACCAAATTTCAGATGCGATTTTGGATGCTATTTTAGCCAAGGATCCAGAGGCGCACGTTGCTGCTGAGACAGCTGTCTATACTGGTTCAGTCCACGTTTTTGGTGAAATTTCTACAAATGCTTATGTGGATATTAACCGTGTAGTTCGTGATACCATTGCAGAGATTGGTTACACCAATACAGAGTATGGTTTTTCTGCTGAGACGGTGGGAGTTCATCCGTCACTTGTTGAGCAGTCACCAGACATTGCCCAAGGTGTTAACGAAGCCTTGGAGGTTCGTGGAAATGCTGATCAAGATCCACTTGACTTGATTGGTGCTGGAGACCAAGGTCTCATGTTTGGATTTGCGGTTGATGAAACAGAAGAGCTTATGCCTTTGCCAATTTCACTCAGTCATAAATTGGTTCGTCGTTTGGCAGAACTTCGTAAATCTGGTGAAATAAGTTATCTTCGTCCAGATGCTAAATCACAAGTTACAGTTGAGTATGATGAGAATGATCGTCCAGTACGTGTGGATACAGTTGTTATTTCTACTCAGCACGATCCAGAAGCCACTAATGAACAAATTCATCAAGATGTGATTAACAAGGTTATCAAAGAAGTTATTCCAGCTTCTTATTTGGATGAGCAAACAAAATTCTTTATCAATCCAACTGGTCGTTTTGTAATCGGTGGGCCTCAAGGGGACTCAGGTTTGACTGGTCGTAAGATTATCGTGGATACGTACGGTGGCTACTCTCGTCACGGTGGTGGTGCCTTCTCTGGTAAGGATGCGACTAAGGTGGATCGTTCTGCGTCATATGCGGCTCGTTACATTGCCAAGAATATCGTTGCAGCAGGTTTGGCTAAGAAGGCAGAAGTACAATTGGCCTATGCTATCGGTGTTGCGCAACCTGTGTCTGTTCGTATCGATACCTTCGGTACGGGAACAGTAGCTGAAAGCAAGCTTGAAAAAGCGGCTCGTCAAATCTTTGACCTTCGTCCTGCAGGAATTATCCAAATGTTGGATCTTAAACGTCCAATCTACCGTCAAACAGCGGCTTATGGACACATGGGACGTACAGATGTTGACCTTCCATGGGAACGTTTGGATAAGGTATATGCTTTGAAAGAAGCAGTCAAATAAAATCTTGAGAGGGGGACTTCCCCTCTTTTTTAATATACTATTTCCTCCAAAATCATTGAAATTATAGCTTGAATTTGATATGATGGTCTTATGGATAAAAGTAGAACTAAACGTGAGAATCACGATAAGATAAGAATGAGTTTAATAGCCATAGTAGCTGTCTTTTCAGTAAGCATTTGTGTCCTTGGATCAATTATTGGTTATAAAGTCTATACAAAGCAAAGTTTTGAGCAAAAGATTGAATCGCTCAAAAAAGAGAAAGATGATCAATTGAGTGAGGGAAATCAGAAAGATCATTTTCGTAAAGGGCAAGCCGAAGTGATTGCCTATTATCCTCTCCAAGGGGAGCAAGTGATTTCGTCTATAAAGGGAATTATGACACAGGATATTAAAGACAATCTAGAGGATAAGGAAAATCTGGTTTTTTATTATACGGAGAAACAGGATTCGACTTTAAAAGGGATTGTCAACCGAAGTGTGATAAAACAAGTCTATGATTTAACTTCGTCAAAAGTTGAAGAGACTGAAAAAACTAGTCTAGCGAAAGTGCATTTGACAGAAGATGGTAAAACTTTTACCCTTGATCAACTATTTTCAGATGCTAGTAAGGCTAAAGAGAAGCTGTTAAAAGAACTGACTTCTTTTTTACAGGATAAGAAATTGGAACAAGAAAAGATTGATCAGATTGTTAAAGGCTTGTCTGACCAAGACTTGTCTGCATGGAACTTTGATTATAAGGATAGCCAAATTATTCTTTATCCAAGTCAATCAGTGGAAAATCTGGATGAGATTGCCTTGCCAGTATCTAGTTTCTTTGAGCTTATTCAGTCCTCATATTTGCTAGATAAGGATGCGGAACTTTATAAAGCTTATTTTGAAAAGAAAAATCGTAAAGTAGTAGCCTTGACTTTTGATGATGGACCAAATCCTGCAACGACAAATCAAGCATTAGATACGCTTTTTAAGTATGGTATTAAGGCAACTTTCTTCGTTTTGGGTAAGAATGTTTCTGGCAATGAAGAGATTTTGAAACGCATGAAAGCAGATGGCCATGTCATTGGAAACCATAGTTGGAGCCATCCAGTGCTTTCAAAACTTTCTCTTGATGACGCTAAAAAACAAATAACTGATACTGAGGATGCGCTAACTAAGGTCCTGGGCTCTAGTTCTAAACTTATGCGTCCGCCTTATGGAGCCATTACAGACGATATTCGCAATAGCCTCGATTTGAGTTTTATTATGTGGGATGTGGATAGTCTGGACTGGAAGAGTAAAAATGAAGCAGCTATTTTGACAGAAATTCAGCGTGAAGTCAAGAATGGTTCTATTATTCTCATGCATGATATCCATGCTGAGACAGTAAATGCTTTGCCGAAGGTTATTGACTATTTGAAAGAGCAAGGTTATGACTTTGTAACCGTACCAGATTTGTTAGATGCTCGTCTCAAAGCCCATCAGCTCTATTACGATCGCAATCAATAATTCAAAAAATCTGAAGAGATAAGTTTTCATTGAGAATTTGTTTCTTTGGATTTTCTTCTCATAGAAAGGAAAAATAATGAAATCTTATACTTTAAATAATGGCGTTACAATTCCAGTTCTGGGTTTTGGAACCTGGAAAGCTGAAAATGGAGAGATTGCTTACCAAGCTGTCCTAGAGGCTTTAAAGGCGGGCTATCGCCATATCGATACGGCAGCTATCTATAAAAATGAAGAAAGCGTTGGTCGTGCTATTCAAGACAGTGGCGTTCCGCGTGAGGAAATTTTTGTTACCAGTAAACTCTGGAATACAAACCATAGCTATGAGCAAGCTCGTCAGGCTTTTGAAGAGTCTTTAGAGAAGCTGGGTTTGGAATATTTGGATTTGTATTTGATTCATTGGCCAAATCCAAATCCGCTCAGAGAAAATGACCAATGGCAAATCCGAAATTCGGAAGTTTGGAGAGCTATGGAGGACCTCTATCAAGAAGGGAAAATCCGTGCTATTGGAGTTAGTAATTTTCTTCCCCATCATTTGGATGCTTTGCTTGAAACATCAAGAATCGTCCCAGCTGTCAATCAGGTACGCTTGGCGCCAGGTGTGTATCAAGATCACGTCGTAGCTTACTGTAGAGAAAAAGGAATTTTATTGGAAGCTTGGGGGCCTTTTGGCCAGGGAGAACTATTTGATAGTAAGCAAGTCCAAGAAATCGCAGCAAATCATGCAAAATCGGTTGCCCAGATAGCCTTGGCTTGGAGCTTGGCAGAAGGATTTTTGCCACTTCCGAAATCTGTTACAGCCTCTCGTATTCAGGCTAATCTTGATTGTTTCGGAATTGAGCTGAGTCATGAGGAGCGTGAAACCTTAAAGAAGATTGCTGTTCAGTCTGGTGCTCCAAGAGTTGATGATATGGATTTCTAGAAAATCATAAAAAGAATTGTACATTGTTCTAATTTTTGATATAATAGTCAGCAGGAAAGAAAGTCTTACGGCGTTCTTCAAGCGAGCTTGGGATAGTGGGAGCCAAGTAGGGCAAAATAAGGAACTGGCGCTTTCTGTAGTATTTTCAAAAACAATGAAGTAATAAATTAGGGTGGAACCGCGTTTCTGACGCCCCTAGTCGCAAGGCTTGGGTGTTGAAATTCGGTTCTTTTTGAATTTCGTCTAATGCCTAAGTAGAAAGGAGCTTAATGCTTAAAGGATCTTGTTTATGTAAAGCAGTAACCTACACTCTAGATGAAGAATTATCTGAATTAGTGTTTTGCCATTGCTCATTCTGTCGGAAGGCAACTGCGTCTGCCTATACAGTTAATGCCAAAGTTAGCAGTAAAAAGCTAGTGTTGCATGGAAAAGAAAAGCTTGTTACTTATAGTTCTTCTCCAGGAAAACAGCGTTATTACTGCCAGAACTGTCATAGTCAAATTTTCACTGTTCAAGAAAATATACCAGAAGTCTGTGCTTTGAAATTAGGTACAATAGATGAATGCGATCAGAATTTACAAACTATTCCCAAACGTCATATTTTTCAGGATCCAGACTTTTCTTGGTTGCTTGATAAATAAATCTAAGAAGATAATATAATTAAAGGAGTAAAAAATGTCTAAGAAATTAACATTTCAAGAAATTATTTTGACTTTGCAACAATTTTGGAATGATCAAGGTTGTATGCTTATGCAGGCTTATGACAACGAAAAAGGTGCGGGAACTATGAGTCCTTACACTTTCCTTCGCGCTATCGGACCTGAGCCATGGAATGCGGCTTATGTAGAGCCATCACGTCGTCCTGCTGACGGTCGTTACGGGGAAAATCCTAACCGCCTTTACCAACACCACCAATTTCAAGTGGTTATGAAGCCTTCTCCGTCAAATATCCAAGAACTTTACCTTGAATCTTTGGAAAAACTGGGAATTAATCCTTTGGAACATGATATTCGTTTTGTTGAGGACAACTGGGAAAATCCATCTACTGGTTCAGCTGGTCTTGGATGGGAAGTTTGGCTTGATGGGATGGAAATCACACAGTTCACTTATTTCCAACAAGTTGGTGGATTGGCAACTGGCCCTGTGACTGCGGAAGTTACCTATGGTTTGGAGCGCTTGGCTTCTTACATCCAAGAAGTAGACTCTGTCTATGATATCGAGTGGGCTGATGGTGTAAAATACGGAGAAATCTTTATTCAGCCTGAGTATGAGCACTCAAAATATTCATTTGAAATTTCTGATCAAGAAATGTTGCTTGAAAACTTTGATAAGTTTGAAAAAGAAGCTGGTCGTGCATTAGAAGAAGGCTTGGTACACCCTGCCTATGACTATGTTCTCAAATGTTCACACACCTTTAACCTGCTTGACGCGCGCGGTGCCGTATCTGTAACTGAGCGCGCAGGCTATATCGCCCGTATCCGTAACTTGGCCCGTGTCGTAGCTAAAACCTTTGTCGCAGAACGCAAACGCCTAGGTTACCCACTCTTAGATGAAGCAACACGAGCTAAACTCTTAGCAGAAGACGCAGAATAGTGAGTAATACTGTGCTCTAAAATCGTTAGAGGCAAGTCGAAGACTTGCTAGAGGGATATGCACCGCCGTACTGTTATGTGGGGATTTTTGAAACCTTTTACTCTTCGAAAATCAAATTCAAACCACGTCAGCTTCACCTTGCCGTACTCAAGTACAGCCTGCGGCTAGCTTCCTAGTTTGCTCTTTGATTTTCATTGAGTATTAGGTTCAAAAATCAGTCAGCTAAATCCACTTTGATGAGACTGTTGGAAATCTTGATCAATTTTGCATTAGATTTCCATACAGACTCACAAAGTTAGTTAGCGACGTCCCCAGTACCTAAGGTGCATATCAAAAAAGATTGAAGAAAATGTAAAGGAAAAAACATGACAAAAAACTTATTAGTAGAACTCGGTCTTGAAGAATTACCAGCCTATGTTGTCACACCAAGTGAAAAACAACTAGGCGAAAAAATGGTAGCCTTCCTCAAGGAAAACCGCCTGTCTTTTGAAGCTATTCAAACCTTCTCAACACCACGTCGTTTGGCTGTTCGAGTTACTGGTCTTGCAGACAAACAGTCTGATTTGACAGAAGATTTCAAGGGCCCAGCAAAGAAAATTGCCTTGGATAGTGATGGAAACTTCACCAAAGCAGCTCAAGGATTTGTCCGTGGAAAAGGCTTGACAGTTGAAGATATCGAATTCCGTGAAATCAAGGGTGAAGAATATGTCTATGTCACTAAGGAAGAAATTGGTCAAGCAGTTGAAGCCATTGTTCCTGGTGTTGTAGATGTCTTGAAATCCTTGACTTTCCCTGTCAGCATGCACTGGGCTGGAAATAGCTTTGAATACATTCGTCCTGTTCACACTTTAACTGTTCTTTTAGATGAAGAAGAGTTTGATTTGGATTTCCTTGATATTAAGGGCGGTCGTGTGAGCCGTGGTCATCGTTTCTTGGGACAAGAAACTAAGATTCAGTCAGCATTGAGCTATGAAGAAGACCTTCGTGCACAGTTTGTAATTGCAGATCCACGTGAACGTGAGCAAATGATTGTTGACCAAATCAAGGCAATTGAAGCTGAACATGGTGTACGCATCGAGATTGATGCTGATTTGCTTAATGAAGTCTTGAACTTGGTTGAATACCCAACTGCCTTTATGGGAAGTTTTGATGCCAAATACCTTGAAGTTCCAGAAGAAGTTTTGGTGACTTCGATGAAGGAACACCAACGTTACTTTGTTGTTCGTGATCAAGATGGAAAATTATTGCCAAACTTCATTTCAGTTCGTAATGGAAATGCAGCGCATTTGGAAAATGTCATTAAAGGAAATGAAAAAGTCTTGGTAGCCCGCTTGGAAGACGGAGAATTCTTCTGGCGTGAAGACCAAAAATTGGTGATTTCAGACCTTGTTGAAAAATTAAACAATGTAACCTTCCATGAGAAAATTGGTTCCCTGCGTGAACACATGATTCGTACAGGCCAGATTGCTATTCTCTTGGCAGAAAAAGCAGGTTTGTCAGCTGATGAAACGATTGACCTAGCCCGTGCAGCAGCCATTTACAAGTTTGACTTGTTGACAGGTATGGTTGGTGAGTTTGATGAACTACAAGGAATTATGGGTGAAAAATATGCCCTTCTTGCTGGGGAAACTCCAGCAGTTGCAGCTGCTATTCGTGAACACTACATGCCTACATCAGCTGAAGGAGAACTTCCAGAGAGCAAGGTTGGCGCAGTGCTTGCAATTGCAGACAAATTGGATACAATTTTGAGTTTCTTTTCAGTAGGTTTGATTCCATCAGGTTCTAATGACCCTTATGCCCTTCGTCGTGCGACTCAAGGTGTAGTTCGTATCTTGGATGCCTTTGGTTGGCACATTGCTATGGATGAGCTGATTGATAGCCTTTATGCTTTAACATTTGACAGCTTGACTTATGAAAATAAGGCAGAGGTTATGGACTTTATCAAGGCTCGTGTTGATAAGATGATGGGTTCTACTCCAAAAGATATCAAGGAAGCAGTTCTTGCGGGTTCAAACTTTGTTGTGGCAGAGATGTTGGAAGTAGCAAGTGCTCTCGTAGAAGCAAGCAAGGAAGAAAACTTCAAACCTTCAGTTGAATCACTTTCTCGTGCCTTTAACTTGGCTGAGAAGGCAGAAGGAGTTGTTGTAGTTGATTCAGCACTTTTTGAGAATGAAGAAGAGAAAGCTTTGGCAGAAGCTGTAGAATCACTTGTTTTGTCAGGGACTGCAAGTCAACAATTGAACCAACTCTTTGCTCTTAGCCCAGTCATTGATGCATTCTTTGAGAATACCATGGTTATGGCTGAAGACGAGGCAGTCCGTCAAAATCGTTTGGCAATCTTGTCGCAATTAACTCAAAAAGCAGCTAACCTTGCTCGTTTTAACCAAATTAACACTAAATAAACTCAGTCAAACGGACTTTATCTTATCACAAAGGAGAAGAAATGGATCCGAAAAAAATTGCTCGTATCAATGAGCTTGCTAAAAAGAAAAAAGAAGAAGGCTTGACCCCAGAAGAAAAAGTGGAACAAGCTAAACTACGTGAGGAGTACATCGAAGGTTATCGTCGGGCTGTTCGTCACCACATTGAAGGAATCAAAATTGTGGATGAAGAAGGAAACGATGTCACACCAGAAAAACTACGCCAAGTACAACGTGAAAAAGGTTTACACGGTCGTAGTCTCGATGATCCAAATTCATAAAAACTATTCTTTCTTTTAACAAAGATAGGTGAAATAATAATCAAAAGACTAGCAGATACAAACTGCTAGTCTTTTGTCACTAAAAAAGGAACCAAAATGGTTCCTAAAACTACTATTAGTTGCTTGCACCAGATGTAGCGTCTGCGCCACCACCGTGGCCTCCAGTATCACCTGAATCAGAAGCTCCAGATGTAGCATCTGCTCCGCCATGTCCACCAGCAGGAGCTGCAGCATTTCCGCCGACTAGACGTTGACCAGTTGTATTAAGGTACCAGTCAAGCCATGGTTGGAAATTAAAGATGATTTCATTGATTCCAGCATATGAACCATCTGGATAGTACATTGCTTGGTAATTATGGGTATTAATAACGCCTTCTGGTGTTCCTGGAACAATTGTACGGACATATTCTTGGTCCCCGTTACGCAATACGCCGACAACCCATTCAACGTTTTTCATTCTAGAATCTGGCAATGAACCGTGTACAGTTCCTAAACGGTTTCCTGATTGAGCACGTACACGTTTACCAAACATTGTATTTGGATCTTGGTGTGCGTCATTAAAGTACAAGAATTGGTTATTATCGTCTGCAAATGTCAATTCAAATGGCATTGCTTTCAAGAACATATCAATTTGGTTAACTGTTAAGATACCGTGGTCTAATTTAACGTAAGTATCTCCTGAAACAGCTCCAACAAGTTCAGCTGCTTTTTCTACCCATTCAGGATCATCAGGGTCAACACCTTGAATGGTAGTTGCAATTGAATTTGTACAATATAAATCTTCTGGTTCAATTGGTTTTGGTTTTTTCAATTTTGAAACGACTCCCACATATTTTACAAAGTTGTCCAAGCAGGTTTCAAGGAAATTAATAGTTCCTTCGTTCGTGATATTACCCTCTGCGTCAAATGCTTCTTTGGCTTTACCAAGAAGGAATTCGTTACCTGGAAGTGTGTAGGCATTGACACCTGGAGCGTCAAGAATCTTACGAAGGTGAACTTGGGCACGAGAAGTACCTTGGTCGTAGTAAGAAGCACCCACAATCATGACTGGTTTGTTTTCAAATGGATGAACTTCATATGAAAGCCATTCAAGAACAGATTTAAGAGAAGCTGAGATTGTGTGGTTGTGCTCAGGGGTAGCGATAATGACACCGTCAGCACGTGTAATTCTGTTATACAAGAGACGCAATTGGAAACTTTCGTCCCATTTTTCGTCTTGGTTAAACATTGGAACTTCGTCAATTTCAAGAACTTCTAATTCAAATTTGAGTTTGAAGTGACGGCGGATAAATTCCAAGAGTTTACGGTTATATGATTGATCGTAGTTTGATCCTACAAGTCCAACAAATTTCATTCTTTTTGGTCTCCTATCTTACAAATTTTCCCAGTCAAAGTCTTCAGCATCTTTGCGAAGTAGTTCTTGTGCGTTGCGCAATTTTTCTGTAATTTTTACAAAGATACGGAAGTCGTCAAAAGTGGCATCCAGTTTTTTAATAACATCAAGGTCAACCAAGTCGCCACTTGGATTAAAGGCTTGAAGAGAGTGTGAAAGCAAGAATTCATCAGGCAGTACACTTGCTTTAATTTCTGGTGCGTTTAAGATTTGACGAAGTTGTAATTGGGCGCGTGATGAACCAAGTGTACCGTAAGAAGCACCTGTAATCATGATTGGTTTGTTCAAAAGTGGGTAAATACCATAAGACAACCAAGCAAGAGCGCTCATCAAAACAGCTGGAATAGAGTGATCATATTCAGGAGTACCGATAATAACACCATCAGCCTCTTCAATTTTAGCAGCAATTTCTAAGATTTCAGCAGGTACTTGCTTGTCAGCTGGTTTGTTGAAGACAGGAATGTCCTTGATTTCAACAAGTTCAATTTCAGCTTTGTCAGCAAAGTGTTTTTGCATGTATTGAAGCAATTGACGGTTTGTAGAACGTTTTGAATTTGTTCCAACAATAGCAATAAGTTTTAACATGAGATTTCCTTTCTCTTTTTACATAATACGATTTTAAAACTCCATTGAAACAGTTGTTTCTATAGAGTAGGAATTCCTGACGAACAACTTAGGTGACCTTCCTTATCAATCAGAATCGCTTCAATCCCCTCCAAACTTTCGACTTGCCAAAGGATAGAAGCAGGTCTTTCTCCAAAGAGTCGAGTTGTCCAGATTTCACCATCGACTGATTTATCAGAGATGATTGTGAGACTAGCAAGTTCCGTTTCAACAGGATATCCTGTTTGGCTGTCAAAAATATGATGGTAATCTTTTCCATCGACTGTCAGGTGACGTTCATAAATGCCTGAAGTCACGACAGATTGATTGACAACAGGGATAGTCATTAAGTGATTTCCCCGAGGATTGGCTGGATCTTGAATCCCGATTTGCCAAGGCTGATTTCCTCTTGCCTGATTTTTTCCAATGGTCAGGATATTTCCTCCTAGATTGATCAAGGCAGAAGTCACTCCCTCTTCTCTCAGAAATTGGGCAACCTTATCCGCACTATAACCCTTGGCTAAACAACCTAGGTCTATCTTCATTCCTTTCTGTTTTAGAAACACAGTCGAAGTAGAAGAATCTAACTCGATAAAATGAGGATTGATTAAAGGGAGCACGGATTCAATTTCTTGAGGTTGGGCAACTTTGGCATCCGAAAAACCGATGCGCCAGGTTTGAATTAAGGGACCAATACTGATGTTGAGATGGCTAGAGGGCGTTAGGCTATGCTCTAACCCAAGTGAAATCAGTTCAAACAGGTCTGGATGAACCTTGACGGGGGCTATTCCAGCTTGGTGATTGATTTCCATCAACTCAGATTCTTGACTATTGGCATTGAAGCGGTATTCTAGCTCTCTGAGTAAATCAAAGGATTTTTGGAGCAAGCTATCTGCTCGTTCATCCACTAATGAAATAGTGATAGTGGTTCCCATTAGGCGTTCAGAATGTGAACTAAGAGGCAAGCTACCAACTCCTTTCTCTTATGAAAAGAAGGTTGAAATATAGTAAATTTATGAAAAATGAACCCCTTACATTTTCTTTCCATGATACTAGCATACCATAAAGTCAGCGTTTTCACAAATAAAATTTGTAAAGATGTCAAGAAATATGCTCAGGAAATGAAGAAAAATTGCAAGAATCCGTGTTAAGATACAGATTATTTACAATTTTTTACAAAAAAATAGGAAAAATCAGCCAAACTCTTGTAAACGCTAACAGTAAATGTTATACTAGTAGGGTAAATTTAGAATGAAGGTAGGAAATTTTTTATGAGTAAGATCGTTGTAGTCGGTGCTAACCACGCTGGTACAGCATGTATTAATACGATGTTGGATAATTTTGGTAATGAGAACGAAATCGTTGTATTTGACCAAAACTCTAACATCTCTTTCCTAGGATGTGGAATGGCCCTTTGGATTGGGGAGCAAATTGACGGTGCTGAAGGCTTGTTCTATTCTGATAAAGAAAAATTGGAAGCTAAAGGCGCTAAGGTTTACATGAACTCGCCAGTTCTTTCAATCGACTATGATAACAAAGTAGTTACAGCCGAAGTTGAAGGAAAAGAGCACAAAGAATCATACGAAAAATTGATTTTCGCTACAGGTTCTACACCAATTTTGCCACCAATCGAAGGTGTTGAAATTGTTAAAGGAAACCGCGAATTTAAAGCAACTCTTGAAAACGTACAATTCGTGAAATTGTACCAAAATGCTGAAGAAGTTATCAATAAACTTGCTGACAAGAGCCAACACCTTGACCGTATCGCCGTTGTTGGTGGTGGTTATATCGGTGTTGAACTTGCTGAAGCCTTTGAGCGTCTTGGAAAAGAAGTTGTCCTTGTTGACATAGTAGATACTGTCTTGAACGGTTACTATGACAAAGACTTCACACAAATGATGGCTAAGAACTTGGAAGACCACAACATTCGCTTGGCACTTGGTCAAACTGTCAAAGCAATCGAAGGTGACGGTAAAGTTGAACGCTTGATTACTGACAAAGAAAGCTTTGATGTGGACATGGTTATCCTTGCGGTTGGTTTCCGTCCAAATACAGCCCTTGCTGATGGTAAGATTGAACTCTTCCGTAACGGTGCCTTCCTTGTAGATAAAAAACAAGAAACTTCACTTCCAGGTGTATTTGCCGTTGGTGACTGTGCGACTGTTTATGACAATGCTCGTAAAGATACAAGTTACATCGCCCTTGCTTCAAATGCTGTTCGTACTGGTATCGTTGGTGCTTACAACGCTTGTGGACATGAATTGGAAGGAATCGGTGTGCAAGGATCAAACGGTATCTCTATTTACGGTCTTCATATGGTTTCAACTGGTTTGACTCTTGAGAAAGCTAAAGCTGCTGGTTACAATGCAACTGAAACAGGCTTTAACGATCTTCAAAAACCAGAATTCATGAAACATGATAACCATGAAGTAGCGATTAAGATTGTCTTTGACAAAGATAGTCGTGAAATTCTTGGTGCCCAAATGGTTTCACATGATATTTCAATCAGCATGGGAATTCACATGTTCTCTCTTGCTATCCAAGAGCATGTGACAATTGATAAATTGGCATTGACAGACCTCTTCTTCTTGCCACACTTTAACAAACCATACAACTACATCACAATGGCTGCACTTACAGCTGAAAAATAAAAAGGAATGAGCTATCTGGCCTTGATTAACGGTCAGATAGTTTTTTAGTTATACTCTTCGAAAATCTCTTCAAACCACGTCAGCTTCGCCTTACCGTATATATGTTACTGACTTCGTCAGTTCTATCTACAACCTCAAAGCAGTGCTTTGAGCAACCTGCGGCTAGCTTCCTAGTTTGCTCTTTGATTTTCATTGAGTATCAATCTGTCCCCATACAATTATCCTTTTTTTATCTTGTGATTCCTTCTAATCTGCCTTAAAATGAAATGGTAGCTACCAATACAAATGATGAGGAAAAAGAAATGACTGAAAATAGATATGAATTAAATAAAAACTTGGCACAGATGCTCAAAGGTGGGGTTATCATGGATGTTCAGAATCCTGAACAGGCCCGTATCGCAGAAGCTGCTGGTGCGGCAGCTGTGATGGCCTTGGAGCGGATTCCAGCAGATATTCGTGCAGCTGGTGGAGTTTCCCGCATGAGCGATCCAAAGATGATTAAGGAAATCCAAGAAGCAGTTAGTATTCCAGTAATGGCCAAGGTCAGAATCGGGCATTTTGTGGAGGCTCAGATTTTAGAGGCTATTGAAATTGACTATATCGATGAGAGTGAAGTTTTATCTCCAGCTGACGACCGTTTCCATGTGGATAAGAAAGAATTCCAAGTTCCGTTTGTCTGTGGCGCTAAGGATTTGGGTGAAGCCTTGCGTCGTATCGCTGAAGGTGCTTCTATGATTCGTACAAAAGGAGAACCGGGTACAGGAGATATTGTCCAAGCTGTTCGCCATATGCGTATGATGAATCAGGAAATTCGCCGCATTCAAAATCTACGTGAGGACGAACTTTATGTTGCTGCTAAGGACTTGCAAGTCCCTGTAGAATTGGTCCAATATGTTCATGAACATGGAAAATTGCCAGTTGTAAATTTCGCGGCTGGAGGCGTTGCAACGCCAGCAGATGCTGCGCTGATGATGCAATTAGGGGCAGAAGGTGTCTTTGTCGGTTCAGGTATTTTCAAGTCAGGTGATCCTGTTAAACGAGCAAGTGCCATTGTCAAGGCTGTTACTAACTTCCGCAATCCTCAAATCCTAGCACAAATCTCTGAAGATTTAGGGGAGGCTATGGTTGGTATCAATGAAAATGAGATCCAAATCCTCATGGCTGAGCGAGGAAAATAGATGAAAATTGGAATATTGGCCTTGCAAGGTGCCTTTGCAGAACATGCAAAAGTACTAGATAAATTAGGTGTCACTAGTGTCGAAATCAGAAATCTAGATGATTTTCAGCAACATCAGAGTGACTTGTCGGGTTTGATATTACCTGGTGGTGAGTCTACAACCATGGGCAAGCTCTTACGAGATCAGAACATGCTGATTCCCATTCGAGAAGCCATTCTATCTGGTTTACCAGCCTTTGGAACCTGTGCGGGCTTAATTTTGCTGGCTAAGGAAATTACTTCTCATGAAGAGAGTCATCTAGGAACTATGGATATGGTGGTCGAGCGAAATGCCTATGGGCGCCAACTAGGAAGTTTTTATACAGAAGCTGAATGTAAGGGAGTTGGTCATATTCCAATGACCTTTATCCGTGGTCCAATTATCAGCAGTGTTGGAGAGGGTGTAGAAATTCTAGCAACAGTTGATAATCAAATCGTTGCAGCCCAAGAAAAAAATATGCTGGTAACTTCTTTTCATCCAGAATTGACTGATGATGTTGGCTTGCACCAGTATTTTATCGAAATGTGTAAAGAAAAAAGTTGAGACTGAGTTTCTCAACTTTTTTACATGTAATAAACAATGGCAATGTACTGGAGGGCAGACGCGGCTAGGATAAAGATATGCCAAATCATGTGGAAATAAGGTTTTTTCTTGGCGTAAAATCCAGCTCCAACTGTATAAGAGAGTCCGCCAGTTACCATGAGACTCCAGAAAATTGGCGTTGTTTGACTGATAATGGCAGGAATGATAGCTAGAACCAGCCAGCCCATAATCAGGTAAAGAGCAAGGCTAAATTTCTCATTGACTTTTTTAGCAAAGATTTTATAGAGAATACCAAAGATGGTCGTTCCCCATTGAATGCCAATAATCAGATAGCCAAACCAGTTATTCATCAAAGTCAATACGACTGGCGTATAAGAGCCTGCGATAGCCGCATAAATCATAGAATGATCGATGATCCGCAAGACGTATTTGTGGGTTGAACCATAGGCCATAGAGTGGTAAATGGTTGACGAGAGGAACATGAGAAAGAGACTAATAACAAAAATGGAAACCCCCATAGAGGATAAAAATCCGTGTGCTTCATAACTATAGGTGGATGAAATAGGGAGTAAGATGAGCATGATGACTGCACCTACGGCATGGGTCACGCTATTAGCAATTTCCTCTCCAAAACTAAGTTGTTTACTGAGTTTAAGACTGGTATTCATTAGATTTTCTCCTCTTCGGTATGATGGATTAAGGCTAGAGTTTGATTATAGAGTTTAACGGTTTGGCAGCTGGTTTGGATAATGGGGTTAGCTGGATCAATTCCTTGGTTCATATAGTCCACAAAGGCATCGTAGAGTTGGTCTGAACTTGCTTGAGTTTGGAGAGTATTAAGTGTCTGAGCTATTTCTTGAATTGAAAAGACAGATTTTAGGGTTGTGATAGCAATCAGACGGGCAATCTGTTGGCGTTGGTATTTTTTCTTGTCAGGCTTTGTCAGGTAACCATGTTTGACATAGTTATTGACCATGGATGCTGTCAGGCCCTTGTCTTTATCAGTAGAGATAGGGGCACAGACCTGATTGACATAGAGCAAAACCTGGTCCAGATAGAGGTCAATATTTGGGATTTCTACCCATTTTGGGTAGGAAAAGGTAGTTTTCATTTCCAACTCCTTTTTATCTAGTTTTAATAACTAGATTATAAAATAACAAAAACAGAAAGTCAAGTTTTAACTGCTTGTGAAAAGGCTTAAATTATGCTATGATGAGAGAAACTAGTCAGAAAAGAGGACAAAAGATGGAGATTCGTTTAGCTTTTCCAAATGAAGTAGATGCCATTATGCAGGTAATTAAGGATGCTAAAAAATGTTTAGCAGATGCTGGTAGTGACCAGTGGCAGAATGGCTATCCAAATACAGACATTATTATTGCTGATATTATCTCAGGTCAAGCCTATGTAGCCTTGGAAGAGGGAGAACTGTTAGCTTATGCTGCTGTGACCAAGAGTCCAGAGGAAGCCTATGAAGCTATTTATGAGGGAAATTGGCAAGGGAGAGAGTCAGAGTACATAGTCTTTCACCGTATTGCTGTGGCTGCAGATGTGCAGGGACAGGGGGTTGCTCAGACTTTCTTAGAAGGCTTGATTGAAGGTTTTGATTATCTAGATTTTCGCTCGGATACACATGTAGAAAATAAGGCCATGCAACATATTTTTGAAAAACTTGGTTTTAAACAAGTTGGTAAAGTTCCGGTTGATGGTGAACGCTTGGCCTATCAAAAATTAAAGAAATAATGCAAAAGAAGTACGTAAAAATGCTCTACTTTTCGCCAATAGGAATCTTGTCTTTGGTTGCCGACGAGCAATATCTGTATGGCATTTGGGTGCAGGACCAGAAGCATTTTGAGAGGGGATTGGGAGATGAAACAATAGACGAAGTTGTTAGTCATCCTATTTTAGATACAGTTATTGCTTGCTTAGATAATTATTTTAAAGGAAAGTCGCAGGATTTATCCAACTTACCTTTGGCTCCAATCGGTACGGATTTTGAAAAGCGAGTTTGGTCCTATTTACAGGGAATTCCTTATGGTCAGACAGTGACCTATGGACAAATAGCACAAGACCTGCAAGTGGCTTCTGCTCAAGCAATTGGTGGAGCTGTAGGTCGCAATCCGTGGTCTATCCTAGTACCTTGTCATCGTGTGCTGGGAGCAGGTAAGCGTCTGACATGTTATGCTGCAGGAGTGGAAAAGAAAGCTTGGCTTCTGGAGCATGAAGGCGCAGATTTTAAAGATATAAAATAGAAAGTGAAACACATGTTAGAATTTATCGAATACCCAAAATGTTCAACTTGTAAAAAAGCAAAACAAGAATTAAACCAACTCGGTGTGGACTACAAAGCTGTTCACATCGTCGAAGAAACACCAAGCCAAGAAGTGATTTTGAACTGGCTAGAAACCTCAGGTTTCGAATTGAAACAATTTTTCAACACTAGTGGAATCAAATACCGGGAACTTGGACTAAAAGATAAGGTAGGAAGTCTGTCAAACCAAGAAGCAGCTCAATTGCTAGCAAGCGACGGTATGTTATTAAAACGTCCGATTTTAGTGGAGAATGGAACTGTTAAGCAAATCGGTTATCGAAAAGCTTACGAAGAATTGGGACTGAAATAGTTTTTACTTATCTCTTTGATAGATAAAATATATAACCTCCCTGTTTCAAAGTATGATAAACTAGTAGGTAGACAAAGTCTGTATCTGACCGTAGCAAATAATTTCATTGACGGCAGAAGTATGGTAGAATGAATCATTATCAGGAGAGGATGTTTTTATGAATGTTACAACGATTTTAGCATCAGATTGGTACCAGAACTTGATGCAATTGATTCCGGATGGCAAGCTGTTTAGCCTGCGTTCGGTCTTTGATGGGATTCCAAGAATTGTCCAACAACTTCCAACAACAATTATGTTGACCATTGGTGGGGCCCTTTTTGGCTTGGTTTTGGCGCTGATTTTTGCCATTGTGAAAATCAATCGTGTCAAGATCTTATATCCCTTACAGGCCTTCTTTGTTAGTTTCTTAAAAGGAACACCGATTTTGGTTCAGCTTATGCTGACCTACTACGGGATTCCTTTGGCTTTGAAAGCCCTCAATCAGCAATGGGGTACTGGTCTCAATATCAATGCGATTCCAGCGGCTGCTTTTGCGATTGTAGCCTTTGCTTTCAATGAGGCAGCTTATGCCAGTGAAACCATTCGTGCAGCGATTCTCTCAGTTAATCCTGGTGAGATTGAGGCGGCACGCAGTCTGGGTATGACTCGAGCACAAGTTTATCGTCGCGTGATTATTCCAAATGCGGCCGTTGTAGCGACTCCAACTTTGATCAATTCCCTAATCGGCTTGACCAAGGGCACGTCCCTAGCCTTTAGTGCGGGTGTTGTGGAAGTCTTTGCCCAAGCTCAGATTTTGGGTGGAGCTGATTACCGCTATTTTGAACGCTTCATCTCCGTTGCCCTTGTTTATTGGGTAGTCAATATCGGAATTGAAAGCCTCGGTCGTTTCATCGAGAGAAAAATGGCTATTTCTGCACCTGATACAGTGCAAACGGATGTGAAAGGAGACCTTCGTTAATGATTAAGATTTCGAATTTAAGTAAATCCTTTTCAGGACAGACTGTCTTGGATCATCTGGACTTGGATATCCAAAAAGGAGAAGTCGTAGCCTTGATTGGTTCTTCAGGAGCTGGAAAATCAACCTTCCTTCGCAGTCTCAATTATCTTGAAACTCCTGATAGTGGCTCGATTAAGATTGATGATTTCTCAGTTGATTTTTCTAAAATCACTCAAGAAGAAATCCTTGCCCTACGTCGTAAGCTGTCAATGGTTTTCCAACAGTTTAATTTGTTTGAACGCCGCACAGCACTTGATAATGTGAAAGAAGGCTTGGTTGTGGTTAAGAAATTATCTGACCAAGAAGCAACTAAGATTGCCAAGGAAGAGTTGGCTAAGGTTGGGCTTTCTGACCGTGAAAACCATTACCCTCGCCATTTATCAGGTGGACAGAAGCAACGGGTTGCCCTAGCGCGTGCACTTGCGATGAAACCAGATGTCTTGCTCTTAGATGAACCAACTTCAGCCCTTGACCCAGAATTGGTCGGAGAAGTAGAAAAGTCTATTGCAGATGCTGCGAAGTCAGGTCAGACCATGATTTTGGTCAGTCATGATATGTCCTTTGTAGCCCAAGTTGCTGATAAGATTCTCTTCTTAGATAAGGGGAAAATCATCGAGTCTGGCACTCCGGATGAGATTATCCACCATCCTAAAGAAGAGCGGACAAAAGAATTCTTTGCTAGTTACAAACGGACTTATATTTGATATAATAGATAAAGAAAAACTCAGTTAGCTGGACTAGCTGAGTTTACTCTTTAAAAAAGATAGAAATGAGAGAAATCATGCTACTGCAACTATTTTCTTTATATTTCGAGAGTTTGATCTTGACCACCATCCTCGTCCTGATTTTTTTAGGGATTTGGATTGGACTAAGAGCCATGTCGGGAGTTGATAAGACAGCCAAGGCTCGCCAAGCCCATCTCTATGATATGATTATGATTGGAGTATTGGTAGTTCCAGTATTATCCTTTGCGGTTATGAGTTTAATTCTTGTTTTCAAGGCATAATCCTTGCTTGATTGACAAGAAAGAGTTAGAATAAAGATAGTTACAACAAGAAAGAAGGAATCTATATGTACGATACTATTATTATCGGTGCTGGACCCGCAGGTATGACTGCAGCCTTGTATGCTGCTCGAAGCAATCTTAAAGTAGGCTTGATTGAAGGTGGTCTGCCAGGTGGTCAGATGAATAATACATCGGATATCGAAAATTACCCAGGATACGCTAATATTAGTGGACCTGAATTGGCTGAAAAGATGTTTGAACCGCTTGAAAATTTTGGTGTTGAGCACATTTATGGTTATGTTGAAAATGTTGAAGATCATGGTGATTTTAAGAAAGTGATTACTGATGACCAAACATATGAAACACGTACAGTCATCGTAGCGACTGGTTCTAAACACCGTCCTTTGGGAGTGCCTGGAGAAGAAGAACTGAACAGTCGTGGTGTTTCTTACTGTGCTGTGTGTGATGGTGCTTTCTTCCGTGACCAAGATTTGTTGGTAGTTGGTGGGGGAGATTCAGCTGTCGAAGAAACCCTCTTCTTGACTCGTTTTGCTAAGACTGTCACCATTGTTCACCGTCGTGCCCAACTTCGTGCCCAAAAGGTTTTGCAAGACCGTGCTTTCGCTAATGAGAAAGTCAGCTTTATCTGGGATTCTGTAGTTAAGGAAATCAAGGGTGAAAACCGAGTAGAATCTGTTGTTTTTGAAAATGTGAAAACAGGTCAAGTGACAGAGCAAGCCTTTGGTGGTGTCTTTATCTATGTTGGTTTGGACCCTGTTAGCGATTTTGTTAAAGAATTGAATATTCAAGATCAGGCAGGCTGGATTGTGACAGATAACCACATGAAAACTGCAGTTGATGGTATCTTTGCAGTTGGAGATGTTCGCCAAAAAGACCTTCGCCAAGTAACAACAGCAGTTGGAGATGGCGCTATCGCTGGTCAAGAAGCTTACAAGTTTATTACAGAACATAGTTAATCATAAAAAAGTTTCCAATCAGATGACTGGAAACTTTTTTATAGTCTATTTCGGAAAACTTCGTACATGAGGATGGCTGCAGCAACGCTGGCATTGAGACTTTGAACATGCCCATTCATGGGAATGGTAATCATTTCATCGACCTGTTTTTTAATGTTACTAGAGATGCCTTTTCCTTCATTTCCGATGATGAGGGCGATTTTTCCTTTTGTATTCCACTTGTGGCAAGGAGTACCGTTCATATCTGTTCCAAAGGTCCAGAAACCTTCATCCTTGAGTTTGTCCAGAGTTTGGCTTAGATTGGTTACTCGAGCAATTGGAACGTGTTCAATAGCACCTGTGGCCGTTTTGGCAACGACAGGAGTCACTCCGACAGCACGGTGTTTGGGAATGATGACACCTGAAACATTGGTCGCATCGGCTGTTCTCAGGATGGAGCCTAGGTTGTGAGGATCAGTTAGACCATCCAGAATCAATAGCAGTGGATTTTCTTCTTGATGTGTTTTGGCAAGGATGTGATCCAGCTCGCTATAGGCAAATTCGGACACTCGTAGAACAAAACCTTGGTGAACAGCACCTTCGGTCATCTCAGAGAGGGATTTTTTTGAAGTCCAAGAAATGGATACCTTTTTTTCTGTAGCCAGTTCTTTGACTTTCTCAACATTCTTACCTCGGAGATCTTCTTGTAGGTAGAGTTTGTTTCCAGTATTTGCAAGGAGGGCTTCGGTAACGGCGTGGACGCCATAGACAATATCATTTGTTTTCATGCCTCTATTATAACACAAAACCCCGTCTTGCAACGGGATTTTCTTTATTCCAAAATCAGTAAACCATCTTTAACTTCAAATGGATCTTTTTCATTGATACGATCGTAAAACATGATTCCGTTAATATGGTCAATTTCATGCTGAACAACGATGGAGTTATAGCCTTTGAGTTTGATACGGTGTTTTTCTCCATCCTTGTCAAAGTAGTCAACAGTAACGCGGGCATGGCGAACAACATAGCCAGGCACGTTGCGGTCAACAGACAGGCAACCTTCTCCTTCGCCAAGAGCAGCGTCTTGAACAGAGTGAGAGACGATTTTTGGATTATACATAATGGCTTGCAGGTCGTAAGCTTCCTGTGGAGTTTCACCTTCTTCAACAATATTTGGTACCAAAACAGCGATAACGCGTTTTGAGATATCTAATTGAGGAGCAGCAAGTCCAACCCCACCGCGTAACCCCATCTTTTCAGCCATGACAGGATCTTGGGAATGTTTAAGGAATTGCATCATTTTTTCACCGAGAATGATTTCCTGGTCAGACAAGGGGAAAGTGACTTCCTCAGCAACTGCGCGAAGAGTCGGATTCCCTTCGCGGATAATATCGTTCATATCAATTAAGTGAGCAGCTTTTGTAATACGTTCTATAGCAGACATTTTCTCTCCTTTCATTACCTCTACATGATAACACAAAATGACAAGGATTGAAAGTATTACAGCCTTTAGGATTTATAGAAAATAGATAGGAAGTTCAATTTAATTGTGAAAGAATTACTTATCTGTGATATAATAAAAAGAAAAGGCTTGCATAAGAAAGTAGGGAGAATGAAGATGCAAAGAAGACAAGATAGAAATCAGGGTGGTTTAGCTTTTCGTTTTATGAAGGGCTTGGTAAACTTTTTTAGGAGTTATCGCAAGTGGAGCAATAAAGGCTTTGTGGCGGTACTCTTGCTAGCAGTTGCTTTATCAATGGGCTTGGTCTTGTTGTTTGAAAGCTTCCAAGGAATTCCCTTGACCAGTCAAAAAAAGGATACCATTTCTCAAGAAGGGACTAAGCAAAAGTCTCAGGAGCAGGAAGAGGAAAAAACTGCCAGAATTATGGCTCACGGGGATTTGCTCTACCACGATGGACTTTTCTTTTCAGCTAAAAAAGAAGACGGTACCTATGACTTTCATGAGAATTTTGAGTATGTGACACCTTGGCTTAAGCAAGCAGACTTAGCTATTGGTGATTTTGAAGGAACCATCAATAAGGATCATTATTTAGCAGGTTATCCTCTATTTAATGCTCCTGCTGAAGTTATGGATGCCATTAAGGATGCAGGTTATCATGTGCTAGATTTGGCTCATAATCATATTTTGGATTCGCAAATTGAGGGAGTTATTTCAACGGCCGATATTATTGAGAAAGCTGGAATCACTCCAATAGGAGTTTATACGCACGAACCACGTGATCAGGCTCCGCTGGTCATTAAGGAAGTGAATGGTATTAAGGTTGCACTTTTGGCTTATTCTTATGGATTTAATGGAATTGAGCAGTATATTTCTCAGGAAGACTATAATCGTTATCTTTCAGATTTAAACGAAGATAAGATGAAGGCTGAAATTGAACGGGCGGAAAAGGAAGCGGATATCACCATTATCATGCCTCAAATGGGTGTCGAGTATCGATTGGAACCAACTGAAGAACAAAAAGTTCTTTATCACAAGATGATTGATTGGGGGGCGGATATCATCTTTGGAGGGCATCCTCACGTTGTTGAACCATCTGAAACGGTTGAAAAAGATGGAGACAAGAAACTCATTATCTATTCAATGGGGAACTTCATTTCCAATCAACGGATTGAATCTATGGGAGATGAAGAAAATGCTAAGTGGACTGAACGTGGCGTTCTCATGGACGTGACCATTAAGAAGAAGGATGGAAAAACAACTATCGGAACAGCTAAAGCTCATCCTACTTGGGTCAATCGAACACCAAAGGGAACCTTTTCACCAGAAGGCTATCCTTTATATCATTATCAAACCTATATCTTGGAAGATTTCATAGAGGGTGGTAGTCATCGTGACCAGTTAGATGAAGCAACTAAGGAACGAATTGATACAGCCTACAAAGAAATGAACGAACATGTGGGATTGAAGTGGGATTAGCTTGAATCCAGAGGAAATGAAATGACTATTAAGGTAATTGCGACGGATATGGATGGGACCTTGCTGGATGCTAGAGGCCAGCTGGATCTCCCGCGCTTGGAAAAGATTTTAGATCAGTTGGATCAACAGGGTATTCGTTTTGTCATTGCGACGGGCAATGAAATTCACCGCATGAGGCAATTACTGGGGCACTTGGTGGATCGAGTGGTTCTGGTTGTTGCCAACGGTGCTCGTATATTTGAAAACAACGAATTGATTCAAGCTCAGACTTGGGATGATGCCATTGTCGACAAGGCTTTGGCTCATTTCAAGGATCTAGAGTGTCAAAATCAATTTGTTGTAACGGGTATGAAGGGTGGTTTCGTCAAGGAAGGAACGATTTTTACAGAACTTGAAAGTTTTATGACTCCAGAAATGATTGAAAAATTCTACCAACGGATGCAGTTTGTGGATGAGTTAACCTCTGACCTCTTTGGTGGTGTTCTCAAGATGAGCATGGTTGTTGGCGAGGAGCGTTTGAGTTCGGTCTTGGAAGAGATTAATGACCTCTTTGATGGTCGTGTCCGGGCTGTATCGAGTGGATATGGTTGCATTGATATCCTCCAAGCGGGAATTCATAAAGCATGGGGCTTGGAAGAATTACTCAAGCGTTGGGACTTGAACTCCCAAGAAATTATGGCTTTTGGTGACAGTGAAAATGACGTTGAAATGCTTGAAATGGCTGGAATTGCCTATGCGATGGAAAATGCTGATGATAAGGCCAAAGCTGTGGCGACTGCTCTAGCGCCAGCCAATAGCCAAGGAGGAGTTTATCAAGTCTTGGAAAATTGGTTAGAAAAAGGAGAATGAAGTGGCAGTACAGTTATTAGAAAATTGGCTCCTAAAGGAACAAGAAAAAATCCAAATCAAGTATCGTTACCTAAATCAAGTGTCAGTTGTAGAGCCAGATATTCTCTTTATTGGGGATTCCATTGTCGAATATTACCCTCTGCAGGAGTTGTTTGGGAATGCAAAGACGATTGTCAATTGAGGCATTCGAGGATATCAGACAGGGCTGTTGCTAGATAACCTTGATGCTCATCTTTATGGTGGAGCGATAGATAAAATTGTCCTTCTGATTGGGACGAACGATATCGGAAAAGATGTGCCTTTGAATGATGCTCTCAATAATCTCGAAGCGATCATTCAATCCATTGCTCGCGATTATCCATTGACAGAGATTAAATTGCTTTCCATTTTGCCTGTCAATGAGGGAGAAGAGTACAAGCAGACTGTCTATATCCGCACAAATGAAAAAATTCAGGAGTGGAATCAAGCCTATCAAGAGCTTGCTTCTGCCTATATGCAGGTAGAATTTGTGTCAGTTTTTGATAGTTTGACAGACCAGGCAGGCCAACTAAAAAAAGACTATACAACTGATGGACTGCACCTCAGTATTGCTGGTTATCAGGTTTTGACAAAAGCTTTGAAAGACTATCTTGTGTAGTTAGTTGATTTCTTTTTTGCATTTTTGTGTTAGATAAGGTATAATGGTTTTACTGTCTTTTGGGGTCGTTACGGATTCGACAGGCATTATGAGGCATATTTTGCGACTCGTGTGGCGACGTAAACGCTCAGTTAAATATAACTGCAAAAAATAACACTTCTTACGCTCTAGCTGCCTAAAAACCAGCAGGCGTGACCCGATTTGGATTGCTCGTGTTCAATGACAGGTCTTATTATTAGCGAGATACGATCAAGTCTTGTCTAGCGACTTGATAAGAGATTGATAGACTCGCAGTTTCTAGGCTTGAGTTATGTGTCGAGGGATTGTTAAACTAATACATAACCTATGGTTGTAGACAAATATGTTGGCAGGTGTTTGGACGTGGGTTCGACTCCCACCGGCTCCATTATTCCTTTGCATTCTTTCGCATTCCTTGGTAAAACGTTGTTAAATCAACGTTTTTTATTTTTGTTTTTGGTATTCCTTGGTATTCTTTTGCTAAAAAGGGAGTCACAAAAGGAGTCAGAAACAGACCCTAAAGCAGACCCTCTTTTTTAAAAAAGGGATACAAAAAAGGATACAACATTTGTCGCATCCGAAAATATGTTTTTCCACGGAAGACATGGGATTCGAACCCACGCACGCTGTTACACGCCTACCGCGTTTCCAACACGGCCTCTTAAGCCTCTTGAGTAATCTTCCAATACTTACTCAAATAGTCTACCATAAAGGCTCTTATCTTGCAATAAAAATTCTGGAAATAAGAAAAATGATAGAATTTGAAAGAAAGTGATAAAAAATGCTTGACTTTGAAAGAAAGTGTGATAGAATGAATAGTGTAAACGATAACAGGAGGTGGTTCGGTGTTAAAAACAGAGCGGAAGCAGCTGATTTTAGAGGAGTTAAATCAACATCATGTAGTTTCTCTAGAAAAATTAGTTAGTTTGCTAGAAACGTCAGAATCAACGGTTCGAAGAGACTTGGATGAGTTGGAAGCAGAAAACAAGCTTCGTCGCGTGCATGGTGGAGCAGAACTCCCCCACTCCTTACAGGAAGAAGAAACCATTCAAGAAAAATCTGTCAAAAACCTTCAAGAGAAGAAGTTGCTTGCTCAGAAGGCAGCCTCTCTGATTAAGGAACAAGATGTCATCTTTATCGATGCTGGAACAACGACAGCCTTTTTGATTCATGAATTGGTCAATAAGAATGTTACAGTCGTGACCAACTCCATTCACCATGCAGCTCAGTTGGTTGAAAAGCAGATTCCGACTGTCATGGTTGGAGGAAGCGTCAAGACAGCGACGGATGCTAGTATCGGGGGCGTTGCTCTTAACCAGATTAACCAATTGCACTTTGACCGTGCCTTTATCGGGATGAATGGTGTAGACGATGGTTATTATACGACTCCTGATATGGAGGAGGGAGCTGTGAAGCGAGCCATTTTGGAGAATGCTAAACAGACTTATGTCTTGGTGGATTCGTCAAAAATTGGACAAACTTGCTTTGCCAAGGTAGCACCACTTAAACGAGCAATTGTTATCACAAGTCAAGGGCATGAGCTCTTGCAGGTTATTAAGGAGAAAACGGAGGTAATAGAAGTATGATTTATACAGTCACACTTAATCCATCCATTGACTATATCGTGCGCTTGGACCAAGTCCAAGTGGGTAGTGTCAATCGTATGGACAGTGATGATAAGTTTGCTGGTGGGAAAGGAATCAATGTCAGTCGTGTCTTGAAACGCTTGGATATTCCTAATACAGCGACTGGATTTATCGGAGGATTTACTGGTAAATTTATCACAGATACCCTTGCAGAGGAAGAAATCGAGACACGTTTTGTCCAAGTGGCAGAAGATACTCGTATCAATGTTAAAATCAAAGCGGATCAAGAAACAGAAATCAACGGAACGGGTCCAAACGTGGAACCAGCTCAGTTAGAAGAATTGAAAGCTATTTTGTCTAGTTTGACTGCAGAAGATACAGTTGTGTTTGCGGGTTCAAGTGCTAAAAATCTAGGGAATGTCATTTATAAGGACTTGATTTCCTTAACGCGCCAGACGGGTGCTCAAGTGGTCTGTGACTTCGAAGGTCAGACCTTGATTGATAGTTTGGACTACCAGCCACTTTTGGTCAAACCAAATAATCACGAGCTTGGAGCTATCTTTGGAGTGAAACTTGAAAGTTTAGATGAAATCGAGAAATATGCTCGAGAATTGCTGACTAAAGGTGCTCAAAACGTCATTATCTCTATGGCTGGGGATGGTGCCCTTCTTGTCACATCTGAGGGAGCTTACTTTGCTAAACCAATTAAGGGAACAGTGAAAAATTCAGTCGGAGCTGGTGACTCTATGGTGGCTGGATTCACAGGTGAATTTATCAAATCAAAAGACGCAGTAGAAGCCTTTAAATGGGGAGTGGCTTGCGGAACGGCAACGACCTTCTCGGATGACTTGGCAACAGCAGAATTTATTAAAGAAACATATGAAAAAGTTGAGGTAGAAAAACGATGAAAATTCAAGACCTATTGAGAAAAGATGTCATGTTGCTGGATTTGCAGGCAACTGAAAAAACAGCTGTCATCGAAGAGATGATTAAAAGTTTGGTAGATCACGGTTATGTGACAGATTTTGAAACATTTAAAGAAGGTATTTTGGCGCGTGAAGCTCTGACTTCCACTGGTTTGGGTGACGGAATCGCTATGCCTCACAGCAAAAACGCTGCTGTCAAAGAAGCGACTGTTCTCTTTGCTAAGTCAAACAAGGGAGTTGACTATGAGAGCTTGGATGGACAAGCAACTGATCTCTTCTTTATGATTGCGGCTCCAGAAGGTGCAAATGACACTCACTTGGCTGCCTTGGCAGAATTGTCTCAATACTTGATGAAAGACGGTTTTGCTGACAAGCTTCGTCAAGCAACGTCAGCTGACCAAGTTATTGAACTTTTTGACCAAGCTTCAGAAAAAACTGAGGAGCCTGTTCAAGCGCCTGCCAATGAATCTGGTGACTTTATCGTAGCTGTTACAGCTTGTACGACAGGTATTGCCCACACTTATATGGCCCAAGAAGCCCTTCAAAAAGTGGCTGCTGAAATGGGTGTTGGGATCAAGGTTGAAACCAACGGTGCCAGTGGTGTTGGGAACCAATTGACAGCAGAAGATATCCGCAAGGCTAAAGCTGTTGTCATCGCAGCAGACAAGGCTGTTGAAATGGATCGTTTCGATGGCAAACCATTGATCAATCGTCCAGTTGCTGATGGTATCCGTAAAACGGAAGAATTGATTAACTTGGCTCTTTCTGGGGATGCGGAAGTCTACCGTGCCGCAAATGGAGCAAAAGCTGCAACAACAAGTAATGAAAAACAGAGCCTTGGTGGTGCTTTCTACAAACACTTGATGAGTGGTGTATCTCAAATGTTGCCATTCGTTATCGGTGGTGGTATCATGATTGCACTTGCCTTCTTGATTGATGGTGCTTTGGGTGTGCCAAATGAAAACCTTGGAAATCTTGGTTCTTACCATGAGCTAGCTTCTATGTTCATGAAAATCGGTGGTGCAGCCTTTGGTTTGATGCTTCCAGTCTTTGCAGGTTATGTTGCCTACTCTATCGCTGAAAAACCAGGTTTGGTAGCTGGTTTCGTGGCTGGTGCTATTGCCAAAGAAGGTTTTGCCTTTGGTAAAATCCCTTATGCCGCAGGTGGTGAAGCAACTTCAACTCTTGCAGGTGTCTCATCTGGTTTCCTAGGTGCCCTTGTGGGTGGATTTATCGCAGGTGCTTTGGTGCTTGCTATCAAGAAATACGTTAAAGTTCCTCGTTCACTTGAAGGTGCCAAATCAATCCTTCTCTTGCCACTTCTTGGAACAATCTTGACAGGATTTGTCATGTTGGCTGTTAACATCCCTATGGCAGCAATCAACACTGCTATGAATGATTTCCTTGGTAGTCTTGGAGGCGGTTCAGCTGTCCTTCTCGGTATCGTCCTTGGTGGAATGATGGCTGTTGACATGGGTGGGCCAGTCAACAAAGCTGCTTATGTCTTTGGTACAGGTACGCTTGCAGCAACTGTTTCTTCAGGTGGTTCTGTAGCTATGGCAGCAGTTATGGCTGGAGGAATGGTGCCACCACTTGCTATCTTTGTCGCAACTCTTCTTTTCAAAGATAAATTTACCAAAGAAGAACGCAACTCTGGTTTGACAAACATCATCATGGGCTTGTCATTTATCACTGAGGGAGCGATTCCATTTGGTGCAGCAGACCCAGCTCGTGCGATTCCAAGTTTCATCCTTGGTTCAGCAGTAGCAGGTGGACTCGTTGGTCTTGCTGGGATCAAACTCATGGCGCCACACGGAGGAATCTTCGTTATCGCCCTTACTTCAAATGCTCTTCTTTACCTTGCCTCTGTCTTGGTAGGAGCAATCGTAAGTGGTGTGGTTTATGGTTACCTCCGCAAACCACAAGCATAAAAATTAGATAGAAAATGAAAAGATTGTACCGTTTGGTGCAGTCTTTTTCTCTTTCCGAAATGTCTGTCAAATATGGTATAATAGAAGAATGGCAAACAAAAATACAAGTAAAACAAGACGGAGACCGTCTAAAGCAGAACTCGAAAGAAAAGAAGCGATTCAACGAATGTTGATTTCGCTTGGAATCGCGATTTTATTGATTTTCGCAGCCTTTAAATTAGGGGCTGCAGGTATAACCCTTTATAATTTAATTCGCTTGCTGGTGGGTAGCCTAGCTTATCTGGCAATATTTGCCCTCTTGATCTATCTCTTCTTTTTTAAGTGGATACGAAAACAGGAAGGGCTTCTATCTGGCTTTTTCACTATATTTGCGGGCTTGCTCCTGATTTTTGAAGCCTACTTAGTTTGGAAATATGGTTTGGACAAGTCGGTCTTAAAAGGAACTATGGCTCAGGTTGTGACTGATTTGACAGGTTTTCGAACGACCAGTTTTGCTGGAGGAGGATTGATTGGTGTTGCTCTTTATATGCCAATCGCCTTTCTCTTCTCAAATATCGGTACTTACTTTATTGGTTCTATCTTGATTTTAGCAGGCGCTCTCATAGTTAGTCCTTGGTCTGTTTACGATATTGCTGAATTTTTCAGCAGAGGCTTTGCCAAATGGCGGGAAGGGCATGAGCGTCGAAAAGAGGAACGATTTGTCAAACAAGAAGAAAAAGCTCGTCAAAAGGCTGAGGAAGAGGCTAGATTAGAAAAAGAAGCGGCTGAGAAAGACTTGCTCAATCTTCCTCCTGTCGATATGGAAACGGGCGAAATTCTGACAGAGGAAGTTGTGCAGGATCTTCCACCTATACCTGAAGAAGAGTGGGTGGAACCAGAAATCATCCTGCCTCAACCAGAGCTTGAATTCGCTGAAGAGGAAGATAGCTCTGATGATGAAGATGTACAGGTTGATTTTTCAGCTAAGGAAGCCCTTGAATACAAACTTCCAAGCTTACAACTCTTTGCCCCAGATAAACCAAAGGACCAGTCTAAAGAAAAGAAAATCGTCCGAGAAAACATCAAAATTCTAGAAGAAACCTTTGCTAGCTTTGGTATCAAGGTAACGGTTGAACGGGCCGAAATTGGGCCATCAGTGACCAAGTATGAAGTCAAGCCTGCAGTGGGTGTACGGGTCAACCGCATTTCCAATCTAGCAGATGACCTTGCTCTGGCTTTGGCTGCCAAGGATGTCCGAATCGAAGCACCTATCCCAGGGAAATCCTTAGTTGGAATAGAAGTACCCAACTCCGAGATTGCCACTGTATCTTTCCGAGAACTTTGGGAACAATCTCAAACGAAAGCAGAAAATCTCTTGGAAATTCCTTTAGGGAAGGCGGTTAATGGCACCGCAAGAGCTTTTGACCTTTCTAAAATGCCCCACTTGCTAGTCGCAGGTTCAACGGGTTCAGGGAAGTCAGTAGCAGTTAACGGTATTATCGCTAGCATTCTCATGAAGGCAAGACCAGACCAAGTCAAATTTATGATGGTTGACCCCAAGATGGTTGAGTTATCGGTTTACAATGACATTCCTCATCTCTTGATTCCAGTTGTAACCAATCCACGCAAGGCCAGCAAGGCCCTGCAAAAGGTTGTGGATGAAATGGAAAATCGTTATGAACTTTTTGCCAAGGTGGGAGTTCGTAACATTGCAGGCTTTAATGCCAAGGTAGAAGAGTTCAATGCTCAATCTGACTACAAGCAGATTCCACTGCCACTCATTGTTGTGATTGTGGATGAGTTGGCTGACCTTATGATGGTGGCTAGCAAGGAAGTGGAAGATGCTATTATCCGACTTGGACAGAAGGCGCGTGCCGCTGGGATTCACATGATTCTTGCAACCCAGCGTCCATCCGTTGATGTCATCTCTGGTCTGATTAAGGCCAATGTTCCGTCACGTGTGGCATTTGCGGTTTCATCAGGGACAGACTCCCGTACTATCTTGGATGAAAATGGAGCAGAAAAACTGCTTGGTCGAGGCGACATGCTCTTTAAACCGATTGATGAAAATCATCCAGTTCGTCTGCAAGGATCCTTTATCTCGGATGATGATGTCGAACGCATTGTAAACTTCATCAAGGCTCAGGCAGATGCGGACTACGATGAGAGTTTTGATCCAGGTGAGGTTTCTGAAAATGAAGGTGAATTTTCAGATGGTGAATCTGGTGGGGATCCGCTTTTTGAAGAAGCCAAGGCTTTGGTGATCGAAACCCAGAAAGCCAGCGCCTCCATGATTCAGCGTCGTTTATCAGTTGGATTTAACCGTGCGACCCGTCTCATGGAAGAACTGGAGATGGCAGGTGTCATTGGTCCAGCTGAAGGTACCAAACCAAGAAAAGTTTTACAACAATAAAAAAAATAGCTTCTTTCCAAGTTTGGAAGGAGGCTATTTTAGTGATTATTGATTTGTTTTATTTTCCGAAGTTGGAGTATTGGACTGTTTTTCATTATCAGCGGCAGGTTTACTTGGAGTAGGAGCAGGAGTAGTAGAGTCCTGAGTTGATGTTTTCTGCTCTTCTTTTTTATCTTCCTTGACGCTAGATTTTGGCGTTTCTTCTTGTTGTGTTTTTTCTTGGGTAGTGTTAGTTTCCTTATTGGGACTGGTGTTTTCCTTAGGGGCTTCCTTTTGAATTTCTTTGACAATGGTTGTCGTCTGGCTTGTCGTAGGTTCTTTTTTAGTATTTTTGTTATTATCCAAGGCGTTCATGATCGTGATAGTCGCAGTAATCAAGCCAAGGATACTACCGATTGTAGCAACGGTTTTTTGAAAGACCGTGAAGCCTTTTTTGATGTGTTCTGTTTTTGGTTTTGAAGTTCTACGATAATTAGACATACATTCTCTCCTTTAATTAAAGTTTATTATACCGCATTTCTTTAAAAAAATCTTAAAAAAAGAGGAATTGCCCTTTCTTGTCGCAGGCTCCGTTTCATGATACAATAGAAGGAGTGATTTTAGAAAGCGTGAGAAAACATGATTTACTTTGATAATTCGGCAACGACCAAGCCTTATCCTGAAGCCCTTGAAACCTATATGCAGGTGGCTTCAAAAATTTTAGGAAATCCATCTAGTCTCCATCGTTTGGGAGACCAGGCAACACGAATCTTAGATGCTTCCCGTCAACAGATTGCAGATTTGATTGGCAAGAAAAGTGAGGAAATCTTCTTTACTTCTGGTGGAACAGAAGGGGATAACTGGATTCTCAAAGGTGTGGCCTTTGAAAAAGCCCAGTTTGGCAAGCACATCATCGTATCAGCCATTGAACATCCGGCAGTCAAAGAGTCAGCTCTCTGGTTGAAATCTCAAGGTTTTGAAGTGGATTTTTCTCCAGTAGATGAGAAAGGATTTGTGGATGTTGAAGCTCTAGCAGGTTTGATACGACCTGATACGACTCTCATTTCTATCATGGCTGTGAACAATGAAATCGGCTCTGTTCAGCCCATTGAGGCTATTTCAAAACTATTGGCAGACAAGCCAACTATTTCCTTCCACGTTGATGCGGTTCAAGCACTTGCTAAGATTCCAACTGAAAAGTATCTAACTGATAGAGTGGATTTCGCGACCTTCTCGAGTCATAAGTTTCATGGTATCCGTGGTGTTGGTTTTGTCTATATCAAGTCTGGTAAGAAAATTACGCCCCTTTTAACAGGTGGTGGTCAGGAGCACGATTATCGTTCGACAACTGAAAATGTAGCAGGGATTGCTGCGACAGCTAAGGCCCTCCGTTTGTCTATGGAAAAGCTAGATATCTTTACTAGCAAGACTGGGCAGATGAAGGCAGTGATTCGCCAAGCTCTTCTCGACTATCCAGATATTTTTGTCTTTTCAGATGAGGAAGATTTTGCCCCTCATATCCTAACTTTTGGAATTAAGGGTGTTCGTGGTGAGGTCATTGTTCACGCCTTTGAAGACTATGATATTTTTATTTCAACGACCTCTGCTTGTTCGTCCAAGGCTGGGAAACCTGCAGGAACTCTGATTGCCATGGGAGTGGACAAAGATAAGGCCCAGTCAGCTGTACGTCTTAGCCTAGACCTGGAAAATGATATGAGTCAGGTCGAGCAGTTTTTGACCAAGCTAAAATTAATTTACAATCAAACTAGAAAAGTAAGATAGGAGCATTCATGCAGTATTCAGAAATTATGATTCGCTACGGAGAGTTGTCAACCAAGGGTAAAAACCGTATGCGTTTCATCAATAAACTTCGCAATAATATTTCAGACGTTTTGTCTATCTATCCCCAAGTAAAAGTAACCGCTGATCGCGACCGTGCCCACGCTTACCTCAATGGGGCGGATTACACAGCAGTAGCAGAATCACTCAAACAAGTTTTCGGGATTCAAAATTTTTCTCCTGTTTATAAGGTCGAAAAGTCTGTAGAAGTTCTGAAGTCTTCTGTTCAAGAGATTATGCAGGACATCTACAAGGGAGGAATGACCTTTAAAATCTCAAGTAAGCGCAGCGACCACAATTTTGAACTCGATAGTCGTGAACTCAATCAAACACTTGGAGGGGCTGTTTTCGAAGCAATTCCAAACGTGCAAGCTCAAATGAAAAGTCCTGACATCAATCTTCAGGTGGAGATTCGTGAGGAAGCTGCTTATATTTCTTATGAAACCATTCGTGGGGCTGGTGGATTACCAGTAGGAACATCAGGCAAAGGGATGCTTATGTTGTCAGGAGGGATTGACTCCCCTGTAGCAGGTTATCTTGCTTTGAAACGTGGAGTGGATATTGAGGCTGTTCATTTTGCCAGCCCACCTTACACGAGTCCTGGAGCCCTTAAAAAAGCCCAAGACTTGACCCGTAAATTAACCAAGTTTGGGGGAAATATCCAGTTTATCGAAGTGCCTTTCACAGAGATTCAAGAGGAAATTAAGGCCAAGGCGCCAGAAGCTTATTTGATGACCTTGACGCGTCGTTTTATGATGCGGATTACCGACCGTATCCGTGAGGTCCGAAATGGTTTGGTTATCATCAATGGGGAAAGTCTTGGTCAAGTAGCCAGCCAAACTCTTGAAAGTATGCAGGCGATTAACGCTGTGACCAATACTCCCATCATTCGTCCTGTGGTTACCATGGACAAGTTGGAAATCATTGACATCGCCCAGGAAATTGATACCTTTGACATTTCAATCCAACCGTTTGAAGACTGTTGTACCATTTTTGCACCTGACCGTCCTAAGACCAATCCTAAAATTAAGAACGCAGAGCAGTATGAAGCCCGTATGGATGTTGAAGGCTTGGTTGAACGAGCAGTAGCAGGGATTATTATTACTGAGATCACACCGCAGGCTGAAAAAGATGAAGTAGATGACTTGATTGACAATCTGCTCTAATCAGAAAATCCAAAAGAATTTAGAAAATTAAATGAAAAAGTTAGTTTTTAATCCAAAAATGGAAGAAAAGCTGACTTTTTTTCTTAAACTGTGATATAATAAGAATAAATTTTGAATATAGAGAGTTTTCTGACAATGAATCAATCCTACTTTTATCTAAAAATGAAAGAACACAAACTCAAGGTTCCTTATACAGGTAAGGAGCGCCGTGTGCGTGTTCTTCTACCTAAAGATTATGAGAAAGACACGGATCGTTCCTATCCTGTTGTATACTTTCATGACGGGCAAAATGTTTTTTACAGTAAGGAGTCTTTCATTGGTCATTCATGGAAGATTATCCCAGCTATTAAGCGTAATCCTGATATCAGTCGCATGATTGTCGTAGCCATTGACAATGATGGAATGGGGCGGATGAATGAGTATGCAGCTTGGAAGTTCCAAGAATCTCCAATCCCAGGGCAGCAGTTTGGCGGTAAGGGTGTGGAGTATGCCGAGTTTGTCATGGAGGTGGTCAAGCCTTTTATTGATGAAACTTATCGTACAAAAGCAGACCGCCAGCATACAGCCATGATTGGTTCCTCACTAGGAGGCAATATTACCCAGTTTATCGGTTTGGAATACCAAAACCAAATTGGTTGCTTGGGTGTCTTTTCATCTGCCAACTGGCTCCACCAAGAAGCCTTTAACCGCTATATCGAGCGCAAGAAACTATCGCCTGATCAGCGTATCTTCATCTATGTGGGAACGGAAGAAGCAGATGATACAGACAAGACCTTGATGGCTGGCAATATCAAACAAGCCTATATCGATTCTTCGCTTCGCTATTACCATGATTTGATAGCAGGAGGAGTACACTTGGGCAATCTTGTCTTAAAAGTTCAGTCTGGTGCCATCCATAGTGAAATCCCTTGGTCGGAGAATTTACCAGATTGTCTGAGATTTTTTGCAGAAAACTGGTAAAGTAAGAAAGGAGAAAATATGCATATTGAACATCTTAGCCACTGGAGTGGCAATCTTAACCGTGAAATGTACCTTAACCGTTATGGTCATGCTGGGATTCCAGTTGTGGTCTTTGCTTCATCTGGTGGTAGTCACAATGAATATTATGATTTTGGTATGATTGATGCCTGTGCTTCCTTTATCGAGGAAGGCCGTGTTCAGTTCTTTACCTTATCTAGTGTGGATAGTGAGAGCTGGTTGGCCACTTGGAAAAATGGTCATGATCAGGCGGAGATGCATCGTGCCTACGAGCGTTATGTGATTGAGGAGGCCATTCCTTTTATCAAGCACAAGACAGGTTGGTTTGATGGCATGATGACGACAGGTTGCTCAATGGGCGCCTACCATGCACTCAATTTCTTCCTCCAGCATCCAGATGTCTTTACCAAGGTGATTGCCCTCAGTGGTGTTTACGACGCACGTTTCTTCGTTGGCGATTACTACAATGATGATGCTATTTACCAAAATTCGCCAGTAGATTATATCTGGAACCAAAACGACGGCTGGTTTATTGACCGCTACCGTCAGGCAGAGATTGTGCTGTGTACGGGTCTTGGAGCCTGGGAACAAGACGGCTTGCCATCCTTTTACAAGCTCAAAGAAGCCTTTGACCAGAAACAAATTCCAGCCTGGTTTGCTGAATGGGGACATGATGTCGCCCACGACTGGGAATGGTGGCGCAAACAAATGCCTTATTTCCTCGGCAATCTCTATTTATAAAAGGAGTTACCTATGAATTACCTTGTTATTTCTCCCTACTATCCACAAAACTTTCAACAGTTTACCATCGAACTAGCCAATAAAGGCATTACCGTCTTGGGAATTGGTCAGGAACCTTACGAGCAATTGGATGAGCCTTTACGCAATAGCCTGACCGAGTATTTCCGCGTTGACAATCTTGAGAACATAGACGAAGTCAAACGTGCAGTTGCTTTTCTCTTTTATAAGCATGGCCCAATTGACCGCATTGAATCTCACAATGAATATTGGCTTGAGTTGGATGCAAGTCTTCGTGAGCAATTCAATGTTTTTGGTGCCAAACCAGAGGATCTCAGAAAGACGAAATATAAGTCTGAAATGAAGAAACTTTTCAAAAAAGCAGGTGTCCCTGTAGTCCCTGGAGCTGTTATCAAAACGGAAGCAGATGTGGATCAAGCAGTGAAAGAAATCGGCCTTCCAATGATTGCCAAACCAGATAATGGAGTGGGAGCAGCCGCAACATTTAAGCTTGAGACAGAAGACGATATCCATCACTTCAAAGAAGAATGGGATCATTCGACCGTTTACTTCTTTGAAAAATTTGTCACTTCTAGTGAAATCTGTACCTTTGATGGGCTCGTGGACAAGGATGGCAACATCGTCTTCTCAACAACCTTCGACTACGCCTATACACCGCTTGATCTCATGATGTATAAGATGGACAATTCTTATTACGTTCTCAAGGATATGGATCCTAAATTACGTAAATATGGTGAGGCCATTGTCAAGGAATTTGGTATGAAAGAGCGCTTTTTCCATATCGAGTTCTTCCGCGAAGGAGACGATTACATTGCCATTGAGTACAATAACCGTCCTGCAGGTGGTTTTACCATTGATGTTTATAACTTTGCTCATTCCTTGGACCTCTACCGAGGCTATGCGGCAATTGTCGTAGGAGAAGAGTTCCCAGTGTCAGAGTTTGAACCGCAGTATTGTTTGGCTACTTCTCGCCGTGCAAATGCTCACTATGTCTATTCTGAGGAGGACTTGCTTGCCAAATATAGCCAGCAGTTCAAGGTTAAAAAAATCATGCCAGCGGCCTTCGCAGAACTTCAAGGAGATTACCTTTATATGCTGACAACTCCGAGTCGACAAGAAATGGAGCAGATGATTGCAGATTTCGGACAACGTCAAGAATAAGAATTTTTGGATTAAGGATAATGACTTTCTTAATCCTTTTGTTTTTTATAAGAAATAAAACCGCTTTCTTATATAATCTTTTGGGAAAGTAGTTGCTAAAAGATGTAAAAATTGATAGAATAAGGATTGTCTAAAAAATTTTAAGGAGAATCTATCAAATGGATTTCACATGGGCAATTAAATATGCCACTGAATTTTTGGGAACTGCTATTTTGATCATTCTTGGAAATGGTGCAGTTGCCAACGTTGAACTTAAAGGTACGAAAGGTCACCAAAGTGGCTGGATCGTTATCGCTGTTGGTTACGGTATGGGGGTTATGATCCCAGCCTTGATGTTTGGTAACGTATCTGGAAACCACATCAACCCAGCCTTCACTCTTGGACTTGCAATCAGCGGTCTCTTCCCTTGGGCACAAGTTGCGCCTTATATTATCGCCCAAGTTTTGGGTGCTATCTTTGGTCAAGCCTTGGTTGTGGCAACACACCGCCCATATTACTTGAAAACTGAAAATCCAAACAACATCTTGGGTACTTTCTCAACAATTTCAAGTTTGGATAATGGTACAAAAGAATCACATTTTGCAGCAACTGTTAATGGTTTTGTAAATGAGTTTGTTGGTTCATTTGTTCTTTTCTTTGCAGCCCTTGGTATGACTAAAAACTTCTTTGGTTCTGAAGTGCTTCAATACATGAAACAAATGGCTAGTCAAGCAGGTCAAAATGTTGATTTTTCTGATTTAGCAATCAAAGCCCAAGTAGCACCACATACTGCTTCAGGACTTTCAGTAGCTCACTTGGCGCTTGGTTTCCTTGTTATGGCCTTAGTAACATCACTTGGTGGACCTACAGGACCTGCCTTGAACCCTGCCCGTGACTTGGGACCACGTCTCCTTCATGCTTTCCTTCCAAAATCAGTTCTTGGTGAGCACAAAGGCGATTCAAAATGGTGGTATTCTTGGGTACCAGTAGTAGCACCTATCGCAGCAGCAATTGCGGCAGTAGCTATCTTCAAATTCCTTTACCTATAAGAAATTGAAACCGGGGAAATCCTCGGTTTTTTAGATGAAATTTTTACGAAAAATCTGTAAATTTGAGCATAATATCTTGTAAAAAATTCTAAAATCCTATAAAATAAAAAGTGACGGAGGAATTTATGAATGTAAATCAGATTGTACGGATTATTCCTACTTTAAAAGTTAATAATAGAAAATTAAATGAAACATTTTATATTGAAACCCTTGGAATGAAGGCCTTATTAGAAGAGTCTGCCTTTCTGTCACTAGGGGACCAAACAGGGCTTGAAAAGCTGGTTTTGGAAGAAGCACCAAGCATGCGTACTCGTAAGGTAGAAGGCAGAAAAAAACTAGCTAGATTGATTGTCAAGGTAGAAAATCCCTTGGAAATCGAAGGCCTCTTATCTAAAACAGATTCGATTCATCAATTATATAAAGGTCAAAATGGCTACGCTTTTGAAATTTTTTCACCAGAAAATGATTTGATTTTGATTCATGCAGAAGATGACAGAGCAAGTCTAGTAGAAGTAGAAGAAAAACCTGAATTTCAAACAGATTTGGCATCAATTTCTTTAAGTGAATTTGAGATTTCTATGGAATTACATCTCCCAACTGATGTCGATAGTTACTTGGAACCATCTGAAGTTGGGACATCACTTGGTTTTATCCCAGCTCAGGGGCAGGATCTGACTGTGGATAATACGGTTACCTGGGACTTGTCTATGCTCAAGTTCCTGGTCAATGAACTAGATATAGCAAGTCTGCGCCAAAAATTTGAGTCTACCGAATATTTTATTCCTAAGTCTGAAAAATTCTTCCTTGGTAAAGATAGAAATAATGTTGAATTGTGGTTTGAAGCAGTATGAAGTGGACCAAGATTATTAAAAAAATAGAAGAACAAATCGAGGCAGGGATTTATCCCGGAGCCTCTTTTGCGTATTTTAAGGACAATCAATGGACGGAGTTCTATTTAGGCCAGAGTGACCCAGAGCATGGCTTGGATACTGAGCCAGGACTCGTTTATGACCTAGCTAGTGTCAGCAAGGTTGTTGGGGTTGGCACTGTTTTTACTTTTTTGTGGGAAAAAGGCAAATTAGATATTGACAGACCTGTAATAGATTTTTTAACTGAGAGTGATTATCCAGACATCACTATTCGCCAGCTCTTAACCCACGCTACAAATCTTGATCCGTTTATTCCCAATCGTGATCTTTTAACAGCCTCAGAATTAAAGGAAGCAATGTTTCATCTCAATAGACGAAGTCAGCCAGCCTTTCTTTATTCGGATGTCCATTTTTTGCTGTTGGGTTTTATTTTGGAAAGAATCTTTGATAAGGATTTGGATGAGATTTTACAGGAGCAAGTCTGGAAACCTTGGGGAATGGCGGATACCCAGTTTGGGCCTGTTGAGCGTGCTGTTCCAACAGTCAGAGGTGTGAAGGCAGGAATAGTGCATGATCCCAAGGCTCGTCTCCTGGGCAAACATGCAGGTAGTGCTGGTTTATTTTCGACCGTAAAGGACTTACAAATCTTTTTAGAACACTATTTAGCAGATGATTTTGCAAGAGATTTGAGTCAAAATTTTTCACCTTTGGATGACAAGGAACGTTCTTTAGCATGGAATTTGGAAGGAGAATGGCTAGACCATACGGGCTATACGGGTACCTTTATCATGTGGAATCGTCAGAAGCAAGAAGCGGCCATTTTCCTATCGAATCGTACCTATGAAAAGGATGAGCGGGCTCAATGGATTTTAGACCGTAATCAAGTGATGAACTTGATTCGTAAAGAAGAGTAAGGAGAGACATGTCAAACAGTTTAAAAGGGATTCTATTAACAGTTGTGGCTGGTATTGCTTGGGGCTTGTCAGGAACGAGTGGCCAATACCTGATGGCACACGGGATTTCGTCTCTGGTCTTGACCAACTTGCGTCTTTTAATCGCTGGTGGGATTCTCATGCTCTTGGTTTATGCTACTGCAAAGGATAAAATGCTGGCCTTTTTAACGGATAAGAAGAGTTTGCTGTCTCTTCTTATTTTTGCTCTGATTGGTCTATTCCTCAATCAATTTGCCTATCTAACTGCTATTCAGGAAACCAATGCAGGGACCGCAACGGTCCTTCAGTATGTTTGCCCTGTTGGGATTTTGATTTATAGCTGTATCAAGGATAAGGTGGCACCGACCATGGCAGAGATTATTTCCATTATATTAGCCATTGGAGGGACCTTCCTCATTGCGACCCATGGGCAACTTGACCAGTTATCCATTACACCTTCTGGCCTATTCTGGGGTCTCTTTTCTGCCTGGACTTACGCCCTTTATATTATTTTGCCCATAGCCTTGATTAAGAAGTGGGGGAGCAGTTTGGTCATTGGTGTGGGAATGGTGATAGCAGGTTTGGTCGCCCTTCCTTTTACAGGGGTTTTACAGACCACTATCCCGACTAGTCTTGATTTTCTCCTTGCTTTTGCGGGTATTATCCTTATCGGGACTGTCTTTGCCTATACAGCTTTCCTAAAAGGAGCCAGTCTGATTGGACCGGTTAAGTCAAGTTTGTTGGCTTCAATTGAGCCAATTTCGGCAGTTTTCTTTGCCTTCCTGATTATGAATGAACAATTTTATCCCATTGATTTTCTTGGTATGGCAATGATATTATTTGCAGTAACTCTGATTTCTTTGAAAGATTTACTCTTAGAAAAATAAAAAAGCCTCTTTGTCTGTGACAGAGAGGTTTTATGTAGTATTTTATACTCAATGAAAATCAAAGAGCAAACTAGAAAACTAGCCGCAGGTTGCTCAAAGTACTGCTTTGAGGTTGTAGATAGAACTGACGAAGTCAGCTCAAAACACCGTTTTGAGGTTGCAGATGAAACTGACGAAGTCAGTACCATATCTACGGCAAGGCGACGTTGACGCGGTTTGAAGAGATTTTCGAAGAGTATTAATTGTTTTCAAGATAAAATTCAAAGCGTTCGCCTACATATTGACTTTTTACGTATTCAAAAGCTGTCCCATCTTCTAGGTAGGAAACCTGAGTCAAACCAAGAATAGCATGTCCTTTTTCAACTTCCAAATAGTGGGCAATCTTTTCTTTAGCGAGACGAGCATAGATGGTCTGCTGTGATTTACCAATACGGTAGCCATGTTTTTGCAAGGTTTGGAAGAAATGACTGGTGATTTCTTCTTTTTTAAAGTCCTTAATGAATTTTTCAGGAATAGAAGCAACTTCATAAACCAGAGGGACTTGGTCGGCATAGCGGACACGCTCCATTCGGATAATATTCTCCGTTGGAGAGATTCCTAGCTTGGCAACTTCCTGCTCATTAGGAATGGTTTTTCTGTAGGAAATGAGTTGGCTAGAGGGAACTTTGCCTTGGGACTTAACAATTTCAGTAAAACTGGTTGTCCCTCGCATCTTTTCTTGTACTCGAGTACTGGAAACAAAGGTGCCACTTCCTACACGACGCTCTAAGACGCCTTCTTCAACTAATAGAGATACGGCTTGGCGGAGGGTCATGCGACTAACCTCAAACTGTTCTGCTAAATCTCGTTCACTTGGGAGTCTTTCTCCAATAGCCCAACGGTGCTCGTCAATATCCTTTTTAATCTGATCGTGGATTTTCATATAAGCAGGTAGCATATTTTTCACTTCATTTCTATCTTTTCTCTATTGTACCCTAATAAACAAGAAAAAGTCAAACTTCGCCTTGTTTATACTCTTAGAAAATCTCTTCAAACCACGTCAGCTCTATCTGCAACCTCAAAGCAGTGCTTTGAGCAACCTACGGCTAGCTTCCTAGTTTGCTCTTTGATTTTCATTGAGTATTAGTTGGTAATTTGCCCTTATTTGTGATAGAATATTGGAAAAAGATATTTCTTTTGAGAAAGGAAAAAGATGAGCAACATTTCAACTGATTTGCAAGATGTAGAAAAAATCATCGTGCTGGACTATGGTAGCCAATACAACCAGCTGATTTCACGCCGTATCCGTGAGATTGGTGTGTTTTCAGAACTAAAAAGCCATAAAATTTCAGCTGCTGAAGTTCGTGAAATCAATCCTGTAGGAATTATCCTTTCAGGTGGACCAAACTCTGTATACGAAGATGGTTCATTTGATATTGACCCAGAAATCTTCGAACTGGGAATTCCTATTTTGGGAATCTGTTACGGTATGCAGTTATTGACTCATAAACTTGGAGGAAAAGTTGTCCCTGCAGGTGACGCTGGAAATCGCGAATACGGTCAATCAACTCTTACTCATACACCATCAGCTCTTTTTGAATCAACCCCTGATGAACAAACTGTTTTGATGAGTCATGGTGATGCAGTTACTAAGATTCCTGCTGACTTTGTTCGTACTGGAACATCAGCTGATTGTCCTTATGCAGCCATTGAAAACCCAGATAAACACATTTACGGTATTCAATTCCACCCAGAAGTTCGTCATTCTGTATACGGAAATGATATCCTTCGTAATTTTGCTCTTAACATTTGTAAGGCTAAAGGCGATTGGTCAATGGATAATTTCATCGACATGCAAATTCAAAAAATCCGTGAAACAGTCGGTAATAAACGTGTCCTTCTTGGCCTATCAGGTGGTGTTGACTCTTCAGTTGTTGGGGTTCTTCTCCAAAAAGCAATTGGCGATCAATTGATCTGTATCTTCGTGGATCACGGTCTTCTTCGTAAAGGAGAAGCGGATCAAGTTATGGACATGCTTGGTGGTAAGTTTGGTTTGAATATCGTCAAAGCAGATGCAGCTAAGCGTTTCCTTGACAAACTTGCTGGCGTTTCTGACCCTGAACAAAAACGTAAAATCATCGGTAACGAGTTTGTTTATGTCTTTGATGACGAAGCAAGCAAGCTCAAAGATGTGAAATTCCTTGCTCAAGGTACGCTTTATACAGACGTTATCGAGTCTGGCACAGACACAGCTCAGACGATCAAGTCACACCACAACGTTGGTGGTCTTCCAGAAGACATGCAGTTTGAATTGATTGAACCACTCAACACTCTCTATAAAGACGAAGTTCGTGCCCTTGGTACAGAGCTTGGTATGCCAGACCATATCGTATGGCGCCAACCATTCCCAGGACCAGGTCTTGCTATCCGTGTCATGGGTGAAATAACTGAGGAGAAACTGGAAACTGTTCGTGAGTCAGACGCTATCCTTCGTGAAGAAATTGCAAAGGCTGGTCTTGACCGCGATATCTGGCAATACTTCACTGTTAACACAGGTGTTCGTTCAGTTGGTGTTATGGGTGACGGTCGTACGTACGACTACACGATTGCAATCCGTGCTATCACCTCAATCGATGGTATGACAGCTGACTTTGCCAAAATTCCTTGGGATGTCCTTCAAAAAATCTCTGTACGTATCGTAAACGAAGTGGATCACGTTAACCGTATCGTCTACGACATTACAAGTAAACCACCTGCAACCGTTGAGTGGGAATAATAGATAAGAGTAACTTAGGCTAAGAATCCTTGATGTAACAGCATGAAGATAATAAAACTCCATAAAATCTGTAGTGGCTAAAATCCATCTCAGATTTTATGGAGTCTTTTTTTGTTTGCTATCAAGCGTGAAATGAAGTTGCTACTCAGTAAATGGGAAATAGAAAGAACTTTCACTCTACAATAATTGTGAAGTGAACTTTATCTATCTCTGAGTCTAGAAATTGAAATTTGTAATAAAAATGTTATATTTCACAAAGAACTCCCAATATTTCATGGGGGGGGGTAAATATGCGTATAACGAGAAAAATACTTAATAAAATAAATAGTTATTATTTTTGTGTATTTTATTTTGTGATAAATTTATTATTAGTGGTTATTCTTACTTTGGGTGTGAAAGGAAACTGTGGATATCTATTGATTTTTATTTAGAAAGTATTAAAATAGTAAAATAGGCAATAATATACACATTTGCTTATGATTTAGTATATGTTTATTATTGTTTGATAAAAGAACTTAAAAAAATAATAAGGGAGAATAGAAGTGAAATCCGAAAAACGTCAAAAGTTTGCCATTAGAAAATTCAGTGTCGGTGTGGCATCTGTTTTGATTGGGCAATTCTTTATTGGTGCTGTAAACAATGCGCCAGTTGTACGCGCCAGTGAAGTGATAGGTGTCCATACGGAAAAGCAAAAGGACCTAGATGCTGAAGTAGCTCAACCCAAGGTAGAAGCAGCTACTGTAGACATTGATAAAAATCAAGTTGTTCCTAAACCTGAGTCAGATCAACGGGCAGAAAAACCAGTTGTAACTCAACCGTCAGTTGAAGCAAGCATTTCAAATTCAGGAAAAGAAGTTTCTACAGAAAAGGATTCAAAAGCTCAGCCAGAAATGTTGCCTAAAGAAGTGGCAGAGACTGTTCATAAAGAAGCCGATAGAAAACCGTTAGTAGAGGCTCCTCTGACGAAATTGGAGGAAAAGGAAGAAGTTACAAATCCTGACAAGGACCAGTTGGGAACAACAATCACTGAAGCAGAGGTAGTAACGAAGGAAGCTGAAAAATATCTGAGCGGTCTAACAGACTCCAATCAAAAAGCTACCATCGAAGAAGCTTTGTATCGCTCTAACCAACTTCTAACAGAGGCCAGAACTTCCCTCAAGTCAATAGATGCTTCGAATGCAGCCTTTGAAACAGCTCGTACCAATCTAGCAGAAGCCATCGAGGCAGTCTGGAACCAACTCAAAAAGATGGGGCATTCAGGCAATCTTAGTTATATGTTGGATGCAGAGACGACGAGTCAACCAGCTGTGCTAATCCCGACAACAGGATCAAAAACGGTTTATTCCTACGGAGCAGCAACTGCACCTAAAATCGAGTTTGATATTTCTACCGATCTTGCACCGTCAAATAATACCGATTATTCTCGATTTTCAGCAGTAAAATATGGCTCAACATTAAATGAAGATGCCCAAAAACTGGGTTTAAGTATTATAGATAAATATATTACGAATCCGTCAGGAAATAGCGATTACATTCTCACCCTATCTGGAAATGTTCCAACTACGGTAGAGCCTGGTACTTACAATGTTGGCTTCACTTATAACAATCAAACCTATACGACTACAGTTACAGTAAAGCCTGTTAATGAAGCTCCGTATATGACCCTGGAGCGGTATTTTGGAGCAGAAACAGGTCGTAATATTCCTGACTACAAATTTAAAAAAGATGGTTCTACAGTAGAATTGAAGTATAAGGTGGGCTTGACAAATATTGAACCCAATGAAGTTGAACTAACTCCAGATGCGAAACGCTTAGGGTTTGTATTTAATGACGGTGGTAAAGATGAACGGTATCTGACCAAGACTGTTACCTTGGATAATACGCTTCAAAGTGGAACCTATACAATTGGAGTTCAGTCCAAAGCAGATCCCTACACTAGAATTACAGCTAACTTAACAATAGAAGAGCCACCTACTTACAAGTTGGTTGAAGCTTATGGTCAGGGTAAAGAAGAAAATTCTGTTGACTACGATGAACGTAGCCACACAGCTTATATGACAGTGACTCCATTTGGTTATTTTTTAGATTCTACTACTAAAGCACAAACGATAGCTGATGCGACTCCAGATAGTCCTCAGTATACTTCTAATCTTTGGTTGTCTTTACCAGGTAGTAGAACTGAATATAATATTGTAGGTAATACTGCGCCGGTAACCATTACTAAACTCGAGCAAACCGGAGCTAGTCCAGGTGTTAAGGTTGAATTTGTAAAAGATGGCCCTGCAACAGCAGATAATGTCTTTGCCAGCAACTTTGGTTATAGCAGAAGTGATATGCTAACAAATGGTACTACTGTTTATTACTACGATATAACTGGAGTCTATGGTAACCAAAAATCACCCTATCGTTTAAACTTCAAAAACCTTCCAGATAAAGCTGGAACCTATTTTCTTGATTTTCAAGTGACGGATAATCTTGGACGAGTAACCAATCATCATTTAAATATTGTTACTAGGGAAGTATCACAAACAACGCCAAATGGATCTACCCCAAATGAATATAATTCTTCTGCTGGTAATCATACTTTAACCAATGCTGATGTTATGTTTGATGCGGACAAGCTGTATCGCGTAACGAATCCAATTCCAGTAGCTGTACCTATCTCGGATAAGGAGCAGAATCTAGGAAATTTGGTATTGAATAAAGCGAATGCGACTTTAACGATTGATAGTAAACCTGATGGGGTTGAGATTACAAAAGACACTGAGAATCCTACTAGATTTAAGATTATCAAACAAAATGGTAAGACTTTAGCTGCAGGTGTCTATACGATTACATCTACAGCAAAGGATGGACACTTTGGAGCCAATGTCCCAGCTCGTACCTATAAGTTCGAGGTAATGGATGGGTTAAATCCTATTTCTAATCAAAGCTGGCAAGAAGGACAAGCTATCCCTACTATTCCTGTTTCGATGACAAATGGTAGTAAGATTACGAGTCTATCAGTTGAGTCTGATGGAGAACATCTCTACCTAAGTCCTAATGCTGACAATACAGGACTAACAGGTTATGCTTTAAAACATACAGATGCGCCACAAAGAGCGATTGTAACAGCTACTTATACCAATAATGAAGGTCAAAGTCGTCAGATTAAGACAAGCTTTACCTATACAGTTACCCCTCCACCAGTTTCTGATTTAACTTTATCTATAACGAATGATAAGCAAACAGTTTCAGAAGGAACTAAGTTCGCAGATATGCTTGTAACAGCTACTGAAGGCGCAACGGTTACAGTAGGAACACTGCCAGATGGTGTTTTGTATGATAGCAATGGCAAAACATTATCAGGTACTGGATTATATGAAGGACATTATGTGATTCCAGTTACTGCTACAAAAGATGGAGCTTCCATTACTAAAGTAGTTGATTTGACCGTAACTCCAGGAAACTTTAGTGTTCCAGAAGCTAGTTACACTTATACTGCAGGTGAAGCGATACCACCGATTACTCTTAAAATTCCTAAAAATGCGACAGTAAGTTACACAGGGGGCAGTTTACCAAATGGTCTAAATTGGTCCTCAGATAATAAAACTATAACAGGAACTCCAACTCAAGTAGGGACATTCCAAACATATGCTTATGTATACAGAACTGACAAATCGGGGAATAACCAGTATGCCTATGCGTATGTCAATATTACAGTAAACAGTGTACCACTAAACTTTTCTATTCCTGATAATACAAAAACAGTAAAAGCTTTAGATGACCTTCCTCCGATTAAGTTACAAGCTGATGGAGCCTTGTTAACAATCACTTCTGGAGAGTTACCTCCAGGTGTGAACTATGATGCTACGACTAAAACAGTTTCAGGTACTCCTACAAAAGTAGGAACTTATACAGCAACATTCACAGCGACAAGTCCAACTATTAGTGGTAACTCAACAGCAAGTGCAACCTTAACGATAGATGTGCAGCCGCGTGATTTAACTGTAGCGGTCGATAATAAGGAACAAGAGAAGACTGTTCTAACTGCTATAGACAATGTGGTTTTAACTCCTTCAGATGCTAAAGCTAGATTAGAAGTAGATACAAGTCAACTTCCACCAGGAGTTACTTATGATTCAGCTACAAGGACCATTTCTGGCACACCATCTAAAGTAGGAGAATACTTAATTCCATATAAAGCGACTTTCCCAGAAATGGCAGAATCTCCAGTAGATGGGGGACATATTAAAATTAATGTTCGCCCACTTCCGATAAGTATTAATGTTACAGAAAAAGAACAAACGATTCGTCTGGGTGAAACGATTAAAAATATGGTGGTTTCTCACAGTGAACATTCAGATTTAGGTGCTCGTTATTTAAGTGTGGATTTACCAGAAACAGACTTAGATTCTTATCTTGAATCAACTGCTGGTCTGCATTATGACAGTGCAAATCGTACAATTAGCGGAACTCCAACCAAGCCAGGTGTCTATAAAGTTCGTTTAAAAGCAACATTAGATTCTGAAACATTAGGTAAAGGTAGTGCGGAAGAGATTATCACTGTAACGGTAGTAGATGATCCAGTATCATTAGACATTAAAAATGATCGTCAAATGATTGCACTAGGAAAAACAAGTCTTCGTCCAATTACGTTCACAGTTCCAGATGGAGTTACTCTTACTGTGGATACAACAAAACTTCCAAATGGTGTAACATATGATGAATCTGCTAAAACCATCTCTGGAACACCGACAGTAGCTGGAGCATTTGATATTCCAGTAACGGTGACAAATGCAGGTAAAACTAAATCAATTACCAAAGACATCACTATAGATGTTGTAGACTTAACGCCGGCTACACCAACTGTAACTGTGGCAGAAAACAATGATGGAACGCATACAATTACGATTTCACAACCAGGTGGACAACCAGTATCAACCGTTATTAAGAATGGTAAAGATGGTGAGACTCCAAAAGTGAAAGTAGACCGTGATGAGACTAAAAAAGAAACGACATTAACGTTCTATAGTGACAAGAATGCCAATAATCAGTTTGATGAAGGAACAGATACAGTTCTAGGAACATCTGTGATTAAAGATGGTCAAGACGGAGTCGATGGAGCTAAAGGTGACAAAGGTGAAACTGGAGCAGCCGGACCAAAAGGTGATAAAGGTGAAGCTGGAGTAGCCGGCCGCGACGGAAAAGACGGCTTTACACCAGAAGTAAGTGTAGTGACAAATCCAGATGGAAGTCATACAATTTCAATTACTCAACCAGATGGTAAAGAACCAATTGCAACAACGGTTAAAAATGGAGAAAACGGAAAAGATGGACGTTCTCCAAGAATTGAATTAAAACCAATTTATCCTGCACAACCTCGAAGCGCTAGAAGAGCAAGAAGTGTGGATGAAGACAGTGCAACTACTCAACCAGCAACGAAGCCAATTGGCGTTCATATTACAGTTTATTACGATAATGATAATAGTTTAACCTATACTGCTGGAGATACTTTGATTAGTGAGGAAGATATCTATAACGGAGTAGATGGCCGTGACGGTCGTGATGGTATTGATGGTAAATCAGCGATAATTGAAACAAAAGAAAACTCTGATGGAAGCCATACAATTGTTATTACCAACCCAGATGGATCAAAACGTGAGATTGTAGTGAAAAATGGCCAAGACGGTAAATCTCCTACAATTGAAACGAAAGAGAATGCAGATGGAAGTCATACAATTGTCATCACAAATCCAGATGGAACAAAACAAGAAATCGTTGTGAAGAATGGTAAGGACGGAAAAGATGGTAAAGATGGTAAGGATGGAACATGTAATTGTGCTGTGAATCCAACCCCTGTACAACCAGGAAATACTGGAACAACACCACCAGAACAACCGAAACCAAATCCAATTAAACCTGGGGAAAGACCATCAACGGATAAACCAACTCCTGAAACAACTAAACCAGGAACGGATAAACCAGGTACAAGCACACCAAACACTCCGGGTTCAGGTACTCCAAATACGGGAACGCCAGAAACCGGAACACCAGACACTCTAGGAGAAGGTACTCCAAATACAGGGAAGCCAGGAACGGACAAACCAGGAACAGGTGCACCAGAAACAGGCAACCAAAGTACAAATAATCAAACTGTACTTGATTCACATACCTCTGACACTGTAGAGATTCCAAACGCAGTTCCAGTAACATCTGAAACAAATACTCAAATCCCATATAATGGAACTTCTAGAATGACGAATCATACAAGAGTAGCCTTACCGAATACTGGAAGCCAAACAGATGTCATTTCAATTCTTTTAGGAAGTGGAATCTTGCTTACTCTTTATGCAGCCAAAAGAAAAGAAGACTAGAAGCTAAATTTTTCGCTTTTAGTTTATCAAAAGTGGGATAGAGTATAGAAGGTGCAAATCCCTCAGATGCTTACTTGCTTTTAATGGTTTAAGATAGTTAATTATGGTTGCCAGATTGTAGGTGTTCTATAAGAATATTGCTATGAGAGCTAACCCTCCGATATGCTAGATGAAAGTAGTGTATCGGAGGATATTTTTAGCTTCTCCTTGCTATACGCCTAGCTGCCTTGTTTGTTCTTTGATTTTCATTGAGTATAAATTTTTCACGAGATGATGGTCTGAGAAGTTTGTTATAAGTCAAAGCTTTTAGAACTCTGTTATCTACAGTCTAAAAGATTAGAATTGTCAAAACAATTTGTCTAGGCTTGATTTTATGGCTTATTTACTATAAAATGAGAAGGAAAAACGTCAAACTTTTATATTGCAAATAGGAGAAATCATGACAAAAACATTAAAACGTCCTGAGGTTTTATCACCTGCAGGGACTTTAGAGAAGCTAAAGGTAGCTGTTCAATATGGAGCAGATGCTGTCTTTATCGGTGGTCAGGCCTATGGTCTCCGTAGCCGTGCCGGAAACTTTACATTTGAACAGATGGAAGAAGGCGTCCAGTTTGCGGCTAAGTACGGAGCTAAGGTCTATGTAGCTGCCAACATGGTTATGCACGAAGGTAATGAAGCTGGTGCTGGTGAGTGGTTCCGTAAACTGCGTGATATCGGAATCGCGGCAGTTATCGTGTCTGACCCAGCCTTGATTATGATTGCGGCAACAGAAGCACCAGGTCTTGAAATCCACCTCTCTACCCAAGCCAGTGCCACTAACTATGAAACACTTGAGTTCTGGAAAGAACTGGGCTTGACTCGTGTCGTTTTGGCGCGTGAGGTTTCTATGGAAGAATTAGCTGAAATCCGCAAGCGTACAGATGTTGAGATTGAAGCCTTTGTCCACGGAGCTATGTGTATTTCTTACTCTGGTCGTTGTACTCTATCAAATCATATGAGTATGCGTGATGCCAACCGTGGTGGATGTTCTCAGTCTTGCCGTTGGAAATACGACCTTTACGATATGCCATTCGGGAAAGAACGTAAGAGCCTTAAGGGAGAGATTCCAGAAGAATTTTCAATGTCAGCCGTTGATATGTCTATGATTGACCATATCCCAGATATGATTGAAAACGGTGTGGACAGTCTGAAGATCGAAGGGCGTATGAAGTCTATTCACTATGTTTCAACAGTAACCAACTGCTATAAGGCAGCTGTTGATGCTTATTTAGAAAGTCCAGAAAAATTTGAAGCTATCAAGCAAGACTTGATTGATGAGATGTGGAAGGTTGCCCAACGTGAATTGGCAACAGGTTTCTACTACGGTACACCATCTGAAAATGAGCAGTTGTTTGGTGCTCGTCGTAAAATTCCTGAGTACAAATTTGTCGCTGAAGTGGTTTCTTATGATGATACGACACAAACCGCAACCATTCGTCAACGGAACGTTATTAACGAAGGGGACCAAGTAGAGTTTTACGGTCCAGGTTTCCGTCATTTTGAAACTTATATTGAAGATTTGCATGATGCCAAAGGCAATAAAATTGATCGCGCTCCAAATCCAATGGAACTATTGACTATTAAGGTTCCTCAACCTGTTCAAGCAGGAGATATGGTTCGCGCTCTTAAAGAGGGGCTTATTAATCTTTATAAGGAAGATGGGACCAGCGTCACAGTTCGTGCTTAATAAACATGTAGGAGATGAAAGCTTCCCCTTTAATTCTACTTACTAAAAGAGCATTTGTTTAAAAATATATCAATTTTCATCCGAGATTTCATCTCGGATTTTTTCAATATTTTTCAGAAAGGTCTAGATAATGGTCGAATTTATTACAAGTTTTTTACAAAGTTTTCCATATAATAAGCGCAAAAATAGTAAAATTGTAAATAATTTTCATTAAACGCTTTCAATGTTAGTAAAAAGTTGACAAATCTAATTTTTAGGACTAAACTAAGTAAGTAAATTTTAATTAAAAGGAGAATTCGTCATGAATTTAACATTTTTCGGTCTATGTCTTGCCTGTATGGGTGTATCTCTTGGTGAGGGTATGTTGATGAATGGTTTGTTGAAATCAGTAGCTCGCCAACCAGATATTATCGCTGAGTTTCGTAGCTTGATGTTTTTAGGGGTTGCCTTTATTGAAGGAACTTTCTTCGTAACTCTTGTCTTCTCATTTATTATTAAATAACGAAATATAAATTGGAGAAGGGAGAATGTTAGATGGAAGAAAGTATCAATCCAACCATCAATATTGGTCCTGTTACCTTTGATTTAACTTTGACAGCCTTGACTTTGCTGTCTGTGTTTCTGATTTTTGCATTTATCTATTGGGCAAGTCGTAATATGACATTGAAACCCAAAGGTAAACAAAATGTACTAGAGTATCTCTATGATTTTGTAATTGGATTTACAGAACCTAACCTTGGTTCCCACTACATGAAAGATTACTCACTCTTTTACTTATGCTTATTTCTTTTTATGGTTATCGCCAATAATCTTGGTTTGATGGCTAAACTTCAAACAACAGATGGGACAAACCTTTGGACATCGCCAACTGCAAATCTTTCATTTGACCTTGTCTTGTCTTTCTGTATTATTGTGATGGCGCATATTGAGGGGATTCGTCGCCGTGGGATTAAACAATACCTCAAAGGTTTTGTAACTCCTGCATTTATGACACCGATGAATCTACTTGAAGAAGTCACGAATTTCCTTTCTCTTGCTTTGCGGATTTTTGGGAATATCTTTGCAGGTGAAGTAATGACAAGCTTGCTTCTTGTACTTTCACATCAGGCTATTTTTTGGTACCCAATCGCATTTGGGACAAACTTAGTTTGGACTGCATTTTCCGTGTTCATTTCTTGTGTTCAGGCCTATGTCTTTACACTATTATCCTCTATGTACCTAGGAAATAAAATTAATGATGAAGAGTAGAAAGGAGTAACTGATGCACGTAACAGTAGGTGAATTAATTGGTAATTTTATTTTAATCGCTGGCTCTTTTATCCTTTTGCTAGTCTTGATTAAAAAATTTGCATGGTCTAATATTACAAGCATTTTCGAAGAAAGAGCTGAAAAAATTGCTTCAGATATTGATAGAGCCGAAGAAGCACGTCAAAAAGCAGAAGTATTGGCTCAAAAACGCGAAGATGAATTGGCTGGTAGCCGTAAAGAAGCTAAGACAATCATTGAGAATGCGAAAGAAACAGCTGAGAAAAGTAAAGCTAGTATTTTAGCAGATGCTAAACTAGAAGCAGGACGCTTAAAAGAAAAAGCAAACCAAGAAATTGCTCAAAACAAAGCTGAAGCTTTACAAAGCGTTAAGGGTGAGGTAGCAGATTTGACAATCAGCTTGGCTGGTAAAATCATCTCACAAAACCTTGACGGTCATGCCCATAAAGAACTCATTGATCAGTATATCGATCAGCTAGGAGAAGCTTAATGGACAAGAAAACAGTAAAGGTAATTGAAAAATACAGCATGCCTTTTGTCCAATTGGTACTTGAAAAAGGAGAAGAAGACCGTATCTTTTCAGACTTGACTCAAATCAAGCAAGTTGCTGAAGAAACAGGTTTACCTTCTTTTTTAAAAAAAGTGGCCGTAGACGAGTCTGACAAGGAAAAAACAATTGCGTTCTTCCAAGACTCAGTGTCACCTTTATTGCAAAACTTGATCCAGGTTCTGGCATACAATCACAGAGCAAATCTTTTTTATGATGTGCTTGTAGATTGCTTGAACCGACTTGAAAAAGAAACAAATCGATTTGAAGTGACAATTACGTCTGCTCATCCTCTAACTGATGAACAGAAGAATCGCTTGCTCCCTTTGATTGAGAAAAAAATGTCTCTGAAAGTGCGGAGTGTAAAAGAAGAAATCGATGAAAGTCTCATTGGTGGTTTTGTCATTTTTGCCAATCACAAGACAATTGATGTGAGTATTAAACAACAACTTAAAGTTGTTAAAGAAAATTTGAAATAGAAAGTGGTGTTCTTTTGGCAATTAACGCACAAGAAATCAGCGCTTTAATTAAGCAACAAATTGAAAATTTCAAACCCAATTTTGATGTGACTGAAACAGGTGTTGTAACCTATATCGGGGACGGTATCGCGCGTGCTCACGGCCTTGAAAATGCCATGAGTGGAGAGTTGTTGATTTTTGAAAACGGCTCTTATGGTATGGCTCAAAACTTGGAGTCAACAGACGTCGGTATTATCATCCTTGGTGACTTTACAGATATTCGTGAAGGCGATACAATTCGTCGTACAGGTAAAATCATGGAAGTCCCTGTAGGTGAAAGTCTGATTGGTCGTGTTGTGGATCCACTTGGTCGTCCAGTTGACGGTCTTGGAGAAATCCACACTGATAAAACTCGTCCAGTTGAAGCGCCAGCTCCTGGTGTTATGCAACGTAAGTCTGTATCAGAACCATTGCAAACTGGTTTGAAAGCTATTGACGCCCTTGTACCGATTGGTCGTGGTCAACGTGAGTTGATTATCGGTGACCGTCAGACAGGGAAAACAACTATTGCGATTGATACAATCTTGAACCAAAAAGGTCAAGATATGATCTGTATCTACGTCGCGATTGGACAAAAAGAATCAACAGTTCGTACGCAAGTAGAAACACTTCGTCAGTACGGTGCCTTGGACTACACAATCGTTGTGACAGCCTCTGCTTCACAACCATCTCCATTGCTTTTCCTAGCTCCTTATGCTGGGGTTGCCATGGCAGAAGAATTTATGTACCAAGGGAAGCATGTTTTGATTGTTTATGATGATTTATCAAAACAAGCGGTAGCTTATCGTGAACTGTCACTCTTGCTTCGTCGTCCTCCAGGTCGTGAAGCCTTCCCAGGGGATGTTTTCTATCTTCACAGCCGTTTGCTTGAGCGCTCAGCTAAAGTTTCTGATGAACTTGGTGGTGGATCAATTACAGCCCTACCATTTATCGAGACACAAGCAGGAGATATCTCTGCCTATATCGCAACCAACGTGATTTCAATCACTGATGGACAAATCTTCCTTGGCGATGGTCTCTTCAATGCAGGTATTCGTCCAGCCATCGATGCGGGTTCATCTGTATCACGTGTAGGCGGTTCTGCACAAATCAAAGCCATGAAGAAGGTTGCTGGTACACTTCGTATCGACCTTGCTTCATACCGTGAGTTGGAAGCCTTCACTAAGTTTGGTTCTGACTTGGATGCAGCAACACAGGCTAAGTTGAACCGTGGACGTCGTACAGTCGAAGTTTTGAAACAACCTGTTCACAAACCATTGCCTGTTGAGAAACAAGTAACCATTCTCTATGCTTTGACACATGGTTTCTTGGATACTGTTCCAGTAGATGATATTGTTCGTTTCGAGGAAGAGTTCCATGCCTTCTTTGATGCTCAACATCCAGAGATTTTGGAAACCATTCGTGATACAAAAGACTTGCCAGAAGAAGCAGTCTTGGATGCTGCGATTACAGAGTTTCTCAATCAAACCAGCTTCCAATAAGAATAGAGGTGTCAGATGGCAGTATCTCTAAATGATATTAAAACAAAAATCGCCTCAACAAAAAATACGAGTCAAATCACTAATGCCATGCAAATGGTATCAGCTGCTAAGCTAGGTCGTTCTGAAGAAGCTGCTCGCAACTTCCAAGTTTACGCTCAGAAAGTTCGCAAGCTCTTGACAGATATTCTTCATGGTAATGGAGCTGGTGGTTCAACCAATCCGATGTTGATTAGCCGTCCTGTGAAAAAGACAGGCTATATCGTCATTACTTCAGACCGCGGTTTGGTGGGAGGGTATAATTCTTCTATTTTGAAAGCCGTTATGGAGTTGAAAGAAGAATACCATCCAGACGGTAAAGGCTTTGAAATGATCTGTATCGGTGGAATGGGAGCGGACTTCTTTAAGGCTCGTGGTATTCAACCACTTTATGAACTACGTGGCTTGGCAGACCAACCTAGCTTTGATGAAGTTCGTAAGATTATTTCAAAAACTGTTGAAATGTACCAAAATGAACTTTTTGATGAGCTCTATGTTTGCTACAACCACCATGTCAATACGCTAACAAGTCAAATGCGTGTGGAGCAAATGCTTCCGATTGTTGACTTGGATCCAAAAGAAGCGGACGACAGTTACAGCTTGACCTTTGAATTGGAGACAGGCCGAGAAGAAATTTTGGAGCAATTGTTGCCTCAGTTTGCAGAGAGTATGATTTACGGGGCTATTATCGATGCCAAGACAGCTGAAAATGCTGCTGGTATGACAGCTATGCAAACAGCGACAGATAATGCTAAGAAGGTCATTAATGATTTGACAATTCAGTATAACCGTGCCAGACAGGCGGCGATTACACAAGAAATTACAGAAATCGTAGCAGGAGCTAGTGCCTTAGAATAGGCTCTAGTCCAGCTCGTATGAAAATGAACTTAGGACCTAGTTGAGCTAGGAACCGACAGTATCTTATATAGAATAGGAGAAGGAGATGAGTTCAGGTAAAATTGCTCAGGTTATCGGTCCCGTTGTAGACGTCTTGTTTGCAGCAGGGGAAAAACTTCCTGAGATTAACAATGCACTTGTCGTCTACAAAAATGACGAAAGAAAAACAAAAATCGTCCTTGAAGTAGCCTTGGAGTTGGGAGATGGTATGGTCCGTACTATCGCCATGGAATCAACAGATGGTTTGACTCGTGGAATGGAAGTATTGGACACAGGTCGTCCAATCTCTGTACCAGTAGGTAAAGAAACTTTGGGACGTGTCTTCAACGTTTTGGGAGATACCATTGACTTGGAAGCTCCTTTTACAGAAGATGCAGAGCGTCAGCCAATTCATAAAAAAGCTCCAACTTTTGATGAGTTGTCTACCTCTTCTGAAATCCTTGAAACAGGGATTAAGGTTATCGACCTTCTTGCCCCTTACCTAAAAGGTGGTAAAGTTGGACTTTTCGGTGGTGCCGGAGTTGGTAAAACTGTCTTGATCCAAGAATTGATTCACAACATTGCCCAAGAACACGGTGGTATTTCAGTATTTACTGGTGTTGGGGAACGTACTCGTGAGGGGAATGACCTTTACTGGGAAATGAAAGAATCAGGCGTTATTGAGAAAACAGCCATGGTATTTGGTCAGATGAATGAGCCACCAGGAGCACGTATGCGTGTTGCCCTTACTGGTTTGACAATCGCTGAATACTTCCGTGATGTAGAAGGCCAAGACGTGCTTCTCTTTATCGATAATATCTTCCGTTTCACTCAGGCTGGTTCAGAAGTATCTGCCCTTTTGGGTCGTATGCCATCAGCCGTTGGTTACCAACCAACACTTGCTACGGAAATGGGTCAATTGCAAGAGCGTATCACATCAACTAAGAAAGGTTCTGTAACCTCTATCCAGGCTATCTATGTGCCAGCGGATGACTATACTGACCCAGCGCCAGCAACAGCCTTCGCTCACTTGGATTCTACTACAAACTTGGAACGTAAGTTGGTACAATTGGGTATCTACCCAGCCGTTGACCCACTTGCTTCAAGCTCACGTGCCTTGGCACCTGAAATCGTTGGAGAAGAGCACTATGCAGTTGCTGCTGAAGTAAAACGTGTCCTTCAACGTTACCATGAGTTGCAAGATATCATTGCTATCCTTGGTATGGATGAGCTTTCTGATGAAGAAAAGACCTTGGTTGCACGTGCACGTCGTATCCAGTTCTTCTTGTCACAAAACTTTAATGTTGCGGAACAATTTACTGGTCAGCCGGGTTCTTATGTCCCAGTTGCTGAAACTGTACGTGGCTTTAAGGAAATCCTTGATGGTAAACATGACCACTTGCCAGAAGATGCCTTCCGTGGTGTAGGTTCTATCGAAGATGTGATTGCAAAAGCTGAAAAAATGGGATTTTAAGAGGTGACCTATGGCTCAGTTAACTGTCCAGATCGTGACACCAGATGGTCTCGTCTATGATCACCATGCCAGCTATGTATCGGTTCGAACTCTGGATGGTGAGATGGGGATCTTGCCACGACATGAAAATATGATTGCGGTTTTAGCAGTTGATGAAGTAAAGGTAAAACGTATTGATGATGAAGATCACGTGAACTGGATTGCAGTAAACGGAGGCGTTATTGAAATTGCCAATGATATCATTACAATCGTTGCGGATTCTGCAGAACGTGCTCGTGATATCGATGTTAGCCGTGCAGAACGTGCCAAGCTTCGAGCAGAGCGTGAAATCGAAGAAGCCCACGAAAAACACTTGATTGATCAAGAACGTCGTGCTAAGATTGCTTTGCAACGTGCTATTAATCGTATCAATGTCGGAAAAAGACTATAAGAAAAAAATGAACTTGAGTTACCAAGTTCATTTTTTATGTTTTCTTAAGGTGCAAAACTGATGCAGACTGCTTCTGGAACATGGAAGTCGTTGGAAAGTTCTGCTAGACGACCAGTTTCAGGATTGCGTTTAAAGACGGTTGCATTGTCAGAGTCTTGATGGACAGCAATAAGGAATTCTTGGTCTGGTGTCAAATCAAAATCACGTGGAGTCTGACCATGTGTTGGAACGATTTCTAACAACTCTAAGCTACCGTCTGCAAGGATTGTATATACTGCGATAGAATCATGACCACGGTTAGAAGCATAGAGGTATTTACCGTCTTTTGAGAGACGAATAGCAGCAGTTCCATTAAAGCTTTCATAACCGTCTGGTAGAGTTGAAATGACCTGCATGAGTTCAAATTCACCAACACCATCGTAGATTAAAACTTCGATAGTGCTATTGAGTTCACAAATCAGATAAGCGATTTTATAGTGGTTATGGAAAACAATATGACGAGAACCTGCTCCTGGCTGGCTGTGATAGGTATAGAGCTTAGATAATTTCCCTTCTTGATTAAGGTCATAGGTGATGACTTGGTCAGTACCCAAGTCACAGGTCACTAGATAGTGGTCAGGTGTTAAATCTGTAAAGTGAACGTGGGGAGATGCTTGGTTTTCATGTGGACCTTGGCCGCTGTGTTGATCTACATCACTAAGTAGAAGACTACCATCTTCCTGACGTTTATAAACAAGGACCTGTCCTTTGTGGTAGTTGGCCGCATAAACCAAATCACGCTTTTCATCAACGGCAACATAACAGTGGGGAGCTCCTTCTTCAACGACATGATTTAATAAAGTCCCGTCAGTTTGATAGGCTGCAATGCCTCCCTTGTCATCCTGACTACCAACAGTGTATAGATGTTGGTGCTGATCAAAAGCAAGATAGGTTGGACTTGGTTCAGGAGCAAAAAGTTCTAGATTTGCAAGTTGACCAGTTTCTGTATCAAAGTCAGCCTTGTAAATCCCTTGGGAAGTACGACGTGTATAAGTTCCAAAATAAACAGTTTCTTTCATAACTTTACCTCTATATAAAGATAAAACTATTATATCACAAAAATGGTAGTATGAAAAAATCAAGCTTTGCAAGTGCTTTGCCTAATTCTTTTCATGATAATATTAAGAATGTTTTCATTGATTTACTTAACAAAAGTGATATAATAATCCTATACAAATTATCAAAGGAGTTTGACTATGAAAAAACGAGTTTTCTTAGCAGCAGGAATTGCTATACTCTCGGCAGCTGTTCTAGCAGCTTGTTCATCTGGTAATGGGAATAAGGAAGCAACTAAACCAGTTACTTATGCCTATGTATTTTCATCAGATCCTGCGACTCTGGATTATACAGTTTCTGGACAAAAATCTACAAAACAGATTACTGGTAATGTAATTGATGGACTACTGGAAAATGATCAATATGGGAATCTAGTACCATCAGTTGCAGAAGATTGGACTGTCTCTAAAGATGGTTTGACTTATACCTATAAAATTCGTAAGGGTATCAAATGGTATACCAATGAAGGCGAAGAATATGGAGAAGTTAAGGCTCAGGATTTTGTGACTGGTCTAAAACACGCAGCTGATAAGAAATCAGAAGGACTTTATCTTGTACAGGATTCTATTAAAGGATTAGATGACTATGTAAATGGGAAAACAACGGATTTTTCTACTGTTGGTGTAAAAGCAACAGATGATTATACTCTTGTTTACACTTTGAACCATCCAGAATCTTTCTGGAATTCGAAGACAACAATAGGAGTTCTTGCTCCTGTTAGCGAAGACTTTTTAGCTTCTAAAGGAGATGACTTTGGTAAGGCGACTGATGTAACAAGCATTCTATATAATGGGGCTTATCTTTTAAAAGGTCTTACATCTAAATCTTCTATTGAAATGACCAAAAACCAAAACTATTGGGATAAACAAAATGTCTTTATTGATGATATTAAGTTGTCTTACTTTGATGGTCAGGATGCAGACTCTCTAGGACGTGGTTTTGATGAAGGAAATTATCCTGCAGCACCTCTCTTTAAAAACTCTGCTAACTATGAACGGCTAAAAGAAAAATATAAAGATAACATTATTTATAGTCAACAACAAGGAACTACTTTCTATATTTCGACGAATATTGACCGTGTTGCCTATAATCACACTGCTAAAACAAGTGATGCAGAAAAATCATCTACTAAGAAGGCTTTGCTGAACAAAGATTTCCGTCAAGCTTTGGCTTTTGCTACAGATCGTAAAGCAGGAATCTCTCAAGTATTTGGGGACGAAGTAGCGCCGCGTAAATTACGTACAAGTTTAACCCCTCCAACATTTGTACAGGTAGGAGAGCAGTCATTTGGGCAAGTAGCTAAGGCAGAATTGGATAAATTGGATAATGTCTGGAAAGATGTCAGTCTTGATGATGCCCAGGATTCACTTCATAATGTAGATAAGGCTAAGACTAAATTTGAAGCTGCCAAGAAAACTCTTCAAGCTGATGGAGTACAGTTCCCTATTCATTTAGATATTCCAGTATCTTCTACTCGTCCAGAATTTGTGCGTCAAGCTCAATCTTATAAACAATCCGTCGAGGAAGCTATTGGAGCAGATAATGTTGTAGTTGATATTCAACAAGTTTCTGACGATGAATTGGCAAGTATGACAGTTCTAGCTACTTCTAATACTAATACTGACTGGGATATTAATGCAAATAGTGGATGGGGACCTGATTATGCCGATCCATCAACTTATCTAGATATATTTGATCCAACATCTGGACCAAATCTTCTTGGTTCCTTAGGCGTAGTACCAGGTAAAGACAGCTCAGCAATCAAAGCGGTTGGTTTAGATAAGTTTAAAGAGTTAATTACTGATGCTAGCAGTGAGAAAACAGATCTTGAAAAACGCTATACCAAATATGCTAAAGCTCAAGCTTGGTTAACAGATAGTGCCTTGGTCATTCCTGTACACTCTGACGGTGCCCAAATGCTAGTAACGAAGAAAGTTCTAGGTACTGGTGCCGGTGGCTGGGTAGGTGATAAGACCAGTGAACATAGCTATAAATATCTGAAAATCCAAGATAAGATTGTCACTACTAAAGAAATGGATGAGTTCCGTAAGAAATTTGCTGATGAAAAAGCCAAATCAAACGCTGATTATCAGAAGAACTTAGACCGTCATATTCAAGACTAATCGAATCTCCTCTTTTGAGGAGATTTTTTATGTCGCTGTCTTCATGTAAGCACTTTAAAAAAGAGTTATTTTGGCCTAAAAATGGTATAATGAGAGAACGATAGAAAGGAAGTATTTATGGAGCAAAAAGAGAAACATTTTAGCCTATCTTGGTTTTTTAAGTGGTTTTTGGATAACAAGGCCATTACGGTATTTTTGGTAACCTTATTATTGGGACTCAATCTTTTTATTTTAAGCAAGATTAGTTTTTTATTTTCACCTGTTTTGGATTTTTTGGCAGTTGTGATGTTACCAGTCATTTTATCTGGCCTGCTTTATTATTTATTGAATCCCATTGTTGATTGGATGGAAAAACACAAAGTCAATCGTGTCATAGCCATCAGTATTGTCTTTGTCATTATTGCACTCTTTATCATCTGGGGCTTGGCAGTAGCCATTCCAAATCTACAACGTCAGGTTTTAACCTTTGCAAGAAATGTTCCAGTCTATCTTGAAGATGCTGATCGAGTTATTGATGATTTGGTCACCAAGCGTTTACCAGATGATTTCAGACCCCAGTTAGAGCAAGTTTTGACCAATTTTTCTAGTCAGGCTACAGTTTGGGCGAGCAAGGTTTCTTCTCAGGCAGTAAACTGGGTGAGCGCCTTTATTAGCGGAGCTTCTCAAGTGATTGTTGCCTTGATTATCGTTCCTTTCATGCTCTTTTATCTTTTGCGTGATGGGAAAGGTTTGCGCAACTATTTGACCCAATTCATGCCGACGAAATTGAAGGAACCTGTTGGACAAGTTTTATCCGATGTGAATCAACAGTTGTCCAACTATGTTCGAGGGCAAGTGACAGTGGCTATTATTGTAGCAGTAATGTTTATCATCTTTTTCAAGATTATCGGTCTACGCTATGCGGTTACGCTGGGTGTCACTGCTGGTATTTTAAATCTGGTTCCTTATCTGGGTAGCTTCCTAGCCATGCTTCCTGCTTTAGTATTGGGCTTGATTGCTGGTCCAGTCATGCTGTTGAAAGTGGTGATTGTCTTTATCGTAGAACAAACAATCGAAGGCCGTTTTGTCTCTCCATTGATTTTGGGAAGTCAATTAAACATCCATCCCATTAATGTTCTCTTTGTCTTGTTAACTTCAGGATCCATGTTTGGTATTTGGGGAGTTTTACTCGGTATTCCGGTTTATGCTTCTGCTAAGGTTGTCATTTCGGCGATTTTTGAATGGTATAAGGTAGTCAGTGGTCTATATGAATTAGAGGGCGAGGAAGTCAAGAGTGAACAATAGTCAACAGATGTTGCAGGCTTTGGGGGAACAAGATTTAACTAAGGCTGAGCATTATTTCGTCAAAGCGTTAGAAAATGATCCAAGTGACCTTTTGTATGAGTTGGCAACCTATCTAGAAGGAATTGGTTTCTATCCTCAGGCTAAGGAAATTTACCTGAAAATTGTAGAGGATTTCCCAGAGGTTCATCTTAATCTAGCAGCAATCGCCAGCGATGATGGTCAAATCGAAGAAGCCTTTGCCTACCTAGAGGAAATTCAACCTGACAGTGACTGGTATGTTTCGGCTTTGGCTCTGAAGGCAGACCTTTACCAGCTGGAAGGTTTGACAGATGTGGCGCGTGAGAAATTATTGGAGGCTTTGAGTTATTCAGAGGATCCTCTCTTGATACTGGGATTAGCAGAGTTGGATAGTGAGTTGGAAAATTACCGAGAAGCTATTCAAGGCTATGCCCAGTTAGATAATCGCTCAATTTATGATCAAACGGGCATTTCCACCTATCAACGGATTGGCTTTGCCTATGCTCAGTTAGGGAAATTCGAAACGGCCATAGAGTTTTTAGAAAAAGCCCTGGAGTTAGAATACGATGACCTAACAGCTTTTGAATTGGCCAGTCTTTACTTTGACCAAGAAGAATACCAAAAAGCTGTCCTCTACTTTAAGCAGCTTGATACTATCTCACCTGATTTTGAAGGCTATGAGTATGGTTACAGTCAGGCTTTACATAAGGAACATCAAGTTCAAGAAGCCCTGCGTATTGCTAAGCAAGGCTTAGAGAAAAATCCCTTTGAAACTCGTCTCTTGTTGGCTGCTTCACAATTCTCTTATGAATTGCATGATGCTAGTGGGGCAGAAAATTATCTTCTTACTGCAAAAGAAGACGCTGATGATACAGAAGAAATCTTACTTCGTTTGGCAACTATTTATCTAGAGCAGGAGCGTTATGAGGATATTCTAGACTTGCAGAGCGAGGAACCAGAAAATCTTTTGACTAAGTGGATGATTGCTCGTTCTTATCAAGAAATGGACGATTTGGATACTGCCTATGAGCATTATCAAGAGTTGGCAGGAGATTTGAAGGACAATCCAGAGTTTTTAGAACACTATATTTATCTCTTGCGTGAATTGGGCTACTTTGAGGAAGCAAAAGTCAATGCTCAAGCTTACTTAAAACTGGTTCCAGACGATGTTCAAATGCAAGAACTATTTGAGAGATTGTAAGAATATATTTTTTAAAACTGTATCTTATCATTTTTAATAGATATAGTTTTTCTTTTTAAAAGAGAATTTTTTTACAAAAATTCTTGGTTATTTTGTTTATTTATGCTATAAAAGGTACATAGCTTGCTAACCCCTTGAAATCAGTGGGTTTCTAGCGTGTTAATCAAAAGTGAATACGATATTGAATACGACACGATTTTTAGCTTGAGCGGATGAAATCCATGAGCTGGTCAACGACTTCAACACGTTGATTATCGTTGATGTGGGTATACATATCAAGGGTAGTTTGAACATTATTATGCCCCAGTCTATCTGAGACAATCTTAGCTGTGACACCAGCTTCAAAGAGGAGAGAAGCGTGTGTGTGCCTAAAGCCGTGGGGCGTAATTTTTTTTAGCTTATTGTGTTTACAAAAGAATCTTTGAAGCTTTACTTTCATTGCTGCAGTTGAAAGCCATTCCCCTCTATTATTTGTAAAGATATAATTTGAATCGTGTTGGTATGCTTTACCAACTTGGAAATATTCTTTTATTTGCTGACGTTTCCAGAGTTTTAAAACATTCAGAGTTTCATCATCCAAAGTGATAACCCTCTTACTCCTTTTTGTTTTAGGATCCTGGACAGTCTGTTTTTTTCCAACCACGACAGCCGTTCGAGAAATGCTTAACCGTTTATTTTCAAAGTCGACATCTGACCACATTAGTCCGATAGCTTCTCCGCTTCTTAATCCAGAAAAAGCGAGTAGGTGGAAAAAGGTGTAGTCTACAGGGGTACAATCTTCTTTGCAAACTTTAAGAAAATCTGATAACTCCTGTTTGGTATAGTAATTCTCTTTGGTCTTTAAGGGCCTATTTTTAGGCTTGATAATCTTATCTAAGGGATTTGACTTAATGATGTCAATAGAAGTAGCATACTTGAAAATACGGCTAATGACAGAGTAGTAGTTGGCATAGAGGATATAGCGATTACTTAACTTTATAGCAACCTTCTGACAATAAGCGACACTGATCTGCTGGATTTTCATATCTGTAAAATACAAGTCAATCATAACATCAAGCTTATCCTTGACATTCTGATAGGTTGTTGGTTTCACAGTGTTTTTATAGCTATCAAGCCATAATTCAGCGACTTCAGCAAACGTAGGATTCTGGAAATCTGCATGACTTGAAAAACCATTCTCTTCAACATCTAAGAGAAGATCACGTTCGGCAGCCTTTGCCTCTCTAATGGTTTTAAAACCACGTCTTGTTGTGCGTTTTTCTTTTCCAGTAGCAGGGTCTATGCCAAGGTATGTTTGAAAGAGGTATCTAGTCTCTCCTTTTTTAGTAACGTATTTTTTTATCATAAAAAGTCCTTTCTTTTCGATTGCTTGCCCGCATAGTTGAAAAGGTGTAGAACTTATGATAAACTATAGTTGTATTTTTTTATCATATTTTCCATTGCTTGCTATATGGAAGGTTGAAACCTCACACTCAAAGATTGCCGTCGGAGAGTGTGGGGCTTTTTTTATTTTTTAGCGAGACGCCATACTGTTAAATCTAAATAGTAAGTTAAGTCACTTTTACGAGAAACGACTCTCTCGGTTTCAATATTTAGGGTTTTATATGGTCCACCTCGACCAGTAAGGATTGCATCGTATCGGTAATTTGGATTAGCTATGTATGATGAAATTTGTGATGCGATCACAGCTGGTAAGTATCCAACAAAGATATTATTCACTAAAACTTTGACAGCATTTTTATCATGCGGATTTGAAGGTTCTGGTAATAGTTGAACGTCTACTGTTTTCAATTTATTGTATTTGTAAACAGGTTTATATGTTTCAAGCATATAAGATTTCAAACTCTTATTATCTTTCCCAAAATAATGGACACCATTGGAAAGAAAATCAGCTGCAATCTCAGCTTCTTCTTGATGATAATTTGTTCCCATTAATAAGAATTCATCTTGGAAAACAATTGTATCAATCTGTGGACTGTAATTTTCAACTTTCTTCTTTTTCTCTCGCTTTGCAGTTAAACGACCAATAATGTAAGTTATAAAACCAGTAATAAACAAGAACAATCCGAGAGGAGGGAATAAAAATAGGAAAATAGCACCTAAAACCATAAAGACAAGTCCAGCTTCTTTATGTTCTTTGGGAGTGTGTTGCTTTTTGCCGTTAGAGGCAAGAATAGATTGCTGTTTGTTGGTGACTACTTTTCTCTTTTTCTTTTTAGACGACTTAAACAAATCAGATAGTCCAAATGTTGTCTTGTGGTAGACCTTGTTATACATGGCTTTCTTTGGATTTTTAACCCACCCCATCCCTTTCTTACCATAGCCAGGGATAATAGCTTTTTTAGCCTGTCTTTTCCACTTACTAGTGGTTCTAGCTTTTAAACTTCTAGTTAAACTTGGTTTTCTCATTCCTATTTTCATAAGTTTCTCCTTTTAATTTTCAATTGGCATGAAGTTTCCGACTATTTTTCCAATGATTCTAGGATCTTCTTCAAATGGTGCGAATTTATCTTTATATTTGTTATTGATAGAGACGAGTCTAAGACCGTCTTTTTCTTTATAGACTTTCTTGATATAAGTTTGGCCATCCCAGTCAACCGCATAGACAGCGCCGTCATAGTCAAATCCTGTTTCTTTGATAAGAACGACCTCTCCATTCATGTACTTAGGTTCCATGGAATCTCCGAAAACCCAAGAAGCAAAATCGTGGTCTAGGTCTTTGTCGTAAAAAACAGTGTCATAGTTCCCATCGTTGAAGTATGAAAATCCAGTACCAGCTGATAGCTTTTCATATACTTTAAATTCAAATAAATTTTCCTCTAACGAAATAACTTTATTGGACTGCTCACGCAATTGGTTTTCTGTAAAATCCAAAACCTTTTGTTTTCTAGGTGCAGTTAGCTTGACAGCTTTCTCAGTTATTTTCTTAACAAGAGGAGATGTAGGGATTTTTAGTTCTTGGACAGGAGTATCGTCTGACATAGGAACATTATATCCCATTAACCAGGCTTCGGAGACCCCCAATGTTTTAGATAATAAAACAAGTTTGTCTTGATCAGGAGAAGACTTTCCTGAAACATATTGTGACAAAGCACTCTTACCCATTTTGATACCAAGTTCCTTTTGAAGTGGTAAAGAACTATTCAAGATATCTACTTGTCTAAGATTTCTTTCGGACAGAATTTGTTTTAGTCGTAAAGATGTTGTAGTTTTCATATTTAACACTCCGTTCTCAATAGTAATTATATATCTATTTGAACAAAAGTTCAAGAGAAAAAGCAAAAAGTTCAAAAAAAATGAACTTAGGTATTGACAAGCCAAAAAATAAGGAGTAGAATTATAATCACAAAAGTTCAAACAATTTGAACAAAAAGTGGAAAGGAGAATAAATGAAATTTGATTATTCAAAATTGAACGGAAGAATTACTGAAATTTTTAATAGCCGGAAAAAATTCGCTAAAGCTATGAAACTTTCAGAACGAAGTATTTCACTTAAATTAAATAATCAGCGTTATTGGAAGAACAACGAAATTACAACAGCTTGCAATCTGTTACTTATTCCAGATAACCAAATAGGAGATTATTTTTTTAAACTTGAAGTTCAAGAAACTTGAACTTAATAAAACTAGAAAGGAATACTATGAACGAAATTTTTAATTTTCACGGACAGGAAGTCCGTACTTTGACAATTGATGATGAGCCTTGGTTTGTCGGGAAGGATGTAGCGGATATCCTAGGATATGCTAAACCACTGGACGCAATTTCTCGGCACGTTGATGAAGATGACTCCGTGAAATACGGACTCACCGACAATCTAGGACGAACACAAAATACCATTATCATCAATGAATCTGGTCTCTACTCTCTTATCTTATCCAGTAAATTACCTCAAGCGAAAGAGTTCAAGCGTTGGGTGACATCAGAGGTCTTGCCATCTATTCGAAAACAAGGCGGATTTATTCGTGAGGACTTGGATGAGGATGCCTTTATCGCTCTATTTACTGGCCAAAAGAAATTGCGTGAGCAACAGGCTACCATGCTGGAAGATATTGACTACCTCAAGAGTGAGCAACCGATTCATCCAAGCTATGCTCAGTCGCTACTGAAGAAGCGAAAGGCTCGGGTAGTAGCTTGCTTAGGTGGCATTGATAGTCCAGCTTATGCGGATAAGATTTTTGCTCAGTCAGTATTTAGACAAGCTGAGATTGACTTTAAAGACCACTTCAACATTAGTCGCTATGACTTGCTACCGAAGAAGTTTGCAGAAGCAGCTCTGGCCTATTGGATGACTTGGGAGCCAAGCACCAACACTAAGATGAAAATCATGAAATTGAACTCATTTGACGAAGGGTAGGAAGGGAAAAAATGAGAGTCGATTTATTATCTGCAAAGGTCGTTTTGAATGAAGAGATACTAGCTAGTATAGACAACTCATTCGGTCCGATGGTGGAAGGATATACCAAAGACCAAAAAATAAAATTTGTTTTGAACTTTAACAGAGTTTTGACAATTGCTAGATTTTTAAATGAAAATCCAGATGTCCTTGAAAAACAGCGTAAGATTTACGCAATGATTTTAAAGAAGGCTTTGGAGTAAACGTACCGACACAACGAGTTCCAGAAAAAAGAGGAAAGAATGAGACCAAGACGATATCCGTATAGAGGAGAAAAAGAGTCCACCTTTGTGAAGGCAGACCCTGAGTTAGTAAAAAGATTAAACCTAGATACTAATAATATGAATCCGCAATTATTAAATGTTGACACAATAACGTGGGGCGATATCTTGAAGTGGCTTGTTTCATAGATAAAAAAGCACCTGACGGAAATCAGGCGCACACTTAAATTATTAAAACCATTATATCACAAAAATGCTTGCCCGCATAGTTGAGAGGATGTAAAAAATGGAAGGTATAACGCTACAATTACGATTGGACGGCGAAAGTGCCGAATTGTTCACGAATCAATTATTGGCCTTTGCTGAAAAGCAGGTCAAGGAGCAGTTAGAGAACGATCGCATGCCAATCAATCAACAAGCTTTGATGAAGAAGTTCGGCTTTAATCATGCCTATGTTAAGAAGTTAGAACGAAAAGGCTTAAGATTTCGTAAGCAAGGGAAAGATATTATGTATGATGTCAATGATGTTTATGAGATTTTGGAATTAGAAAAAGAAGTACGAAAATTAAGAGCATAAGGAGATAAAAATGTTTGAACCACCGATTTTAGACCAGTTGATGGGCGTTGGAGCCTTGCTGATTGGATTTGCAGGGGCTTGCCGTCATATCAAACTGCAAGAAAAACGCAAGGAAAAAGAGAGACGAGAAGAGCAAGAATTTGCGTCTATGATTATCCAAGGCTATAACCATGCATACGAACGTGGTAGAGAGGACAAATGGCAAGAAATTCGCAAGAATATTCAGAGAGAGTTTAAAGGCTTCACCTACGACAACGAACCGCCTGCAGGCTTGCGTTCAGAACATCTAGGCTTACGTCCTGAACCTCTAGCTTTGCCAGAACCTAAAATGCACATCATGAAGTAAGGAGGTCAGGAAATGGAGGAATTGATTGAATGGCTGTTGTGGCATGAGAGAGTGAATAAAGAAATGTTATCGTCTGATGAAGAGAAGTCTGATTTTGAAATATATTTAGAGAACGAGAATAGGAAAATATCACTAATCAAAGAATACCTGACTGACTATGAAAGGTTAGCTAAGGACTATCAAGATGTGGTCTCTCAAAATCGTCTTCTCAAGCTTGAAAAACTAGAGTTAGAAGGCAGGCACATCTATGAGGATATGCGGATGAAGTACCGCGCTAACCGTAGGAAGTGGGGTGTGCGATTATGGCGTTAAAAAACAAGCGGTATTTCTGGATCCAGCTTGCTCAGGACTTCTTTAAGTCAAAAGAGATGAAACTACTTCGTAAGATTGCTGGTGGAGATACACATACCATCATTTATCTCAAAATGATGTTAATTAGCTTGGAAGATGGAGGGCATATTTACTACGATGGGTTGGCTGATAATTTAGCTGAGGAAATTGCTCTTGTCATTGACGAAAATGTTGAAGATATTAAAATTACATTGATTTTCTTAGAAAGCAAAGGTCTGCTAACCAAAAAATCCGACCGAGATTATTTTTTGGAGCAGGTTCCCGAAATGGTCGGGAGCGAAACCGCGAGTACTCGTAGAAGTCGCAAACATAGAGAGTTAAAGGGGTTGCATTGCAACACTATTGCAACAACTTGCAACGGAGATATAGATATAGATAAAGAGATAGATATAGAGAAAGATAAAAATAATAAGGTGATGATTAGTTCCAGCCTCTCTGAAAATTTGAAACATAGTGGTATTCGAATTAACGATAAACAACATCAACAGTTGCTTGAGTATGTAGGAATTGATGGAATGAGTTTTGATATGTTAAAACGTGCAGTAGATATAACTTCGGAGGTTCATCAACCTAGTTTTAAGTATCTGAGAGGCATTCTTGAAAATTGGAAAAAGAAAGGTTTCACAACGATTGAACAGGTAGATGAGAACGACCGTAAATATAAAGAGGGCAAGAACTTTAATCAGCCAAGACAACAAAATGATGAAATATCAGAACAGGAGGCAAAGGACGAATGGGGGTATTAGAACTGATTGAGCAATTCGAGATAGACTACTATCCGTTAAGCTACGAGAAGAAGACTCTTTTAGCGAATCAGCCAATTCATCAAGTGATTGCCTGCTTGTCTGAAATGGCCAGCTGGCAGGAATGTGGAGGTCGTCTTTCATGGTAGACAATGTATTTGAGGAGATTGCCTTATCTTATCACAGGAATACAGAACAACAGAAAGAGCTTTGCGAAAAGCACAAAATTCCTTTGATAAAGATATTGCGGACTGATAGTGTTGTATGTCGCATGTGTGAATCTGAGCGGATCCATGAAGAAAATCAGGAAAGAGTGAATGAACTGGCTAACGCTGAGAATGAGCGAGAAAGGAAGTACTATCTAGAAAAGTTCTCTCTTTATGATGAGGTTTTAAAAAATGCGACTTTGGACAATTTTGAGACACCAACCGAAAAAGAAGCTGAAAAGCTAGCTTTTGCAAAGCGGATTTGTCGTGAGTGGTCTGAGGGAGCTAGGAACAACATTGTGCTACAAGGAGAACCTGGAACTGGCAAGAGCCATTTGGCCTTTGCTATGGTCAAAGCTTTATCTGAGTACACGAAAGAGATTGCTATTTTCATCAACGTGACTGATTTGCTGATGAAAATTAAAGCTGATTTTAGTCAGGAAGAGTTTCTGGTCAACAAAATTGCTAGTGCTAAGTTTTTGGTTCTGGATGATTTAGGGATGGAGAAGGATAGTGAGTGGTCATTTACTATTCTCTACAATATCCTGAACAAGCGTTCAAATACAATTATTACCACGAATTTGATTTCTGCTGACATTCAGAAAAGATATGGCAGACCCTTTATGTCAAGACTGATGAAGGGTGTAGATAAAGACCATTTGATGGTTTTCAATGATTTGACAAACAAGCGGAAGCAATATTTTTAGAACGGAGGTGGCTGATGTTTATTTTAAGACATGGGACAAGAGAGGATAAGCCGTTTCTGATGTCCGTAGTTATCGGTGTGACTGGCTTGGACATTTCATGTTCTGAGGAGAAGAAAGCCATGAGGTTTGTTTCTCGTGGGGCAGCCGTACAGGTTGGTAAGGCATTAAGGGGTTCCTTTGGGAATTTTTACCCCGTTGAGGTGGAGTGATGAAAGATATCAGAATACTAGATGCGTGTTGTGGCTCTCGAATGTTTTGGTTTGATAAAAAGGAACCACACACAACATACATGGATAGACGTGAAGAGGAAATTGAGATTCACAAAAAGAAAATCAATGTTAAGCCAGACATTGTTGCAGATTTTCGAGATATGCCATTTGATGATGAAACATTCAACCTTGTTGTATTTGATCCACCACACCTGCTATGGGCTGGCCAGAAATCATTCATGCGTGCGCAATATGGACAACTAGATTTGTTGACTTGGAGGTTAGATTTGCAACAAGGTTTTGATGAGTGTTTTAGGGTATTGAAAACAGGTGGGACACTTATTTTTAAATGGTCTGATGCTCAAGTAAATGTTAAGGAAATTTTGGAATTGGTTCCGCATCAACCACTTTTCGGTCAACAACGTGGGACGACGCATTGGATGGCTTTTATGAAATTTTAGGAGGTATTGATGTTAAATCTCTACTTCGTCTACAACGGGCACTGCAAACTTTACCTTGGGACGTTTGACACTGTCGATGATCTCATTGAGCAGATGGAAGACCATCAATGGGCTTTCTCGGGTATTACTAGACCAAGATTTAAAAAATATATCGGAAAAGACGATGTACGTTTTGATTATGGTGCGGTAGATTGCTATTACTTAGCAACAAAATCAACGTGCCGCGAACCACGTTAAAAGCGAGCTAGAATATGCGTCAGACTTGGACGAATGACGTATAAAGAATTTGCTAGCTCTTGTGTCTTTGAGCCATGAGATGTAAGAGCTGGATTTTTTAAAAACAAGTTGGAGGAAGCGAAGATGAATAAACAAGAATTGATTGATTATTGTAACGTTTTAAAAGAAAGTAAAAATAGAATTATCAATTGTATTGATGTAGACGAAATTATCGATAAAATCAAACAACTAGACGAACCAGAAAAAGTCAAAGTTCCAGAGTTTGTAGCGGAATATATCGAGGAAAGTAGATTAAAAGGTTGGGACTTACTGGCTTCGATGTGCTTTGTAGTTTCTGCAAAAAACAAAAAAACTACAAAATGGTTCTATTTAGGCGAAAATAAAAACATATTCGCACTCGCTTGGATTTTCGGCTACGAGGTCGAGAACGAGAAAGAGAAGAAATACAAAATTACACTTCTAAACCGAAACGACGGGGACTTATATCTCGTCAACCAAAATGCTGGCTTAGCAGATAAATACGGACATTTTTCTCCCGTAGTACTCCTTTTTACAAAAGGGACTAATTTTTCAGAAAAGTGCTATAAACTCACTAAAAAGGAAGTAGTTTTGTATGGTTTCGGCTGGGTATTCGATTGTCCTGGCGTGAAAATTGAGGAGGTGGAGTAAATGACAAATATTAGATTACAAAATCCATACATGGATGAAACTATCAAGGTGAGAGACGAATACAAACAAATTCTAAAAATGCTAGAATGGCTCGGACGAGGCAACATAGATTGTCTCCAACTGATTCAAATTGAACCAGAAGAAAGAATGATTACTATCAACCCTAAACACTTTGCAAAAGTTGATTTTTACGAAGATGAGGAGGTGGAGTGATGAGTTATGATTTGGAAATCTTAGCGAAAATAGAAAACGGAGATTATATTTGTATCGCTGAACCTAGATATAGTTCTCCGACCTACAATCTCGGGAAGATGTTCAGAATTGCTATGGATTGGGATTTTGACCAAGGCGCTATCTACAATATTGCTGATATTGTAGATAACATTCAACGCGGTATCTCTGAATTAGAACGGTACCCTGGAAAGTATGTGCAGTATGAACCTGCAAATAGATGGGGAACAGTTAGCGATGCATTGGAGGTTTTAAAGTCGCTGAAAGAGTGTATTTTAGAACAAGATATTGACACGAAATATTTATATGTGAGGTGGTAACATGAAACGGCCAAACAGATACCCGTACACACGAAGTCAATGGGCTGAAGAAATCACAGTGCTTCATACAAGTGACAATGGTTGCTTCAAGCTTAGGGTTTTAGAAAATCAAATAACAGGAGAAAGGGTGTAGCATGAAACGATTCATAGCTATCTGGATTCTTGTCTCTGCTGGATTGAACATCTGGCAGATGGACAGGATTCGAGATTTGGAAGAAAAGCGTCCGATGGTTGTCTACAAGGCGGATAACGCAGGCGCTGAGATATTTGGTAAAGTCCTTGAGAAAGGACGGCATGGCAAGCTGTATACAGTGACTATCAGAGATTATGGGATTTTCGTAGTCACTAGAGAACAATTTGAGAAAATCAAAGTAGGGGATGAGGTGATGTTATAATGGACGATATTTTACAAGCTTTAGCAAAAATGCTGAATATGACAGTTGATGAAGTAAGTTCTTTGCTTACAACATTTAAAGGGAACGCACCACAGATTTATGAAACGCTTTTAAGAGAAAAGATGTTTTACGATGTATTTATTTTTTTTGAAAATCTTTCACTCATGATGCTCATTGTTTCTTTGATAATTTTAGTTATTTCAATTTATTTTTATCATTTTTATAACGCGGACGATGTCAGTGGCTGGGATGTCCCTAAAGGAAAAACTAAAGAAGATTTCAAGTCGGAACTGATTGAAAATAATAAGAGGAAATTTAAACCGTTTTTAAAACTCAGCTATATTACTTCAAGTGCAAGTTTGGCAACTTTTGTTGTAGCAGTCATTTTGAAAATAATACTTTCTCAGAATTATATATTTATCGTGAATGAAATTTTACCAAGATTAACGAAGAGATAGGAGTTACCATGAACACAATAGACAAAGTCAAACAATGGTTTATTGACCGTGACCTTGAAAACGGTGGACGGCTAGACAAGCAGTCACTAAAACTTAGCGAAGAGTTCGGTGAGTTGTGCGCAGGCTATCTTAAGAAGAACGAGAAGCTAACAAAAGATAGCATTGGAGATTGTGCAGTCGTGATTGTCGGTCTGGCCTTGCTGATTAAGGTAGACGTGCAGGAAGTTTTTGAGGGATTTACAGAAGAATTTAAACAAGATACTTCTGATTACCTAAAAGACCTAAATGGATGTATCAGCTGTTTTCAAATGTGCTATGACTGGGAAGGAAAACCAACGTGTAAGAACTTACTATCATCTTCAGTCAATTGGTTGAAAATAATCAGTAAATCGCTTGGTTATAGCTTTGAGGAATGTTTTGAACTGGCATACCAAGAAATCAAAGACCGCAAAGGCCGCTGGATAGATGGGTCATTTGTAAAAGAGGAGGATTTGCTTGATGGTACCGAAATATAGGATGTGGAATAGAATTACATCGCAATTACATCTTGTTGATGGATTATACTTCGATGATAAAGAAGCTGAATATGTAGATGACGATAACGTACTAAGATTCGTTAGCTTTAAGAACATCGAACTCATGCAATCAACAGGACTCATAGACAAGAACGGCAAGGAAATTTTTGAGGGGGATATCCTTGGTACAAAAGATGGATTGTTGAATGGTGTAGTCGAATACAGATCTGATTTAGGGATGTGGACGAATAGTTTGATTAGATACAACAATTTTGAACGATTGTGTAATGTGGCTAGCGATAGAGAAATCATCGGCAACATTTACGAAAACCCTGAGCTTTTGGAGGAATTGACATGAAAGAAAAATCTTATGAACAAGTTTTGGAAGAATTTAACGATGTTGATAAAGTCAACAACCCTAGCCATTATAAGGGGAAATTCGGACTTGAAGCCATCGAAGTTGTTAAGAATTTTGCTTTTGGATTAGAAGGAGTAGAAGGATTTTTTTGGGGCAACGCAATCAAGTATATGCTTCGTTTCCAGAAGAAAAACGGTCTTGAAGACTTGAAAAAAGCCAGAAAAAATCTTGACTGGCTGATTGAGGAGATGGAACATGAGTGAATACGCATTGTACGAAGGCGACACATTCATTACCATGGGGACTCTTGCTGAAATCAGCAAAGAAACAGGAATCGCTGAAAGGATGTTGAAGTATTACACTTTTGCATCCACGCAAAGAAGAAATCCAAATGGTAGAGCTGTCGTAAAGATCGAGGTGGATGATGAATAGAGAAGATAAGACTTTTCCAGAACAATTACGGATTTGGCGAAAATCAAAAGGTTTAAAAAGAGATGAAGCTGGAAACATTGTGGGTGTTGCAGCGGAGACAATTGGCAAATGGGAAAGAGGAGCAGTTCCAAAAGATAAATATAAAGCGCATATCTGTGAGGTGCTAGGTATAAGTATTTCTGATTTATTCGTAGACAACACAAATAGTTTCGCTTCAAAAATAAAAGCAGAGCGATTGAAACGTAGAATGACTACTAAGGATGTGGCTGATAAGTTGGGTTATACTCAGGCATCAATATGCAACTGGGAACGAGGGGCAGTGATATCTAAATATGCGATGGAAGATATCAGTACGTTCTTTGGAATCGAGATATAAAAAAAGAGCCAGCACACGGCTGACCCTCATAGCAACAAATCATTAACACTATTATATCATGAGGAGGAGTTCGTGTGCAAATAGAATTATTGGATATCATCGATGAAAAGAAAACCAGAAAGGAAGCTATCAAAGTCCTTAAAAAATACAGTCGCCTGAGACGGATAGCTGGAGAAGAATACGCCCCCAAAATAACAATATCCTACTCGCTTGAACCAAGATCATCAAGTGGCAAGACAAGCAATCAGGTAGAAAGTATGGTTGTGCGTAGAGTGTCAGCTCAGCAGGATTTAGAGTTAATTGCTAAGGCAATTAATAATCTTTCGGATTTGGAATACACACGTATTCTTGTTGAACGATATTGTAGGAATAAAAAGAGGGAAGACTATAGCATTTATTCAGAACTAGGCTACTCATCTAGTGAGTATTATCGGATATTGAACAAAGCTCTATTAGAGTTTGCGGAGTCCTATCAAGCAAGTAACCTTTTGGTCTACAAGTAATTTCTGGGAAAATCTTGGGAAAAAACTGGGAAAATCTTGGGAGAATTGGAGCGGAAAAAGGTGCTAAAATAGTATTATCCAATGATTGGGAACACACAGTCATGAGGACTCCTAAAAATACAGAGGTTTCGGCCTCTTAGACAGTAAGGACAGGTTAGCAGGTTGTTTGGGTCTCCTTGAAACTTTTTACCAAGCATGCGTTTTACTGCTAGACCAGCTGGTTCAATTCCAGCTACTGTCATATTCAATGCCACGACCAGTGGCTTTTTCTGTAGAAAGGAGAGGTACATGAAGAAAGTAGAACCAATTCGTGATCTAGACGATATCGAACGAATCAAAGATTACTTGAAGAATAAAAGCGATAGAAACTATGTTTTGTTCATGTTTGGAATCTATTCAGGCCTAAGAGTGAGCGACATAGTACCTCTTCAAGTTAAGCAAGTAATCGCTGATAGGATTGAACTAAAAGAGAAGAAGACAGGGAAGATAAGGTATTTTCCAATCAGTCCACCTCTCAGGAAAGAAATCAATCGATACATTAAAGATAATCAGTTAGCAGAGTATGATTACCTCTTTCCAAGTAAAAAGAAAAAGAGAACGGATGGTGTTCGTATCACACATATTGGGAGAGTAGCAGTCTATCAAATACTGCAAGATGCAGCTAAGTATGTAGGCTTGAATCACATAGGGACTCATTCAATGAGGAAGACATTTGGCTACCATCATTACAAAAAGAATAGTAATGTAGCCATCCTTCAAAAGATATTTAACCACTCTACACCAGACATCACACTAGGATATATTGGTTACAGTCAAGACGAACTTGACCAGAGTATACTATCATTTGACTATTAAATAACCTATCTATTTTACATAATGAGAAAATGTAAATTAGTTTTTAGAAAAATATAGCAGAAGCCTTGGTACTCTTGACTTTGAAGTTGTTTAATTTTATTTAACAGAATATAAGATATGTTAAATACAAGAGGGGGTGGGTACACTAAAAACACCCCTGCTTTGAAAGATACCGAGGGGGTACATTTGGAAATACCAACCCCTCCCTTAAAAAGAAAGGACCCCCTCCCTAGATGAATACCAACCCCCTCCGTGCAGACCGCAGTGGACCACACAGGGTAGCCTTCGAGAAGAATAAAAAGATTATCTTAAAGACAAGAAACACTTGTGGGATATGTGGCCAGCCTGTAGACAAAGACCTGAGATATCCTCATCCATTAAGTCCAGTCATTGACCACATCGTTCCAGTAAATAAGAACGGGCATCCATCTGACATTGCTAACTTGCAACTGGCGCACTGGCAATGCAATAGACAGAAGTCTGACAAGCTATACGCTGATGAGAGAACAAATGGAACAAAGGTTATCGGCAATAGGAACTTGCCACAAAGTACAGATTGGTTCAAGTATAAGAGTTAATACTAAAACCACCAGTAAGTATTTTTAAAAAATAAATAGACCTTGTTTTAAAAAAATAATTAGACAGAGATTGAAAAAAGGACGAGTGTTCCTGCCAAGGTGGGGGGATGACCCCCTCCCCCTCGGTGCTTCAGGGCTTCACACCGTCACTGTACATTTTTTCTCGCGCAAAATGAAAGGTAGTTGTATAAAATGACATTGAAAGGTATGGGCTATCTCAGGAAGAAGCTAGCTAACTATAAGATGGGTGTAGATACTAGATACAATCAGTATGCTATGCAACATAACGATATAGATGTTGGTATTACGATACCACCTCAAATCCGTCAACAATATCGGGCGGTCTTAGGTTGGGCTGCTAAGGGTGTTGATAGTCTAGCAGACCGTTTGGTCTTTCGTGAGTTTGCCAATGACGAATTTGGGGCGAATGAAATCTTTGCTCAGAACAATCCAGATGTATTCTTTGATAGCGCGATCCTTTCAGCTTTGATTGGGTCGTGTTGTTTCGTCTACATCTCGCAAGGAGACGACGATGACGCTCCTCGGTTGCAGGTCATTGAAGCAAGCAATGCGACTGGTGTTCTAGATCCTATCACTGGTCTGCTGACAGAGGGCTATGCAGTCTTAAAACGGGATGACAATGGATATGCTTTGCTTGAGGCTTATTTCACAAGTGATGTGACTTGGTTCTATCCGAAAGATGGTCAGCCGTTTGCAATCGGAAATCCAACGGGTGTTCCTTTGCTGGTACCAGTCATTCATAGACCTGATGCTGTCCGTCCGTTTGGTCGGTCACGAATTACTAGAGCTGGGATGTACTATCAGAGATATGCTAAACGAACGCTTGAGCGGTCAGATGTGACTGCTGAGTTTTATTCATTCCCTCAAAAGTATGTGTTGGGATTGAGTCAAGATGCTGAGGCAATTGATACTTGGAAAGCAACTGTGTCTAGCTTGCTGACATTTACAAAAGATGACGAAGGGGATAAGCCGAATGTGGGACAATTCACCACGTCCAGTATGTCTCCTTTTACTGAGCAGTTACGGACTGCAGCAGCTGGATTTGCTGGAGAGATGGGATTGACCTTGGATGACCTTGGTTTTGTGTCTGACAATCCGTCATCTGTCGAAGCTATCAAGGCTAGTCATGAAAACTTGAGGTTAGCTGGTCGGAAGGCTCAGCGTTCTCTAGGCTCTGGTTTGCTGAACGTGGCTTATGTGGCTACTTGTTTACGTGATGAGTTTCCGTATTTGCGAAAGCAATTTAATAAGACGGTCGTGAAGTGGGAGCCTTTGTTTGAAGCGGACGCTAACATGTTGACCTTGATTGGTGACGGTGTTATCAAACTGAATCAAGCGGTGCCTGGCTATATGGATGCCGAAACCATCCGCGACTTGACTGGAATCAAAGGTGATATGAATGCTAAGCCGAAAATAGATGAAGTAGAACAAAAAACTACTAACTCAGAGGATAAGCAACAAAATAGAATCATTTCTACTTATGAGATTACTTCTCTACTAAGTAACTATCAAAAAAGGGTGCTTTCGAAAGAAAATGGAATTTTACTTCTGACTTCAACTGGAATGAGTAAGCAAGAAGCGGAAGCTATGATTAATAAGACTGAACAAATAGTGAAAGAAAATGAGTAGTGAAGGAGGTTGTAGATGGTGGAGGATATCGTTCCGAGCCTGCTCAAGAAAATCAAGTCTGAGTTTGAAGGTGCTAGGTTGGACAGCGAGGTCTTGAAAGACTTGCTGTCTAAGCTACATCATAGCAAGGCAAGTTATTTGGACGCTAATCAATATGCTATTGAAATTGGGGAGATACTTTCTAAGGTTCTGGGAGACTCTCTGACGAACGAAACACTACCAGACGGAAAAATGTATTACAATATCGCTCAGCGCGTGCTGACGGACGTTCTGGGGCGAAATCATGAGCTTGTGAGTGATTATGCTGAGCAAGTTCAGAAGAATTTGAACTCTGAGGCTAAAATCGGGTTAGCTGCTCAGGTTCCTGAACTCAATCAAGACCGAATTGATGGCCTGGTCAATCGTTTAGCTAGTGAGGAAACTTTTGATGATGTTCGTTGGCTGTTAGAAGAGCCTGTTGTGAACTTTACTCAGTCAATAATTGATGATACTATCCAAAAAAATGCGGAATTTCATCATAAATCTGGTTTACAACCTGAGATTGTAAGAAAATCTGCTTATCACTGCTGTGAATGGTGTCAGGAAGTTCAAGGTACTTATAAATATCCAAGAGTTCCAAAGGATATTTATCGAAGACACCAACGTTGTAGATGCACTGTTGATTATGATCCTAAAAGTGGTAAGGTCCAAAATGTTTGGAGTAAGACATGGAGTAAAAGTGACAAAAGTGATAAAATAGAAGCAAGAAAGAACATCGGAGTGCAATCTCAAATTAGTGAAGTTAGAAAACTTGCACTTAAGATAGGGATACCTTCAAACCCTATTCAAAAAAGTCCGAAAAGATTAACCGAAGAAGAAATTATTCAAGCGATTAGTGGTGGAGATAAGACAAAAGGTTCTTGTTCATCAGCCGCATTCGCTTATATAGGGAATAAAGGTGGATATACTGTTCTAGATTTTAGAGGTGGAGAGAGTTGCGATTTCTTTTCTAGGAATAGCAGAATCAATATGATTGGAAACCTACCAGGTGTTAAGATGCATGTCGCAAAAAACACAAATGATTTCAAAGCTACAAAGGAATTGTTAGAAAATGTAGAAAACGGTAATGAATACTACTTGGCAACAGGTAGGCATGCTGCAATCATTAGGAAGAATGATAATCTAGTTGAATATTTGGAGCTTCAATCAAAAATTGTAAATGGGTTTAAACCGTTTGATAACACTGTTTTGAAAAAAAGATTTAAGGCTCAGAAATCTCATGCTGTAAGGGGACGTAAATATGATGTAGATAGCTATCTTATTGATGTAAATTCATTAAAAGACAATCCTGAATTTCATAACATATTGAGTTTCCTTAACACAGCTGAATCTAAACAAATGAAAGGTATTGAAGGGCATGAAAAGTGATTACGAAGAAGTGAACTGGTCAGAGTATTGTTACAAGGAAAACGATGATGATAAAATCTGGTGGGTTGATACTTCATGGTATGCCAAAGGATTGATGCTTATCACATTTGATAAAAAGAAGTTCTATAACCTTTTTGAAGATTATCCTCAAAACATGACTTTTGAGGAGATTGAAATCTTTGATAAAGAAAATCCATTTTGGGAAGATTACTTTTCAGATAGAAAATAATATGTTAGAGCACTCGTAAGGGTGCTTTTCTTATGCTTAGAAAGGGGTAACAATGGAAAACACGATTGATTTTTCAGAGAAAAAGTCTAGTTTGGAACGTGGTGCTTCCGTGAAAGAAATTTTGGAAGAAAATCTTGAGGCTAGTCATAACTATACTTCGGTATTAGTGGTTTCTTTGGATAAAGATGGTGAGATAAATCTTGGCTATAGCTGGGATAGTAGTTTGCAGGCATTGGGAATGCTCGATGTTGCTAAAAACTATATTTTGAACGTGATCAATTAAATCATCCCAGCGATAGGGTTATCATGCGGTACGATTGAAAGGAGCAGTGGATGGCTAGAAAGAAACTTGGCAATCAGAATCCTACTCAATCGGTAATTTTAAAGTACGTCAAGAAAAATTCAAAAGCAAAAGAAGCGATTGAGCTTTATGAAAGAACTGGGTTATCTTGTTACTCTTGGCAGATAAACCTATTGACCCCTATGATGGCCGTTGACAAAGATGGCCTATGGGTTCATCAGAAGTTTGGCTACTCTATCCCACGGCGTAATGGTAAGACTGAAGTTGTTTATATTTTTGAAATCTGGGGTCTGCACGACGGGATGAACATTCTGCATACGGCCCATAGAATTTCAACCTCTCATTCCTCTTTTGAAAAAGTCAAGAGATACCTTGAAAAGATGGGGTATGTGGATGGAGAGGATTTTAACTCTATCAGGGCTAAGGGACAAGAGCGAATTGAACTTTACTCAACAGGTGGTGTAATCCAATTTCGTACTAGGACATCAAATGGTGGTCTTGGTGAAGGATTTGACATGATGATTATCGATGAGGCTCAGGAATATACAACTGAGCAGGAGTCGGCCTTGAAATATACGGTAACGGATAGTAGCAATCCAATCACAATCATGTGTGGAACACCACCTACACCTGTTTCAAATGGGACGGTATTCACAAATTATCGTAAGAATTGCCTGTTTGGGAAAGGAAAATACTCTGGTTGGGCGGAATGGTCGGTTTCTGAGGAAAAAGAAATTGATGATGTCGATGCCTGGTATAACTCCAATCCCTCTATGGGTTACCATTTGAATGAGCGGAAGATAGAAGCCGAGCTTGGTGATGATAAGCTAGACCATAATGTTCAGCGTTTGGGTTATTGGCCTGAATACAACCAGAAATCTGCTATTTCGGAAACGGAATGGAATGAGTTGTGTGTGGACTCTATGCCTGATTTATCAGGTAAGTTGTTTGTCGGAGTCAAATATGGTCAAGATGGCGCAAACGTGGCATTAAGTATTGCTGTTCGTACGGCAGATGAGCGGATTTTTGTTGAGACGATTGACTGTCAGTCAGTTCGTAACGGAAATGACTGGATCTTGGATTTTGTCAAGCGTGCCGATGTGGCTACTATCGTAGTCGATGGGGCAAGCGGTCAGAAAATCCTTGATGAAGAGTTGAAAAAGGAACGCATGAAGAGCGTAATATTGCCTACGGTTAAGGAAATCATCGTGGCTAACTCTATGTGGGAACAAGGGATTTATCAAAAGACCTTGTGCCATGCTGGTCAACCGTCTTTGAAGAAAATCACAACCAACTGTGAGAAGCGGAATATCGGTTCAAACGGTGGGTTTGGCTATCGCTCGCATTTTGCGGATATGGATATTTCCTTGATGGATAGCGCCTTGCTTGCGCATTGGGCTTGTTTGACAACTAAGCCTAAGAAAAAGCAAAAAATCAGTTATTAAGAGGAGCGGTTGAAAGACTGCTTTTTTTGATGACTAAAAAATTACCGAACTGCCGGGAAAGCAGGAGAAAGGAGACATGAAGATGTCTGAATTTAAAACGATTGAAACACAGGAAGAACTAGATAACATCGTGAAGGAACGTATCAGACGTGAGCGTGAAAAATTTGGTGATTATGATGATCTCAAGAAACGTGTTTCAGAACTGGAATCTGAAAACAGTGCTTTGAAGTCTACTGTTGAAGATGACAAGCAAACCAGAGCAGAATTAGACGCTCAAATCACTGAATTGCAGGGGCAAGTGAGCAATTATGAAACTGCTAGCTTGCGAACTCGTATCGCTTTGCAGAATGGCTTGCCTTATGACTTGGCTGACCGTCTTCAAGGTGCTGATGAAGAAGCATTAAAGGCTGACGCTGAGCGTCTAGCTGGTTTTATGAGACCAGCAACACCTCAAGCACCGCTAAGAGATACGGAGCCTGCTATGGGTGATGACAAAACTATGCAAATGAAGCAGATGCTTCGAGATTTAAAACCAAAAGGAGAATAGAAAATTATGGCAGATAATGCAATGAAAGCTGGAACACTTTTTAAACCAGAATTAGTAAAAGAATTGATTAGTAAAGTGCAAGGACGTTCTGTTCTTGCTAAACTCTCATCTCAAACACCTATTCCGTTTAATGGAGTGGAGCAGTTCATCTTTAACCTTGAAGGAAATGCTCAAATCGTTGGCGAGGGTGAACAGAAACAAGCTGGTAAAGCTAAAATTACTTCAAAAGTAATCAAACCGCTTAAATTCGTTTACCAGGCTCGTATCACAGATGAGTTCAAATACGCTTCAGAAGAAAAACAAATGAACTTCTTGTCAGCATATATGGACGGATTCGCTAAGAAGATTGCAGAAGCCTTTGACCTTGCTGCTCTTCATGGATTGGAGCCAAAAACAATGACGGATGCTTCTTTCCGTGCAACAAACTCATTCGATGGATTGATTACTGGTAACATTGTCAACTACACTGAAGAACATATCGATGATAATATCGATGCTGCAGTTCAAACGATTGTAGCGAAAGGCGGAGAAGTAACAGGTATTGCCTTGTCACCAACAGCTGGCCAAGCGTTGGCGAAAGTTAAGGTTAACGGCGTTGTTCAATATCCTGAGTTCCGCTTTGGTCAAAACCCTGATTCATTCTACGGTATGAAATCAGATATCAACAAGAACCTCACTGTAACTGGTGGTACTGCTGAAACAGACCACGCCATTGTAGGGGATTTTCAAAACCGCTTCAAATGGGGTTATGCTGAGAACATTCCGATGGAAATCATTGAATTTGGTGATCCAGATGGCGCAGGTCGTGACCTTAAAGCTTACAACGAAATCTGCTTACGTGCAGAAGCCTTTATCGGTTGGGGCATCCTTGATGAAGAAGCCTTTGCTCGTGTGAAAGCGTAAGTTTTATGGCTTTATACCGTGATTTAAAATCAGGTGTTATAATCGCCTCTGAGTGTATTCTCGGAGGTGATTGGGTGCCTGTGGAAGATACGGCACCAAGCGGAGCGGATTTGACCGTGGCGGAATTGAAGTCTAGTTTGGATGAATTGGGCATTGATTACGATAAGAGTTCAAAAAAATCCGATTTGGTAGCCTTGTACGAGGAAAACAAGGGTTAAGCTATGGGAAATTTTGCAAAGATTGAAGACTTAGAATTGTTATGGCGCTCGTTGAAGTTTGATGAGCGTGCAAGGGCTGAGGCTCTTTTGGAAGTTGTATCTAATTCTTTGCGAGTGGAAGCTGAAAAAGTCGGTAAAGACCTTGATGATATGGTGGCAGAAAGCGTGTCATTCGCTAGTGTTGCCAAGTCTGTCACGGTCGATATCGTGGCACGAACCTTAATGACCTCAACAGACCATGAACCGATGACTCAAGTTTCTGAAAGTGCCTTGGGTTATTCGTTTAGTGGTTCTTATCTTGTTCCTGGAGGCGGTCTCTTTATCAAAGACACCGAACTTAAAAGGCTTGGTTTGAAGAAAAAACAACGATATGGAGCGATTGAAATTTATGACCTACCTAAAAGGAATCCCTGTCATTTTAGTGGACAAGGTAGAAATTGGTAACGACGATTTCGGTCATCCAATCTATCGTGATGTTGAGATTGAGGTTCAAAATGTATTGGTAGCGCCAACTTCATCAGAGGACGTCATCAATCAAATGAACTTGACTGGAAAAAAAGCGGAATATACACTTGGTATTCCCAAAGGGGACACTAACAAGTGGGAAAATCGTGAGGTAAAGTTTTTTGGTCGAAAATGGCGGACAATCGGCCTTCCTCAAGAGGGGATTGAGTCAATGATTCCATTGTCTTGGAATAGAAAGGTCATGGTCGAAGTTTATGAGTGATATGAAATTCCAATTAAATTCAGCTGGCGTGTCTGCTTTGCTACGTTCTTCCGAAATGCAGGGCATTTTGAGAGAAAAGGGGCAAGGGATTGCAAGCCGAGCTGGTGAGGGGTTTGAATTGACCGTATCGCCAGGGCAGAAGCGTGCCAATGCAAAGATTAGTACGACTGACATCAAGAGCATGGTCAGAAATAAAAAACATAATATTTTACTGAAGGCTATGAGATGATCGAATTAGTTATAAAGAAATTTTTAGACGGACAGTTAGATGTACCGTCTTTTTTTGAACATAAACCGAATATGCCTGAGAGTTATGTCATTTTAGAAAAGACTGGAAGTGGTGGAAGTGACTATGTTCATTCCGCTACATTCGCTTTTCAAAGTTATGCTCCGTCCTTACAAAAGGCTGCTGAATTAAATGAGAAAGTCAAGAAAGTAGTTGAGGCTCTCATCACAGTCAATGAAGTTAGCGGTGTTCATCACAATAGTGACTACAACTTTACAGACACGGAAACGAAGCAATATCGCTATCAAGCGGTATATGACATCAATTATTTTTAAAAAGGAGGTGTAGTTTTGGCGCCAGAATTAGAAGCACCAGAAGTAAGAACACCAAATGCAGAACCAACAGGAGGAAAGAATATGACGACTGCATCAGCATCAAATGTAACGGCTGCAAAGCCTAAAATTGGAGGAGCAGTATCTACTGCACCAGCTGGAACAAATCTACCACTAAATGCCAAAACAGTATTGGATGCTGCATTTAAAACGCTAGGTTACATTTCAGAAGATGGATTGACCAACGAGAACTCACCAGAAAGCGAAGAAGTCAAGGCCTGGGGAGGACAAACAGTCTTGTCTTCTCAAACAGAAAAGAAAGATACCTTCAAATACAAATTGATTGAAGGTCTTAACATTGAAGTCTTGAAAGAAGTCTATGGACCAGATAACGTTTCAGGAACCCTTGAAACAGGTATCACTGTAAAAGCCAATGGTAAAGAGTTGCCAGAACATAGCTTGGTTATTGATACTTTGCTGAAAAATGGCTATGTGAAACGCGTTGTCATCCCTCGTGGTAAGGTTAGCGAAATTGGCGAAATCAGCTATAAAGACGGCGAACCTATCGGCTATGAATTGACGATCACTGCATTGCCAGACAACAGTGAAAACACTCACTACGAATATATTCAAGGAGCGTAAAGTAAATGAGTAAAACATTTAAAGGGGAAACGAAGTCAGGCTTTAAATTCGAAATTTCTGAGCGTCGTTTAAACAACTATGAATTGTTGGAATTGATTGGCGAAGTTGACGAAGGACAAGGTCAAGTCTTTCCTAAAGTTGTAAAACTTCTGTTCGGAGATGAGCAAGCCAAGGCTTTTAAAGACCACCTAAGAGAAGAAGATGGCATTGTGCCAAATGATAAAATGGCAGATGAAATCAAGAGTGTTTTTGAATCAGTTAATGGCTTAAAAAAATCCTAGTCCTTGCTCAGATGATCAATTTGGACGAAGATGCCCTTACCTGTGATTTAGCGGAAACCTACCAAATATACGACTACAAACAGCTACCTTTAAATCAGGCGGCTGTTTTTGCGTATGGTTTGCGTGATGATTCGCGGATAAAGCAGATGATGTCTGACCAAATTGTCTCTCTCGAAATTACTTTACTCGCAAATATCGTAGACAGACTTTCGATTTCTTTGTGGTTGCAAACTAAGGATGGGCAAAAGGGTGTTAATCGTCCTGCATCAATTGCTGGAATGCTTACAAAGAATAACAAAGAAGAGAGAGATGAAAGGGATTATCTCGTCTTTGAATCTGGTGAGGACTTTGAAAACTATCGCAAGGCTTTACTTGCGAAAACAGGAGGTGAGGAATAGTGGCGACTGAATTAGGAAAAGCCTACGTTCAAATCATTCCATCTGCCAAGGGCATTAGTGGCATGATTCAAAAGGAAATGGGTGGTGAAGTTGCCTCAGCTGGCGTTAGCGCAGGCGAATCCCTCGGATCTAAAATGATGGGCGCTGTTTCAGGAATTATTGCTGCTGCTGGAATTGGTAAGGCCATTGGAGCATCGATAAACGAAGGGGCAGCACTTCAACAATCGCTTGGTGGTATCGAAACCCTATTTAAAGACTCAGCTGATAAGGTCAAAGGCTTTGCGAATGAGGCCTATAAGACAACAGGTCTCTCAGCTAATGCCTATATGGAAAATGTTACAGGTTTCTCAGCAAGCTTATTGCAATCTCTTGGTGGAGATACAGATAAAGCAGCAGAAACGGCAAACATGGCCATGATTGATATGTCGGATAATGCCAATAAGATGGGAACATCTATGGAAAGCATCCAGCTAGCTTATCAAGGTTTTGCCAAGCAGAATTATACGATGCTAGATAACCTTAAATTGGGTTATGGTGGTACAAAACAAGAAATGCAACGGCTTTTGGCTGACGCAGAAAAGTTGACAGGTGTTAAATACGACATCAATAATCTATCAGACGTTTATAGCGCCATTCATGCTATCCAAGAGAATTTGGATATCACTGGTACGACAGCGAGAGAGGCAGCAACAACTTTCACAGGTTCCTTTGAATCCATGAAGGCCGCAGCTCAAAACGTTTTAGGTAAGATAGCAATTGGCGAAAACGTAACGCCAGCCTTGCAGTCTTTACTAGAGACTACAAGAACTTTCCTTTTTGCTAACTTCTTCCCAATGATAGGAAATATCCTATCAGGTTTAGGAGTAGTACTTACGGAGGGCTTGAGCTCTTTAGCTTCTCAGCTTTTTGGAGAAGCTTTTGGAAATGCAGTCTTTGAACAGATTGCGCATGTAACAGGAATTTTCGATACCTTTTTCGATATGATTTTCGGGTCTATGGATAGGCAAGGAAATATAGATATCCTAAACACCATTGGATTTAGTGATGAAGCGGCAACCCAAATTGTCAATATTGCAGAGAATATCCGAACAACATTCGAGAATATCGGTTCAGTTATCGGTAATGTTGGTAGCATCGTAGCTGATTTTGTAGGCGATCTCTTAGGAATTCAGGGTGGTGAGCAGGGAGTCAATCTTCTTGGAACTGCTTTTGAAATTTTGAGTTCAGCATTGAGAACTGGTTCATCTATCCTAAAAGAAATCACTAGCTTTTTCAAAGAAAATAAATTAGCAGCTGATTTACTGAAGACAGCGGTAGTTGCACTTGGTGTTGGTTTACCAGTAGTGAAATTTGCAAACTTTTTACAAGGTTTAGGCGGAATAAGTGGAGTTCTTGGAATTGCAAAGACGGCAATAACAACGTTTGCTACAAGTATAACGGCAGCAATATCATCTATACCTTTGATTGGTTGGATTGCAGCTGCAGTTGCCGCCTTGGCTTGGTTCTTCACTCAAACTGAAACAGGTAGACAAATTTGGCAAGGCTTCATGGATTGGTTGTCTAGTGCTTGGCAGTCTATTAGTTCAACATTGTCTAGTGTTTGGAATGGTATTGTTGAAACGGCTACAACCGTCTGGAACAATATGATGGCTGTTGTTGCTCCAATTATCCAAGCAGTTGTTGATTTTATTAGGTCTGTTTGGGACGGTATTTCCTTATGGTGGACTGAAAATCAAGGCTTGATTCAACAGACGTTCACAACCGTCTGGAATGCTATCCAGACAGTTATTCAAACGGTCATGCCGATTATTCAATCCATTATTGAAACCGCAATGAATATCCTTGCTCCTTTCATTGAAGGGACTTGGAACAATATCTGTACGGTTGTGAAGACGGTTTGGGAATTAATCAAGATTGCTATTCAGACGGCTATGGATGTTATTGGTGGTATTATAAAAGCAGTCATGGCTATCATCAATGGTGACTGGGACACCGCTTGGAATGCTATAAAAGGTGTTGGTGAAGCCATCTGGAAAGGGTTGTCTGCTGCAGGTAAGGCTATCTTTGATGGTTTTGCTCAGATATTATCTAATATCTGGAGCACGATCAAAACTGTCGCAAGTAATGCATGGGAAGGGTTGAAATCAACGGTCTTAGGCCTGATTGATGGACTTGTACAAGGAGCTAAAAATGCTTGGGAAAGCATGAAACAAGGTGTTCGTGATCTTGTTGATAAGGTTACAAGCATATTCGATGGAATCAAAAACATTGACCTTTGGGAGGCAGGTAAGGCTATCCTTGATGGCTTTTTAAATGGTTTGAAATCTGCTTGGAGTGCAGTAACTGACTTCGTTGGTGGTATTGCTGGTTGGATTGCTGACCATAAAGGTCCGATTGAGTATGACCGCAAGCTCTTGATTCCTGCTGGTAATGCGATTATGCAAGGTTTGAATAGAGGGTTGCAAGACCGTTTCAAAGATGTTAAGAAATCGGTCGGTGGCATGGCTGGCGAAATCTCAAACGCATTTTTAAATGATGATTTTGGTTTGAGTGGAACACCGACTATTGCCAAGAATCTTGAAGCAAGCTTGGCCATGCCAAGTGCTCAAATCGAGGCAAAAGACAGTCAAACCGTGTCTGAGATAGCGATTCTGAGAGCAAGTATGGAGAAGATCCTTACTGCTATCCTTGAAAAGCCGTCAGATACTTACCTGGACGCTGATAAAATTTCAATGAGCGTCTACCAACGCCAAGGGGCAATCTACGCTAGGGAGGGAATTTAATGGAATACATGATTATAAATGGTTTCAATACTTCAACCATTCCTAACTGTGTCGTGACTGATTTTGGCGAGGTGGAGGCTGCTAAACCTAAAGTTTCAGAAACAGCTACCCTGTTTGGGGTTAATGGGAATTACCGTGTCTTGGATGGCGCTTATGAGAGTTATGAACGAACATTTGCATTTTACCTACCAAGGACGGTAGACCCGTCCAAAATCGTTGAGAGATTCCAACCAAATGACAATACGCTAGAGTTTAGCTATCAGCTAGGCTCTTTATTTTATGCTGATTTTATTAGTGCAAAATACAAACCTCAAGGTATGCACGGTTGGAAATTAGAAATCAAGTTGAGTATGCAACCTTTCCGCTATCAGAAAAGTGTTGTTCCTCTTGTCTTTACCGCCAGTGGCAATATCAACAATCCAGGCTCTATTTATAGCGAGCCTGTGATTGAGATTGAAGGGGATGGTGATATCTCCTTGACGATTGGACGGACAACCATGCACTTGACGATTAGACGAAAAGTGACCATTGATTGTAGACATAAGAAACAAAATATCTACAATGCAGATGGTGCTGTTCAAAATACTTTACGGAAGCGTGGAGGATTCTTTGAATTGGCAATAGGGAATAACGGTCTGGTCTTCACTGGCGCGGTTCGTAAGGTAACAGTTCGGCCAAATTGGAGGTATATCTTATGATTTATCTTACAGAGGGCAATACGCCTTTAAATGAGGCTTACAACGATGAAATTGTTCAGGAGCGAAATAATACCTATCAACTGACCTTTCGTTTTCCTACATCGGATCCCAAGTGGGAATTACTGAAAGAGGAAACTTTCTTGACTGCAGATGACCTGCATGGTGAGCAGGATTTTTATATTTTTGAGGTTGAAAAGCAACAAGGATATATCCAAGTCTATGCTAATCAGGTTATCAGCTTGTTAAATAACTACATCGTCAGCTCTATCGATGTTGATCGTGTCAGTGGTACAAGGGCACTGAGCGCATTGGCTGGTAGCATTACCAGAGCCAATCCTTTCTCTTTTTTCTCGGACATTGATGATAGGCATACGCTTAACATCAAGGATAAGAATGCTATGGAGGTCTTGGCCAAAGACAAGCACTCTATCCTTGGTCAATGGGGCGGAGATATGGTGCGGAATGGCTACAATTTACGCTTGTTAAAAAATGGCGGTTCAGAGAATGAATCGCTTTTCATGTACAAGAAAAACCTGTCTAGCTACCAGCATAAGACCTCTACCAAATCCCTGAAAACTCGGATAACCTTTAAAACAACTGTTAAGGGCGAGGGAGAGAAGGCGCCTGATGTCGACTATGTGGTGGTGATTGATAGCCCCTTGCTCGGAAAATATAGCCAAATCTATGAAGCTGTTGTTGAGGTAAATGACCAGAACGTCAAAGACCAAGCCAGCTTGATTGAATACGGTAAGCAGTATTTTCGGACGAGTATGTGCGATATGCTGGAAGATAACCTTGAAATCTCGGTTGTCGGCCAGAGTGATGTTGCAGTTCGGATGTTCGATGTGGTCAGTATCTACCATGAATGGTATGGTCTTGACGTTCGTAAGAAAATCACCAAATATACCTATTCGCCAATGGCAAAACGCTTGAAATCAATTGGTTTTGGGACATTCCAGTCTAGTTTGGCTAATGCGATTGGTGGAATTGTAAACGATGCCGTTTTGAATGAAAGCAGAAATCTGCATAAGATTTTTGAAGAACGTTTAAAAAAGGAAATCGCCAACGCTGACCGTGCTTTTGACGCTGAGTTTGCCAAGCGTGAGAAAGCTATCACGGATGCCATCGAGCAGTACAAGGCTAAAGCTGAGGAAATGGGCGCCAAGATCCACGAGGAAATAGAGAAAGAGCGTCCTGAGTTCGTGAAACGCATCCGTGAGGAACTCATGAGTGGCACTGACTCAATCGCTGAACTCAGCAAGAAATTAGAACAGGTCAGCGAAACTGCAAGGGTCAATGCTAGCTTGATTGGCGGTGACGGCACTACTCAGTACAATAAGAACCGTTTGAACGGTGGCACGGCCAAGAAAATCAGTTACGGCACGGATTTCGTAGAAGTCGGTCACAATGGCGACGGCTTTGAGGTTGGTAAGCAGTACGTCATCAGCTGGTCAGCAACCTGTACACCTTACGGAAAGGCAGATGTGACTGTGGTTGTGAACAAGACACCGTTTTACGGTGGTCACGTTCATCTCATGCCTGCTAATTCGGTCATGCCAGCGATAGATAAAGACCTTGTCCAGAAAGAAGAGAAGGTCTTGGCAGTCTACTATGGTGCCTATCGTCTGACTTTCTCAGGCGACTGGTATCAGAATGTAGAGCAGTCTGTGACGGTTGACAATCAGACAAGACGGATTGAACTAGCGCCAGTCTATAAGACGGTAGCTGACGGGCAGAATGCAAGATTTGAGGGAAGTTGGAACGAGAGTCCAACTTTTATTTTTGATGGAGGTAGAACATGACAGAGACAATCCCAGTGAGGGTACAACACAAGCGTATGTCAGCGAGTGATTGGGCAAGTAGCACTCTGGTCTTGCTTGATGGCGAGTTAGGTGTTGAGAGCGATACAGGTAAGGTCAAGGTCGGAAACGGTACTGACCGTTTCTCAGCTTTACAGTATCTAACAGGACCTAAAGGTGACCGTGGAGAACGTGGGGAAACAGGACCACGAGGTGCGGACGGTGTTATGCGATTCGAGAACCTGACAAGCCAACAGAGAGAGGGCTTGCGTGGCGAGAATGGTCATAGCTTAAATGCGAATGTACGTATCGAAGGGTCTTATCGAAACGGCGCGACTAGCCAATTAAACTTGATTGCAGATGTCTACTATGACGGAACACGGCTAACCAGTGGCTATACTGTTGATTATTACTACAGAGGTTTTGGAAACAACAACTGGCAAAGCTTGCCAAACCAAACGCCTGACGCAAATGGGAAGTTCGCTCAGTGGAACGCCTCTCAACGTTCAGGAGGCTGGTTTGAGGTCTACATCGTTGTAACGCACAATGGTATTAAAGCAGCTGCTAGCACACGTCTTGATAATGTCAGTGACGGTGCAAGAGGGGCGAATGGTGCAACGGGTCCAGCAGGACCAGCAGGCCCCAGAGGTGCGGACGGAGCGCCTGGGCAAAACATCATCAATCAAAATGGTGGGCAACCAATGAAATATTGGGCTGGAACAAGGTCTCAATATGACGCGATTCCTAACAAGGATAGTAATACTATCTATGACATCTATAGTAATTCGTAGGAGGTAGTATGGCTAGAGAAGGAATTTACGTGGGTGGCAAGGAAGTTGTTGAAAGATATATAGGAGATAAGCTAATCTGGAAAAAATACAGATTTCGAATTGTAAACACTTTGTCATTGACTATATTAAATATTAACTATCAGTCAGCTACTTTAGACTTTTACACTCGATTCTCGTACCGATATGTAGGATTAAACTCAGGGTATTACTATTTGAGGATAGAAGAAAAGTTCGTCAAAGTATATGCCTATAATTTATCAACACCTAATCCATCTTTTGTGTTTTTACTAGGTCAAAATGAAGATGCAGGAGTAGATGAAGCAAGCAAGCGCCAAGCTTTATCTGATTTGACACGAAACTGGTTTAGAAATGATTATAAAGATATTGTTTTATATGACAGAATGAGGTAACACATGGACATTACCATTCAAAACGTTCGTTCGCCTGCTTTGGAGCACAACGGACGGTACTACAAGGTATTTCAACCACGGACACGAGATGAACTGCTAAAACTACACCACATGGGTTGTGTGGGTGATACGGTGCTGACGGACATCCAACTAGAGCAGGGGGACTTTCCTACTAGCTTTGTGGAGCCTACCGTCACCCAACGTACCTTGTCTGGTCTCTTCAAGGATATGCGTTCTATCGAACTGGAATTGAGAGACCCAAACAGCACCCTCTGGGGTAAAATCCAGCAGAATAACCAAGGGGCGCTGACCCAGTTCTTTGATACGAATGTCAAGAGCGCCATCGCTCAGACTGCTAGAGAAATCAGGCAGGAAGTGCGAGACGCTGCTAACAGTGCTAGAGTACAAGTTACTCCTGAAGGTGTGACTATTGGCTCTACTACTCTAACGGGCGAGCAGTTAGCCTCTACTATTTCCACGAGTCCGAGAGGCGTTGACATCATCGCTCCACACGTTCGTGTACAGTCCGACATGTTGGTAGACGGTGCGGTCACTGCTGGTAAGTTAGCGGCTGGCTCTGTCACTGCCGAAAATATCCAAGCTGGTGCGATTACTGGCGATAAAATCAGCGTAGATGATGCCTTGATTCGAAACTTGACCGCTAGGGATGCCTTGATTGACAAACTGACATCTAAGGAAATCTTCACAACCAAGATTGAATCAGTCGTGTCTAGCTCAACCTTCCTACAAGCCTATCAAGGTGAAATTGGAGGTTTCACCTTGGGTCAGTTTGACAACGGAGGTGGACGCTGGATTTCTGGTGTCAACCAATTCTCGGTTGGAATGGGAAATGGTGCTGGTTATGGTACCAAGACAGCCTTTTGGGCGAATTGGGGAAATAACTGGAACCAAGCAGGACCGAACTCTTGGCATGTAGATACAGATGGGCAGATGTATTGTAAGAATACAGCTAACTTTTTCGGTACAGTTGACTTTTCTGAGACCTCAGCAGCCAGTTTCTACGGAAGGACTGAATTTCAAAAATCGCCAATTTTCGTAAACGGAATCGATATGGGAAATGAGGATATTTACGGTAACGGTCAAAATCCCAAAGGCGGAAAGAATGCGGTCGTCTGGTGGAACCAAGTTGGAAGTGGGAGTGTGAAGTATTGGGGTGATATATCTTCAGACAGACGTTTGAAAGAGAACATCACAGACACGGCTGTGAAAGCCTTGGATAAAATCAACAGACTAAACTTGGTCGCATTTGATTTCATAGAAAGCAAGAAACACGAAGAAATCGGTTTGATTGCTCAAGAAGTTGAGACCGTCGTCCCAGAAGTTATCTCACGAGACCCTGAGAATCCAGATGGCTATCTGCACATCGACTATACCGCTTTCGTCCCCTACTTGCTGAAAGCAATCCAAGAACTAGACCAGAAAATCAAAGAAATGGAGAAACTACATGGATAATCACACAATCGACAAACTAGTCGCTGAGTCGCTCGCTAACCGCTTGGCTGAGGGCGAATTGGGACGTGCGCATTTAGAAGCATACTATACGCTAACCTTGGCTGAATTACAGGCCTTTAAGGCAGTGCTGGAATACGACCCAACCCTCAAAGAATTATTTGAAGAAACACAAGCAAAAATGAAAGGAAGCAACTAATGACTTACAAATTAACAGGAAACCCTATCCTAAAAGGGGAAAAGAATGTCACAATTGTTACGATTGAGAAAGAAGAACCTGGGCGCTACAGCTATGAGCGTGTTGAATTGCCAGGCAATCGCATGAATGATAATGAAGAAGTGCTGATTCAAGCGGTTTTAGACTTCATTCGCACAGAACTTGACCCGACAAATGCCATCGTTACTGCTCAAGCGAAACTAGAGCAGACTTTGACTAAATTGGAACAGGCTGAGCAGAAAGTAGCTGAGACAGAAGTCAAACAGACAGCTACAGAACAGACTGTTCAGAAGAATAAAGAAGAAGCTGACCGTTTTGGTAAAATCAGCCATGCCTTAGTGTTAGCTTTGGTAACTGGTAAGGTTATTCCTTACGGTACAACATACAAAATTTTGGCAGATTTGATTCCAACTGCAGAAATTGGTAAACGTTATATGGCAAATGACTTAATTGCTATCGAAGACCCAGCGCACGTTGAGGTGGATGGAGAAGGTAAGCGTATCTTGGTTCAGTTGAACCGTGAATTTACTTACAACGGTGAACCTGTCAGCGACTTTGCTCGCAACGGTCGTCTTGAAATGGGCGGAACAGGCGCAGCATGGAAGTACGAGCCTAAAGAACAAAATGAGCCTACGAATGTTGCACCAGCAGCTGCAGTTTCTACGACAGCTACCGTAACTCCTACAGCAACGGAACCTTCTGCTACAACAGTTACACCTAACCAATAATGGAGGTGCCTATGGACGTCTTACAACACGTTGAGCATTTCTTCATGAACGTACTACCAGTGGCTACGCCAATCATCATAGCTTGGTTCAGCTATAAGTTACCGAAGAAATCAAAAGAACAGACAGACCAAATCATTTCAGAATTGAATGATGTCAAGAAACAAATCAAAGATGTCCAAATTACTGCTGACGAGAACAACGCCAAAATTGACGAAGTACAGGCAAAGCTCAAACTTCACGACGATGCGCACCTTGTAACCATGAGGATGCGCCTTGACCGTGATATTCGTAGGGCTATCCGTCGTGGATTTACTACCAAGGATGAGTTCTATGTAGTGGAAAACATGCACAATAGCTATAAAGCTTTGGGTGGCAATGGCTACATTGACCACTTGTACAACAACTTTGAAGCGTTGCAAATCAGAGATGACATCTTAGTTGAAGATGAGAAAGGGGCGCAGAATGGGTTGTAAAAATCACAGAGTTAATACAACCAATTTGGCTCGGATTGATGGTGGCGACCTTATTAAGCAAGGGGATTTGTCTTCTACTTTTGGGTTTGAATTGTTAGACGAAAATTACCGTGTTATGACCCTGTTTGAGGGTAAAGATGCGGTTGTTACTCTGACAAAGGGACAACGCAGGTGGAAGACAACTGTTCCCGTCACTAGCCATTCTGTCAATTTCAATTTAGACAGTATTCTACCAAGCGGAAAATACCGAGTGGAAATCTCGGTTGGAGGGTATATCTTCCCAAGCGATAGAGATACTTATATTGAAATTGAAAACTCAGACAAGGAATTGGTTACGGAAGATATCTATAAATTAAAAGAATTGGATATCGCAGAAGAAGTTAAGAAACAGCTTGCAGAACGACCTGTAAGCGAAGTTGGAGCATGTCAGGAAATCCCTGACTTGCTTTTTTACTACAATTTAGGAAAGGTTTAAACAAATGGAAACTACAAAATTAACAGCATTCGCACAAGCAGTCGGAGAAGATATCAAAGAAGTTAAACAAAGCGTTAGCACTAAAGTAGAAACTTCAGCAATGACGCAAGCTATCTCTCAGGCAGTCACTCAAGCTAAAACGGAAGTTAAAGCTGAAATTTTAGGCGAAGGAACGCCTGAGAACCTTGATACGCTGAAAGAAATTGCGGATAAGATTACTAACATGGGACAAGACGAGAATGGCGCACTCCTTGGTAAAGTAACCGAAGTCAGTGGTCGTGTAGACCAGATTGTTAATCTTGATTTAGTCGCAACCTATAACGCAGCGAAAGCGTGATTGCTATGAGCAATTTAGAGGAATTTGCTCAAGCAGTTGGCCGTGATGTCAAAGCTATTAACCAAAAGCCTGAACCAAGGCTGACCTTGACAGGAAATACCCTCGGCATTGTCGGGGGTAATAATGTCACTCTACCGCTCCCAGACAATGTAGGGCAAGAAATCCGTGGTACAGGCTCACCAGAAGGGCGTATCACAGCTGAAATCGGTACGACCTACGTAGATGTCAATGTAACGAATGGCGCTCTTAAATGGATAAAAGAGAGTGGCAATGGCAATACTGGCTGGCGGGTGCTGAGTGGCGATACTGGTTGGAGAACGTTGAATGCTTTGTCCCTAGCAACCGAGAACAACGAAAAATCTGAGTTAAAAATTAGAAGAGTAAATAATTTGGTTAGTTTCATGTTTGGAGGTTTAGGCTATGGAACTTTTGGAATAATAAGACGTGGAGGCGAAGGCTTCGTTGGTTTTCAAAACGATTCTCAAGCTACAATTTTACAAGCTGAAGGAATTCCTATAGGTTTCAGGAGTGAAACATCACTTGTAGGTAATATTTATTTAGACGCTTATGCTTTGACTGGAAGTTGGTATCTAGGAGGCAAGTATAACGGAAATTACATGCGGTTAAATTTTATACATTCAATACCGACAACAAATGATGTTACAAACCTTCGATCAAGTTCAATAAACTACCTAACAGACGATCCTTGGCCTACAAAATTACCATAAAAGAAAGGAAAAACATATGATTAATTGGAAATTAAGAATAAAAAATAAATTCTTTTGGCTGACTGCAATCCCAGCCTTCTTGCTTGTCTTGCAAGCTGGTGCAGCAGTCTTTGGATATCATCTGGACTTAGGTGATATCGGCAACAAGCTGATTTTGCTTGTTAATGCGGTATTCGTGTTCTTGACTGCTATCGGTTTGGTCAACGACCCGACAACAAGCGGAATTACAGACAGCACACGAGCACTAGACTATGAGAAACCAAGTGAGGAGTAAGTATGGATATTGATACAAGTAGACTACGTACAGACTTGCCGATTGTTGGATTTGAGCCTTTCCGTCAGGTTCACGCCCACTCAACAGGCAACCGAAACTCAACCGCTCAGAACGAGGCGGACTACCATTACAGAAAAGATCCTGAATTGGGCTTCTTTTCTCACGTAGTCGGTAATGGTCGTGTTATGCAGGTAGGACCTGTTGATAATGGTGCCTGGGACGTTGGGGGCGGTTGGAATGCTGAGACTTATGCAGCAGTTGAACTGATTGAAAGTCATTCAACTAAAGAAGAGTTCATGATAGACTATCGCCTGTACATCGAATTGCTACGAAATCTAGCAGATGAAGCAGGTTTGCCGAAAACTCTTGATACAGACGACTTGGAAGGTATCAAAACGCATGAATACTGTACCAATAACCAGCCGGATAACAGTAGCGACCACGTTGACCCGTATCCTTATCTTGCGAAATGGGGTGTTAGCCGTGAACAGTTTAAGCGTGACATTGAGAACGGGTTAGGCTCTGAAACAGGCTGGCAGAAGAATGATACAGGCTATTGGTATGTACACTCAGACGGAAGCTACCCAAAAGACAAGTTTGAGAAGATTGACGGCACCTGGTACTACTTCGATGGGTCAGGCTACATGCTTGCAGACCGCTGGAAGAAGCACTCAGACGGTAATTGGTACTGGTTTGACAACTCAGGCGAAATGACCACAGGCTGGAAGAAAATCGCTGAGAAGTGGTACTATTTCGATGTAGAAGGTGCCATGAAGACGGGTTGGGTCAAGTATAAGGATACATGGTACTACCTTGATAGTAAGGACGGAAACATGGTATCTAATGAATTCGTCAGAGCAGGTCAAGGCTGGTATTACATCAAGGCAGACGGAACAATGGCAGACAAGCCAGAATTCACGGTAGAGCCAGATGGCTTGATCACTACGAAATAATCTTAAAAATAAATAGAAAGGAAACTTTCTAAAATGTTCTTTCACCGCAGGCTCAGGCTTGCGGTTTTTTTGTTTGCAATAATAAAAACAGTGACATTACTCACTGATTCTTTTGTAAACTATTAGAATTAAATTACAACCTTCTCAACTATGCGGGCAAATATGAGTATGAAAATGAATACGAAGATGAATACGATTTAAAAAAATGATAGAAATTAATGGAAATGATTTAAAAGAAAAATAAGGTAAAAAATGAGCTAACGACAAGCAACGGAAAGCAGTTGTAAACAACAAAGCCTTATGCTATAATAGGAGCAATTATTTTTAGGAGGTGCAGTATGTCTTATTTGTTTGAGATATTACCGAGTTTATTGAGCGGTGCAAGCATGACTTTGCAGGTTTTTGCACTGGTCTTGATTTTTTCTATTCCCTTGGGCGTTTTGATTGCCTTTGCCTTGCAAGTCCATTGGAAGCTCCTCCATCATCTGATTAACATTTACATTTGGATTATGCGAGGCACACCCTTGCTCTTGCAATTGATCTTTATCTATTATGTGCTCCCAAGCATTGGGATCCGTTTGGATCGTCTTCCTGCGGCCATTATTGCCTTTGTTTTGAATTATGCGGCTTACTTTGCTGAAATCTTCCGTGGCGGGATTGATACCATTCCTAAAGGCCAATATGAGGCTGCTAAGGTTTTGAAGTTTGGTTCTTTTGACACAGTCCGCTATATTATCTTGCCTCAGGTGACCAAGATTGTTCTTCCTAGCGTCTTTAATGAGGTTATGAGTTTGGTTAAGGATACTTCTCTGGTCTATGCTCTAGGTATTTCAGACCTTATCTTAGCAAGCCGAACAGCTGCCAACCGTGATGCCAGCCTTGTTCCCATGTTCTTGGCAGGAGCCATTTACTTGATTTTGATTGGGATTGTGACAATCATTTCCAAAAAAGTTGAGAAGAAGTACAGTTACTATAGATAGGAGGCTGCCATGTTAGAATTACGAAATATCAATAAGGGGTTTGGTGAAAAGCAAATTTTGTCCAATTTCAGTCTAAAAATTCCTGAAAAGCAAATCCTAGCTATCGTTGGGCCTTCGGGTGGAGGTAAGACGACTCTCTTACGCATGCTTGCGGGTCTTGAAACCATTGATTCAGGGCAAATATTTTATAATGGAGAACCTTTAGAATTGGATGAACTGGAGAAGCGCAATCTACTAGGATTTGTATTCCAAGATTTTCAACTTTTCCCTCATTTATCAGTTCTAGACAATTTGACCTTATCTCCTGTGAAAACCATGGGAATGAAGCAGGATGAGGCTGAGCAGAAGGCACGTGGACTCTTGGAACAATTAGGACTGACAGGGCACGCAGATGCTTATCCCTTCTCACTATCAGGTGGGCAAAAGCAGCGGGTGGCCTTGGCGCGTGCTATGATGATTGATCCAGAAATCATTGGTTACGATGAACCAACTTCTGCCTTAGATCCAGAATTACGCTTGGAAGTGGAAAAACTGATCTTACAAAATAGGGAACTTGGCATGACCCAGATTGTGGTTACCCACGATTTACAGTTCGCTGAAAATATCGCGGATCAGATTCTCAAGGTTGAACCCAAGTAGGAGGTGCCGATGACTAATAAGAAAATTGCTTTAGTATTAGTTTCGCTCCTAACCCTCTTTTTAACGGCTTGTACTCAGAAGACTAGTGATCCAAAGCAGGATAATTGGGATAAGTATCAAGAGCAGGGGACCATTACTATTGGTTTTGACAATACCTTTGTGCCCATGGGGTTTGAAGAAAAGAATGGCCAATATACAGGATTTGATATTGATTTGGCACAAGTTGTCTCAGAAAAATTAGGTGTCAAGGTGCAATTTCAGCCAATTGACTGGGATATGAAGGAGACGGAACTGCAAAATGGAACCATAGATGCCATCTGGAATGGCTATTCTGCCACTGATGAACGTCGAGAGAAGGTTGCTTTTAGTATTCCTTATATGGAAAATCAGCAGGTTTTAGTCGCCAAGAAAAGCCAGCAGATTCGTTCAGTAGAGGATATGAAGGATAAGACCTTGGGAGCCCAAGCCGGTTCTTCTGGTTATTTAGACTTTGAAGCCCAGCCAGATTTACTGAAAAATCGTGTCAAAGACCAGAAGGCTAATCAGTACCAGAGTTTCAATGAAGCCTTGATTGATTTGAAAAATGACCGGATTGATGCCTTGTTGATTGACCGAGTATATGCTAATTATTACCTCCAGTCTGAAGGTATATTAAATGACTATAATGTCTTTTCAGCTGGATTTGAAAGTGAATCCTTTGCGGTCGGAGTTAGACCAGCAGACAAGAGATTGCTGCAAGCTTTAAACCAAGCCTTTATCGCACTACACCAAGAAGGAAAGTTCCAAGAGATTAGCCAAAAATGGTTTGGAGATGATGTAGCAACCAAAGAAGTGAAAAGTAGAGATTGAGTGTTTCCTCAATCTCTTTTTGCATCGAAAAATCCCCTGACAAGAGCCAGAGGATAAGAGTATTATTTCATTGTTGGGAAGAGCAATACGTCACGGATAGTGGTTGTATCAGTGAGGAGCATGCAGAGACGGTCGATACCGATTCCCAAACCACCTGTTGGTGGCATACCATATTCAAGAGCCTCAATGTAGTCGTAGTCGATGCCGGTTGCTTCATCGTCACCAAGTTCTTTGGCTTTAGCTTGGGCTTCGAAACGGCTAAGCTGGTCGATTGGGTCGTTCAACTCAGTAAAGGCATTACCGTACTCCTTAGTCATGATGAAGAGCTCGAAACGGTCAGTAAAGCGTTCGTCTTCAGGATTTTTCTTAGCAAGTGGAGATACAGCTACTGGATGTCCATAGACAAAGGTTGGTTGGATCAAGGTTTCTTCAACAAACTCTTCAAAGAAGGCATTGATAATGTGGCCAACTTCAGTGTAGTGTTTTTCAACAGGAACTTTCTTCTCAGCAGCGATAGCTTTAGCTTCTTCCAAAGTCATGTCTTGCCAGAAGTCTACACCAGTAATTTCTTTGATAGCATCCACCATATGAACACGTTTAAATGGTTCGTTAATCTTGATTTCAGTTCCTTGATAGTTAACTGGACCATCGCCTTTGACTGATTTAGCAGCATGTTGGATAATGCCTTCCGTCAAGTCCATGATATCTTGGAAGTCAGCATAAGCTTGGTAAACTTCGATAGAAGTGAACTCAGGGTTGTGAGTAGCATCCATTCCTTCGTTACGGAAGATTCGGCCAATTTCATAGACACGTTCCATACCACCGACGATAAGGCGTTTCAAGTGAAGCTCAGTCGCGATACGAAGTACCATGTCAATGTTTTGGGCATTGTGGTGAGTGATAAATGGACGGGCAGCAGCTCCACCAGCTTCGTTGTGAAGAACAGGTGTTTCCACTTCAAGGAATCCTTTTTGGTCAAGGTAACGACGGATTTCAGAAATGATTTTTGAACGAGTGACAAAGCGTTCGAAACTTTCACGGTTAGAAATCAAGTCAAGGTAACGTTTACGGTAAATTGTTTCAACGTCTGTCAAACCATGGAATTTCTCTGGAAGTGGACGAAGAGCCTTAGACAAGTGTGTAATGTGAGTCGCCTTGATAGAGAGTTCTCCCATATCTGTACGCATCACTTCACCTTCGACACCAAGGAAGTCACCAAGGTCTGCTTTTTTGAAGATTTCGTAGTTTGCTTCACCAACAGCATCTTTGCGAACGTAGATTTGGATTTGACCTTCGCGATCTTGAAGGTGGGCAAATCCAACTTTACCTTTACCACGTTTAGTTACCAAGCGTCCTGCGATAGTAGCTGTTTCGTTTTTATCGTGTAATTGTTCTTTATCGAGGTCAGCATATTTATCTTTTAATTCTTGGGAATTTGCAGTGCGTTCAAAGCGTTTTCCGAAGGGATCGATTCCTTGTTCACGGAGTGCAGCCATTTTTTCACGGCGAACGATCTGCTGGTCATTTAGTTCTTCCATATGTTCTGTAGACATGGGATCCTCCTAGTTTTACTCAAAATTGAATACGATGAGTCATTTTTGCGATACTCCCATTTTATCATAAATAACCAAGAAATTCACGGATAATCTTTAAAAACTAAAAAGAACTTGACGCTAAAATCAAGTTCTTTATTGATAAGAGGTATCATTCCACGTATCAAGAGTGAATGTTTCAAAATCATGGGTTTCCAAAATTGTCAGGCTGGCATTTGCTAGACCGCCATCTTTACGAAGAAGAGGCTCTTTATAACCTAGAAGAGTACGAAGACTAGCAGTAAGATTTGCGCCATGGCCGACAATTAGAATACGCTCAGCCGGACTATCTTTGAGTGATTTGATAAATTGGATGGTCCGTTGGGTTGTGCTATAGAGGGATTCAGCTCCGAACATTTGAGTGTCAAACTTGGCAAGATTCGTACGGAAAGCCTGGATTTGCTGCGGGTAAATAGCTTCCAAGGTTGCGATTTTCAAACCTTCCAACTTCCCCAGCTGCCATTCACGGAGATTAGGAACGCATTCTAAAGGACAGGGTGTCTGGAGTTGACTTTGAATAATCTCAGCAGATTTGACCGCTCGAGGTAAATCACTTGCATAAATTTGTTCAAAAGGAATCTCCTTGAGATATTGGCCGAGTTTTTTGAGGGTGTCAATGGATTCAGGAAGAAGGGGAGAATCGCCGCTAGCACCTTGAAAGCGTCCTTCCTGATTCCAGACGGTGCGGCCGTGGCGGACAAAGTAGAGTTTCATTACTTGCTGTCCTCCAAGATATCTGCAAAGTCAGCCTTTACAAAGCTAGCCAAGTCTTGTGGAACGACGATAATGCTGTGACCAACTTCCCCAGCAGAGACAATCATTTGATCTAAGTCTAGAGCAATCTTATCGATAAAAATGGGGTAATTGTGTTTCTGACGAATACCGACAGGATTATTGGCTCCGTGAATGTAGCCAGTTGTTTTTTCTAAGTCCTTTTGTGGAATCATGCTCACTTTTTTATTGCCAGAAATTTTAGCTAGTTTCTTTTCAGACAAGTGTTGAGTGATAGGTACAATTCCGATAATCGGTCCTGTCTTGTCTCCCAAAAGAGCCAAGGTTTTGAAAATCTGATCTCGTTCATAACCTTGCGGAAGTTCTCCTTCCAGAGCATTGATTTGAATCCCTTGATGTGGGATTCCTGCTTTGGACAGGATTTGTTCTACTAATGTTTTTTTGACTTTAACTTTTTTTGCCATTATTTATACTTATCCTCCAATTGGCTCATCCAAATACCAAGCCAGATTCCTAATGCAAAGAAGAAGGCGATGATGACGTAACCAACAAGTGAAATACCGGTATATTGGATGCTTTCAGCATTTCCTGCATTTGGAATCAAGATCAAAAGGGTACTAGAAAGGACGATACCGATGATGAAATGATAGACGCGTGAGTGGTAGTTATTTAAGGCATAATCCATCAATTTTGAAAAAATGATGAGAGTTGCGCCTGCTCCGATTCCAATCGGGAAGAAGGTTCCCAAGAGGTCAAAGGTTTTAAAACCAGTCAACATAGGAGCATAGAGGCCCAAAATCAAAAGTAGGTTTGATGGGCTGAGGCCAGGAACCAATACTCCAAGAGCCAGTAGTGCACCTGCTAGGACGAAGTTAAGAAAGCTGGCGCTTAAGGTTCCAACGATAAAATTTAAGGCATAGAGACCTAGTCCAGAAATGATAAAGGTTGCCCAGAACCAAGTTAAATCAATCTTGTCTCGGTCAGATTCTCGAGTTGATTCTTTGAGGAGGCTAGGAACAGTACCAATGATGGCACCCGCAAAGCTCCATAAAACAAAGACCTGATAATTTTCAAGCAGGTATTCAATCGGGTAAGAAAATAAGCCGATTCCCAGAAGCATACCGATGGCAACTGGAATAAAGTATAAAACATTTTCTTTAAAGTCTTTAAAGGGATGGGCCAGAAAGCCAATCATTCGTTCATAAATTCCTAAGATTGCTGCTAGAACCCCTCCGGAAATTCCCGGTAGGATAAATCCAAGAGCAATCACAATCCCTTTAATAAGGCGTGCTAACCATGAGAGCATATTTTTCCTCCAACTATTTCTATTTCAAAAAATCCTTATTATATTGTATCACAATCAAACACAAAAAGAAAAAGCAAATGCTAAACAAATGCTTTTAAGGTTTTAAAAAGAGTTTTCTAAAGGTTTCTTCTTTATTTTTTAAGGAAGAGATGACGTTGATATCCAAATCGTGGTCAAAACCAGCAATTTTTCCTTTAGAAGTGTACTGGTGGATGTCGTAATCTAAGTCCGTATTAGGTTTACTTTCGAAAAATCCAGTATTTGAACCATAGGAAGGAATCCAAACAGAATTAAACTTGTCTGTGTCAATACTGTGTTCTTCCATGAAGTAGACCCCAACGTAGATTCCGATGTTTTTAGCACCTAGTGATTCTAGCTTTGCTCGAAAGGCTTCAACACCTTCGTTCATATTGGACATGGTTTTTTCTTCTACATCTAGCCAATAGTAACTTGGGCTGTATGGCGAAGAGGCGTTATAGAATACCTCAGCAGCCTTTTCCATGTCTTGGACACTTTTTCCAGCTAAATAAGCATAGACACCAACTGGGACATTTCGTTTTTGAAACTCAGTGATATGGGTTTTAAAGGCCTTATCAACACCATTAACAAAGGAAGCATCGTTCTCTTTGGACGTTTGAGCACCACTATGAACGCGAACAATAGCTCCAGAAATGTTTTGCGACAGAGTATCGTAATTAATTTCCTCAGGACGTTGCCAACCAGAAACATCAATTACTGGTTTATCTATATTGTGTAGCGCCTGTGTCTCTACTTGCGCGATATTTGACTTTGTTTTTACAGGATGGTCCTCAAAACGAGGGCGATTCAGGATTAAAATGAAAATCATAATCCCAAAAAAACCAAATAAAATAAGCGGATTAATTTTTTTTCTCATATCTCACAATTCTACCTTAAAAATGAAAAAAAATCAAAAAAAATACTCAAAAAATGGGTTAAGAAAGGACTAAGAAAGGACTTTAGAGCATTTTTTCATTCAAGGGAGCGGAATGATTTGAAATATGGTATAATAAAAGGGAATTTCTAGAGAAAAGAGAAGATTATGTCAAATTATGCCATTATTTTAGCAGCGGGTAAAGGGACTCGCATGAAATCTGATTTGCCAAAAGTGTTGCACAAGGTTGCGGGTATTTCAATGTTGGAACACGTTTTCCGTAGTGTCGGAGCTATCCAGCCTGAAAAGACAGTAACAGTTGTTGGACACAAGGCAGAATTGGTTGAAGAGGTCTTGGCTGGACAGACAGAATTTGTGACTCAATCTGAACAGTTAGGAACTGGTCATGCGGTTATGATGACAGAGCCTATTTTAGAAGGTTTATCAGGTCACACCTTGGTCATTGCAGGAGATACGCCTTTAATCACAGGTGAAAGCTTGAAAAATTTGATTGATTTCCACATCAATCATAAAAATGTGGCCACTATCTTGACTGCTGAAACGGATAATCCTTTTGGCTATGGACGAATTGTACGTAATGACAATGCTGAGGTTCTTCGCATTGTGGAGCAGAAGGATGCAACAGATTTTGAAAAACAAATCAAGGAAATCAACACAGGAACTTACGTTTTTGACAACGAGCGTTTGTTTGAGGCTTTGAAAAATATCAATACCAACAATGCTCAAGGCGAATACTATATTACAGATGTCATTGGAATTTTCCGTGAAGCTGGTGAAAAAGTTGGTGCTTATACTTTGAAAGATTTTGATGAGAGTCTTGGAGTAAACGACCGTGTGGCTCTTGCGACTGCTGAAGCAGTGATGCGTCGTCGCATCAATCGTCAACACATGGTCAATGGCGTTAGCTTTGTCAATCCAGAAGCAACTTATATCGATATTGATGTTGAGATTGCTCCTGAAGTTCAAATCGAAGCCAATGTTACCTTGAAGGGGCAAACGAAAATTGGTGCTGAGACTGTTTTGACAAACGGTACTTATGTAGTGGATAGCACTATTGGAGCAGGAGCTGTTATTACCAACTCTATGATTGAAGAAAGTAGTGTTGCTGACGGCGTAACAGTCGGACCTTATGCCCACATTCGTCCAGGTTCAAGTCTGGCTGCCCAAGTCCATATTGGTAACTTTGTTGAGGTGAAAGGTTCTTCTATCGGTGAGAATACCAAGGCTGGACATTTGACTTATATTGGAAACTGTGAAGTGGGTAGCCACGTTAATTTCGGTGCAGGAACTATTACAGTCAACTACGATGGTAAAAACAAATACAAGACAGTCATCGGTAACAATGTCTTTGTTGGATCAAACTCGACCATTATCGCCCCTGTAGAACTTGGTGACAATTCCCTCGTTGGTGCTGGTTCAACTATTACCAAAGACGTTCCAGCAGATGCGATTGCGATTGGTCGTGGTCGTCAGGTCAACAAAGATGAATATGCGACTCGCCTTCCTCATCATCCTAATAATCAGTAGGAGTCTGTCATGGAATTTGAAGAAAAAACGCTTAGTCGAAAAGAAATCTATCAAGGACCGATTTTTAAACTGGTCCAAGATCAGGTTGAATTACCAGAAGGCAAGGGAACTGCTCAACGTGATTTGATTTTCCACAATGGAGCTGTCTGTGTTTTAGCCGTAACGGATGAGCAAAAACTCATCTTGGTCAAGCAGTACCGCAAAGCTATTGAGGCTGTATCTTACGAAATTCCAGCTGGAAAATTGGAAGTAGGAGAAAATACAGACCCTGTCGCAGCAGCCCTGCGTGAATTAGAGGAAGAAACAGCCTATACAGGGAAGTTAGAACTCTTGTATGACTTTTATTCAGCCATTGGCTTTTGTAATGAAAAGTTAAAACTATACCTAGCAAGCGATTTGACAAAGGTGGAAAATCCGCGTCCGCAGGATGAAGACGAAACCTTGGAAGTCCTTGAAGTGAGTCTAGAAGAAGCTAAGGAATTGATCCAATCAGGTCATATTTGTGATGCCAAGACAATTATGGCTGTACAGTATTGGGAATTGCACAAAAAATAGAGGAGGTCAGTATGGGTAAACCTTTATTAACGGATGAAATGATTGAAAGAGCTAATAGAGGCGAAAAAATTTCAGGTCCCCCTTTGCTAGATGATGAGGAGACCAAGATTTTACCAACCTCATCTTCCCGTTTTGGTTATGCCAATCCTAAGGAACATGGTTTTAGCCAGGAAACCTTGAAGATTCAGGTCGAACCGTCTATTCATAAAAGCCGTCGCATTGAAAATACCAAGAGAAATGTCTTCAATTCTAAGTTAAATAAAATCTTATTTGCAGTCATCTTTCTCTTGATTTTGCTTGTCTTAGCAATGAAACTTTTGTAATAGAAAAGGAAATGAAATGAAAATAGGAATTATTGCGGCGATGCCAGAAGAACTGGCGTATCTGATCCAGCATTTAGACAATGCGCAGGAGCAAGTTGTTTTAGGGAATACCTATCACACAGGAACCATTGCCTCGCATGAAGTTGTTCTTGTAGAAAGTGGAATTGGTAAGGTCATGTCTGCTATGAGTGTGGCGATTTTGGCTGATCATTTCCAAGTGGATGCTCTTATTAATACAGGATCTGCTGGGGCCGTCGCAGAAGGTATTGCTGTTGGGGATGTCGTGATTGCTGACAAATTAGCCTATCATGACGTGGATGTCACAGCTTTTGGATATGCTTATGGACAAATGGCGCAACAACCACTTTATTTCGAATCAGATAAAACCTTTGTTGCCAAAATCCAAGAGAGTTTATCTCATTTAGAGCAAAACTGGCATCTTGGTTTGATTGCTACAGGAGATAGTTTTGTTGCAGGAAATGACAAGATAGAAGCAATTAAGTCCCATTTCCCAGAAGTTTTAGCCGTTGAGATGGAGGGGGCAGCTATTGCTCAGGCAGCGCATGCTCTTAATCTTCCAGTCTTAGTTATCCGAGCTATGAGTGACAATGCCAACCATGAAGCAAACATTTCTTTTGATGAGTTTATTATCGAAGCTGGACGTCGATCTGCCCAAGTCTTATTAGCCTTTTTGAAGGCCTTAGATTAAGCGAAAATTTGACAGTTTTTCTAGCTTATGATAAGATTTAAGTAAAGAAAAGCTAGAAAACGTTTCAGAGGATATTATGAGTATTGAAATGACCGTCAGTGAGATTGCAGAGGTTTTAGGATTATCTCGTCAAGCAATCAATAACCGTGTCAAAGAATTACCAGAAGAAGACACAGATAAAAATGACAAAGGGGTAACAGTCGTTACCAGAAGTGGCTTGATTAAGCTAGAAGAAATCTATAAAAAAACGATTTTTGAAGATGAGCCTGTCAGTGAAGATGTCAAGCAACGTGAACTAATGGAGATTCTAGTTGATGAGAAGAATGCAGAAATTCTTCGTCTCTATGAACAATTAAAAGCCAAGGATCGTCAGTTATCAGAAAAAGATGAGCAAATGCGTATCAAAGATCGTCAGATTGCTGAGAAAGACAAACAACTGGATCAGCAGCAACAATTGACCCTTCAAGCTATGAAGGATCAAGAAAATCTTAAGCTAGAGCTGGACCAAGCAAAAGAAGAAGTCCAATCCACTAAGAAAGGCTTTTTTGCTCGTTTATTTGGAGGATAATCAAGGAGCTGTTTAGGTTACATGCTAACCTGATGGCTTCTTTTGTTTCTAAATAGTATAGTTGCTCAAGTAAAATAACAGTATAGGAGAGGTATAGAATGGAACGATTAGAAGAGTACATTGCTTTTGACTTAGAATTTAATCAGCACGAAGGACAAACACACCTGATTCAAGTATCGGCAGTGCGTTTTAGAAATGGTCAGGAAATAGATGCCTATGATTCCTATGTCCATACCAGCGTTCCTCTAAAAAGCTTTATCAATGGATTGACTGGAATTACAGCTGAGACCTTAAAAGATGCTCCACCAGTGGAGAAAGTCATAGCAGAATTTCAAGAGTTTGTGGGTTCTTTGCCTATGGTAGGCTACAATGCTGCTAAAAGTGATTTGCCTATTCTAGCAGAGCATGGTTTAGACTACAGCCAGCAGTACAAGGTGGATTTGTATGATGAAGCCTTTGAACGTCGGAGTTCTGATTTACATGGTATTGCCAATCTCAAATTGCAAACTGTTGCCTCATTTCTCGGATTTCAAGGTCAGTCCCATAATAGCTTGGAGGATGCTCGAATGACGGCGCGTGTTTACGAATCCTTCTTAGAGTCAGATCAAGCTAGAGAATTGTTAGAGACAGAAAGTAGCCTATCAAACAATCCTTTTGGTGGCTTGGACTTATCTCAATTATTTGACTAGGAGTGCCTATGAAACCTGAAAAGCCTAAAAATCTAGGTTTTAGGAAAATCTACTTTAATCTAGATAAAATTCTCTTTCTCTTTTTCTTGATATTTATGATGATTGAGTTTGTCTGGTTACCACTTAATTCTTGGATTGCTGGACTGTTGCTCCGTCAGACAGGTTATCTCTTTCTTTCCTACAACAATATTTTTGCCATTATAAAGGGTTCTCCCTTTGTTAGTCTTGCTTTATTTGTTCTGGTAATCCTTAATCTACTAATCGCCTATTACCAGATAGGACTCCTCTTTATCGGAGCCCGACACCTCCTCTATCATGAAAAGAGAACTCTGCTGGAGTACAGTCGCAAGGTCTTTCGTCAGAGTTTCTTATTCATGAGACAAGTGACGATTTCCAAAATGGCATTTATCTTCTTTTATGTCATGATGCTTTTTCCATTGATTCGAAAGATTTTAAAGATTTATTATCTCAATAAAATCGTCATTCCGGAATTCATAGTAGCCTATGTAGAAGATAAGTATTGGTTGGTCGGTTTGGTAATCACTGTTCTAGCCTTGTTGCTCTTTTACATTTCAATACGTTTGATGTTTGCCCTACCCCAGCTTTTATTTGAGAAGAAAACAGTCAAAGAAGCAGTCGAATACAGTCTAGAGAAGACGAAAAAGCAATCTTGGTTTTATATTTGGAACTTGCTTTGGATTATCGTCAAAACGTATCTATTTTTCATTCTTCTCCTCATTCCAATATTAGCAAGTCAGGTACTGATGGATGGATTGACCCATAAGGAATCTCTTGTACTAGGAATTATCAATTTTGTCTTGATTAAGAATTTCCACTATATGACCTTGACCTATTTTCTCATTAAGTTTGTTTCCTTTTTGACAGGGGAAGAACTAGAAATCACACCAAGGAGAAAGAAAGACCACTGGATGAGATGGGGAGTGATGGGCTGTGCCGGCATCTTTTTTGCTCTTGAGGGGTATGTTTATTTGGAAGCGCCAGTAGCACATAGACCCTTGATTATCTCTCATCGCGGTGTTTCAGATAAAAATGGTGTCCAAAATACCGTCCAATCACTAGAAAGGACAGCTCAGCTAGAGCCAGACTTTGTTGAGACGGATGTTCAGGAAACAAAAGACGGCCAGTTTGTCATGATGCATGATGCCAATATCAAGAATTTGACAGGAGTCAATGCCAATCCTCAAGATTTAACCTTGGATGAATTAACCAAACTCGATATTTCTGAAAATGGCTATCATAGCAAGGTGTCTAGTTTTGATGAGTATCTCAACAAAGCCAATGAATTGCATCAGAAACTTCTTATTGAAATTAAAACAAGTCGAAAAGATAGTCCAGATATGATGAAACGCTTTATGGAAAAATATGGAGCCATCATTAAGCAGAATAGCCACCAAATGCAGTCCTTAGACTACCATGTGATTGACCAGGTGTTGGCCTATGATTCACAAATTCCAGTCTATTTCATCCTACCTTACAATAGTATCTTTCCAAGAACCAAAGCCACAGGTTACACCATGGAGTATTCAACCTTGGATGAAAATTTTGTCAACAAGCTATGGAATACCGATCAAAAATTGTACGTGTGGACCATCAATAGTTCAGAGTCCTTTGATAAATCTGTTCAGCTAGGAGCTGATGGTATGATAACGGATGACTTGGAAATGATTCAAGAGCAAGTTACCATTGCCCAAGAAGACCCAGAGTACACAGATTTACTGTTTAAACAGGCCATGGAATTCTTTAATTTTTAGTAAGCAAAAAGAGGAACAGTTGTTCCTCCCACGATAGGCAAGTATTCTCTTGAATGCTTGTTTTTTTATGCTTAGAATGGCAATTTCCCAGCGAAAGCGCCTAGTTTTTTCTTAGTCGTTTCATCGATTTGTTCAAGAGCAGAGTTGATAGCCTGAACAGTCATATCTGAAAGAGTTTCAAGGTCTTCTGGGTCAACTACAGCTGGACTGAAGTCAATGCTGACAACTTTTTTGTCACCAGTTAGGGTCGCTTGAACAAGGTCTTGAGCAGATTTGCCAACAAATTGCATAGCAGCAAGTTCAGCTTGGCTTTGTTCCATTTGTTTTTGAAGTTTTTGTGCTTGACGCATCATATTTTGCATGTTCATCATAAGATTTCTAAAATTCCTTTCATATCAAGGGTTAATTCCCTTATGTTTTTTTAATAGTGAGTAGATTGTGTCTTGCAACGACTTTACTGTGTAGTTTAATAGTTCCAAGTACATACTACATTGTACCATTTTTTTGCAATATAGTCTTTCATTTATCTCATATATGAAAGTCAGATAAAGTTTATCACCAAGAAAAGATAGAAAATAGGTTTAAGCGAGATTGCTTAAATGGAGCATATACCAATTGTCATCAAAATGTAAAAATTCTAAAAAATACCCGAAAATATGTTAAATTTTCAAAAAAAGAGCTATAAACCTATAGTATAAGGTTAGTGCATATATATATATATATATATATAATTCGTTTATTTGTAGGAGGAAAGTAGTTTGCAAAAAATATAATAAATTTGATATAATAGATTGAAAAACTATAAAAATATGAGACTTCTTATTCCTTGAAAGATAAGTAGGAGGTTCATTTTCCTGTTTTTTTTAAAGAAGTAACCAAGTGTAGATTCACTATATGGTCTTGAGCTATTTAGAACAGGATAGAAAGAAAGGTAACAAATGAAACAATTTAAATTTAATGAGCGCCAGCGTTTCTCGATTCGTAAATTTTCAATTGGTGCTGCATCTGTCTTATTAGGGTCAGCCTTTTTTGCGGTTAGTTCAGTTGAAGATGTACAAGCAGCTGAACAAAGTCAAAATGTAGTGAGTGTGAATGATAATAAACAAACTCCTAATCCTCTTATACCGAGCAACTCATCTACTACTGGAGTGTCTACTGAAGAAACTAATACTTCAGTTTCTGCTGCAAATGTTGAGAATAAACCAGAAGGAGATGTGGTAGGAAGCTCAAAAGAAACTCAAGAGTCAGTGCCGGTTGTTTCAACTATTTCAGATTCAAATGAGAGAAAGTTAGCTTTATCAAAACTAATAGAAGAAATTGATGGGAAATTTACTAACGGGAAATATGCTTCTAAAACAGAAGAAAGTGTAAACAAATTAAAGGCAACTTTAGAAGAAGCAAGATCAGTTTTAAGTAATGCGACAACAGAAAGTGAATTAACACAAGCACACAGCAAATTAGTTACAGCAACAACGCAACTGAAAACAAAACCAGCAGAGAAAAAAGAAGCACCAGCAGTCGATACTACAAATGGGAAAGCTACTGTAGGTAAAAAAGCAACTAATACTGAAAAAGCATCAAACTCTAACTCGATTGTCAACTCAGGTTCTAGAGATGAACGTCATGGAAAAGCATTGGATAGAAGTAATCCATTCCGTACGGATACGGATCCAGCGAATACGGATCCTGCTGCGAACCAAACGTATACTGCCCCAGCAGAAAATGCTGATTTAAAGACTTTAGCAGATAAATTATTAGGATTAGGTGCTACAGTAGAAAATAATACGAAACTTGCTAATGAGATGAATACCTTAGGTGATAGTAAGCAAGTAGCAAAAGGTACTGTGAAGGAAATTCAAGAATTTGGTGGTTGGAAAGCAGTTGATGGAGGAGTTTTTGCCATTGCTAGAAGAACTGAAGAAGGAGTTTATCCTCTTGAAACTATCAATTCAACACTTAATGATACAGTTTGGTTACGAGAACAAGCATTTGATAGAGACACGGAGTACACTTTATTACTTTCGAAGAGTAGAACGAGAGCTAATAAAGATGAAGAAGTTTTTGATGGTAGTAAATATCAACCAACAGGAGTTGGAGCAGGAATAACAAAGAATGTTGCTAGATATAAAGGGATAGAAAAAACATTTACAGCGTATTCAACTGCAGAGGGCTCAGATATAATTGTTAAATTTAAACCAGGATATGTTGGAGATAGTGATGGCTCTAAAGCGAATTATAAAGTCCAAGTTTATAGTATAACAGGCAATCAAGAGAGTTTAGTCTATGAAACGACTTTTGATCCTTCTATCAATAAAAATGATACAAAATATATTGTAACTAAAGCAACAGATGGAACAAACGCCGAAAGGATTAAAATTTCTAATGCTTCAAATAGTACTACTATAGATGCTGGAGTTGATAATACTACACGCCCAGGATTTATAGGAAAAAGAGAAGCAGAAAAATTAATGGCACGACCTGAGAATTTACCAAATGGTAAAGCAGGGACGTTTACTAGTAAACCTATTGCATTACCTCAAGGTGCTGATCACTATAAGGTTAGAATTAGTTTAGCAGATCAGAATCGTACAGGTATGAGTTATCAAGCATGGGATGAAAAATATTCAATTCCTGTTACAGGAGCGGATTTTTCAATCGCTCAAGATACAACTAAGGTAGCTAAATCTCTGTTACAAAGAGTTTATGATAAATTATTGGAAACAGTTGATAAAGATAAAAGAGGAAAAACTCCTGAGACACAAGCAGCTTATCAAGCTCAACTGGATGCAATAAGAGAAGCATTGACACCAGGGAAGTATACTTCAACTAAAAACTATCAAGAACTATTAAAATTTGCTTTAGAAAAACAAGAGAAGTTAAAAGTTGATAAATCGGCATTGACAACATCAAAAGGAGAACTAGATCAACTAGTAGATGACGATCCAACTCCAGGTAAAACACCTGAAACTGTTTCAGAATATAATATAGCTAAAAGTGCCGCAGAAGAAGAAGCTAGAAAAGCTAAATTGGTCATCGATGATGAACATGCAACTGTTGATCAAGTTGCTCAAGCCGTAGCAGACGTGAAAGCTAAAAGAGCTGAATTAAAAGCAGCAAGAGCACTTCTAGTAGTTGCAGCAACAGAAGCTCAAAAAACAAAACTACAAAATGATTCGAATGCACTAACAGAAGCAGATAAGACAAATAAAACACCAAATAGTATTGAAGAATATGAGAGAAAATATGAAACATTAAAAGCTGCGTTAACAGCTGCAAAAGCTCAGGCTAAAGCCGTATTAGATAAAGCAGAAAATGCTGGTAAAGTAGAAGCTACTGATGCTCAAATTGAAGTTGATAAAATCAAAGCTGAATTAGATAAAGCGGCTGCATTATTGAAAGATAAAGGAAATACAACTGAATTAGAAAAAGCTAAGAATGATCTAAAAACATTAACTCAAGAAACTAATGTTACTGCAGGGAAAACACAAGCAACAGCAGATAAGTATAATGCAGCTAAAGCAGCAGCCGAAGCAGCAGTAACAGCAGCCGAAGCAGTGATTAGTGATATAAATTCAACAACTGAAGACGTAGCAAATTCATTAGCTGAAATTAAAGTTAAGAAAGCTGCATTAGAAGCAGCAAAAGCAGCGTTAGTAGACAAAGTAACGCCAGAACAAAAAACAGCGTTAGGAAATGCAGAAACAGACTTAGCAGTATTAGGTGATGCGGACTTAGCAGGCAAAACAAAAGCAACAGCAGATGCTTATAAAGTAGAAACTGGAAAACTTACTGCAGACATCGAAGCAGCTAAGAGAGAAGCAGCAGCAATCTTAGCAGATCCAGAAAACAAAACGCAAGCAGAAGCAGCACTAGTACAAGCGAAAATTGAAGCATTAAAAGCTAAACTAGAAGCAGCAAAAGCAAAATTAGTAGCAAAAGCAGATACAACAGAGTTGTCAACAGCGAAAGCAGAGTTAGATACAAAAGCAAAAGAAGTAGTATCAACAGAAGGCAAGACAAAAGCTACAGTAGATGTCTATAACAACGCGAAAGCAGCAGCCGAAGCAGCAGTAACAGCAGCCGAAGCAGTAATCAACGACGAAAATGTAACAGCAACAGCAGTAGCAGAAGCATTAGCAAACGTAAACGCTAAGAAAGCTGCATTAGAAGCAGCCAAAGCAGCGTTAGTAGACAAAGTAACGCCAGAACAAAAAACAGCGTTAGGAAATGCAGAAACAGACTTAGCAGTATTAGGTGATGCAGACTTAGCAGGCAAAACAAAAGCAACAGCAGATGCCTATAAAGCAGAAACTGGAAAACTTACTGCAGCAATCGAAGAAGCTAAGAGAGAAGCAGCCGCAATCTTAGCGGATCCAGAAAACAAAACGCAAGCAGAAGCAGCCCTAGTACAAGCGAAAATTGAAGCATTAAAAGCTAAACTAGAAGCAGAAAAAGCAAAATTAGTCGCTAAAGCAGATACAACAGAGTTGTCAACAGCGAAAGCAGAGTTAGATACAAAAGCAAAAGAAGTAGTTCCAACAGAAGGCAAAACAAAAGCTACAGTAGATGCTTATAACAACGCGAAAGCAGCAGCCGAAGCAGCAGTAACAGCAGCCGAAGCAGTGATTAACGACGAAAATGTAACAGCCAAAGCAGTAGCCGAAGCATTAGCGAACGTAAACGCTAAGAAAGCCGCATTAGAAGCAGCTAAAACAGCGTTAGTAGACAAAGTAACGCCAGAACAAAAAACAGCGTTAGGACAAGCAGATGCAGACTTAGCAGTATTAGGTGATGCGGACTTAGCAGGCAAAACAAAAGAAACAGCAGATGCCTACAAAGCAGAAACTGGAAAACTTACTGCAGACATCGAAGCAGCTAAGAGAGAAGCAGCCGCAATCTTAGCAGATCCAGAAAACAAAACTCAAGCCGAAGCAGCACTAGTACAAGCGAAAATTGAAGCATTAAAAGCGAAACTAGAAGCAGCCAAAGCAAAATTAGTCGCTAAAGCAGATACAACAGAGTTGTCAACAGCCAAAGCAGACTTAGATACAAAAGCAAAAGAAGTCGTTCCAACAGAAGGCAAAACAAAAGCAACAGTAGATGCTTATAATGAAGCGAAAACAGCAGCCGAAGCAGCGGTAACAGCAGCCGAAGCAATAATCAACGACGAAAACGTTACAGCCAAAGCAGTAGCCGAAGCATTAGCGAACGTAAACGCTAAGAAAGCCGCATTAGAAGCAGCTAAAACAGCGTTAGTAGACAAAGTAACGCCAGAACAAAAAACAGCGTTAGGACAAGCAGATGC
>CAJNDF010000003.1 GCA_905221455.1 bacterium | reverse complement strand
ACGGTGATTGTTCCTGTAATCTTATCGCCTGGTTTCGCTCCTTCTGGAATTGTGACAGTTACTGTACCATCTTTGCCGACTGTGATGCCTGGGGTATCACTTTCGAACTTAGTTCCTTCTGGAATTTCTTTTCCAGTTTTCTCTTTCAATGGTAATTCAACAGTGCCACCTGGTTTGCCATTTCCTTTGTCGTACTCTGGCGTATAGATGTCTTTGTCTTTCTCTCTAACTGTTACTTCCACTGGAACGATGTCTTTTGAGCCATCTGGGTAAGTTACGGTAATTGTACCTGTAATCTTATCGCCTGGTTTCGCTCCTTCTGGAATTGTAACAGTTACTGTACCATCTTTGCCGACTGTGATGCCTGGGGTATCACTTTCGAACTTAGTTCCTTCTGGAATTTCTTTTCCAGTTTTCTCTTTCAATGGTAATTCAACAGTGCCACCTGGTTTGCCATTTCCTTTGTCGTACTCTGGCGTATAGATGTCTTTGTCTTTCTCTCTAACTGTTACTTCCACTGGAACGATGTCTTTTGAGCCATCTGGGTAAGTTACGGTAATTGTACCTGTAATCTTATCGCCTGGTTTCGCTCCTTCTGGAATTGTAACAGTTACTGTACCATCTTTGCCGACTGTGATGCCTGGTGTTGAAGTTTCGAATTTAGTTCCTTCTGGAATTGTCTTACCATTTTCTTCTGTAACTGGAATTTCAACTTTAGCACCTGGAATTCCTGTTCCATCATCATACTTAGGTGTGTAGATATCTTTATCTTGGTCTGTGACAGTTACACTTACTGGAACTTCATCTTTCGAACCGTCTGGATATGTTACTGTTACTTTTGCTGTGATGACATCTCCTGGATTCTTATCTTTTGGAATTGTGACAGTTACTTTACCTTTATCATCTACTGTGATTCCTGGTGTATCGCTTTGGAATTTCGTTTTCTCCGGAATTTCTTTACCATCTTTTTCTTTCAACGGTAATTCTACAGTTCCACCCGGTTTTCCGTTTCCTTTGTCGTACTCTGGCGTATAGATGTCTTTGTCTTTTTCTCTAACTGTTACTTCCACTGGAACGATATCTTTTGAGCCGTCTGGGTAAGTTACCGTGATTGTTCCTGTAATCTTATCTCCTGGTTTCGCTCCTTCTGGAATTGTAACAGTTACTGTACCATCTTTGCCGACTGTGATGCCTGGTGTTGAAGTTTCGAATTTAGTTCCTTCTGGAATTGTCTTACCAGCTTCTTCTGTAACTGGAATTTCAACTTTAGCACCTGGAATTCCTGTTCCATCATCATACTTAGGTGTGTAGATATCTTTATCTTGGTCTGTGACAGTTACACTTACTGGAACTTCATCTTTCGAACCGTCTGGATATGTTACTGTTACTTTTGCTGTGATGACATCTCCTGGATTCTTATCTTTTGGAATTGTGACAGTTACTTTACCTTTATCATCTACTGTGATTCCTGGTGTATCGCTTTGGAATTTCGTTTTCTCCGGAATTTCTTTACCATCTTTTTCTTTCAACGGTAATTCTACAGTTCCACCCGGTTTTCCGTTTCCTTTGTCGTACTCTGGCGTGTAGATGTCTTTATCTTTATTAGTTACCGTAACTCTTACAGGTACTTCTTCTTTTGAACCGTCTGGATACGTTACTTTGATTGTACCTGAGATTTCATCTCCTGGATTTTTATCTTCAGGGATTGTGACAGTTACTTTTCCTTTATCATCTACTGTAATTCCTGGTGTTGAAGTTTCGAATTTAGTTCCTTCTGGAATTTCTTTACCATCTTTTTCTTTCAATGGTAATTCTACAGTTCCACCTGGTTTTCCTTCTCCATCATCATATTTAGGAGTGTAGATATCTCTATCTGGAGTTGTTACAGTTACTTTAACTGGTACTTCTTCTTTTGATCCATCTGGATACGTTACTTTAATCGTACCTGGAATTTCATCTCCTGGATTTTTATCTTCAGGGATTGTGACAGTAACTTTACCTTTATCATCTACTGTAATTCCTGGGGTATCACTTTCGAATCTAGTTCCTTCTGGAATTGTCTTACCAGCTTCTTCTTTCACTGGTAATTCAACCTTAGCCCCTGGTTTTCCTTCTCCATCATCATACCTAGGTGTATATTTATCCGCTTGTTCTTGAACTTTAATCGTAATCGTTTGTGTCGTTACATTGCCGTCCTTATCATGTGCTTTGATAGTTACAGTATAGTTACCTTTATTTCCTGTTGGTGTTCCTGTAATTTTCCCATTCGCATAAGTTAATCCTTCTGGTAAATCTGTTACTTCGACTGGATTTTCTTCTCTTAAGCCTGAACCACCCTCGTTATCCGCAACAGTTACTGGAATTGGAGTGATTGGTTCGTTTTTCGTTACTGTTGCACCTTCAGCTGTAATTGTTGGACCTGTTACGTCTCGTACTGTTACTGGTACTGTTACTTCTTCAGTTGAACCATCTGGATATGTTACTTTAGCAACCGCATTTCCAACATTACCTTTTGTAGATGTTGATGGTTTACTTACAACTGTAACGGTTCCTGGTCCATTACCTTTTACTTTAGCAATGACTTCTGCATCTTCAATCACATGATTTTGATCAACCGTTAAACCTTCTCCTGTTGGAGTATATTTATCTGCTTGTTCTTGGACTTTAATTGTGATGTTCGTTGTAGTTGAGTTACCATCCTTATCATATGCTTTAATCGTTACAGGGTAATCACCTTTATTTCCTGTTGGTGTTCCTGTAATTTCTCCATTTGCATAAGTTAAGCCATCTGGTAATCCTGTTACTTCGACTGGATTTTCTTCACGTAATCCACGTCCACCTTCATTATCTGTTACAGTTACTTTGATCGGTTTAATTGGTTCATTTTTCGTTACGGTTGCACCTTCAGCTGTGACTGTTGGACCCGTTACATCTGATACAGTTACTGGTACTTTCACTTCTTCAGTTGAACCATCTGGATATGTTACTTTTACAATCGCATTTCCTGCATCACCAAATGTTGATGTTGATGGTGTGCTTGTAACAGTCAGAGTTCCTGGTCCGTTATCTTTTACTTTACCTGTCACTTCATCATCAGTAATTGTATGACCTTGATCAACTTTCAGACCGTCTCCTGTTGGAGTATATTTATCCGCTTGAGTTTGAACTGTGATCGTAATTTGTTTTTCTGTAGAGTTACCATCTTTATCAGTTGCTTTGATTGTTACAGTATAATCCCCTTTTTCAGCTGTTTTAGCTGGTGTTCCTGTAATTTCTCCATTTGCATAAGTTAAGCCATCTGGTAAGCCTGTTACTTCGACTGGATTTTCTTCACGTAATCCACGTCCACCTTCATTATCCGCTACATTTACCGGAATTGGTGTAATTGGTTCATTTCTCGTTACTGTTGCGCCATCAGCTGTAATTGTTGGACCTGTTACGTCTTTTACAGTTACTGGTACATCTACTGTTTCGCTTGAACCATCTGGATACGTTACTGTGACTACTGCATTTCCTACAGTACCAGTTGTTGCTGTTGATGGTTTGCTTGTAACTGTTAGTGTTCCCGGTGCGAAATCTTTTACTTTAGCTTTCACTTCGTCATCTGTAATTTCATGACCTTGATTTACTGTTAAGCCTTCAGCTGTTGGATTGTACTTATCTTTTTGTTCTTGAACAATAATCGTAATTTTAATTGGGGCTGCACTTTCATTACCGATTTTATCATATGCTTTTATTGTTACAGGGTAATTGCCTGCTGGGGCTGTTGGTGTTCCTGTGATTTTTCCATCTTTGAAAGTTAAACCATTTGGTAATCCTTCTACTACGATTGGATCGTTATCACGCATTCCAACCCCACCTGGGTTATCTTCAGCTCTAATTGGAATTGGTGTGATTTCTTCATTTTTCGTAACAGTTGCACCTTCAGCTGTAATTGTTGGGCCTGTAGTATCAGCTACTGACGTATCACGTACTGTTACCGGTACATTTACATCTTCAAATGATCCATCTGGATACGTTACGGTTACTACTGCATCTTCTGCATTTCCTACAACTGCTGTTGTTGGTTTGCGCTTAACTGTCAATTGAGTTGCTGGTGCGTAATCTTTCACCTTAGCAATAACTTCTGAATCTTCAATCACATGATTTTGATCAACGGTTAATCTTTCTCCTCTTGGATTATGAGCATCCGCTTGACTTTGTACGTTAATCTTAATCGTAGTTGTTGAAGGATTATCATTTTTATCATATGCCGTAATGGTTACTGTACTTTCACCTGCTGTTCCAGTTGGTTTACCAGTAATTTGTCCATTCGCATACGTTAATCCTTCTGGTAAGCCTGTTACTATGATTGGATTAGTATCACGCATTCCAACTCCGCCCGTATTATCTTTAGCCGTTACTGAAATTGGCGTGATGTCTTCACGATTTGTAACTGTGGCATTATTAGCTGTAATTGTTGGCCCTGTTACGTCTTTTACAGTAATTGGAACATTTACTAAGTCATGTGAACCATCTGAGTAAGTTACTTTAACAACTGCATTTCCTGCTGGACCTGCTGTTGTTGTTGATGGTTTACTTACAAGTGAAAGTGTTCCTGCTCCAGGATTGTTTACTTTAGGAGTTAATTTTTCAATTGTAATGTCTTCATTTTGGTTGACTGTTAATTCCGTTGCTGTTGGAGTGTATTTGTCAGCTTGTTCTTGAACATTAATTCTAACTTTTTTCGTTGAAGGCGTATTGTTCTTATCATACGCTGTAATTGTTAGAGTATAGAATCCTTTTCTTGCTGAAGTTGTACCTGTAATTTTTCCATTTGAATACGTTAATCCTGAAGGTAAATTACTTACCGTAATCGGATTTGTATCACGCATTCCTACCCCGCCTGCGTTATCTTCAGCTGTAATTGGAATTGGTGTGATTTCTTCATTTTTCGTTACAGTTGTTTCTTCTGCTGTAATCGTTGGTCCTGTCACGTCTCTTACAGTTACTGGAACAGTTACAGTATCATGTGATCCATCTGGATAAGTCACTTTAACAACTGCATTTCCTGCTGAACCTGCTGTTGCTGTTGAAGTTGGTTTACTTTCTACAGTTAGTGTTCCTGGGGCAAAGTTTTTCACTTTTGCTTTTACTGCGTCATCTGAAATGGCTTGTCCTTGATTTACAGTTAATGTTTCACCTGTTGGATTGTATTTATCCGCTTGTTCTTGGACTTTAATCGTAATGTTTGTTGTATTTGAGTTACCATTTTTATCATGCGCTATGATCGTTACAGGGTAATCCCCTTTGCCTGCTGTTGGTGTTCCAGTGATGCGGTTATTTGCATACGTTAATCCTGCTGGTAATCCAGTTACTTCGATTGGATTCTTATCACGTAATCCTACCCCACCTGGATTATCTACAGCTGTTACTGAAATTGGAGTAATTGGTTCATTTTTCGTTACTGTTGCTCCATTTGCTGTAATTGTTGGTCCAACTGTATCACGTGCTGTTACCGTAAAGTTGAAGTTCACTGGATCTGCATTATTTCCATCATTATCCGCAGCATTGAATGTAATCGTATTTTGTTTTCCGATATCTTCTGCTGAAGTTGTGATTGAAATTCGAACAACTTTTTCTGTTTCAGTTGTTTTTACTGGCGTAGAAGTTGCTTTACCTGCATTCATTCGCCCAAAGTATTTATTTAAGAAGTCTTTAGCATCCAATGTAACAGAAGTATTATCTGTTGCGGTTACTGTAAATTCTACTTTTTCACCTTCAACGACTGTTTGGCTTGATGGAGTAATCGTCAACGTTGGTTTTTGAGCATCTTTTGCGTTTTGTCTTGCTACTGGACTCTCTAAAAGAACATTATTATCGATAGTCTTAGAAACTTTTGCAGTTACTTCTTTACCATCTGCTACTTCAAGGTCTGCAATTTTCACAACGCCTTGAGGTGTTACAGAAACTTTATCCGTTGGTTTACCATTTACAGTCCAGTTATTTCCTGTTTTTGTAACTGTTACCGTTTCAGGAGTTGTTTTTCCTGTTGGTGTATAAGTTAGTGTAATCGTATCAATATCTTGTGGGTTGTTGCTATTTGGACGTTTTGGTGGTGTAATTTCCACGCTACCATCTTTATTCGCCACTACGCTAGGCGCTGTTGGAGTCACGGCAAGAACTACTTGACGTTTAATTTCAGCTGGGGCAAATGTTGTTCTAGTTGTACTATTCGTATCAGTAATAGAATTTGTACCCGTTGGGAATTTTGCTACCGCATTTCTTGTATATTTACCTGAATTGTCTAATGTAGTACCTGAATCTAAGTTATCTCCAGATTTCCATGTCCATACCATTCCTTGAGGTAAGTAGCTATTTCCACGATCTCGTTGATCGTTACTATCTACCACTCTAAGGTAATTATGAGCATCAACATTAGTACTACTATTTGCAATATTTAAAGTTGAACCTACTGGAACTTTTGCGATACCATTTTCAAGATTTTTAGTTGTAATATCTACAACACGATACTTGAATTTCAAGTCACGGCTATCAGCTGCACTACTTCCTTCAACATGAAGGGTACCAATATGCTCTCCTAATGTTTGAGTATCTACTACACTTCCTGAAGATAAACGAGTTGTATACTTCTTATCTTCTGAACTTCCATCTTTACCAGTTTGAGCTGTAAAGGTAGAAGCACTTACTCCACCAGGAAGATTTCCAACTGTTACTTTTGAGATTTTTCCTGAGTTATCCCATACTTTCAATTCAGGGTTAAATTCAGCACCACGATACACTGTAAAGATTGGTGAATCTGCTGTTTCTGTTAATGTAACACCATTTAATGTAGCTTGTGGTTTTTGAACATCTTTTGCAATCGCTTTTGCTGAATCTGAATCTGCACCATTTCCATTCTTAGTAACTGCTGTTACTTCTGTTAAATCTTTTACTTTATTGGCTGGGATTGTAATTTCACCATTATTTGCATCAATTCGAACATCTGGATTATTGACAGTCCATTTACCATTTGTTCCTTTATTTCCTTCAGCTGTTTTTGGCTGATTATCTTCACCTGTAAAGCTTACTTTAATTTTATCTACTTTTGTAGAATCTTGTGGTTTTGCAGTTACATCCCCATTATCTTTAGCTATGGCAATTGGTGTTGCAGCCTTATCATCTACAACATGCACGGGTGCATCTACAATAAATGTTCCACGTTCTGGAATAATCACTTCCACTTTACCGTACACAGGTGCATTTGGTGCTGTAGGTCTTGATACATCTGGATCTTTAAACCAACGATACGTTGTACCCGCAGGTAATTCATTTGGATTCGCAATACTGTTGTAAGCATCTGGAATAACCCCTACTTTAGTACTTTGCTCCTTAGCTCTTGGTTTAAGATTATATCTTTCTGCTTCTTCTGGTTTCAGTGGTAACGTACCGATAATGGCATTTTGGCCATCTCTATATCGAACATACCCAAGATCTGTATATCCACCATATGCTAGATATGGATCATTTGCTAAACGTTTTTTAATGTCAGCAAGCATTGGATTACTTTTATCTTTATTATTCCAATCTGACATAATACTTTGATCTAGCTCATCACCTTCAAGAATTTTTGTTTTAAAAGTGATAATGGTACGTTGACCTTTTTTCACGTTCATTTTGTCTTCAATGACACCTCTAGCAAGGTTATAAACAAGTCCACCTGTTGTGATTCCGTACATATCTTTTACACGAGAAGCAGCATCTGGATTACGATCTGTACCATCTTTTCTAGAATCACGATAAATATTTCTCCACCAGTTGTTATCTGGATGAGCATAATCCATCCAAGAACCTATATTTTCAGCATAAGAAGCACCAGAACGACGTTCTCCATTTTTAACATAAGCACGATAATTAGAGTTTGCATACTCCCAAGCTGTTGCACTGGCATATTCATCATGAGAGTAAAGCGCTCCATCAGCATATTTTGTATAAGTAAAGTCATACGGATCTCCTACAGTACGTGGAATCGCAAGTGATACTTTCTTAGATAACCCTGCCTGTGCATTTGCCGCTGGACCTGAATCTAACATCCAGTAGTAATATTTATTTCCATCTTTTTCGATACGTTCTTCACGATACACACGAATATTGTCATAGGCTTTATCAGCAGTACCTACACTTACGAAAGCATATTGCTTGGTATCTGGTGAATATACATCACGCTCTGAATAGTTGATCATTGGGTTTTTAATCCAACCAACACCAAAGTCAGTTACTTTTGTTTCACGAACTGTACTTGTTCCAGAACCTACTTCTTTTCCGTTCTTTTTAACGACAGTTGTAATAACGGCATCTTTTTTCATTAAGCTTGTGTCAACATTGACTGTAAAGTAACCATTTGATTGTGATCTAGTTGTGTACTTTCTTCCACCAATTGATACTTCGACATCAGCTTCTGCTGCTGTATATCCGTCAACTTGAGCGATTCCTGCTAAACTATCATTGAATGATACTGTGTCTACTTGACTTACTGTAGTATTGTATACACTTTGACCATTAACTACTAATTCAACTCTATCCCCAACTTTAATACCAGATGCGTTTAATTTAAAAGCTCCGGTATCATCAAGTGTAGACGTAAGTATCTTTTGACCATTTCTCTTAATCTCAATTGTTGAAGATGGTGTCGCATATCCTGTAATAAATCCAGAATCTGCTACAACAATCCCAAGACTCCCTTGTTTAGTTGTCTTATCAATCGCTGCAGATCTTAGATCAGATCCTTCTTCCATGGTTTCGCCATTACGTAAATCACGAGATCCAGTATTAGCAATCGTATTTTTACCTTCTTTTACAACCTTTTTAGGCGCATCAACCTTAGGCATTGAAGATAAGACAAAACTTTTCTCATTAAGTTTTTTAGCGATGGCATCAATTTCAGCTTGTGTCAACTCATTATTATTTAATGCATTTTTAGCTGTTTCTAAATCTGCTTGGATTGCAGCAAGAGTCGAGGCTGGAGCTTTTTCCTTGTTGACTTTATCCAAGAGTTCTTGAACTTTTGTAATATTAGCTTGTAATTGAGACTTATCTAGTGTTTGTTTTTCAACTACTTCTTTATCAAGGGCAGTAGTATCATTTTCAGATACATTATCAATTGAACCTTCAGGCAGCTTCTCAGATGAAGTCTCAACCGGATTCTCAGCAGTGCTTGATGATTTTTCTTCTTTATCTGTAGTTAGAGAATCTTCTGTTTTAGGCAAATCTACTATTGTAGCAGTATGAGCCTCTTCTTTATCTGGGATAACCGGTGCTTCAGTCGTATCTGAAACTTGAGCAGCCTCAACTCGAACAGCCTGATGCCCAGACAAAAACATCAGTGCTGCAACAGCAACTGAAGCCGCACCGAAACTATACTTACGAATAGAAAAGCGTAAGACCTTTTCACGTTGCTGTCGATTTACTTTATATGAATTCGATTTGTGTTCCATTTCTCCTCCTAAGGGCAATATAATATAGAAAAAGCAATCTTTATAACTTCAACCCCTTAAAAAGAGTTAAGCTATAAAAATTACTATGATGATCGCTATTAGCAAATAACATCACAGCTATCACAGCTATCACAGCTATCACAGCTATCACAGCTATCACAGCTATCACAGCTATCACAGCTATCACAGCTCAATTATACCATTTTTAATATATTTACACAAATATAAACCGGTTTGTTCCATCAAATAAAATTAAAAACCATTATTTTAAATAAAATGTTATCATGTTATATAAGCGAATGCAAAAAAAGATGCCTTCTCTACCTATAAAATAAATCTATCATTACCTATCATATCAATCGATCCATATTCATTGTGGCTCCTGAAACATTTCTCAAGAATGTCGAGTAGTAGCTGTGTCATGTCTATCGAAAAATGCACTAATCGCAAAGCGATGGAGAGTTTATTGGGGTATCCCAAAACTGAGTATTGGGATTAAAAGAAACACAATGTTTTAATGCTCTCCAAACAACGTCAGCGTCATCTTGGCGTAGGATAATTGCTGACTTTGTCAGTTTTATCTACAATATCAAAATAGTGTTTTGAGCTATCTGCGCCTAGCTTTCTAGTTTTCTCTTTGGTGTTTATTGAGTATGAGTATTTTGGTACGAGTTTCTACTTTTTCTAAAACACAACAATAGCCTTGCACCTCTTTTAAAACGAGGAGCAAGGCTGTTGTTTAATCTTTTTATTCATTGTCTACTTAACAATGAACCATACATATTTTGACTAAATTTTTAGTCTTCTTTTTTCTTTCCAAAAGCAAGCCCGAGACCACTTAGAATACCAAGAAGTTCTAGAGAGGCAAGAGTCGCATTTGATTCTGTTCCTGTATTTGGCAATACATTTTGAGAATCATTTGACTTAGCTCCATTATCAATAGCATCTGTATTATCTTCATGAGTTGCATTCGGAGTAACCTCATCTGGAATTGGAACTATTGGTGCAGGTGTATCGTGACCAGAATTTCCATTAGCATCAGATGTTACTGGCGCAACTGGGATTGGAGTTGGAGTTGTTAACGCAGGTGTATCGTGACCAGAATTTCCATTAGTATCAGGTATTACTGGAATTGTATTTGTGTTTGAACTTACTTTTCTGAAAATGTGGGTAATTACTGGTTCATTTTCATCAATCACAGTTCGTACAAATTCATATCCAAGAATTGATCCATGTTCAGCATCCTTTTCACTACCTGTCTTAACGGATGGTTGCAATACATTTCCATCCTCATCAATCCATCGAACCTCAATCATTAGCTCTGGCAATTCAATTGAAGCCGGTAATACACCGTTTTCAAAAATTGTTACCTTAGCTGGATTTTCTACTGGAACTTCCACAGCTGGTTTACCTGGTTCAGTAATCTTACCTGTACCTGAAACTTTACCTTCTGGTAATTCACTGTTTGGTACTTTACCTTTACCGTCTTCACCGATTGTGACTGTGATTGGACCATATTTACCTGGGATTTCTACCTTAGTTCCTGGTGGGTATGTTGAGCCATCTGGTTTCTTAGGTGTGACTGTAACGTCACCTGTCTTAGGAACTTGTTCTAACTCTACTTTTGGTTCTTTCGTTGTCCCATAAGTTCGAACTGTTGTCGGAGTTACCTTACCTGTTTTTTGATCAACCTCATAGATAGTGGTATCAATCACATCACGACCTTGCTCATCCTTATTACGTTCAACCTTAGTTTTCGCACCAACTTTAACGATTGTCTTACCTGCTGGGGTGACGACTGGATTACCAACGTGTTCTGTGATATGACCGTCGGTTGGATCTACATCGTAAGTGGTTGTAGTGACTATTTTACCTTTTTCACCCTCAGTACGCTGATCTGGTGTACCGAAGTCTTTTTCAACATCTTTAACGTATTCCACTTCTGGTTCAATCGGTGTTTCTACTACTTTATCCTTAGCTGGAACTTTAACAATAGTATTAGTTGGTTCTTTCAGGCGAACCGGTTTTCCTACAGTTGGGGTAATTTCCCCTGTTGTTGGATTTACTTTGTACGTTGTTACGATTGTATCTTCACCATCTTCTCCTTTAACGGTAGTTGCTTCAGTCCCTTTTTCTTTCGTATCATCTTTTTCGTAAACTACTGGAGATGGTACTACCCTCTTCTCAACCGTTGGTTCTTTCCTTGTTCCGTAAGTAGTTACTGTTGTAGAAGTTACCTTACCTGTTTCTGAATCAACTTCATAAGTTGTAGTGTTGATAACTTCACGACCTTGCTCATCCTTGCTACGCTCAACCTTAGTTTTAGCCCCAACCTTAACTATTGTTTTAGTAGCTGGGGTGACGACTGGATTACCAACGTGTTCTGTGATATGACCGTCGGTTGGATCTACATCGTAAGTGGTTGTAGTGACTGTTTTACCTTTTTCACCCTCAGTACGCTGATCTGGTGTACCGAAGTCTTTTTCAGCATCTTTAACGTATTCCACTTCTGGTTCAATCAGTGTTTCTACTACTTTATCCTTAGCTGGAACTTTAACAATAGTATTAGTTGGTTCTACTATTATCGGTTCTCCTACATGTGCAATAGTTTCTCCATTGTCTGGATTTACTGTGTAAGTCGTTGTGGTTGTCTTACTTCCGTCTTTTCCTAGAACAGTAATATTGTCTTGACCTTTTTCCCTACTAGTATCTTTTTCGTATTTTACTGGGGATGGGATTGTTTCTACATCTACTTTATCCTTCAATCCGTTTTCTTTAAACGTTTCTTTTATTGTATGCTCTATTATGTTTCCATTATCTGGATTTACTGTATATGAAGTTGTTGTCTTAACAATGTTATTTCCATCTTTAGAAGTTACTACTTTATCTTTCGCTGCTACTTTAACGATAGTAGTTGTTGGATTTACTATTACTGGCTCTCCTACATGTGCAATAGCTTCTCCACTGTTTGGATTTACTGTGTAGGTCGTTGTGGTTGTTTTACTTCCATCTTTTCCTGGGACAGTAATATTATCTTGACCTTTTTCCCTACTAGCATCTTTTTCGTATTTTACCGGGGATGGGATTGGTTCTACGTCTACTTTATCCTTCAATCCGTTTTCTTTAAACGTTTCTTTTATTGTATTCTCTGTGATGTTTCCATTATTTGAATTTACTGTATATGTAGTAACTTCTTTGACAATATTATCTCCGTCTTTAGAGTATACTACTTTATCTTTTGCTGCTACTTTGATAATTGTATCCGTTGGATTTACTATTACCGGCTCTCCTACATTTGGAATAAGTTCCCCATTAGTTGGATTTACTGTGTAGGTCGTTGTGGTTGTCTCACTTCCATCTTTTCCCGGAATAGTAATATCATCTTGACCTTTTTCCCTACTAACGTCTTTTACATATCTCTTAGATAATGGAATTCCTCTTGATTCTACTTTATTCTTAGCTGGAACTTTAACGATCGTATTAGTTGGTTCTTTCGTACGAACCGGTTTTCCTACAGTTGGGGTAATTTCCCCTGTTGTTGGATTTACTTTGTACCTTGTTACGATTGTATCTTCACCGTCTTCACCTTTAACGGTGATTGCTTCAGTACCTTTTTCTTTCGTATCATCTTTTTCGTAAACTACTGGAGATGGTACTACCCTCTTCTCAACCGTTGATTCTTTTCTTGTCCCGTAAGTAGTTACTGTTGTAGGAGTTACCTTACCTGTTTCTGAATCAACTTCATAAGTTGTAGTGTTGATAACTTCACGACCTTGCTCATCCATGCTACGCTCAACCTTAGTTTTAGCCCCAACTTTAACTATTGTTTTACCAGCTGGTGTGACCACTGGGTTACCAACCTGTTCTGTGACTGTTCCATTATTTGGATTAACATCATACCTTGTAGTCGTTACAGATTTTCCTTTTGTTCCTTCTCTACGCTCGTCTGGTCTACCGAAGTCACGAGTGTCATCTTTTTCATAAACCACTGCAGGTTCAATTGGTGTTTCTACTACTTTATCCTTAGCTGGGACTTTGACCACTGTAGGAGTTGATGGGACTACTACCGCCGGTTCTTCATGCGGAATAAGACTGCCATCTGTAGGATTCACAGTATAAGTGGTAGTGACTGTTCTAGTGCCTGGAGTACCAGCTATTGTTACATTAGTTTCACCTTTGGATTTTGTTGCATCTTTTTCATAACGAACACTTGGCTGTATTTGCGTAACAACAACCTTAGATTTGGCACCATCTTTCTTGAACACTTCATCAAGTGTATTTTTAGTAATCTGTCCTGTATCAGGATCTTTCATACTCACAGTTGTTGACTTAATGATGTCATCTCCGCGTTTACTGTATACAGCAGTTTCTCCAACTTTTTCTACAGATTTAACTGATGTAATTTTTTTATCTTGATAACCTGTCCCATCCAAAGAAATTCGTTTCCCAGATATAAACTCTGATCGTCTATTAATCATATCGGATTCAAAATAAGAACGTGAACTATGACCTCCGCTTGTTCGTCCAACATTTATAACAACATCACTATCATTGCTGACACCTTTTCTTATCGTCGAATCATTATCAACAATATAATGAGTCATTTTACCAGACTTAGCTATTTTTTTGCTATCTAAACCTTTTTGCCAAAATTCACGACCAGAAACCAAACTCGTCACTACTTTTGGGGCATTAAATGTTGTTCCTTTTTTTAATACATTATTATAAAAGTTTCTATAAGCCAACTGCTCTTTAGGAGACATGACTCTGCTGTCAGAATATGCCAGCTGATAAGCTTCAACCATTGCCCGTTGTACTAAATATCCTCCTAAAGAATGACCTGTCAAATAAAGATTGGTGATACTCTTATCTTTAGCCAGTTCACGCATGATATTTTCTGCATCTATCCCTTGCTGAGGATTGCTTCCTAATCCAAGTGTTACATCAGCTCCTATATCCTTCGCATCACTTGTTCCACGAAAGGCTAATACTTGTGCAGTTCCATTTGGTAAATATAAGAAATCACTCTTCGTTTCATACAAGACAGCATCTAGTCCACTGGATGTATGATAACTTTTCTTCCTTTCCCAATAAGGTCCCAATTCCTTATTCATCATCATATATTCATAACGTGGCTTCCTATCACCATTCTTTTTATATAACTCTGACTCTGTTAAAGGTTTCTTATGATCCAACACTCTATCGATATAATTATCATCACGGTAAGACAATTCCATGAACATAATCATATCGCGTTCACTCACATTCCATTTTAATTTTTCATCTGGCTTTTCTTTACTATCAATAATACCATCACCATCAGTATCTTCTAATAAGGGATGACTATTATAGCCTACATACTTTTTCCCACCTTTTTCATAAATATAAAGTTCCTCTTTATCCTTCAAGAAATCATCATCTGTATAAGATTCTGGACTTAACTTAGGGCCGTTTAGTAACAAACTGTCTAGCTTATCACCTTCTGAACCAATTACTCCTGCTTTTATTTGCTTAGCGTACTCATCAGTTAATTCATACTTTTTAACCTCGGAAGGAGTTGATGTTGCTCTCACCTCTGGAGTACTTGATCTATCTTCACCTGCTACGAAAGCCCTTGTGGTCAAGCTGTTATTTTCCTTATCCCCAGATGTGCCGAGTTCTGTAGTCCTTGTAGATCCTATTGGAACATCTCTGGTATCTAACTCAGAAGAAGGATTATCTTGATTATCTGGTAAATTTTGAACTTCTTCTCTTTTCTCCACAGAAGATAGAGAACTTTCTGTAGAAGCCAGTACTCCCTGGGATGGTGTAAACAAGGAAATTCCTATTAATACAGAAGCTACTCCAACAGAAAATTTTCGAATCGAAAAACGTTGATGTTTATTAAAAATATCTTTCATTTTACCAACTTTCTTTCTAACTATTTTTACAAAATAGAGGGTTCTAATATTTTCCCTTGACAGAATACTAGATCATTTCTTTAACTAAAATTTTAGAGCTTTTCCTCTACTTGATCATAAACTATCACATTGATTTCTAATCATAGAAAAATGGATTGCTTAATATTACTAAAATATCAGTAAAATATAAAAAAATGTAAATATTTCACTTCTAACACTGCCATTATACCATAAAAAATCATAACACTCATGTATTTTAAAAAAGGTCTGTCAAAAAGTCTTCAAAATCAAAAAAACGCATAATATCAGACATACAGCCATTAATACTATGCGTTTTATCTTATACAATTTACTAGATTTGGAACTACTATTGGATTTTTATCCAACTCTCTCAAATCTAGATTTTTTCTTCTTTGATATCAATAACAATCTCTTCTGATTCATCAAAAGTTTCGGCCTTTTCTTGCCATTGCTCCTTGAGATTATTGAATTGATTTTTTGATGCTTCTGTCGCTTGGCGAGCACATGATTTGGCTTGAGCAAGTACACTGTCCACAGTGATTTCACCTGACTCAACCTGTTCTTTGGTTTTCAGAACAAAATCTGTAGCCTGCTCCTTCACTTCTGTCAGTTTTTCACAGACCTGCTCCTTGGCATACTCAGGATCTTCTCTCAAATCATCTAGAAAATCTTGAGCTTGACTGCAAACTTGTTTGCCCTTGTCACTTGTTAAAAACAAGGCAAGAGCTGCACCTGAAACGGTTCCTAAAAGGATTGAGGATAGTTTACCCATAAGGATTCTCCTTTTTTATTTTTTGAAAAATTTACTTGCAAGACGAAGGGCTGACAAACTTGCACCAGTCTTGAGTGTTTTTGAACCAGCTGATGAAGCTTTCTTGCTCAAGACACGCGCATGGTCATTGAGGTCTGAAACAGATAGAGATAAATCAGCAACAGCACTAAAGAGTGGATCAATCGTTGCCACCTTGACATTGATATCATCTGCCAAGACATTGACCTTAGCCAGCAATTCATTGGTGTGATGCAAGGTCACATCCACATCTGAAGTTAAGGTTTTAATCGTCTTCTCTGTTTCATCGATAACACGACCAAGCTTTTGTACAGTGATAATCAGATAAACCAAAAAGACAATCAAAGCTAGGGCAACAAGTATATATGCAACTTCTAACATTTAGTTTTCCTCCTCTGTAATATAGTAGGGGGCCTTCTTTCGATTTTGATATAGAATGATAAAAATACCGAGACCGATAAGAACAACTGATAGCCACTGAGATACTCGAAGACCAAAGAACATGAGGCTATCTGTCCGCATACCTTCGATGACCATACGACCAAAACCATACCAAATCAAGTAGAAGGCAGTGATATGACCTCTTCTGAGACTCTTCCATTTTCGTCTGGCAATCAAAATCAAGACAAATCCAAGTAAATTCCAAAGAGACTCATAAAGGAAGGTCGGCTGACGGTAGCTCCCTTCAATATACATCTGGTCACGGATAAAACCAGGTAGATAATCCAGATTATCCACTGCAGCCCCGTAGGCTTCTTGGTTAAAGAAATTGCCCCAGCGACCCAAACTTTGGGCAATCATAACGCTAGGCGCTGCAATATCTAGAAAATCCCAAGTATTAATAAGTTTACGATCAGCAAAGATATAAAGTACAATAGCCCCAGTTATCAAACCACCATAAATGGCCAAACCACCATTCCAAATGGCAAAAATTTCTCCGACATTCTGACTATAGTAATCAAAACGGAAAATAACATAGTAGAGACGAGCTCCTAAAATAGCCAGGGGAAAGGCAATCAAGATAAAATCTAAGATATCGTCTGGTATGATCTTCTTTCTAGGCGCTTCTTTCATGGTCAAATAAACCGCAAGAATCAAACCTGTCACAATACACAAGGCATACCAACGAATAGCTAGAGGACCTAGATGAATAGCAATTGGATCAAGCATTAGGCACCTCGTTTTGAGCAATGAGATTTGTCAAGCGTTCTTCGAACAAACGCGTCGCATCAAAGCCCATTTCCTTGGCACGATAATTCATGGCAGCAGCCTCAATCACGACAGAGATATTACGACCTGTTTTAACTGGGATGCGGATACGAGGAATAGCAACGCCAGAAATTTCAATTTCCTCTGCATTGTTTCCAAGACGATCAAAAGTCTTATGCGTATCGTAATTTTCCAAGTAAACAGCCAACTGGACTTGTGAAGAATCCTTGACGGCACTCGCACCGTAGAGGCTCATGACATCGATAATCCCAACCCCACGAATTTCAATCAGGTGTCTCAAGATTTCAGCTGGTTCACCCCAAAGAGTAATCTCATCCTTGGCAAAAATATCGACACGGTCATCTGCCACCAAGCGGTGACCACGTTTGACAAGCTCTAAACCTGTCTCACTCTTACCGATTCCACTATCGCCCTGAATCAAGACACCCATACCATAGATATCCATCAAGACACCGTGCACACTGGTACGTTCCGCCAAACGAGAATCCAGATAACTAGATAACTCTCCAGATAAACGACTTGTCGCTGTACGGCTGGTTAAAATGGCAATCTTACATTCTCTAGCAGCCTTTAACATTTCCTCTGGAACCACCAAACCACGGGCAACAATAACCGCAGGTGTCTCAGGTAGAAACATTTTTTTCAAGACTTGGTAACGGTTGTGAGAGGACATTGAAACAAGATAGGACCATTCCTTCATCCCCAAGAGCTGAATCCGCTCTGGCGTGTAGTAGTCAAAATAGCCCGTCATTTCAAGACCAGGTCGCGTAATATCCGCTGTGTTGATTTCCTTTTCAAGCAATTCTGGTTCGCCATAGACAATGTCTAGCCTAAGCTTTTCAATCACTTCTTTTACTAAAACCGACATCATTTCCTCCTTCAATCGAGTTCTTTTTACTATTATATCAAATTGTCCTTAGAAGTTTCAGATTTTTGCAGGCTTTGAAGTATTTATTTAAAAGAAAAAGGACTAGATTTCTCTAGCCTTTCATTTCTAATTAGAATTTTTTACGTTTACGAGCTGCTTCTGATTTACGTTTACGTTTTACAGAAGGTTTTTCATAGAATTCACGTTTGCGTGTTTCTTGAAGAGTACCAGCTTTAGTAACCGCACGTTTGAAACGACGAAGTGCGTCGTCAAGAGATTCATTCTTACGTACTACTGTTTTAGACATTTTTTTCACTCCCTTCAAGTTCAAGATCTATTCTATTTTACACGTAAAAGTAATAATTGTCAAGAAAAAATGCGATTTAATTTTGATTTTTTCTTACATTTATACAAGAGTTGAAAGCGTTCAATAGAACATTGCTTTTTATTTTTCAAGCAAGCTGAGCGCCTCAGCATCCGCAATAATCGTCACATCAGGGTGATTTTGTAGGCTACTTGCAGGTAGGTTCTCAGTCACTGGGCCAGACACGGTTCCGGCAATGGCTTCTGCTTTTGATTCACCGTAAGCAAAGAGAATAATTGACTTGGCATCCAAGATGTTTTTAATTCCCATTGAAATGGCTTGGGTTGGAACATCTTCAATCTTGTCAAAGAAACGAGCATTGGCTTCGATAGTAGACTGGTCCAGTTCGACTAGATGCGTTTGACTGTCAAATGGAGTACCAGGTTCATTAAATCCGATATGTCCATTGCGACCGATTCCCAAGATTTGGAGGTCAACTGGATGGTCAGCCAAAATTTGGTTATAGCGTTCAACTTCAGCTTCAGCATGATCCTTAACACCACGAGGTAAGAAACTTTCTTTAAATGGTTTTTGGTTAAACAAGTTTTCTTGCATGAAGTGACGGTAAGACTGAGGATTGTCGCCATCAAGGCCTACATACTCATCAAGGTTGACACTGGTTAGATTTGAAAAATCAAGGTCACTTTCAACGATTTCCTTGTAAAATTCAAGCGGACTGCTTCCTGTCGCAAGTCCTAGAGTTTGAGCGCCGTTGTCCAATTTTTCCTTCAAAATCTCAAAAGCGACTTTTCCACCTTCGATTTGGTTTTCAACTTTAATAACTTTCATCTTTTCATCCTCCATTTCTATCTATATTCATTATATGGTATAGACCAATTTTTGTCAAGTGAAAACGATTTAATTTCTAAAAAAAGAGCGTCCAAACTTGAAACATGTTATAATGGATAGGATTAGAACTTAGAAAGAATGAACAGATATATGAATACAGCTGATTTTGATTTCCACTTACCAGAAGAATTGATTGCCCAAACCCCCCTTGAAAAACGAGATGCCTCTAAACTCCTCATCGTCAATCGTGAGACGGGAGAAATGCAGGATAAACACTTCCACTCTATTATTGATATGCTGGAACCTGGTGATGCCCTTGTCATGAACGACACCCGCGTTCTCCCTGCCCGCCTCTATGGACAAAAGGAAGAAACTGGAGGTCATGTGGAACTGCTCCTGCTCAAAAATACTAATGGAGATGAGTGGGAAGTTCTGGCAAAACCTGCTAAACGTCTCAAGGTCGGCACTCGTGTCATCTTTGGTGACGGTCGCCTCAGCGCTGTCGTTACGGAAGAATTGACCCACGGGGGACGCATTGTCCGCTTTGAATACCAAGGAATTTTCCTGGAGGTCTTGGAAAGTCTGGGAGAAATGCCGCTACCGCCTTATATCCATGAAAAACTGGATGACCGTGAACGCTATCAAACCGTCTACGCCAAGGAAAGTGGTTCTGCTGCTGCACCTACTGCTGGTCTTCATTTCACCAAAGAACTGCTGGCAGAAATCCAAGCTAAGGGTGTTCATCTAGTCTATCTGACTCTTCATGTCGGACTCGGAACCTTTAGACCTGTTTCTGTGGACAATCTGGACGAACACGAAATGCACTCAGAATTCTATCAACTTTCTGAGGAAGCAGCTGCCACCCTTCGCTCTGTCAAGGAAAATGGTGGTCGCGTCATCGCTGTCGGAACCACTTCTATCCGCACCTTGGAGACTATTGGTTCCAAATTTGATGGGCAAATCCAAGCAGATTCTGGCTGGACCAACATCTTTATCAAACCTGGCTACCAATGGAAGGTTGTTGATGCCTTTTCAACCAATTTCCACCTACCAAAATCAACTCTGGTCATGTTGGTTTCTGCCTTTGCCGGCCGTGAATTAGTCTTAGACGCTTATCACCATGCCATCCAAGAACACTACCGCTTCTTCAGTTTCGGTGATGCCATGTTTATCTATTAATTTTCATAATCAAAAAACGCATAGTATCAGGTATTGAACAACCTTGATAGTATGCGTTTTGTAATAGATAAAAAATAAATTAGTCTGTTCTCAAGCTCTTATCTTTCAAACTCTGAACACTGGCATTGATCACCGCGCCGACAATCAAAATCTTAGCGATGAGAATAAACCAGAACATCATGACCACCACAACGATGGAACTAAAAAAACGGACGTCCACGAGGTGATTAACATAGTTGTTGACATAGACTGAAAAGATATTGAGCAGTAAGACAAGAGTCAACAAGACAAAGGCACTTCCTGGCAATACATGTCGAATGCGTCGCGCCTTAACATTGGGCAGGAAATAATAAAGCATAACCAAGATGGCAAAAATCAAGGCATAGACCAAGGGACCTGTCAGATCCTGTAGATAATCAAAGAGAGGACTATCTGATTTCCAGTAGCTTTTGATAAGGTTGAGGAGCATGCGACCAAAAACACTCAGAAAGAGAGCCAAGGCAAAGAGAATCTGCAAACCAAAACTGACAAACAAACTCATGAGCTGATGGGAAATCAGTCCACGATTTTTTGCTACTCCGTAAGCTTTATTAAAGGCTTTCTGCAGGAAGTTCATGGATTTTGAAAAGGTCCAGAGGGCTGACAAAACCGCAAAACTCAATAAGCCTGTTGAAGGTTGGGTCAGTACCTCTGTAATAATCTTTGCGACCACATCATAGACCGTATCTGGCAAAAATTCATTGACAACCTTCAAAAAATTGGAAACTGGAATCTGAAAATAAGGGAGAATATTGACCACCACCAAAAGCAGAGGAAAAATCGAAATCAACCAATAGTAGGCTACTGCGACACTGGTTAACTCACTATCTGAGGCTTGATAATAATGCAAAAAAACTTTTACTAAAGGCTTGTCTATCAGCTCTTGCCACCACTTCTTCATATCACACTCCTCCACTTACAATCTTATACTCAATGAAAATCAAAGAGCAAACTAGGAAGCTAGCCGCAGGTTGCTCAAAACACTGTTTTGAGGTTGCAGATAGAGCTGACATGGTTTGAAGAGATTTTCGAAGAGTATTAACTAATTTCTTCTTACCAATTCCACCATATCATAAGGCAGGGTATTGGCAGCTTCCTTGAGAGAATAGTTCTCTAAGTTATTCACATTTTGCCGTAATTTCTTGGCATACTTGGTCGTAATCAATCGTTTTTCTTCATATTCGAAAATCAACTTACGCTCCAGATAATAGCCTCTCAGCATTTCATCGATATTGTTGGGCTTGACGCGATTGATAACCCGTTCGACAAAGGCACCACTGGTAATAATAGCTGTTTCTCGGAGACGAGAATCCTGCATGAAGCTGATCAAGGAACTTTTATAAACCCCTTTTAGGTTCTCCAAACTTTCGATAATCATCTCTGTATTTTCTAGATAGAGCTCTGCAATTTGGTCATAGTCAAGGGCTCTGAGTTTCTTAGATTCTTCATTTTTCCAACTGCGGAAGGTCTTGCCAAAGGTAAAGACCTCATGAAGGAGAAAACGTAAAATCCGTAAGGAAACAAGGAAATAATAGGTCAATCGTGAAGCAAACTTGCGATTGATACTTTGTTCCATGTTTTTCAGATAACGCTGGTAAACCCGATAAGCACGCTCACTCATCTTGTCTTCCTCGTAAGCCTGTTCCAATCCATCACTCTCAATACTAAGGATAAGAAGCTTCAAGGCCTCCCAATCCTCCTTAGCATTTTTATTTTCTTGGCTTAGGATAAGATTTTCTATTCGTCCATGATAATTGTCAATAGCTGCATAGAGAGGGAGCTTATTCTTATGAGTTTCAAGTTCCTTTTCTAACTCCAAAGTAACCTCATTCAAAATGGCGATATGCATGAGATAGTCCTTGCTTTCTTCCTGTTCATCAGAAAGATGAGGCAAGACCACGAGGCCTGTTAAAAAGCTTACAAGCGTCACACCTGCAACAAGGAAAAGCAAGATTGGATATTCCTGCTCTAGATTACTTGGTATCAGAAGAATCGTAGCAATTGACACCGTTCCCTTGACACCTGAGAAGGTCAAAAGAAGCATATCCTTCATATACTTATTCAATTTTTTCTTGAGGCGTCGGGTCCTATAAACATAATAGCCATAGATCATGACAAAACGAATGGCAAAGAGGACAAAGGTAAGGGCGACAAGAGATACCAGCAAGAGTAGAGGATTATAGATTGGATTGGTTAAAATAGGCTCTGCTATCATTTCCAACTCTATTCCCAAAATCACAAAGACAGAACCGTTGAGCATAAAGGTCACTGTATGCCAGACTGTCTCGGTCACCGTATCCACTTGGGCTTCGAGAAGCGTGATTTTCTTAAAGCGGCTTGCCTTTAAAATACCAGCAACTACAACGGCAATAATCCCTGAAACGTGTACTTCTTCTGCTAGAAAAAAAGTCACCAGGGGCAAACTCAATTCTAATAAAAGTTCGCTGGCAATATCCGTTGCGCGCACACTTAACAAAAAAGTATGGAGGAAACGGTTGGTCATGGCTGTTAAAAATCCAATCAAAAAACCGCCTAGGATTGAAAAGATGAGCGAACTACCTGCTTGACCAAGGGAAAAGGCTCCTGTTGTCCAAGCTGCCAAGGCCACCTGAAAGGCCACCAAGCCAGAAGCATCATTCAAGAGACCTTCACCTTTGAGGATATTGGACACGCGCTTAGGAAAGCTAAAGCGCTCCGAAAGAGAGGCAAAGGCCACCAAGTCCGTAGGCCCAAGCGCAGCCCCAACAGCCAAGCAAGCTGCCAAGGGAAGGCTGAACCAAAGAAGATGGGCCAGGCCACCCAAACTTAGGGTCGAGATAAAAATCACTGGAAATATGAGATAGACAATGATTCGCCAGTGTTTTAAAATAGCTGTAATATCAGCTTCTTCTGACTCTCGGAAAAGCAAGGGCCCGATAACCAGGGCCAAAAACAACTCCGTATTGAGATGAAAATCGGTATTGGGTAAAAAGAGACCAATCACAATTCCCAAAAGAATTTGAACCAATGGAAGAGGCAAAAAGGGCAGGAGCTTATTGGTTGTACTTGAGACAATCAATACCAGTAAAAATAGGATGAGGTAAATCAGTAATTCCACGCAATTCCTCCTTAGTCTTTTTTACAACAGGATTCAAATATCTCCTTCTGCTCTTTGATCTTTTGATCAATCTTGGAACAGTCTTTGTGCTCAATTTTTCTCTGGCACCGTTCCATTTCAAGAGCTACTAATTTTTTCTTGATTTTAAGCATTTTTTTGCTCATATGCGCTTGGTCTAACACACCCACCGCTCGTTCGTGGATTGTTGACTCAACAAAATTCTGGCGCATGGCATCTAGCTTTTCACGTAGGTATTGTTTATCCATGTCTATATCTCTCTAATTTTTCAATCATAACTAAAAATGGTGGGTTGTTGACTTGGTTTAAAGTTCGGTAAATGGCAGCTGTATACTCTTGTTGGTTCAACTTGCTAACAAAATTCAAGACAGCATCTCGCTCAATATCGCCTCCTTCATGGCCATAGTAAATCATGATAGCAATCCGTCCCCCTTTGACAAGCAAGTGACACAGCTTTTCTAAGGCTTCAATCGTTGTCTGAGGTTGAGTAATGACTGACTTATCAGCCGACGGCAGATAGCCCAGATTAAAAATTCCTGCTTTGGACTCTGTCACAAACTGGTCCAGTGTCTCATGACCTTGCAAGATTAACTGGGCATTTGTCATTCCAGCCTGATCCAAACGCTCTTTGGTCTTTTCCAAGGCTTGTTCCTGAATATCAAAGGCATAGACTTGCTTGGCTAGCTTAGCTAGAAAGAGAGTATCATGGCCATTTCCCATGGTCGCATCCACTACGACATCCTCTTTTGTCACGACCTCAGCCAAAAAATCATGTGCCATTTCAAGTGGTCTTTTCATTATTAAACTCCTGTTTTACAGCCTTACATCCTTGAACACTTCCACGACGTCGCATCTCCATCTCAATGCTGTTGAGAACTTCCCATTTATTGAGGCTCCACATAGGACCAATCAGCATATCTCTAGGTGCATCTCCTGTGATTCGGTGGATGACAATATGTTTGGGAATGATTTCCAGTTGGTCACAGATGACCTTAACATATTCGTCCTGACTCATCAACTGCAAGCGTCCTTCGTGGTAATCTCGTTGCATACGCGTATTGGTCATCAAGTGAAGCAAATGCAGTTTAATTCCTTGAATATCGTTATCCGTTACACAGCGACGGACATTTTCAATCATCATCTCATGGGTTTCACCAGGCAAACCATTGATCAGATGAGAAACAATCTCAATCTTGGGATACTTTCTCAAACGCTTGACCGTTTCTACGTACAATTCATAAGAGTGGGCGCGGTTAATCAAGTCAGAGGTTGTTTCGTAAGTAGTCTGCAAGCCCAATTCAACCGTCACATGCATGCGCTCCGACAACTCAGCCAAATATTCGATGGTTTCGTCTGGTAAACAGTCTGGCCGTGTTCCGATATTGATTCCTACTACACCTGGCTCGTTGATAGCCTGCTCATAGCGTTCCCGAATAACTTCCACCTTTTCATGGGTGTTGGTGAAATTTTGAAAATAAACCAAATACTTCTGCACATCCGGCCACTTGCGGTGCATAAAATCAATTTCCTTATAAAATTGCTCACGGATAGGGGCATCCGGTGCTACGATAGCATCTCCAGAACCAGAAACAGTACAAAAAGTACAGCCCCCATGAGCTACTGTTCCATCACGATTAGGACAGTCAAATCCCGCATCAATAGGGACTTTAAAGGTCTTTTCTCCAAAGAGTTTTCGATAATAATCATTCAAGGTATTATAAGATTTCATAACTTTCATTATAACAAAAATCACCCACAATCTCAAAAGCCTGACTTTCCTATAAATTCCTCTGTTTCTCGTTTCCATTAGCCATTTTTTATGATACAATATGGATATGATTTTAATGAAATTAGCATCTATTTTATTATTGATACTGACTTTAGTCGTCTGCATCATCATAACCAAACTTTTTAGATTAAAAAAACTAGGACGAAATTTTGCGGATTTGGCTTTTCCAGTCTTGGTATTTGAGTATTACCTGATTACAGCTAAAACCTTTACCCATAATTTTCTCCCTAGACTGGGCCTAGCCCTCTCACTCCTAGCCATTATCCTCGTTTTTTTCTTCCTTTTGAAAAAACGTAGCTTTTACTATCCTAAATTCATCAAATTCTTCTGGCGTGCAGGATTCTTATTGACCCTTGTCATGTATATCGAGATGATTGTTGAATTGATGGCTCAGAAATAAAAAAATGAAATCAAAAACACCTCAATCAAACTAAAATAGAGTGATTGAAGTGTTTTTTCTTTATCTATTTTTCAATAATTTCTATTTACTCTCTTTCTCAGGAAATAGATAACCAATACCTACACAAGCTAACACACCTGCTCCAATCACCAAACCACTTGAAATTGGCAAAAGGTCCAAAATTGCATTCGCGATGATAAAGGCGATAATCAAACACATCAGACTAGCCTTGTAATTCTTTTTCCAAAGATTCTCTAGAGTGAAAAAGAGGAACAATCCTACCGGAATCAGTGACCATAGGTTGACATCCAAACTTGGCCAGCCTACAGAACCAAAATACAATACTGTCGCTGCTGCTACTAAAAATACAATTCCCAATAATTTTTTCATTTCTTTATCTCCAATTTCTTTTTTAGGAACTTGACTTATCTGATAGTGACGCCTCCTGTTCCTTACAAAAATCATTATAACAGAGGTCAGTTTCAAGAACAAGGTCTTTTGCCTATCTGGTCTATATCTCGGTCTAAGTGGTTGAATAATTAAGAAAAAAGAAAAAGAAGCCTGATGAGACTTCTTCACTTTGCCGATTGCAGGGATTGAACCTGTGACCTAGGCTTTACGAGTGCCTTGCTCTACCAACTGAGCTAAATCGGCGATTACACTTACAGTATAGCACTCTGAAAATAGATGTCAAGTAATTTCCATCTATATTAGAAAAAGCCTGTCCTGAGACAAGGCTTTGAGTTTCTTCATCTTAAGAGCCTGCACTTTCGTAGGAATCCAATCCCTTGTCCCATAGTTTCAAGGAAATAGCAAAAAAGACAAGGGAAATCAAAATCAAACCTCCGATATTAAAGATCACATCCTTATCCTGCAAAAAATAGCTAGCAGGATAGTAGGCCGTAAAGGCAAAAGGCACGATAAAGCTAATCAACCAACGAAGAGCTGAATTATAAATTGAAATGGGATACTTGGCAAAATCATTAAACATATAGAAAATGTAAATCATGGCGCCTGACTGCTTGGTCCAAAAAGCAATACTAGCTGTCGCGATTTTCAAGGAAGTATAAATCAAGGTCGCAAAAGGAATACAAACTAGGAAAAGCAGGAATTTTGGAAGCGTCCAAGCAATACTGGTCACGGTTGTTCCCAGTAAAATACCACCGACCAAGAGTTCGCCCAAGGCATCAATTTGAAAGGTCTCAACTAGGATGTGAAAGAGAGGATTGATAGGACGAGTCAGGTACTTGTCAAACTCACCTTTTCGCACCAAGCGTTGCCCTAGTGCCCAGAGATTGTCAAAAAAGAGATGGTCCAGTCCCTTGGGAATCAAGGAAAAACCATAGATAAAAGCAATCTCTTGAAAAGTCCAACCTTCTAGTGATGGAATGTGTTTAAAGATGACATTGAGAAACAAGAGGTTCAAGCCTTGAGTTAGAAAAACTCCCAGCACACCAACCACAAAATCAACCTTGTATTCCATGATTTGCTTGATGTATTGTCTGATAAAAATCAGATGCATGCGTTGATATTTTTTCATACTAACCTCCTTGAATGGTGATAAAGGACTGGACTCGTTTCCAAATCAACTGAGACACCCCCACCATCACTAAGAGCCAGAAAAACTGTAAAGCGATCGCCTGAAGAATCTGACTGGCATCGTATTTCCCAACAATGATCATGACCGGAGTGTAAATCAAGGATGAAAAAGGCAGTAAGGACAGAATGTCTGAAACAACCTTTGGAAAGAAAGCCAAGGGAATCAAACTTCCAGACATAAAAGCCACTATGGAAGTCTTGAGTAGATTGGACCCCCATAGATTTTTAAAGACAAAGGCTGAAAAACCAAAACAGATATTAAAGAAAAAGTTAATCAGATAAGCCAGCGTTAAGCTAAAAAGATAGAGAACAGTTAAGCCCAGCACTTCTACAATCCCTTGCCCAGATAAGATTTTCATCAAAAAAATAACACTTAAAAATGGAAGGCCAACAGAGATAAAAATCAACCACTTAGAACCAAGCTCAGTAAAAAGATAGGAGGCCGCAAAATGCACTGGTCGCAACAAGCGCATGATGATGGAACCATCCTTGACCTCCTCCCCAATCATGAAAGAAGAATCTGACTTGGTCAACAGATTGGTCACAAAACTCATGATGATGTAAAGGGTGATATCTGCCATACTGAAGCCCTGAATCAAGGGCTCCTGCGAGGAATCAAAGACAGCCTTCCAGAGATAAAAAGCAACAAAAGCTCCCATGACATCGCCAATCCGATAGAGCAGAAAATTGACTCGATAGGTAATCAACTCCTGAATCCCTGCATTGATAAAGGGTTTATAACGTCTCCACAATTTGACCATCTTAGAGCTCCTTTCGGTAGAAGCGACGGATAATATCCTCAATATCCGTATCCACCATCTTCAAATCGCGGATGTCAAAATCAGACAGGGTTTGCTTGATAATGTCCGCCGACTGGTAGCGGGAACTATCAAATTCAATATTGAGACTATTTCCTTGTCTATCAACAGTCATATCAGGCAAGCCTTCATAGTGAGAAGCGAGATGACTTTGCCCTGGCACCAATTCAAAGGATAGAGTCTTCATCTTGCCAAAGGTCTCCTTGAGCTGACTCACCGTTCCATCAAAAATTTCCTGCCCCTTGTCAATCATAAAAATCCGATCACAAAGTTGCTCAATATCACTCAGGTCGTGAGTGGTCAAAAGAATAGTAGTTTCTTCCTCCTGATTGATCTGAGTAATAGCTCGACGAATATTGTCCTTGACCGAAACATCCAAACCAATGGTCGGCTCATCTAAAAAGAGAACCTTGGGATTGTGGAGCAAGGAAGCTGCAATATCCGCCCGCATCCGTTGACCCAGTGAAAGAGTCCGCACGGGGTCCTTGATAAAGTCCTTCAAATCCAAGACTTCATTCAAAAAGTCCATGCGCTTGCGAAAGAGCGAGTCCGGCACATCGTAAATCTCTTTCAAGACCGTGTAGGTCTCTTGCAGAGCCAAATCCCACCATAGCTGGGTACGTTGTCCAAAGACCACCCCAATATCCTTGACATAATCTTGGCGATTATCTTGAGGAATCTTGCCGTTAATCCGACAAAAACCAGATGTCGGTTTCAAAATCCCAGTCAGCATTTTGATGGTTGTCGACTTCCCAGCACCATTTGCGCCGATAAAGCCTAGAATCTGGCCCTTGGGTACCTCAAAGGTCAAATCTTTGACCGCTTCAAAGGTCTTCTTTTCAGGATGAATAAAGGAGCTCAAAGCCCCCTTCAAACCTGGTTCCTTGACAGTCTTCACAAAATTTTTCTGAAGATGTTCCACTTCTATCATTGCCATATCTATCTCCCTACCGTAAGGAATAGCAACATTGTATTTTTGACTACAAATATTCTAAATCCTTACTTTCTACACCTTCTACATTTTATTATTACAAAAGGCTTTATACCAACCTATTATAGTCCAATAAAAAATGGAATGCAAGCGTTTGCCTGCAGATTATAAAATTAGAGATTTCTCTCTTAAAATGGTATTTTTAATTCAAAATTCTGGTTTAATAGTTCCCTTAAAACACTAAAAAACCCACCCAATGGGCAGGTTTTGTATGTATTGTTCAGCTAGATTAAGCTTTACCTTCTGAACATAGAAGAACAATTCTCCATAATTCTCAATAACACTAACTGTGAGCAAGCAATACAATTTAGCACTCGATCAAAATTTTAAAGGTGAACCGTACTTCCGTATACTTCTAAAAAATAAGTGGCAAATAGGGGCAAAAACTAAAAGTTGATTTGCCCCTCTCAAATATTTTATCATCCCTCATACTACTAGTATATGCAAATAATGACTTCGTAAAATATTTGTAAGGAACTCATCTAATTACAGTCACAAATCTACAACATTATCGTCGACAAATACATATCATTCACATTTCAAAATTAGTCATACATAGCATCTTCTATTTCACTCCAAGTATTAATTTCTGTCCCTAGATTACTTGTATCAAGTATATCAATTTTAAGATCCCTGGTTTTAACACGTTGTTTTTTGACTTCAAAATTCCGAATTATAGATATTACTACCTCCCCGTTATAAGTTTTATAGTTTGCAGGCGAAGTTACAACCGCTTTAGTGTCATCATCTCGACCCCAATAGTCGTAGAAAACCTTTTCAGCTTCTATCTGCGCAGTTATGTTATAAGTTGCATATTCATCAGTAGTAAGGGCAAAATCAATTTCTATATACAGCAAGTCAACATTATACCATTCTAACTCCTCGTCTTCACCTTCAATATCGTCAAGCAAATAGTTTTCTATTAAAGTATCTAATTCTGACTTGTGGGTTAATTCTTCTAAAAATTCATATTTCTCATCAGCTAAGAATAATTCAGTAATATTTTCTTGAGAAATATTATTCTCCACCGCAACTAAACTGTAGAATTCATTGACAGAGTAAACAACTAGCTCCTGAGATGTCTCTTTTTTAAAAAGATCTGTCATTTTTTCTTCTTGAAAGTTACCTTTCACATCCGACGTAACAAACAGAATCCCTTTATTCAATTCTTTTGATAAATTTTTCAACTCTTCTATAATAAAGTAGTCATTAAATTTTGAGATTCCTTTTTTATTTTTATCCGGAAATGGATTCTCCTTAGAGAACTTTTCAACATCATACGACACTTTTTCCATGACACTTCTATGTAGAGGAGGTGATATTCTTTTATTCGATACTAAATCAACAATAAACTCTTTAACAAAGTTTGTATTAGTAACTGATGATAGAGATGGTCCAACCAAAGCTGAAAATTCAACTTTATCCAGTAATTCTTTGATTTCATCTCTTTCTTTCTGTAATTTATATTCAATTTCATACAGATTGTCTTTGTTGCTGAGGTTTCTCTCATACTTTTTAAGCCGATCTATTGCCATTAACTCTTTTTTGTAATTAGTGTCTAACTGCTGTAAAAAAGATAGTTTTTGGTTCTCAAAAGAAGGCGGGGTATAAGGTTTGTTTTTCAGAGGAGATAGTTCATGAAAGATAGTATCCGTTATATAAATACTGTCTTTCTTCGCTTCCAAACATTGTACAATAAAATTGTAATAATCTGGAGAGGCTTCAAAAATATCAGATACAACATTAGTATCTAAAACTATTATTAAATCATGGAACATACTACTAGTCCTTTCAAAAATGTATGAAAACATTATAACATACTTTAAAGAATATACTTTATTTTTGCCACTATAATGGAAACTCGTTGTTTCGCTCTTGTAATACTACCTTGATAAAATTGAAATAAGGGAAATGAATTGGCTTTTACTATCAAAGATGGTAAGGGTACTATTGAACGGGGAGAAGCAAATACTTTTAAAGTAGATGAAGTAAACAGCACATTTGAACTATCGGGAAATGATATCTATAATTCTATAGTAAACTACGTGTTCAAAATGATACGATTTCTACTAATTAACTAGTATTGAACGAACCTATTATAAAAAGTATAGTGAAGCATACAATAAAGCTTTAAAAAAAATGGATATAGCTAAAAGGAGATAAAATAATGAATAACTTAGATGAACTATACGAAAACCTCTATGATTTCGTCAAGAATTTCGAAATCTTGATTCAAAATAATGTCTTTCATAACCAATATATCGATGAAATAAAGGTATTTGGGAGTGAAATTATTTCTCTTTGTAAATCGAAAAAATTCAATGTCACAGTATCGAACCTAATGAATCTAAAATTGTTTAATGAACTACTCGATAAAGTAGAAAACCAAGCAAAAGCCTAACTGGTCAGCAAGGTTGAATCTTTCTTTCAGGAAATCAGTGAACCAACAAAAGTGAACTACTATAAAAACCAAAGAATCAATTACTCCATTAATTGATTCTTTGATAAAATAAGTCCTTTTCGGGGAAAATCAGGAGCAAAAGAACAAAAAAGAGCTTATCCTAATGGATAAACTCAGTCATATCAGCGTTTATAGGCTAGATTAAGCTTTACCTTCTGAACCGAATACGTCGATACGTTCTTCAACTGATGCTTGGATAGCTTTTACACCGTCAGCCAAGAATTTACGTGGGTCAAAGAGTTTTTTCTTGTCGTATTCTGCTTCGTTTGCTTCGTAATCACGAGCAAATTTACGAGTTGCGTTAGCGAATGCGATTTGGCATTCTGTGTTAACGTTAACTTTCGCAACACCAAGTTTGATAGCTGCTTGGATTTGCTCATCAGGAATACCTGAACCACCGTGCAATACGATTGGGAATCCAGGTACTGCTTCTGTCAATTTTTGCAAGTGATCAAGGTGAAGACCTTTCCAGTTTGCTGGGTAAGGACCATGGATGTTACCAATACCAGCTGCCAAGAAGTCAATACCAGTTGCAACCATTGCTTTAGCGTCTTCGATTGGAGCCAATTCGCCATCACCGATGATTCCGTCTTCTTCACCACCGATAGTACCAACTTCAGCTTCTACTGATACACCATTTGCATGAGCAAATTCTACAACTTTACGAGCTTTATCAAGGTTTTCTTCAACTGGAAGGTGTGAACCATCAAACATAACTGAAGTATAACCAACTCGGATACACTCAAGTGCATCTTCGTAGTGACCGTGGTCAAGGTGGATAGCTACTGGTACAGTGATCCCCATTGATTCAACAAGGTTAGCGATCAAGTTGCGAGCAACTTTGTAACCACCCATGTATTTAGCAGCACCCATTGAAGTTTGGATCAAAACTGGAGCTTTTTTAGCTTCTGCTGCGCGCAAGATAGCTTGAGTCCACTCAAGGTTGTTTGTGTTAAATCCACCAACTGCATAACCGTTGTCACGAGCTGCTTGGACAAATTTTTCTGCTGAAACGATTGCCATTTTATCAGGCCTCCTGTATATTTTTATGGGTCATCCCATTTACATTGTTCATTTTATCACTTTTTGACAAAAAAATCTAGTTTTTCCCGCAGTTTCGATTGAATTTCTTCTAGCTTCATCTATGTAAACCCTTTCTCTTCCTAGTCTTGGGCAACTTTTGGAAAAGCTATGAAGAACGTTAAGCGATTCTCTTGCATTTCGAACCAGTAAGGTAATTTTTCATGTTCTAATAAACTTTTAACAACAAAGAGCCCCATCCCCGACCCCTTAGCCTTGCGACTAGCATTGTCAGAAAAAGACTGGGCCAGTTTTTCTTGTTCTTCAGGACTACAACTATTCTCGATAAAGAGTTCCCCTTCTCTTTCGCCAATTCGAACCAAACTACCTGGAGCAGAATGCTTGATAGCATTGCTGATGAGATTAGACAAGATTAACTTCATAACTGATGAGTTTAGATAAGCCTGCTGATGGTTCAAACTATTGTCAATCTGAACTTCTCTTTCCTTGGCGAGCAAGGCATAATCCTTAACCAGACTTTGCGTCATCTGGAGGAGGTCAATTGTTTCCCTATCATCTCGTAGTTCCTGCACAGAAGAGAGCGAAAGTATCTGGAGGACATGGTGATTGAGCTCATCCACAATCCCCAAGGCAACTCCCAGATAGTGGTCTCTATCCTTATAGCGGCCGATATTTTCTTTCATGTTTTCAATCAGAATTTTCAAACTAGCCAGAGGTGTTTTCAGTTCATGAGAAGCCCCTCGTAGGAATTCGACCTTCATCTTTTCCAGCTGGAGAATAGCTTCATTCTTGTCATGCAAGTCCGCAATGACAGTTAAAAGGTGCTGGTAAAGGCTATTGATTTGTTCCTTGAGATCCCCAATCTCGTCCTTGGAATCCACGCGCAATCGCACTTGGGCATCCAAATCCATCATCCGACGAGTCACTCGCTTGATTTCCAAAATCGGGGCAACAATGGTCCGAGCATAGATGTAAGCCACCAAGAGGGAAATTAAAAAGGAGGCCAGCAAGGTATAGGGAAGAAATTGAAGACTGATCTGCTCTGCTTCCTTTTGCAAGTCCATTGAAGCCAGAAACTGGAGAGTCATGGTTCCACCGTCTTGTGTTTTCACCTCCCGTTCCTCAATAAAAAGCGAGGTGGTCTGGCGGTCTGTATCCAGAGGAAGACTGTCCTTGACCTCCAACTTGTCCTCAGTCATCTCTCCCTTGACTGCTCCCTTAATCTCACTGGTCTGGGAATACAGGTCTAAGACTTGCTCAATACTTTGCCTATCCTTTCCTTCGAGTGACCGGGCAATAGCTGTCGCTTTCTGACCAATGGTTTCCTGACGGTGGCTCAGATAAGTCGAGGGAAAGAGAAAATAAATGGCTAAATGGAGACAGACGACCAGAATACTAAAAATCGAGAAGGTGTAGATAAATATCTTTGTAAATAAACCTGTTCGTTTCATTTTCGCTCCAATTTATAACCAACATTGCGCACTGTAAGGATGCAGTCCAAATCCAGCTTTTTCCTCAATTCCTTGATATAGACATCAATGACACGGTCAAAGGGAACCTCATCTGTCGCCTTCCAGACAGCATCAATAATCTGAGACCGAGTCAAGGCCCGGCCTTCATTTTTCACCAGATAGTCTAGAATTTCCAACTCTTTGGCATTGATAGCCACTTCTTGACCTGCGAGGCTTGCACTATAGCTTTCAAAGTCCACCTTGGCATCCTTATAGGAGAAGACTCGTCCTGTATCATAATAGCGCTTAAAAATCGCGTCTACCCTCACTTTTAAGAGGGACAGAGAAAAAGGTTTTTCCAGATAGCCATCTGCTAGCGAGGCAAAAGCACTCATCTTGTATTCTTCATCCTGAAAGGCGGTCAACATCAAGACAGGAACCTGACTGGTTTTGCGTATCTCAGCTAGGACTTCTAGGCCATTGAGCTTGGGCATCTGGATATCCAGTAAAATCAAGGCTACCTCATAGCTAGAAAATTGCTCCAAGGCTTCCTGACCGTCCGCCGCCTCAATGGTTTCATATCCACAATCCGTCAAATAGTCACTGATTCCTTCACGGATCATCTCTTCATCTTCTACAATTAAAATTTTCATACTTTAACTGCTCTCTATTTTTTATTTTTCTTATACTCAATGAAAATCAAAAAGCAAACTAGGAAGCTAGCCGCAAGCTGTACTTGAGTACGGTAAGGCGACGCTGACGTGGTTTGAATTTGATTTTCGAAGAGTATTAGAATAAATACCTACTCTATTTTCTATTATAGCCTCTTACTGGCCTTTTGTCTTTAAGAAACTGACCACTAGATAAAACAAAGAGAGCCTATCGCTCTCTCTGCTCACATTTGGCTCTCTATGGAATAGAAGTTATTTAGTTGCTTTTGAAAATGTTACAACGTAATTATAATCTTTCCCATTAGATTGATATACATAGTCTTCTTTGAAAGTATAGCCGCGTTTACGCAACTCTTCTTTTTTAGCTTCAACTTGGCTCTTAACCGCTTCTTTCACCTGTTCATTTGTTGAACCTTCCGTGACTTCAAGAGGAGTTCCATTGATATCTCCTAGGAAACCTGCAATATCTTTCATCTGATCAAAGTTATAAAAAACATTGACTTTGACCTTTTGAGGAGCTGGCTGTTCTAGACTTCTACGATTTCTGCTAGCGCGTGGTTGAACTGCTGGAGCCATTCTGAAACCTGAAGTTCCTGTAGCCTCCTTAGTGAATGTAACGACATAGTTATAATTTTTCACAGTAGTATCTTGTTCAAAAATAATGTCATTTTTCACATGATACCCTCTAGCAGCTAAGTCTTTTATCTTGGCTTCAATTTTTTCTTTTACTAGCTCTTTTGCCTGTGCTTCACTCGTTCCAGCAGGAATTGTGACAGTGTTATTTTCTCCTGGGTCAGATAGGAAACCATGAATATCTGGCATTCCAGCGAAGTTATAGCTAATATTTACAGTTCCATCTGGTTCTGATGTCGAACGTGCCACTCTTCTTGCTCTTGCTTGAACTGATGGGGCATTTCTAAAACTTGAAGTCCCTTCTGAAGTTGAAGAAGGTTGTGCTGTAGCTGTTGTAGTAGTTGATCTTTCAGTAGTAGGCTGTGTCGGAGTTGTTGCTGTAGCTTCACCTGACCCATGACCTATTGCTGTACTTCCATCATTAATGGTAGTACCTTCATTACGTCCATTTGTTAAATTATCTTTGTTATAATTTGGTGCTGGTAATTCTTCACCTGGAACATTAATCTCATCAATCTTAGTTTGATATTCATCCGTAGCATCTACTGCTGCATCGTGATCTTTAGCATTATTTATCGCTTCTAATCCTGCTTCTTTTAATTCTTTTAATTTAGCTTCTAACTTAGCTTTTTCTGCTTCATCTTTAACTTTTTCAATTTCACTAAGTTTTGAAGCTGCAATTTTTTCAATAGCATCTTTTCCATCTTTTTTTGCTTCCTCAAGTTTTTCATCTTTAGGTGCTACTTCTTCAGACGGAGTATCTGCTTTTGGTGTTGTAGCTGGGTCTTCTGCTTTTGGTGTTGTGCCTGCCGCTGGTTCTTCCGCTTTTGGTGTTGTGCCTGCCACTGGTTCCTCTGCTTTTGGCGATGGTGCCGCTGGCTCTTCTGCTTTCGGTGTTGTGCCTGCTGATGGTTCTTCTGCTTTCGGCGTTGTGCCTGCTGATGGTTCTTCTACTTTTGGCGTTGTAGCCGCTGCTGGTTCTTCTACTTTTGGTGTTGTGCCTGCTGATGGGTCTTCTACTTTTGGTGTTGTGCCTGCTGATGGTTCTTCTACTTTTGGGGTTGTGCCTGCTGATGGTTCTTCTACTTTCGGCGTTGTTCCTGCTGATGGTTCTTCTACTTTTGGGGTTGTGCCTGCTGATGGGTCTTCTGCTTTTGGTGTTGTGCCTGCTGATGGTTCCTCGGCTTTTGGTGTTGTGGCCGCTGGCTCTTCAGCTTTTGGGGTTGTTCCTGCTGATGGTTCTTCAGAACTTGGGGTTGAAGCTACAGGTTGTTCTGTAGTCCCTGTGTTTGAAGGGGCGTTGTCTGTTACTGGACTTGATTCTGCTGCATTCCCTGATTCATTTGTAGCTTCCGCAGATGGAGTATTGGAAGGTTCTGACGGTGTTTCAGATTTACCTGATTCTCCAGCTGGCTGTTCAGTGGAATCGGGCTCGCCTGAAGCGACCGGTGTTTCTTCACTTGGAGTTACCGGTGCTGGAGTCGCTGGTTCTTCTGCTTTTGGTGCTGAGGTCGCCGGTGATTCAGAACTTGAATTTGAAGCTACAGGTTGATCTGCAGTCCCTGTGTTTGAAGAGGTATTATCTGTTACTGAACCTGATGTCGCTGCACTCCCTGAATCATTTGTAGCATCTGCAGATGGAGTATTGGAAGGTTCTGACGGTGTTTCAGATTTACCTGATTCTCCAGCTGGCTGTTCAGTGGAATCGGGCTCGCCTGAAGCGACCGGTGTTTCTTCACTTGGAGTTACCGGTGCTGGAGTCGCTGGTTCTTCTGCTTTTGGTGCTGAGGTCGCCGGTGATTCAGAACTTGAATTTGAAGCTACAGGTTGATCTGCAGTCCCTGTGTTTGAAGAGGTATTATCTGTTACTGAACCTGATGTCGCTGCACTCCCTGAATCATTTGTAGCATCTGCAGATGGAGTATTGGAAGGTGCTACAGTTGTTTCAGAGTTACCTGTTTCTCCAGCTGGCTGTGTAGTGGAATTGGGTTCACCTGAGGTGACCGGTGCTTCTTCACTTGGGGTTACCGGTGACGATGTTGAATCACTTGGTTGGGTAGCTGTTGAATCACCTGTGGGAGTTGTAGATGATGCTCCAGACTCTTCTGAATGATTACCTGTTGATGGAGATTCAACTGAAGAAGCTGATTCATCGTCTTTCGGTGCTGGAGTCGTTGGTTCTTCCGCTTTTGGTGTTGTTCCTGCTGCTGGCTCGTCCGCTTTCGGCGTTGTTCCTGCTGCTGGTTCTTCTGCTTTCGGCATTGTTCCTGCTGCTGGTTCTTCCGCTTTCGGTGTTGTGCCTGCTGCTGGTTCCTCTGCTTTTGGTGCTGGTATCACTGGTTCCTCTGCTTTTGGCGATGGTGCCGCTGGCTCGTCTGCTTTTGGCGATGGTGCCGCTGGCTCGTCTGCTTTCGGTGTTGTGCCTGCTGCTGGTTCTTCACCTGATTCTTCCGCACTTTCCACTATTGGTGCTGATACAGACTGATAGACTGGGCTATAGTTCACAGCCATTTTTTCAACTTTCTCAGTGACATCTGTTAATTCAAAGGTAAGAGCTTTTGTCTCCTGGTCTTTCTTGAGCAAAACTTCGTAAGTGCGAACTTCGCCACTGGCACCACTTTCTTTGATGACAATCTTGTGTTTTGTGACTGTATCTGAAATCGTTTCAGTTTCGGTAAAGTACAATTCATTATGCGGTAAGAATAAATTCTTGCCTGAAACTTGATTCATTTCTTGGAGTACATCTACAGGGATATTGCTTGCTTCGCTGATAACACTTAATGTATCTCCCCACTTAATGACATACTTAAATAAATCACCTTCTTTTTGAATATCAGCTTTTACTTCTGCAACTGTTCTGGCTACCCAAACACCATCTTGTTCGTTAGCGGAAACAGTTGGAGCTAAAAAGCCCAGTCCCAATAAAATCACACCTGTTGCAACAATTGCACCAGTTCTCAATTTTCTAAAGCCACGTAGGGATAATGTCCCTCTAACATTTGTTTGTCTCATTGTTTTCCTCACTATTTTTTAAAAAGGCAAATTCAGCCACAGCAGGCCCGTCTACCTTTGCAGTCTGGATAGATATCTACAGGTTTTCTATTTATTTTATTTAAAAGCAAATTATGAATAAATTTTTATGCATATTTGAATATAGAAATTGTAATTTATCCTTCCACTGAACTCCACGATTTAGTATATCACATCCACCATCAAAAGTACAAAGAAAGCAACTGAAAGCAATGATTTTCACCACTGCTTTCAGCACTATTTTGAATTGTTAAATAATCATTCTCTATCCACCATTCTTGAATAGAAAAACAAAATGTAGTCTCTATTTTAGACTAATTTTTTCAAACTTATTCACCATCCAGCAAGAGCTCTTTTGGTTGTTTTCTGAGGAGATTGCTTGAGGCAAGCGCCATAACGAGAACCACTAGAACCAAGGCTAAGACAAAGACGATGATAAAGTCTGATGTCTGAATGGAAATGTCTAGGCTCGACAAGGTCTTACTAAAGCCATCTACTTCCGCACCACCACCAAGGTTAGAGGCTTGAGCAGCCTTGCTGGCTTGCTTGGCAACACCTGAAGTCACATTGGCAAGAACAGTGTTTCCGATTGCACGGGCTGTGTAGCTGGCTAGGAAGTACGCAGAAACGAGAGCAGGAATGGCAATCAAGATAGATTCGGTAATGAATTGCCCCAAGATACTTGCCTGCTTGAGACCGATAGAGAGGAGGATTCCCACTTCCTTGCGACGGGCATTGATCCAAAGACTAAGCAAGAGTGCAAGGAGAAGAACTGAGAAGCTCAAGCTACCCCAGAAGAGGAGGTTGGCCATCTTGTACATGCCAGAGATGGATTGCTCTAGAGCTGGGTAGTTAGAGGAGCTCTTAACGAGTATGTAGCTCTTCCAGTTGATACCACTGATACCATTCAACTCTTTCATGACATCATCCAAGTTCTTGTCCGCTGTTACAAAGAAGGTTGCGTCCCCATAAATAGCTGTGTCTTCTGTGTATCCATAAAGTTTCGCAGCAGTGTGAATGTCTGTGATAGCTGTATTTTCATAGAGTTCTTGTGAGTAGGTTACTGCTGACTTATTGTGACCATCAAAGAGTCCCTTGATTGTCACTTCGACTGTTTCCTTGGCACCTTTTTCATTGTCCGCATCATAGATATTGGAGTCCAACTTGACCTTATCCCCTACTTTCCAGCCGTGCTTTGCTGCCAAGTCCTTGTGCATGAGAATCTTATCTTTGTCGTCGTTGGTTAGGTGCTCACCTTCGACTAGTTTATAAGAGCCAGAGACAAACTTGTCTTCTTTAGAGGAATCATTAACACCTGTAATCATCAAGCTACTTCCAAAATGTTTGGCACGGTCAGGTGTTAGATTTTTCTTGGTTTCTGGCGTTTCGATGAGTTCATATCCAGTCAAATCTCCGATAGCGTTGATGCGTTTCACATAAGACTCGATGGCCTTGTTTTCGGTGATTTTTTTGATATCTTCACCTTTAATATTCCCAGCACCACGTGGCGTTCCTTGATTGACGCGACGATTGATTTGCATGGAGAAGCTGTTGGTGATATTTTTAAAGGTCTCCTGAGAAGCCTTGGCAGTAGCTCCCTTGATTGACAAGCCAACCAAACTCAAGCTCGCCATGAGGAGAATAATCAGGAAGATGACAATCGATTTGAAAAACTTCCTTGTAACATAGGCAAATGCGTTGTGTAACATAGGTTCCCTTTCTAGATTTTGTTTTATTTCTATGTCTTATAACTTATATAAATTATTTTTTTACTATTTCCCTTAGATTGTGCGGACGGGAGCAACTTCCTGTAGGAATTTCATCCCTAATTTTTGAGCCCTTCGCCCTTTAATTTCTATGCTCAGGCTAAAATAGTTCCCCAAACTATTTTACTCTCAAAAATTCCGGCCTAGATAATAACTTTGTTATTATCTAGGCTATCACTACTGCGGGAAATAGTTGTTAAAGACTCACTTCGTTTATTATTACTTTACACGTATCTGGTTACCAACTAATACTATTTTAAAGTTTAATAACTAGATTCTATATTTCAGTCAATTTCTTATCCTTCAATTCAAGTGTAATATCTGACGCTTGTGCCACTTCTTTACTGTGGGTAACGACGATCACACATTTACCTGTTTTCTGGGCAAGTGATTTGAGCAGTTCGACAATATCTCCAGCAGTTTTAGGATCCAGATTTCCTGTTGGCTCATCTGCTAGAATCACTGGTGCTTCTGATACCAGACTACGAGCGATGGCAACACGTTGCTGTTGACCACCTGATAACTGGAGAACATTCCGCTTGATCTGACTTTCATCCAAACCAAGTTCAAGAAGTGTATCCTTGCTTGCCTTTTTGTTGACCAAGCGGATATTTTCCAGTGGAGAAAGATAATCTATCAAGTTATAATTTTGAAAGACCAGGGAAATATGGTGCATGCGATGGTAAGAATAGCCCTTCTTACGAATATCCTCTCCTTGAAAAAGAATCGAACCTTCAACAGGACTATCTAGACCAGCAAGGAGGGACAAGAGAGTGGATTTTCCTGCTCCTGACTCACCAATGATACTGTAAAATTTCCCGGGTTCAAAATTATAATTGATCTGATATAAAACTGCCTCAGCAGTGTTCTTATAACGGTAGGTAAGGTCGTGCAATTGTAATAAAGTCATGATTTCTCCTTCTTAACTAATAGATGATAAAATTTCCTTAGGCGATTTTCTAAATAAGAATAGGAAACAAAGGGCTACAGACAAGCAACTAAGCAGAACTAGAAAAACATAGGATTCTGCAAAAGATAGGGTGCTGGTTGATAAACTGCTTGCTTTTGCTAGCGTGTCTTGTAGGGCTGCCTGATCTCCACTTGCTAGTAGAGTTTGGAGTAGGTAAGATGTGATGGCGTTTCCTGCAACAAATGCTGGAAGCAAAGCTCCAAGCGATACCAAAACTACCTCTAAACAGAACTGGAGGAAGATGGAACTTTTGCCTTTTCCAAGTGCAAGTAAAATCCCCACTTCGTAGACTCGTTCTCTCAACCAGAGAGACAAGACTAAAATCAAGGCGCCTGCTCCTGCTATCAACATCCCATAAAGGAAGATGGTGAGGAAGGTTTGGAAGGTTGCTACTGAGTCTTTGATTTGTTCAAAGGCCTTGTTTTCCTTCTCGACTTGGTAACCTTGACTATCCAAGGACAAGTTTTCCACCTGCTCCATGAGTCCATCCATTTCCTTAGGATTTTCTACATAAAAGCGAGCTGCACTGACTTGAGCTTCACCATTACCCAAAAGACTTTGGCTACTTTCATAGTCTGTAAAGACTTGGTTTTCACTGAAGTCAGAAGACAAGCCCGTGAATTTCTCTTGTTTTTTACCAGAAAAGATGCCGATAATCTCAAATTCTACTGTTTGCCCTTTTCCAGATTCGGACTGTCCAGTATCCAAGCCAATCTTGTCATGAAGCGAAAGACCGTTTTTCTTAGCCAACTCTTCGTGGATTAGGATTTTCTTTGAATCCCCTTTTTCAAGGTGTCGCCCTTCTTTTAGATTGAAAGCCGAGCTGGTAAAGGTGACATCCCTGGATGAATCCTCAAGAGCCGTTAAGCTAACCAAGTTCTTATCCGCAGCTGACAAATCATCACGTTTTACGCTCTGCTCACCACTCACTACTTCCTTGTCTTTCAGTTTTGCGACCATTTCGAGTTCGGGAGAGACATTTTCCAGCCCCTTAATCTGGCTCACGGATGATAAGTCCGACAACTTAAAAGTCTGTCCGTTTTCTATCTTTTTAATAGAAAAAGATGTGTTGAGTGATTTGTAAAGATTGGTTTCCACTGTTTTATTGGACTTCATCAGAGTCAAACAGGCTGAAATTCCGCCTAATAGGACAAATAAAATCAGAAATAAAATAAAACTTCTCAGTCGTTTTCTGCTGACATAAGCCCAAGCTCTTTGGATTGGATTCATTTGTCACCTCCATATTTGTAAGACTATTATAAAACCCAAATATGAAATGTTTATGAAATACGAAAAAAAGAGCAAAAATTTTTCGCTCTACTTGAATTAGATAAAAAACAAAAGAGCTAGCCTCAGCTAACTCTTATCCTATGCGGAGAGAGGGACTTGAACCCTCACGACCTAAAGCGGTCACAGGATCCTTAGTCCTGCGCGTCTGCCAATTCCGCCATCCCCGCGTCGATTACTTTACTAGTATATCAACTTTTGGGATGCTTGTCAACACTTTTTTCAGATTTTTTCATTTTTACTAAGCAAGTTAGTCTGAAAGTTCATTTAGATTTTCATCTACTAACTTAGCTCCAAGTGTATTTTTGAAATGACCTAGGGCAAATTGATGATTTTCAGGCCAGATAGATGCAACAGCTGGTTTTACAATCTCGATATCATATCCTAGATTATAGGCATCTATAGCTGTATGTAGGACACAGATGTCCGTCAAGACACCTGTTAAAATAACTGTAGACACGCGACGCTCTCTCAAACGAATATCCAGGTCAGTCCCTGAAAAAGCTGAGTAATGGCGTTTATCCATCCAAAAGACACGACTGTCTGAACCATGCTCTTGATAAAAGGTTCCCAAATCTCCGTATAAATTACGCCCACTAGTCCCAATCAAATTATGAGGAGGAAATAGCTTGCTTTCTGGATGGAAACAATCATTTTCCTCGTGAGCATCAATGGTAAAGAAGATATAGTCTCCGCGTTCAAAAGCTAATCGAGTCACCTTGCTGATGGCATCTGAAATCGCCTGGGCTGGAGCACCTGCTGTCAATTTTCCACTATCAGCCACAAAATCTTCTGTATAATCAATCGAAATTAAAGCCTTAGCCATTAGTAATCTCTTTTCTTCACTTCTTCAAAAATATCTGAAATCAAAACCTTAAGGTAGGTTCCCTTCATTCCAAGTGAGCGACTTTCAATAATTCCCGCAGATTCAAGTTTACGAAGGGCATTGACAATCACAGAACGAGTAATTCCAATACGATCTGCAATCACTGACGCAGTCAACTGTCCTTCGTTTCCGTTTAATTCCCCTAAAATTGCTGAAACAGCACGGAGTTCTGAATAAGAAAGGGTATTGACCGCCATGGTAACAGCAGTACGACGGCGGATATTTTTCTCATCTTCTTCACGTTGGAAGTTGAGGAGCTGAATCCCAACAACGGTACTGGCAATCTCAACAAGGATCAAGTCCTCATCTTCAAATTTCTTATCATTACGCCAAATAATCAAAGACCCTAAGCGAATCCCTGACACATGAATCGGTGCAATAGTCGTCAAGCCATCTGGAAAATCGGCACGACTTTCCACAGGGAAAATACTCAAATCATGATCCACTGTCAGATTGGCTTCTGTATCGTAAATCATGTTCGCGCCCTGTACATAGTCATCCGGGAAAATCTTCGTTTGGAAGAATTGCTCCACGCGATCTGTATTGGTTTTATAACGCATAAAATAGCCAAGAAGACGACCCTTGCTGTTAACAATACAAGCATTACAGTCAATAATATCCGCCAATTGACGGGTAATCGCATTGTAGGGGAGTTCTTCCTGCAACTGCTCGTCTGAGCGCTTCAGGATAGAAGTAATTTTTCTAGTTTTTTCTAATAAATGTGCCATTTTTCACCTCGAATTTAATCGCTATCATTATAACATAAACAGGTTGAATTTTCAATTATTATCTGAAAATTGCTTATTTAATTGCAATTTGAAAAAACAAGAATATTTTTAATTAAATTGCTTCTTTTCTATTGACAAGCTCTCTGTTTTTGCGTATTATAACATTATAATAATATAATATAACTATATTTATCTTTCTTTTTCCATCCGGTCTCCTTATATAAAAAAGCGATTCATTTTGAACCGCTTTTTCTTATTTATCGCCCTTGTTACGAATAACAAAGCCTGTTTTCTTTTCACTTGAAGTATTACGTGGTTTTTTATTATCCTTACGGTAACGTTTTTCCTTATCATAACGATCATTTCCACGACTGCCTTTTTTGAAATCATCACGGCGACCACCACGACGGTCATCTCCACGACGACCTCCCTTACCTTTACCACCGAAGCCATTACCTGATGGTTTAAATGGCAGTGGTTTTTCACGCGCAATCTCCACTTCAGGAAGGCTATCTGGATCTTGGACAGTCAGACTCAAGATATACATGGCCAATTCTTCTGGAGTAAATTCAGCAGCCAACTTGCGAGCATCCTTACCAAATTTCTCAAAGTTGCCACGGATTGTCTCATCTGCAAAATCACGTTCGATTTTCTTGAGCGCTACTTGTTTCTTAGCTTGGAAGGCTTCTTCAGCTGTCGCTGGTTTCAAGCCTTTCATGCGTTTCTTAGTCAAGTTTTCGATGATTTGAAGGTAGCCCATTTCGTTTGGAGCAACAAAGGTAATCGATTGACCTGACTTGCCAGCACGACCTGTACGACCGATACGGTGAACATAACTTTCAGGATCTTGTGGAATATCGTAGTTATAGACATGGGTCACACCTGAAATATCCAAACCACGCGCTGCCACGTCTGTCGCAACCAAAACATCAAGATTGCCATTTTTAAAGTCACGAAGGACACGAAGACGTTTGTTTTGGTCTAGATCGCCATGAATTCCTTCTGCACGGAAACCACGGATTTTAAGACCACGAGTCAATTCATCCACACGACGTTTTGTACGACCAAATACGATAGCAAGTTCTGGCTGTTCCACATCCATAAGACGAGTCATGGTATCAAACTTTTCTTGTTCTTTAACTCGGATATAGTATTGGTCAACCAATTCTGTTGTCAATTCCTTGGCAGCAATCTTTACATGCTCAGGTTCTTTCATAAACTGAACACCGATACGTTTGATAGCATCTGGCATAGTTGCTGAGAAAAGTAAGGTTTGACGGTTTTCAGGGACACGTGAGATGATAGCTTCAATGTCTTCAAGAAAGCCCATGTTGAGCATTTCATCCGCTTCATCAAGGATAAGCGTTTCAATGTCTTGTAATTTCAAGGCCTTTCGTTTAATCAAGTCCAAAAGGCGACCTGGAGTTCCCACCACGATATGGGCACCAGATTTAAGAGCCTTAATTTGTTTTTCAATGCTTGATCCACCATATACTGAGCGGACTTTGACTCCCTTGCTACGACCAAAGCGGAAGAGTTCTTCTTGACTTTGGACAGCTAGTTCACGAGTTGGAGCGATAACCAAGGCTTGGATGGTCCCTTCTTCTGTACGGATTTTCTCAAGGGTAGGCAAGCCAAAGGCTGCAGTTTTTCCTGTACCAGTCTGAGCTTGACCGATAACATCCTTACCTTCTAAAGCCAAAGGAATGGTTTGTTCTTGGATCGGACTAGCTTCTACAAAACCAGCTTTTTCAATCTCTGCTAGTAAATCAGCAGACAAGTTTAATTCATTAAATTTCACGTTATTCTTCTTTCTAAAGGTGGTGCGAAGCCACCCTATAGGGCTTAATTTATACTTTTCTTTTTATGACGTATTTTCATATACTGGATACAAAATCGTGTTGCTTCTTCTCCACAAAAGAAAAGTACTGTTTTCTTTGCAACCTATCTAGTATAACACAAGACCAGAGCAAAAGATAGTTAAATCCGTCGATAAAGTCATGTAAACGATTTTCCTTAGAACTTTCAGTCTAGCTTTCGACTTGCTTTTCTTTTTTCCTTTCGCCAATCGGTCACCCCCTCAATCATACTAACTCCTCTAAGTATATCAAAATTCACTAAAAAAGACCCAAACCAACTGGTTTAAGCCTTCATTATATTAAATGGCGTCTCCACCACGTTCACCAGTACGAATGCGGACAACATCATCAATAGGAACAATAAAAATCTTCCCATCACCAACTTCTCCTGTCGCCACGGCGCTCCGAATGGCATCAACAACTTCGTCAACTGCCATATCCTTAACTACAATTTCAACCTTAACCTTAGCTAATAAGGTGGGAACAATGCGCTGTCCACGAACAAACTCTGCAAAGCCACGTTGATTACCGTAACCTAGTACTTGACTCACAGTCATCCCTTTGGCCAAACCACTACCAGTCAAGGCATTTTTCAAATCTTCCAATTTATCCGAACGAATAATCGCTTCTATTTTTTTCATCAGTATCCTCCTACGAATCCATACCCATAAAGGTTGGGTAGGCTGTTTCCTTGTGTTCACAGTCATCAAGACCAATAGCCTCATCACGGTCACTAACACGTAAAGGCATATAATGAGCAATTACTTTAATAATACCATAGGTCACAAGAGCAGACCAAATAGCTGTAAAGATAATAGCCAAGATGGTCACAATAAACAGATGGGCCTTTCCATAAATCAAGCCAATATTGGCCTTATCTAGGGCTAAATCTGGTGTCGTAAAAATCGCAGTAGCCAAACCACCAAAGATGCCTCCGACACCATGGCAACCAAAAGCATCCAAAGCATCATCATAGGCAAAACGCTTCTTCAAGACTGAAATAGCATAGAAACAAATCGGACTAACCATAAGACCAATTAGAATGGCACTCCAAATTGAAACAAAACCTGCTCCAGGTGTGATGGCAACAAGTCCGGCCACTAACCCAGTCGAACCACCGACCAAAGAGGGATGACCTGTCACATATTTTTCAAGAGCTAGCCATGAAAACATGGATGCAGCTGCTGAAACATGGGTGGTTACTAGCGCGTGAACTGCCAAGCCATTAGCAGCCAAGGCTGATCCTGCATTGAAACCAAACCAACCAAACCATAAGAGACCCGCTCCCAATAGGACAAAAGGAACATTATGAGGACGGTGTTCTAAAATGCCAAAATCACGACGTTTACCAACAACGATGGCTAGAACCAAAGCCGATACACCCGAGGTAATATGAACCACATCACCACCTGCGAAGTCAATTGTCCCCCATTTAGCAAGGAGCCCTTCGTCCCAAACCATATGTGCAAATGGATAGTAGACAAGAAGTAACCAAAAGACAACAAAGATGGCTAAAGGTGTAAAGCGCATCCTTCCTACCACTGAACCCGTCAAAATCGCCACACAGATAATTGAAAACATCATCTGGAAAGCAGCAAACAGCATATCAGGAATGGTTAGACCACGGCTTGAGGCCGTTTCAGACACACCATTTAAAAAAAGGTGACTAAAATTACCGAAGAAATTCCCATGACCGCCAAAAGAAAGCGAGTAGCCAGCAACAATCCACAAGAGAGAAGCTATAGCTAAGGGAAGAACAGACATCATCATGGTATTGATAACATTCTTACGACGTCCTAGCCCACCATAGAAGAAGGCCAAGGCCGGTGTCATCAAACAAACCATGGCTGAACAAATCAATATAAAGGCACTACTACCTGTATCCATGAAACCACTCCAATTCATAATTTATTTTGTGTTAGATAATATAACATAAAATTACGATAAAGACAAGTGTATTTACGGAATTTTTTGATAATTCTCTATTTTCTGACATCTTTCCTTAGAAAATGAAGCTAAAATTTCCACTATTTCATTAACTTTTTTAAAGCGTAGCAGAATTGTGCAAAAGTTTTTTTCTTGTGCTAGAATGAAATTCGAAATAGGAGGAAGATAAATGTTAACTTATGATTTAATCGTTATCGGATTTGGTAAAGCTGGTAAAACACTAGCTGGTAAATTGGCTTCAGCTGGCAAAAAAGTTGCCCTCGTTGAACGTAGCAAAGCTATGTACGGTGGAACTTGTATCAACATTGGTTGTATCCCAACTAAAACTTTGCTAGTTGCTGCTGAGAAAGACTTGTCTTTTGAAGAAGTGATTGCTACCAAAAACACGATCACTGGTCGCCTTAACGGTAAAAACTATGCGACTGTTGCTGGTACAGGTGTCGATATCTTTGATGCGGAAGCTCACTTCCTTTCAAATAAAGTCATCGAAATCCAAGCTGGTGATGAAAAACAAGAACTGACTGCTGAAACTATCGTCATCAACACTGGTGCTGTTTCAAACGTCTTGCCAATCCCTGGACTTGCTACAAGTAAAAACGTCTTTGACTCAACAGGTATCCAAAACTTGGACAAATTGCCTGAAAAACTTGGTGTTCTTGGTGGCGGAAACATCGGTCTTGAATTTGCTGGTCTTTACAACAAACTTGGAAGCAAGGTTACAGTCCTAGATGCCTTGGATACTTTCCTACCTCGTGCAGAACCTTCCATCGCAGCTCTTGCTAAACAATACATGGAAGAAGACGGCATTGAATTGCTTCAAAACATCCGTACTACTGAAATCAAAAACGACGATGACCAAGTCCTTGTCGTAACTGAGAACGAAACTTTCCGTTTCGATGCTCTTCTCTACGCAACTGGACGTAAACCAAATGTAGAACCACTTCAACTTGAAAATACAGATATTGAACTTACTGAACGTGGCGCTATTAAAGTAGACAAACATTGTCAAACAAACGTTCCTGGTGTCTTTGCAGTTGGAGATGTCAACGGTGGTCTTCAATTTACTTACATTTCACTTGATGACTTCCGTGTTGTTTACAGCTACCTTGCTGGAGATGGCAGCTACACACTTGAAGACCGTCTCAATGTACCAAACACTATGTTCATCACACCTGCACTTTCACAAGTTGGTTTGACTGAAAGCCAAGCGGCTGATTTGAAACTTCCATACGCTGTGAAAGAAATCCCTGTTGCAGCAATGCCTCGTGGTCATGTAAATGGAGACCTTCGCGGAGCTTTCAAAGCTGTAGTTAATACTGAAACAAAAGAAATTCTTGGAGCAAGCATCTTCTCAGAAGGTTCTCAAGAAATCATCAACATCATCACTGTTGCTATGGACAACAAGATTCCTTACACTTACTTCACAAAACAAATCTTCACTCACCCAACCTTGGCTGAGAACTTAAATGACTTGTTTGCGATTTAAGTTAAAGTCTCACCTTAACTGACAGCCCTCTTTGGGCTGTTTTTGCTTCTGCGAAATCTCAAATCTGTCTTTTCCCTCTTTTGTGATATAATAGAAACATGAACTTAAAAACTACTTTGGGCCTTCTTGCTGGGCGTTCTTCCCACTTCGTTTTAAGCCGTCTTGGCCATGGAAGTACGCTCCCAGGAAAACTTGCCCTTCAATTTGATAAAGATATTTTACAAAATCTAGCTAAGAACTACGAGATTGTCGTGGTCACTGGAACCAATGGAAAAACTCTGACAACTGCCCTCACTGTCGGCATTTTAAAAGAGGTTTATGGTCAGGTTCTGACCAACCCAAGCGGTGCCAACATGATTACAGGGATTGCAACAACCTTCTTAACAGCCAAATCTTCTAAAACTGGGAAAAATATTGCCGTCCTAGAAATCGACGAAGCCAGTCTATCTCGTATCTGTGACTATATCCAGCCAAGCCTTTTTGTCATCACGAATATCTTCCGTGACCAGATGGACCGCTATGGTGAGATTTACACAACTTATAAGATGATTTTGGATGCCATCCGTAAGGTGCCTACGGCTACTGTTCTCCTCAATGGTGACAGTCCGCTCTTCTACAAACCAGCTATTCCAAATCCTGTAGAGTATTTTGGTTTTGACTTGGAAAAAGGACCAGCCAAACTGGCTCACTACAATACCGAAGGTATTCTGTGTCCTGACTGTCAAAGCATCCTCAAATATGAGCACAATACTTATGCAAACTTGGGTGCCTATATCTGTGAAGGCTGCGGATGTAAACGTCCTGATCTGGACTATCGCTTGACAGAACTAGTTGAGTTGACCAACAATCGCTCTCGCTTTGTCATCGACGGCCAAGAATACGGTATCCAAATCGGTGGACTCTACAATATCTACAACGCCCTAGCTGCGGTTGCCATCGCCCATTTTCTCGGTGCCGATTCCCAACTCATCAAGCAAGGATTTGACAAGAGCCGTGCTGTCTTTGGACGCCAAGAAACCTTCCATATCGGCGATAAAGAATGCACCCTTGTCTTGATTAAAAATCCAGTCGGCGCTACCCAAGCTATCGAGATGATTAAACTAGCACCTTATCCATTTAGTCTATCTGTTCTCCTAAATGCCAACTATGCAGACGGAATTGATACAAGCTGGATCTGGGATGCTGATTTTGAACAAATCACTGACATGGACATTCCCGAAATCAACGCTGGCGGTGTTCGCCATTCTGAAATTGCACGTCGTCTCCGAGTGACAGGCTATCCAGCTGAGAAAATCACTGAGACAAGTAGTCTGGAGCAAGTTCTTAAGACTATTGAGAATCAAAACTGTAAGCATGCCTATATCCTGGCTACCTATACTGCTATGCTGGAATTCCGCGAACTGCTGGCTAGTCGTCAGATTGTTAGAAAGGAGATGAACTAATGGTTTATACTTCACTTTCCTCAAAGGATGGCAATTACCCATATCAGCTCAACATTGCCCACCTCTACGGAAACCTCATGAATACCTACGGGGACAATGGAAACATCCTCATGCTCAAGTATGTGGCTGAAAAACTGGGAGCCCATGTGACGGTTGACATCGTTTCACTTCATGATGATTTTGATGAAAATCACTACGACATCGCCTTTTTCGGTGGCGGTCAAGACTTTGAACAAAGTATTATTGCAGACGACCTACCTGCTAAAAAAGAGAGCATTGACAACTACATCCAAAACGACGGTGTGGTTCTCGCTATCTGCGGTGGTTTCCAACTATTGGGCCAATATTATGTTGAGGCTTCTGGGAGACGTATCGAAGGTTTAGGCGTCATGGGCCACTACACCCTCAACCAGACCAATAACCGCTTTATCGGTGACATCAAGATTCACAATGAAGATTTCGATGAAACCTACTATGGATTTGAAAATCACCAAGGCCGTACCTTCCTCTCTGACGACCAAAAACCGCTGGGACAGGTTGTCTATGGAAATGGAAATAACGAAGAAAAGGTCGGCGAAGGGGTTCATTATAAGAATGTCTTTGGTTCTTACTTCCACGGACCTATCCTCTCTCGTAATGCTAATCTGGCCTATCGCCTGGTCACTACTGCCCTCAAGAAGAAATATGGTCAGGACATCCAACTCCCTGCCTATGAGGACATTCTCAGCCAAGAAATCGCTGAAGAATACAGCGACGTGAAAAGCAAGGCTGACTTTTCTTAAACCAAGGAAAACCATATCAAAGAACTCCGCTATCTTGTCGGAGTTTTTTTGTCTTTTCTTTTACCCTTCTCCCTTGCATTTTCTCTCTTTTTTTGCCAAAATAGAGGGGTAGAAAGAAGGTAGCATATGTCTAAATTACAACAAATCGTAACATATCTTGAATCAGAAAAACTAGACGTCGCTGTCGTATCTGACCCCGTCACAATCAATTACCTCACTGGCTTTTACAGTGATCCCCATGAGCGCCAAATGTTCCTTTTTGTTCTAGCAAATCAGGAACCCCTCCTCTTTGTCCCAGCCCTTGAAGTGGAGCGTGCAAGCAGCACCGTTTCCTTCCCAGTTGTCGGCTATGTGGATTCTGAAAATCCATGGCAAAAAATGAAACATGCTCTTCCACAGCACGACTTCAAACGCGTTGCTGTTGAGTTTGACAATCTCATTTTGACCAAATACCATGGCTTGAAAACAGTCTTTGAAACTGCTGAGTTTGAAAACCTCACTCCTCGTATCCAACGCATGCGCCTCATCAAATCAGCTGACGAAGTGCAAAAAATGATGGTTGCAGGTCTCTATGCGGACAAGGCTGTCAATGTTGGTTTTGACAATATTTCTCTTGATAAGACCGAGACAGATATTATCGCACAAATTGACTTTGCCATGAAACGTGAAGGTTATGAAATGAGCTTTGATACCATGGTCTTGACTGGCGATAATGCTGCAAATCCACACGGCATCCCAGCAGCGAATAAGGTTGAAAATGATGCTCTTCTCCTATTTGACCTTGGTGTTCTAGTCAACGGTTACGCATCAGACATGACTCGTACAGTCGCTGTCGGTAAACCTGACCAATTCAAGAAAGATATTTACAACTTGACTCTTGAAGCCCAACAAGCTGCTCTTGACTTTATTAAGCCAGGTGTGACTGCCCATGAAGTGGATCGCGCTGCCCGTGAGGTCATCGAAAAAGCTGGTTACGGTGAGTACTTCAACCACCGTCTCGGTCACGGTATCGGTATGGATGTTCATGAATTCCCATCTATCATGGAAGGAAACGACATGGTCATCGAAGAAGGCATGTGCTTCTCTGTTGAACCAGGTATCTATATCCCTGGTAAAGTCGGTGTCCGTATCGAAGACTGCGGTGTTGTTACCAAGGATGGCTTTGACCTCTTTACAAGCACCAGCAAAGACTTGCTTTATTTTGATTAATATTCATCTAATACTCAATGAAAATCAAAGAGCAAACTAGGAAACTAGCCGCAGGTTGCTCAAAACACTGTTTTGAGGTTGTAGATAAGACTGACGAAGTCAGTCACATATATACGGCAAGGCGACGTTGACGAGGTTTGAAGAGATTTTCGAAGAGTATAAAATCTTCCCACAATAAAACGCATAGTATCAAGGTTTTTTAACACCTGATACTATGCGTTTTTTCTGATTTTTAGGACTTTCTCCACAGCCTCTTTACTTCATCTTCTTAATAGCCTGACAAAGTAGAAATCCTACAATCATCCCTACTATATTTTGCATGAAATTTGGTAGGATTTCTGGTAGAGCTGCTGCCCAGCCATTCATCAAAGTTGAACCCAAGGCATAGCCTCCTACCATGACAATGGTTGCTAGGATAAGGCCTAGCCACTGAGCTTTTCCTTTAAATCCTGCGAAAAATCCTTGCAATCCATGGTTGACCAAGCTAAAGAACATCCACTGAGGATAGCCTGATAAAAGGTCAATCAAGAAACCTGCTAATCCTCCAACGACGGCTCCCTCTTTACTACCAAAGTAAAAGGCCACAAAGAAGATACCCGCATCTAAGAAAGTTAGAATACCTGTCGGTGTTGGGATTTTTAAGAAATAACCTAGAACCACAGAAAGGGCGGTTAAGAGGGATACAAGGGCGATTTTAGTTGTTTTGGTTTGCTTCATATTGTCTTACTCCATATTGATCTGCTTGTGCAATAGCACGATAAACGAAAGCTTTAGAACTTTCTACTGCTGGTAAAAGTTCATCACCTTTAACCAAGTGACTGGCAATACTAGAGGCAAAGGTACAACCTGCACCAGCATTTTGGCCTTGGATGACAGGATTTTCTAGGACTGTAAAGGTTTGTCCGTCATAAAAGACATCTACAGCCTTGTCCTGACTAAGGCGATTGCCTCCCTTGATAATGACTGCTGGCGCTCCTAAGTCATGTAATTTCTGCGCTACAGCTTTCATGTCTTCCAAGGTTTTAATTTCCTGACCAGCCAATAATTCTGCTTCTGGGAGGTTAGGTGTAATCACGCTGACATGAGGGAAAAAGCGAATCAATTCTTGGCAGAGTTCACTAACTGCTACGTCGTGCGTTTCCTTGCAGACCAAGACAGGATCCAATACCACAGGCACTCCTGGACGTTGTTTGATAAAGTCCAAGGCTTTCTCAGCAACACTAACAGTAGGGAGAAGACCAATCTTAATCCCCGCAAACTCCACATCACGCAAACTATCTAATTCATGTTGAAAAATGGCATCCTCAGTTGGAAAGACTTCGAATCCCTTTTCTGTCAAGGCTGTCAAACAAGTCACTGCTACAAAGCCATGCAAGCCGTTCAAAGTATAAGTAGCCAAATCAGCTGACAGGCCACCGCCACTAAAAATATCATTTCCAGAAAGTGCTAAAATACGATTATTCTTCATAACGAATCTCCTTTAAATACAAGCCATTCGGTGCTGCTGTTGGACCTGCAAGTTGCCTGTCCTTTTTCTCCAAGATGAGGTCAATCTGCTCTACTGGCATGCGATTATTTCCGATTTTGAGCAGCGTCCCCACCATATTGCGAATCTGTTTATACAAGAAACCATTTCCTGAAAAGGTAAAGGTCAAAAATTGTCCTGTCTCATCAACCCTGAGACTAGCTTCTGTGATAGTACGAACCTTATCCTCCACACTGGTTCCAGAAGCTGTAAAGCCTGTGAAATCGTGGGTGCCCTCTAGCTTTTTGACAGCCTCCTGCATTCGCTCTACATCAAGCGGATAAGGAAAGTGAGTGGCATAGTGACGGCGCATGGGATTTTTAGGACGACCCCTATCCACGATAAACTCATAGGTCTTGCTGTGCTTGGCATAACGACAATGAAAATCATCCGCCACAAGCTCAATTGAAATCACATCAATATCTTCAGGGGACTGGGTGTCCAGAGCAAAGCGAAGTTTTTCCTCATCCATTTGATAGGGCAAGTCAAAATGAAGCACCTGTCCCAAAGCATGAACCCCACTATCAGTCCTACCAGCACCGTGAACAGTGATGGCTTGCCCCTTATTCAATCTAGTCAAGGTTTTTTCAATTTCTTCCTGAACGCTCCGCGCATGGGGCTGACGCTGAAAACCAGCAAAGGCATAACCATCATAGGAAATAGTTGCTTTATATCTCGTCATAACTCCTATTTTATCAAGAAATTAGTCTCGTAACAAGCCAGAGAATTTTTAATTGTCTGGGTACAAAACTCCCAAAAAGAAAAACTTAGGAAACCAATCCTAAGCTCTCTTTTGAAGTAGGTACATGACAAAGATAGAGGTTACAATCAACCAGGATCCTAAAATGGCGAAGACCAGCATCCCATTTTTCGTTAGTAACCCAATTGCCCCTAAAACAAATGGGGTTGTGAAAGCTCCGAAACTACAGCCTAAAACTGCAAATGAGGTTGCTTGATTGAGGAGTTTGGCTGGAATTCGTTCAGAGACAAGTTGAAAGACCGTCGTCAAGGCTACACTGTAGGCAAAACCAGCCAGAATGCTTCCTGCCACTACCACCCACAAGGATGGAGATAAAGCAATCACAATTTGCCCTAAGCCAAAGGTAATGCCAGACCAGAGGAGCAATTTTTCCTTAAAGATAGAAATCAAGAAAGAAAAACTCACCCCAGCCACAATCCCGATCAGCTGCATGACACTAAGAACAAAACTAGATAACTGGGCATCTCCAAGTCCTCTTTCCACCATCAAACTTGGAATACGAATGGTAATAGCTGTATTGGTACAAACTACCACTGCTGCTTCTATAGCTAGAGTAAAAATCAAGCCTTTCATTTCTCGAGTTAAACGACTTGCTTCCTTCGCTTTTTTCTTGACTTCTTTCTTTTCTTTTCCATAAGGGACAAAGAGCAGATAGAGGGTCAGCACCAAAAATCCAGCACTATAGGCTAAGAAAGTAGCTGTCCAACCAAAGGCCAACAACTGGCCGACGGCCAAGGTAATGAGAGAAGCTCCAACGACCTCTGCAGAGCCACGTAGCCCTAACATCTGAATTCGCGTTTTTCCTTGATAGCGTTCACTGATAATGGAAATGGCCTTGGCATTGATCATCCCAACACCCAAACCAAAGAGAATCCGTGTTCCAAAAACAAAAGGATAGGCTTGATACCAGAAGGGAGCCGTTCCACTCAGTGATAAAATCAGTAAACCCAAACTAATCTGTAAGCGCTCAGGAAATATTTTTTCTAAGAAACCATTTAGTAATAACATAATCATGATTCCAAAGGATGGCAAGCTCGCCAAGAGCTCAATTTGTTCCTTAGGATAGCCTTGATAATAGTCAAACATGGCTGGTAGGGCACTTGAAATCGAAAAGGAGGTAATCAAAACGAGGGAGAGAGCCAAAATACTGGCCCGTTCTAAAAATTGTTTCATGAAATCTCTTTCTATATTTCTCTTAATCTTCTACTCTTTTGAGAGTTATAAAGCAAGAAAAGAAGAAGTCTCATTGCTTTGTAGACTCCTTCTTAAACTCGAAAATAAATCCCTTGTGTCTTATACTCAATGAAAATCAAAGAGCAAACTAGGAAGCTAGCCGCAGGTTGCTCAAAGCACTGCTTTGAGGTTGTAGATAGAACTGACGAAGTCAGCTCAAAACATGGTTTTGAGGTTGTAGATGAAACTGACGAAGTCAGTAACCATATATACGGCAAGGCGAAACTGACGTGGTTTGAAGAGATTTTCGAAGAGTATTAGGATGATTTTCTCTTGATTTGCTTGATCAAGTAGAAGATAAATCCTGCCACCATATAGGCAACAAAGATAATCAGACACCACCTGAACACGACATCCCAACCCTTGTTCACATTCAAAAAGAAGTAAGGGAAAGGACTGACCTTAGAATTAGGAATGTCTAGTTTCAGTACCAAGCCATTAAAAAGAGCAAAAATCATATACAGCAAGGGTAAAATCGTCCACACAACTGGATCCCAAATCTTGTATTGACCCTGTTTGTCAAAAAAGAGGGTATCCGCTAAAAACCAAAGGGGAACGATATAGTGGCAAAGGAAATTTTCCAGAGTATAGAAATTAGTCGCAATGGGCGCTAAGAGGAAATGGTAAATCACACAGGTAATCATGATACTCATGGTAACTCCACCTTTTAAGCGCAAAAGACTTGGTCTTTGCCAGTTTTCACCTAAACGGCTCATAACCTTTAGGAGATAGAGCGTAAAAATCGCTACTAACAGATTTGACAGAACCGTATAATAGAGAAGCATCCCAAATCCACCATGCTTGGCGATTTCAAGATAAACTCCCGTAAAAGCCGCTAGAAACAAGAAGATACGGCTATAAAATACAAGTTTATAGTGTTTTGACATGCTTAAATTTTCTTCACAAACTCTGATTTAAGTTTCATGGCACCAAAACCATCAATCTTACAGTCGATATTGTGGTCGCCTTCTACGATGCGGATATTTTTCACACGCGTCCCTTGTTTCAAATCTTTTGGCGCACCTTTTACTTTCAAGTCCTTGATGAGGGTTACTGTATCACCATCAGCCAATTTATTTCCGTTGGCATCGATAGCGACAAGGCCTTCTTCTACTTCTGCAACTTCAGCAGGATTCCACTCATGAGCACACTCTGGGCAAACCAGTAGGGCACCGTCTTCGTAGACGTACTCTGAGTTACATTTTGGACAATTTGGTAGGTTGTTCATGGTTACTCCTTATCATCATTCATTATTCTTTGAAAATCAAAATTTCTCGAACAGCAACTATTATACCCTAAAATCAGCATTTTGACAAATTTAGAAAAAAACCGATATCAATCTATCGGCTTTTCTACATTTACATTCTTTTTTCAGCTTCTGCTTTGATTTTTTCAACTACTTCTTGAATGTTCAAACCAGTTGTATCAAGGTAAACAGCATCCTCTGCTTGTTTGAGAGGTGAAGTCTCACGATGGCTATCCTTGTAGTCACGCGCAGCAATTTCCTCTTTTAGGGTTTCAAGGTCTGTTTCAATTCCCTTGGCAATATTTTCCTTGTAACGGCGCTCTGCTCTCTCATCAACAGAGGCTACTAGGAAAATTTTCAATTCTGCTTGTGGCAATACAACAGTTCCGATATCGCGACCGTCCATGACAATCCCACCTTGCTGGGCAATCTCTTGCTGGAGAGAAACTAGTTTCTCACGCACTTGAGGAATTGCTGCAATTGCAGAAACATGATTGGTCACTTCATTTTCACGAATAGGATGGGTAATATCCACATCTCCGACAAAGACAAGCTGTTCTCCAGTTTCTGAACGTCCAAAACTGATTGGATGCTGGTCCAATAAGGCGAGAAGTGCTTCGACTTCTTCTACTCCTAACTGGTTTTTAAGAGCCATATAGGTCGCTGCACGATACATGGCTCCTGTATCAAGGTAGGTATAACCAAAATCCTTAGCAATAATCTTTGCGACTGTACTCTTACCACTTGAAGCAGGACCGTCAATAGCAATTTGAATGGTTTTCATATCAACTCCTATTTTATTTTGACAACATCACCTGGATTAGCAAACCAAGACCCTGTAGCCATGTGCCCAGGATTCAAGGCCTCTAACTGAGCAATCGAAATCCCAGCGCGTGCTGCAATAGCTGCTTCTCCTTCTCCAGCCAAGACTTTTGTCGTCCCTTCTGGATCTGTAGCTTCCTCCGAGTGCTCAGAAGAAGATTCTGATTCTGAACTCTGTTCAGGCTGGGAGCTACTAGAAGATGAAATCTGTACTACATTTGCGTCTGAATCGTGAAAATCTTTCAAGGCTGCTGTGCGATTACTCCCACCCGATGATAGATAGATGAGAACAATAATCATCACCACCACAATTACAAAGAAAATACTAGCTAGGATTGTCAAAACACGATTGGCTACTACATCTCTACCTTGAGTTCTCTTACGACGTTCTGATCTTGTTTCTTCTTGGTTTTCATAAATATCTTCTTGCCACGGTTCTTTTGCCATACCTTACTCCTTGTTTTTTTTTACGTTTCTTATTACAATATAAATATGAAAATCACACTTATACCTGAACGATGCATCGCCTGTGGGCTTTGCCAAACTTATTCTGATTTATTTGATTACCACGATAATGGAATTGTGCGTTTTTACGATGATCCCGACCAACTAGAAAAAGAAATTTCTCCTAGTCAAGACGTCGTAGAAGCTGTGAAAAACTGTCCGACACGTGCCTTGATTAAAGAATAACTCTAATATCGACAGGAACGTTCCACTCCTTCTAGTTTAGCATATTTCCATGCAAAATTATAGTCTTTTCTCTTTATTTTTTTCTGTAAAATCAGGAAGGTCACTTTTTTCTTTGATAAGATAAAGTGGTCTTTTTTTAGTCTCTAGATAAATCTTACTAATATACTTGCCGAGAATCCCAATGGTCAAGAGTTGAATGCCTCCAAGAAAGAGAATGACAGCCATCAGAGAGGTCCACCCTGATGTCGGATTGCCCAAAATAAGGGTCCGAACCACAACAAAAAAGGTCATCAGTAGAGAAATAAAACAAGATAGGATACCAGCCACAAAAGCTATAATCAAGGGAAAATCTGAAAAATTGACAATACCCTCAATGGAGTAGAAAAAGAGTTGCCTAAAACTCCAACTGGTCTTGCCAGCCTGCCTTTCGACATTTGGATAGTCCAGATAGTGGGTTTTAAAGCCGACCCAAGCAAAAAGTCCCTTTGAAAAACGATTGGACTCTGTCAAACTTAAAATGGCATCGACTACAGACCTTCTCATCATGCGAAAATCACGGACACCTGACGGCAGGGCTACTGGACTGATTTTTTGCATGAAGCGGTAAAAGATGTCAGCACAGAAACTGCGAAAGAAGGGTTCTCCCTCCCGACTAGTTCTCCGTGTTCCAACGCAGTCCAAATCTGCATTTTGTTCTAGTAAAGCTTTCATTTCAAGTAACATACTAGGAGGATCTTGGAGGTCTGCATCCATTACCACCACCAGATCTCCTGTCGCATATTGTAAGCCTGCATACAGAGCTGCTTCTTTACCAAAATTTCGAGAGAAGGAAAGATAATGCACTGCCGGATTTTGTTCCCGATAGACCTTTAAGAGTTCCAAGGTCCCATCACTCGATCCATCATCGACAAAGACATACTCGATTTCTGCTCCCAAATCAGGAATTAAATCTTCCAAAGCCTGATAAAAAAGAGGAAGTACTTCCTCTTCGTTTAAACAGGGGACAATGATTGAAATCACCATCTTAGTCTTCAAATCCATTTGGATGCTTGCTTTGCCAACGCCATGCGTCTTCACACATTTGGGTGATGTCTAGTTCTGCTTCCCAGCCAAGTTCTGCTTTGGCTTTTGCTGGGTCTGAATAGCAGGCTGCGATATCACCTGGGCGACGGTCTACAATGCGATAAGGAATCGGACGTCCCACTGCTTTTTCCATGTTTTGGATAATTTCAAGAACGGAGTAACCTTTACCAGTTCCAAGGTTATAGACGTTTAGACCTGAACCTTTTTGAATTTTTTTCAGAGCTGCAACGTGACCTTTAGCTAAATCGACAACGTGGATATAGTCACGAACACCAGTTCCGTCTTCCGTATCGTAATCGTCTCCAAACACTTGCACTTGCTCTAATTTTCCAACAGCTACTTGAGTCACATATGGCAAAAGGTTGTTTGGAATACCGTTTGGATTTTCTCCTAAATCACCACTCTCATGGGCTCCGATTGGGTTAAAGTAACGAAGCAAGACAACGTTCCATTCTGAGTCTGCCTTGTAGATATCCGTCAAAATTTCCTCAAGCATAAGCTTAGTGCGACCGTATGGGTTGGTCACTGAAAGTGGGAAATCTTCCAAGATGGGCACTGTGTGAGGATCTCCGTAAACTGTCGCAGAAGAACTGAAAATGATGTTTTTACAGTTATTTTCTTCCATGACCTTCAAAAGGCTGACAGTTCCAGCGATATTGTTGTCATAATAGGCAAGAGGGATACGAGTGGATTCACCGACAGCCTTCAAACCAGCAAAGTGAATGACACCAGTTGGTTCTTCTTGCTTGAAAATATCTCTGAGGGTATCTGTGTCACGGATATCTGCCTCATAGAAAGGCACCTCAACTCCTGTGATTCTTTCAACAACTTCTAAACTTTTACGGTTACTATTAACAAGGTTATCCACCACAACAACCTGATGACCTGCTTGGATTAACTCAATAACAGTGTGGGTTCCGATAAAACCAGCTCCACCTGTTACCAAAATCTTTTCTTGCATCTTTGTTCCTCGATTCTCGGATTTTTTCTTATTTTACCATTTTTGATAGGGAATGTCATTTGCCATCCTAGAGGGGAAGCTAAAATTTCAGTAAAATCTTATTCGCTTTTTAGTCGTTTGACATAGTTCTCAATTGGGTAGTTTACTGGGTCCAAGGTAAACTCCTTGTCTTGGATCAGTTGAGCTAAATGGTAACCAATGATAGGACCAATTGTGAGGCCTGATGAACCTAGTCCACTAGCAGCATAAACACCTGCTAAGCCGGGTACTTGCCCAAAGAAAGGTGAGAAATCACTGGTGTAGGCACGGATGCCCATACGCTCAGTTCTGGAAGTCGATTTAGCCAAACCTGGATAGTGAGGCAAGGCCGCCTCCTCCATTTGCTGGAGCAAGCTTTCATCCACCGTCAAATCAAATCCCATATCATTTTCATGGGTAGCACCTAGGGACAATTTCCCACCCGCAAAAGGTATCAAATCCCACTCCCCTTCTGGCATAACAACAGGGTAGGATTCCAGGTCTTGAGCAAGTTGATAATCTCGGAGTTGGCCTTTTTGGGGACGAACATCCACTTCATATCCTAAAGGCTCTAACAGGTGTCCCAACCAAGCTCCCGTCGCTAAAATAACCTGATCAAACACCTCTTCGCCGATCTGATAACCTGATGATAAAGGTGTCAGAGTCACTTTTTCTTTGACCAGCTTGACATGACTAGCTTCTAGCAAACGAGTTACTAAAAGTTGACCATCTACTCTCGCTCCACCAGAAGCATAGAGGAGGCTGTCGAAACCCTGCAAGCCAGGAAATAATTCATTAGCTGAGGATTGGTCCAAAATAGCTAACTGACCTATTAAAGGAGATTCTTCCCTACGCTGCAGGGCTAGTTCATAGAGTTCTTCTAGCTTGGATTCGTCCTTTTTTAAGAGAAAAACTCCTGATTGCTGGTAAAAATCGATTTCTTGCCCTGACTTCTCTAAATCAGCCAACAAATCCACATAAAAGTCAGCCCCCAAGCGTGCCATCTTGTACCAAGCTTTATTGCGACGTTTGGAAAACCAAGGACTGATAATGCCCGCCGCTGCCTTGGTAGCCTGACCTTGTCCATAGTCAAAAATGGTCACCTCTAGGTCACTTTCTTTCGAGAGATAGTAGGCTGCTGTTGCTCCCACAATTCCTGCTCCGATAATGGCAACTTTTTTCATTGTCTTCACCTTCTAACTAGATATGGTGGAAAGGATTGGTCGATGCCTGACTAGGTAAGATATCAATAGACCAGCCCTTCTCTGCCTTCCATTGAGTAAGGAGTGCTGCGATTTTTTCCACAAAAAGCACTTCGATATAGTGTCCTGGGTCCAATGCTAGTAAGCCATCAGACAACATATCCTGAGCTGTGTGGTAGTAAATATCACCAGTGATGTAGACATCTGCTCCCTTAGCTAAGGCATCCTTATAGAAAGACTGCCCGCTACCACCACAGATGGCCACTCTTGAAATCGGCTTCTGCAAGTCACTCTCTCGATAATGCACCATTCGAAGGCTATCTAGACCAAAGACTTGCTTGACATGCTGGGCCAATTCCCCAAAGGTCTGAGTCGGAATATTCCCAATACGACCAATTCCACGTTCTGGGCCTGTCTCCTGCAGATAAGTCGTCTCCTCAATGCCTAGCATCTGGCAGAACCAGTCATTGAGGCCATTTTCAACGATGTCAATGTTGGTATGGCTGACATAAACTGCGATGTCATGCTTGATGAGATCAATGTAAATCTGATTTTGTGGACGGTTAGCTACCAAATCCTTGATGGGACGGAAAATCGGCGCGTGCTTAACGATAATCAAATCCACACCTTTTTCAATGGCTTCAGCCACCGTTTCTTCACGAATATCGAGAGCCACCATGACACTTTGGATATCCTTGTTTAGAGTACCAATTTGCAGGCCACGACTATCACCCTCCATAGAAAATTCTTGAGGGCAAAAGGCTTCATAACATTTAATCACTTCACTTGCTAGCATTGAGCACCTCCTTGATGGCTTGAATTTTATCTGCTAGAACTTGACGTTCCTCCAGATTTTTTTCTGGGATTTGACTGCGGGCAAACTCTAACTTATCAGCTTCTTTTTGCCATTTTTGAACAAAGACTGAGCTAAATTCTTTGGACAAGAAGGGGCCAAAGCGGACATCACTGGCTGATAACTTCATTTGTCCTGCTTCCACAACTAGAATTTCATAAAATTTACCAGCTTCTTCTAAAATGCTTTCTGCTACAATCTGAAAATCGTTATCTTGCAACCAGATACGCAAGTCGTCTTCACGATTATTAGGCTGGAGGATCAAACGCTCTACATTAGCCAGCTTGTCCAATCCTTCCTCTAATATAGTAGCAATCAAACGCCCACCCATACCTGCAATAGTGATAACCGATACTTGGTCGACTTCTTCAAAGGCTGCCAAGCCATTGGCTAAACGGACTTGGATTTTCTCCTTTAGGCCGTGAGCCTCAACATTTTTAACCGCGGACTGGTAGGGACCTTCTACGACCTCACCTGCAATGGCACTTTTGATTTGGCCTCTTTCGACCAACTCGATAGGCAGATAAGCATGGTCACTTCCCACATCTAGTAAAATAGCCCCCTGTGGCACAAAGAAAGCCACTAATTCTAATCTCTTTGAAATCATCTTCTCTCACTTTCCAAACTCTATTACCTCTTATTATACCATATTTCGGCTAGCAATCTTGTACCTAAAAAGACCGCAATCCACAGATTGCAGTCTTTCTTTATTTTCTGGCTTGATAGCGACTGGTTAGAATGAAAATCACGGTAAAGACCAACATCATGGCCCCATAGACCGGCAGCGTTTGTCCAGTCAAGGTTGAAATTTCAAGCAGTTTTTGGATTCTTGGGAAGAGAGCTGTAGCTAGGAAGCCACCTACTGACCAGACAATCAAGAGTACACGCCAGAGAGTAAATGGCATGCAGGCTCTAAATACGGATAAGAAACCAATTGACCCCAATAGATAATAGAGTAGAGTTGAGATTTCTAACTCAGACCAACCTTGGCTACTTCCAAATAGTTTCACAAAAAGAACGCTGAAGACGACCATGAGAGCGCTTGGTAGGGCACGAAGCATGGATCTTCTGAGGAAGTTTGGCTCAACAGGTTTGATATTTCGCTCAAAAGTCAGAACGAATGGTGGGAAACCTTCCACGAATTGGTCGATCATGGTAATTTGAATAGGAATGAAAGGGAAAATCAAGATCCACTCAGACCGACCTAATAAAGCACTGGCAATACAGATAACTGCGAGCAAGAAAGAATAGATAGTCTTTATCAAGAAAATCGGGGCGATATGGGCAATGTTATTAACCACGCGACGACCTTCAAAGAGAATCTCAGGAACATCATTAAAGTCAGAGTTCAAGAGAACCAGATTGGCAATCTGACGAGTCGCAGGATCTCCTTCCGCCATTACGATGGAACAATCCGCCTCACGAAGGGCCAGAATATCATTGACCCCGTCCCCTGTCATAGCTGTTGTATGCCCCACTTTTTTCAGCGTTTGGATGATGAGTTTCTTTTGATGAGGGGAAACACGTCCGAAAATAGCTGTCTCCTCCGCCATAGCAATCAATTCCTCATCCGTAATTTTGGAGCAATCTACATAACTGTCATAGTCCACAAAACCAGCCTTCTGGGCAATACTGGACACCGTAACTGGATTGTCCCCAGATATAATCTTGAGCCCCACTTCCTGTGAACGGAGATAGTCCAGCGTCTCTGCTGCTCCTTCTCGAATGGGGTCCAAGATTTCCAGCAAAGCTAAAGCCTGAATATCAGAAGGTTTTTGTGGCTTGTGATGGTCTAATTTCTCCTGACTGAGGGCTAAGACCAAGACACGCGACCCTCTCTCCAAGGCCTCTCTGGCTTCTGGGACTTCAGAGTCCAGCAACATCTCAGGTGCCCCTAAGAAAACTGTCCCCAGACCTTCCAATTCCATTGCTCCCCACTTGCGGTCGCTTGAGAAAGGAAGATTCGATAGCATAGGATAGGCTACTTGGCCTTGGAAACGCTGGCGAATGGCTTGAGCTGTTGGATTCTTATCCTCACTATGGGCCATATAACTGGTCAGGATGCCAGCAATAACCTCGTTACCGTAGGCTTGAGTCAGAGGAAGAACCGCCTCCACCTGCATCTTTCCTTGGGTGATGGTGCCCGTCTTGTCCAAACAGAGCATATCCACGCGCGCCAAGGTCTCAACAGAGTACATCTCCTGGACCAAGACCTTTTTCAAGCCCAGCTTAATCACCGCAGTCAAGAGCGAAGTAATGGTCAAAAGGGCGATTCCTTTAGGCAACATCCCCAAAAGGGCTGTCGACGAATTTACAACGGATGACTTAAGAGGCAGGCCTTTTAAAAGTAAGGCTTCTAGCAAGAGAGCTAGACCAAAGGGAATGATAATCTTCCCAGTAAAACCAGCTAACCTGTCCAACGATTTCATGATACGGGAGTTGATCGGTTTAACGGTCTTGGCTTCCAGCATGAGTTTAGCAGCATAGTTGTCTGCCCCGACATGGTGGACTTGAGCCAAAACTGACCCACTGGCTAGGAAGCTTCCTGACAAAAGCAAGGCATCAACTTCCTTTTGCACCAAATCACTTTCCCCTGTCAACATGGCTTCATTGACTTCCGCAAATCCTTCCAGAACCAAGGCATCACTGGGAATCTGCTCCCCAGCAGACAAACGAATGACGTCTCCTAGCACCAATTCTTCAGGATTGAGGGCAACTTCCTGTCCATCACGAATGGTTTTGACCTTTTCCTTAGTCATGAGATTGAGCTTGTCCACCATGTGTTTGGCCCGCAGCTCGGTCACAATACCAGAAAAAGCGTTAAAGCAGATAACGGCAAAGAAGACCAGATTGCTCCAAGCCTGCACAAAGGCAAGGGCCAAAGCAATGGCAAAGTTCAAAGCGTTAAAAAGGGTAAAGACATTTCGTTTAACGATTTGCCAAGTGCTGGTACTGGCCGATGCAGTAAAATCATTGACCAAGCCCTTAGCCTGTCTTTCCTTGACTTCTCTTTGGGTTAATCCCATAATCTTATTTTTATCCATAAATTCTATCATATCATTTTTTCTAAAAGAATTCTAATCTCATCCCAAATATGCACCTAGTCAAGGGAAAAGTTTGCCAGCCCTCCTTTGATAAGGTATAATAATAACAAGAAAATAATCGAAGGAGATCGCATGTTTTATACTTATTTACGTGGATTGGTTGTATTGCTCCTATGGTCCATCAATGGCAATGCCCACTATCATAATACCGATAAAATTCCTAATCAAGATGAAAATTATATTCTGGTTGCGCCTCATCGCACTTGGTGGGATCCTGTTTACATGGCCTTTGCGACTAAGCCAAAACAATTCATCTTTATGGCCAAAAAAGAACTCTTTACCAACCGTATCTTTGGTTGGTGGATTCGTATGTGTGGCGCTTTTCCTATTGACCGGGAAAATCCCAGCGCTTCTGCCATCAAATATCCTATCAATGTTCTCAAAAAAAGTGATCGCTCTCTCATCATGTTTCCAAGTGGGAGCCGTCACTCAAACGATGTCAAGGGTGGCGTAGCTCTGATTGCCAAAATGGCCAAGGTCCGTATCATGCCTGTTACCTATACAGGTCCTATGACCTTGAAGGGCTTGGTTAGCCGTGAGCGTGTTGATATGAACTTTGGAAATCCAATAGATATCTCAGATATCAAGAAAATGAATGATGAAGGCATTGAAACAGTCGCCAATCGTATCCAAACAGAATTCCAACGTTTGGACCAAGAAACGAAACAATGGCACAATGATAAAAAACCAAACCCACTCTGGTGGCTTATCCGCATACCTGCCCTCATCCTTGCCATTATCCTCGCTATCCTAACCATCATCTTTAGCTTTATCGCAAGCTTCATCTGGAATCCAGATAAAAATAGAGAAAAACTTGCTTAAATAAATACAACAATCCCTTGGCTTTTGCCAAGGGATAATTCTTTTATTTGATTTTCCATTTTTGGGCCAACCAGCTGGAAAAGGCTAGAAATCGCTCATCCACTTGTTCATGGTGTCCATAAGGATCAAAGACAAACTGGCCGTTCGGATAGCATTTCTGAAGACTGGTATGGATCTGCTCAGCATAGGCTGGTGCTTGAGCCAAGCGATTAGTATGGTGTGCTCCTTCTGTTTGACCATTCTGTAAATACAGCAAACAGTCCAAATTTTTCACATTTTCTTCCTTGCAGTAAGTCACAAAATCAGGATACCAAAAGGAACCGCAGATCGAAAAGACACAGGAAACCTTGTCAAAGCCGAAAAGACTGTAGACTGCCGCCAAACCACCTAGTGAATAACCTCCATAAGCAAGGCGAGTTTCGTCCAGGCGATAAAGCGACTGCAACTTGTCTAAAAGATCTCCAAACAAATGATCATGATAGGCATTTGCCTGACCGCCAAAATCTGGAGCCCCATCTCTCAGAGCAGCTGCCTTCCAAGGAGTGTAGTCGTCTAGGCGATTTTTAGAGGTCAAGCCCACTAAAATCACAGAATCGGACAGGGATGATAGGAAATCCAAGTTTCCATCATTCAAGAGAATCGCTGGATAGGTTTGATTGGAATCATAGGTCGAAGGAAGACTGACCTTGACTTGGATTCCTTCCCAATCAAACTCATTATTTATTGATAAAGTCATTGATTTTCTCAAGGGAATCAATCACTGCTGGACCATAATCCATCAACTCATCGTAAGAGATAGTCATGATTTTTTGATTCTTAATAGCAGGAACACCTTCCAAAACAGCATTTGCCTTCATCAACTCAACAGCGTTGGCATCCAATTTTTTATTGCGGTCGCTGGTTACATAGATAATCAACTCAGGATCCATTGACACGAGATTTTCTAAGGTCAAGCCTGATGTCCCCGTAGCAACGTTTGTATAACCAAGTTGGTTCAGCAAACTTTCTTGCAAAGCAGACTTGTAAGCGCCGAAGGTTTCGTCATTATAAGCAACCATAATCAAAGCCTTTTTCTTTTCACCTTGGCTTGCTGGGTTTGCTTTCTTAACAGCGTCAATTTTAGCTTGTAATTGGGCTGCGTATTCATTGGCCTTGTCCTGAACATTGAAAATCATTCCAAGATTTTTGACATCTTCTACGATATTTCCCAAATCTTGCTGAATCGTTGAGAGAGAAGCTTTTTGCGTATAGACTGGGATTTTATTTTCATTCCAAGTGCTAACTGTCCCCAAAGATTTTTCAGAAAACATCATGTTTCGACCCATCACAGCGTCTGGTTCATAAGAAAGAACTGTCTCTTGTGAGACTGTTTTTTTATCGCCGATTTGGGGAATAGTCGCAATCGCGTCCTTGTATTTGTCCGTCACAGCATTGTCAGGGTTGAGCATGCCAGCAATTTTATCTTTCAAACCTAGTTCCATTAAGATTTCAGTGGTTGAAAGATTGTTGGTGATAACTTTTTCAGGTGCCTTTTCAAAAACTTGTTCTACTTCATTTCCTTTAGCATCATAGGTTTTGACAGTTAGTGGATAAGTCGTCTCTGCGTTAGCCTTTTGACTTGTTTCTGCGCTTGATTGTGTCGTAGCTTTTTCTGTAGTAGTATTGCCACAAGCTGCCATGGTTAGGGTAGCTACTGTCACGAGTAAAATACTGAGTGTTTTTTTCATCTTGTTTTCCTTTTCATTCTTATAAATAGTGAATCATAGCTTGCTGATCCTCGGTCCAAGTCACCTGACTTTGAACTCCGTATACAGTTTGCAATGACTCAGGGGTGATGGTCTCCTTTGGAGCCCCTTGGTAAAGGATTTCTCCCTCTTTCATCAGATAGAGATAATCCGAATAGCGACAAGCAAGTTGAATATCATGTAGGACAGCTAGAACATTGACCTTGAGTTCCTTCACAATGGCCAACAAGTCTAGCTGATACCTAATATCCAGGTGATTGGTTGGTTCGTCCAGGAGCAAAAGAGTCGGTTCTTGCGCCAAGGCGCGGGCTAGTAAGACTCGCTGTTTTTCGCCCCCTGAAAGAGACGAATAGAGACGAGTTTTCTTCTCGAGCATATCTACCTTGACAAGAGCATCTTGAACAAGGACATAATCCCTTTCCCTTTCCTTCTGTAAAAAAGAGAGATGGGGCGTTCTTCCCAGCAAGACGATTTCCTCAACTGTACAATCAAACTGCAATTGATTAAACTGGGTGACGACCGCCATTTGCTTGGCTGTTTCTTTGATTGTCCATTGTTCAAGAGGTTTTCCATCTAGGCTTATCAAGCCTTTGTCCGCCTTTTCCTGACGATAGAGGAGTTTAAGTAGACTGGTTTTCCCGCTTCCATTTGGTCCTAATATCGTGTGAAATTGATTCCCCTCAACCTTAAGAGAAACTCCTTTGAGGATTTTTTTCTCTCCCAGTCCAAAGTGGACATCCTGACAAATCAAGTCCATATCAGCCCTTCACCTCCCTTCGCCTACCTCCAACAATGTAGATAAAGAAGGGAGCACCTACTAAGGCTGTGAAAATACCAATAGGAAGCTCTGCGTTTGGAATGATGATACGAGAGAGTACGTCTGCCCAGATGACAAAGAGGGCACCTAGCAAGGTTGCAACAGGAAAAAGCCTCTTGTAATTCGTTCCTACTAACCCTCGAGCTAAGTGAGGAGTAATCAGACCAACAAATCCAATAATCCCACAGGTTGCCACTAAGACTGCTGTTAGCACAGCCACCATGGTCACATAAAGATACCAATAAAAGCGTAAGGGAATCCCCAAAGTTAAAGCAGCCTCATCTCCCATCATCATCGCATTGAAAACACGATACTGGGTAGAGAAAAATAGAAAGGCTATTCCTACTACCATAGTTGGCAGGACCAAGTCTGCCCAGGAAGTCCCAGCAAGCGAACCCATTGTCCAAAACTTAATGGTCATCACACTATCCGCATTAGCTCCAACTGAGATGATAAAGTTTGAAAAAGCCAGAAAGAGAGCATTGACCACGGTTCCTGATAAAATCAGACTAGAAGTCGTCATCCTTCCCTGCATAGAGGCAATGATGAGGACAGCAATTGTTGCCAAAATAGCTCCAAGAAAAGCTCCAAGGCTAATCATCACTTTTAAACCAAGAATGATGCTCAAGGTTGCACCTAGAGTTGCACCCGCAGATATTCCTAAGACATAAGGCTCTGCTATGGGATTATTCACTGTAGACTGCATCACGCTTCCACACATAGAAAGGCCTGCTCCTACTATCAGACCTAACAATATTCGAGGGAATCTCATGTTCCATACAATGGCAAGAGTGGACTTGGAAACCTCTCCTATCTCAAGCGGAAAACCCAACCTGCTCAAAATAATCCGATAGGTATCTCCTAGATCAATCGCAACAGATCCCATTGAAACTGCTAGAAAGAGAGAAATCCCTAAAATACCTAGCAAAATAACTAAAAGTAACACAAATTGCTGGTCTTGTCGGCTTCCAGAAAATTTGGAAAGCATGCAAACCTCCTTTGATAGAATCTTAAAAATTTAGAAAATTCTCATGAAAAGTATACCATATTTTCAACTGTGTAACAAGCTATGGAAAAAATACAATTAAAACCAGAAAAATTATGGTTGATTTTTCCATACAGTGCCAGGAAGCATAAGCAAAGATAATGCTTGAGCATAGCAAGGTAAGATGACAATGTAAAAAGCCCTCTGAAGTCAGAGAGCTGATTTGAGCTCGGGCTAAAATCCTAGTGAAACAAAAAATCTACACGGTCAGAAAAGTCTCTATCGTGCCATTTTCATACATGATGTATAGTCCAAGTAGAATGAATACTAAGGGCACAATGATTCGCTCGTATTTTTCAATTGTCTCGAATATTAACGGAATAGAGGATAACACCCGACTAATCTCGCATAAGATAATTATGCCGATTACAAACACAAGCAATGCCACGAGGGTCTGTGACCAATCTAACGAAGCAAAATAAGGTATATAGATACCTAAATTATCTCCGCCAGACGCAATTGTCAGCAATGTAACTGTCCAAAACAGTTGATTTGCCTTGCTTTGTTCTAATCTTTCAATAATTTCTTCCTCTTCTTCCTCTTCTTCCTCACCTTCTCCAACAATTGCAAAGCGAATCCCTAAATAGATAGGGATTAAACCAAGCAATCCAACCATCCATTCTTCAGGCACGAAATTAACGACATAAGCAGCAACTAAACTCGCCCCTACAAGTAAGCCTGTGCCTAGATATTGCCCCGCATAAATATGCCATTTTTGTTTATTCTGTGATAGCTGTGCAAATAAAATAAATAAAATAATTAAATAATCGATACTGGTGGAAATATAAACACCAATAGCAGATATGATTGTCTGTCCCATAAAAAACCTCCTGTATTGGTCAGTAATAAATCAGCAGATTTTAGGAGAGCACAGACACATTAATTTAGCTATCGCTAGTGGGTAATGTCGAACATAGGAAAGCATTTTACTCCTCCTCAAAACGTAGTTACAAAGTAATTTCTAACTGGAATTCGGTGACTACTTCCATGTAAAGTATAACATACTATACTTTACTTCGTAAAGTGTGGGCTCTCCGAGGGGGCTTGCAGACAGCTACTCGGCTTTTCAAGCCGAGTAGCTACGCACCTTTATGGTGTAATTAGCTGATACCATTTGAGGTTTTTGTAGTCTCCAAAATTGTGACCGATAAAACCTCAACAAAAAGCCCTCTTAAAATCAGAGAGCTCCCATCTTACTGGATAAACCGTTTATAGACGAGGCGAAGATTGTACAAAATTTTTAGTGAAACAAAAAAATCTCCCCAAGGGGAGAAAATCTGGTTTATTTTACCTTACAGTGCTAGGAACCGTAACCGAAGATTATACTTGAGTATATCGAGGTACGGTGACAAAAGTAAAAAAGCTACCCATTTTAGAGTAGCTTCATTATCAAGATATGCTCAATTGAACACGGCCTAAGCACTTGGCAAAAAAGATAAAATCTCCTAGAAACTGAAGTTTCTTCGTCAATTTTCCTATTTTTGCTTTGTGCTTTTGGCGGCCTTTGTATCTTGAATTAGCGACGAAGTCCTAGAGAGTTGATCAACTCACGGTAACGGTTAACGTCGTTTTTACGCAAGTATGCAAGCAAGTTACGACGGCGACCGATTTTCTTCATCAATCCACGGTAAGTAGCGTGGTCTTTTTTGTGTTGTTTGATGTGTTCGTTAAGGTGGTTGATTTCCCAAGTAAGGACAGCAACTTGAACCTCTACTGAACCTGTATCACCTTCGTGACGTGCATATTGTGCGATGATTTCATTTTTTTTCTCTTTTGAGATTGCCATGATGTTTCTCCTTTTTATTTGGCTTCATCCGAGTGACAGGTTGGCATGCCTGCAACCAAGAAGAAGTTATTTGTCTTTACGACATTCCCTATTCTACCAATAACTAACTTCTTTGTCAACAGATTTACTTTCTTGTTTTAAACATGCTATAATAATCATAGCAAGAAATCTAAGTTGTCTGTTTTTTTTTTAAACGAGGTGATTATCATGCCTAGATTCTATTCCCATCTCCCCTACTATTTGGTCATCTTTTTCTTTTACTGGCCACTTTATGAGTTGTTACCACTAATCATTTCTGACCCCCTTTTTCTCAAGAGTCTCTACGTAAATAATATTCTCTTCTTTACACCTCTGGTAATCTTGATTGTATCGCTACTTTATAGCTACCATTTCCGTTTTTCACTTTGGTGGTTAATTGGTAACGGACTGCTCTTTTGCTTTACTATCATAACTTTTGGTGAGTTTATACTCATTTACTTGCTAATCTATGAAACCTTGGCTCTGATGGGCATGGCTTCCGGTATTGGTATCAAGCATATTCTACAAAAAATGAAAAACAAAAAACTTTCACAAAATCCTTGAAAAATCTCACAATCATGCTATAATAATCCATAGAGACAAGTCACTTAGTCCCTTTCTATTAGAGAGTGCGTGGTTGCTGGAAACGCATAGAAAGCCTAAATTGATACTACTCTTGAGTTTTTTATGAAAACATAAAACGGTGGCTACGTTAGAGCCAATCAGAGGTGTCCCTCTTTTTTGAGGAACATAAATGAAGGTGGAACCACGTTGCGACGTCCTTTTGAGGATGTCGCTTTTTGTTTTTCTAGCTTTCACAATCCTCTGTCCCTGTTTTCAAAATAGGGGTTAAAACTTTTGTCAATAATATAAGTAAGGAGAACATCATGATTAATATTACTTTCCCAGATGGCGCTGTTCGTGAATTCGAATCTGGCGTTACAACTTTTGAAATTGCCCAATCTATCAGCAATTCCCTAGCTAAAAAAGCCTTGGCTGGTAAATTCAACGGCAAACTCATCGACACAACTCGTGCTATCACTGAAGATGGAAGCATCGAAATCGTGACACCTGATCACGAAGATGCCCTTCCAATCTTGCGTCACTCAGCTGCCCACTTGTTCGCCCAAGCAGCTCGTCGCCTTTTCCCAGACATTCACTTGGGAGTTGGTCCAGCTATCGAAGACGGTTTCTACTACGATACTGACAATACAGCTGGACAAATCTCTAACGAAGACCTTCCTCGTATCGAAGAAGAAATGCAAAAAATTGTCAAAGAAAACTTCCCATCAATCCGTGAAGAAGTTACGAAAGACGAGGCACGTGAAATCTTCAAAAACGACCCTTATAAGTTGGAATTGATTGAAGAACATTCAGAAGACGAAGGCGGCTTGACTATCTACCGTCAAGGTGAATACGTGGATCTCTGCCGTGGACCTCACGTTCCATCAACAGGCCGTATCCAAATCTTCCACCTTCTCCATGTAGCAGGTGCTTACTGGCGCGGAAATAGCGACAACGCTATGATGCAACGTATCTACGGTACAGCTTGGTTTGACAAGAAAGACTTGAAGAACTACCTTCAAATGCGTGAAGAAGCTAAAGAACGTGACCACCGTAAACTTGGTAAAGAGCTTGACCTCTTCATGATTTCTCAAGAGGTTGGTCAAGGACTTCCATTCTGGTTGCCAAATGGAGCGACTATCCGTCGTGAATTGGAACGCTACATTGTCGACAAGGAGTTGGCTTCTGGCTACCAACACGTCTACACTCCACCACTTGCTTCTGTTGAGCTTTACAAAACTTCTGGTCACTGGGATCATTACCAAGAAGACATGTTCCCAACCATGGACATGGGGGACGGGGAAGAATTTGTCCTTCGTCCAATGAACTGTCCGCACCACATCCAAGTCTTCAAGCACCATGTTCACTCTTACCGCGAATTGCCAATCCGTATCGCTGAAATCGGTATGATGCACCGTTACGAAAAATCTGGTGCCCTCACTGGTCTTCAACGTGTGCGTGAAATGTCTCTCAACGACGGTCACCTCTTTGTCACTCCTGAACAAATCCAAGAAGAATTTCAACGTGCCCTTCAGTTGATTATCGATGTTTATGAAGACTTCAACTTGACTGAATACCGCTTCCGTCTCTCTCTTCGTGACCCTCAAGATACTCACAAGTACTTTGACAACGATGAGATGTGGGAAAATGCCCAAACCATGCTTCGTGCAGCCCTTGATGAAATGGGTGTTGACTACTTTGAAGCCGAAGGTGAAGCAGCCTTCTACGGACCAAAATTGGATATCCAAGTTAAGACAGCCCTTGGAAAAGAAGAAACTCTTTCTACTATCCAGCTTGACTTCTTGCTTCCAGAACGCTTCGACCTTAAATACATCGGAGCTGATGGTGAGGAACACCGTCCAGTTATGATCCACCGTGGGGTTATCTCAACTATGGAACGCTTCACAGCTATCTTGATTGAAAACTACAAAGGTGCCTTCCCAACATGGCTTGCACCACACCAAGTAACCCTTATCCCAGTTTCTAACGAAAAACACGTGGACTACGCTTGGGAAGTGGCCAAGAAACTCCGTGACCGTGGTGTCCGTGCAGACGTAGATGAGCGCAATGAAAAAATGCAATTCAAGATCCGTGCTTCACAAACCAGCAAGATTCCTTACCAATTAATCGTTGGGGACAAGGAAATGGAAGACGGAACTGTCAATGTTCGTCGTTATGGCCAAAAAGAAACACAAACTGTCTCAGTTGATGACTTTGTTCAAGCTATCCTAGCTGATATCGCCAACAAATCACGCGTTGAGAAATAAGATATAAAACCTGGGATAAAATCCTAGCTACCTAAAAAGCAACAACTATTTCAGCTGTTGCTTTTTATATTTTATTTAATCTGAGCTAGTAGTGATTGGTCAAACCACCACAAATGATATCCTCCCAAGATTTGCTTTCATGAGTTAAATAAGGTCAATATCCTCAATCCTTGTCTGCTTCATTTTCTTTTACGAGATCTCTTTGTGAATCCTTTTCAGAGAGTTTTTGATCGATATACTTGTTAATGGTTTCATAAAATTCCTTAGTCATCTCACTATCTAATTTTGTCGAATTATGAACTTGATTGACTTTCAATTGAACAGATTGAATACCGTAAGAGGCTTGTTTTTGGTGGATCGTTTCTAATTCTTCTTCTGAAATCGGATCTCCAACAATCGTCAAGACTAATTCATTGTCCCTTGACTTGTAGACTTGATTAATGACCGTGTGATTGGCGAATTCTTTTCCTACGAACTGTTTGATTCCTTCTTTTCGCGCTTGATCTATCGTCAGAGTGACTGCTGAATAGCTAGCTGGAAGAATCAATAATACAATCAAGGATATCAACCCAATTCTCATTTTAATGTTTAGCTCTTTAAATGAACTTAAGGGAGATTTCCTCATCAAAATTCTTGTTCCAACAATGTTTGTTAACATGATGAAGACACAGTTGATCAAGAAAAGATAGAGAGCCCCAAATAAAAATCGTACATTTCCATTAGCTAAACCATAACCTGCAGTACAGATAGGTGGCATTAGAGCTGTTGCAATGGCTACTCCTGGCACAATATTGTTTGCTTCTTTTTTCCTTGACCCAATTACACCTGCTATCCCACCAGCAATAGCTATGAGAACATCCCAAATGGTTGGAGAGGTTCGTGCAATCAATTCGCTACTTGCATAAGATAAGGGAGAAATCCAGAAATACAGAGTTGAGACAAGCAAGCTGACCAATACTTGAGTAAATAAAACCTCTAAAGATTGCTTGATTAAACGCGTATCAAAAATAGCTAAACCGAATCCTAGTCCAACAATCGATGTCATAAGAGGGGAAATCAACATGGCTCCAATAATGACAGCTGTTGAATTCATATTTAAACCTATAGAGGCAATAAAAATCGCACACATCAAAATCACTGTATCTCTTAATCGAACATGAAGGTCATCATATAATTTCTCACGGTATTCACGTGTTGAATAGTTTCCGGTCATTGGTTACTCCTTTTATTTCATATAATCTTGTTTCTGCATGGATGATGGTAGAGATACTTCTGTCCAATCTTACATATTTTTCTTCTCACCTGTTATTCTTTTGAACATTATCTTTTAAATATCCGTCAATCCATCCTTAACATTATATCAAAAGTTTTACATTCTTTCTCTGACGAAATCTATCAATTGAACAGATAGATAAGGTTACCGTCAACCTCATGGTATCATCGACTACTTCAATGACCTCTCGAACCAAACTAAGCATATGATAAGCAAAGGCCAATGGAGAAATGCAAAAATTACAGGAAAGAAGCAAACTGTTAAGATTTGCTTGTTATTGGTTTGCTTAATCTGCTTTTAATCTAGACCTACCTTTTCGTTCGTGGTCTTCATATCCCTCAGAGATTTGTTTATAGTAGATAAAATAATTTACTCAGATATATAACTAAAGATAACAAAGCCCAGTTGTCTTATCCTGGGCTCTTATCTACTCTTCTCACTCAAGGACTAACTTCACTTCAGCAAACTGAATCCGCACTATCGTTCCTTTTCCAACCTCAGACTCGATACGAATCTGGTGACCCAGTTCTTCAGAAATTTTCTTAGATAGGTAAAGGCCAAGTCCAGATGACTGCTGGGTTAGGCGACCATTGTAGCCTGAAAAGCCACGTTCAAAGACTCGAATCACATCACTGTTTTTTATCCCGATTCCCGTATCCTTGATACAAAGCTCTTGCCCATCCATATAAATCTCAAGGCCACCTTCCTTAGTGTACTTGAGACTGTTTGAGATGATTTGCTCAATGACTACTAGCAGCCATTTTTTATCCGTCACAATTTCTTTATCAAGGTCATGCAGATTGACACTTAAGCCTTTTTGAATAAAGAAAAGGGCATATTTACGCAGTATTTCCTTGACCAAGTCCTCAATTTGAACCTGCCTTAAGACCAAATCATCATGAAAACTTTCTAAACGCAGGTACTGCAAGACTAGATTGGTATAGGAGTCGATCTTGAAAATTTCCTGTTCTAGTTGCTGCTTCAGTTGGCGATCTGCTACTTCTGCAACCAACAATTGACTAGCTGCAATGGGAGTCTTAATCTGATGAACCCACAAGGTATAGTAATCCAGCAAATCCGTCAGTTTTCTTTCTGCATCTGACCTCTGCTGATAGAGTTCCATCTCACGCGCTTCTAGTTTTTCTGCTAAAACTCTTTCCAAAGGAGATTTGGCTTCCCTCTCCCCATAGAGAATTTCCTGGCGATAGACCTGCATTTCCACCAATATATCCCAAGCGAAAAATAAAATAGTTACAAAGCAACACAAGAGGAAAAAGTAGAGAAAGTAAATTCCCAAACTGGCAAATAAAAACTGAAAAAGCAAAACCAGAAATGCTAACGCAAGCAGATAGACAAAAAGACGACTACGAGAGCGCAGATAATCTAGAAAAAATTGTTTCCAATCAAACATGCTTCAGACCGTACCCTATCCCTTTCTTGGTCTCGATAAATCCTACCAAGCTCTGCTCTTCCAACTTTTTACGCAAACGAGCCACGTTAACTGAGAGGGTATTGTCATCAATGAAAAAGTCACTGTTCCAAAGTTCCCGCATCAAGTCATCACGCGCTACGATATTGCCAGCATGTTCAAACAAAACGCGTAAAATCTGGAATTCGTTCTTGGTCAAATTCAACACTTGCCCTTGATAATGTAAATCCATGGATTTGGTATTGAGGATCACACCAGCATATTCCAGTAAACTCTCGTCACGCCCAAACTCATAGGAACGGCGCAACAAGCCCTGAACCTTGGCTAAAAGCACCTGCTGGTCAAAAGGCTTGGTCACAAAGTCATCCGCCCCCATATTGATTGCCATGACGATATCCATAGCCTGGTCTCTGGAAGACAAAAACATAATAGGCACCTTGGAAATCTTGCGAATCTCCTGACACCAGTGATAGCCGTTAAACAAGGGCAAGCCAATATCCATAAGGACCAAATGAGGTTCCGACTGGACAAAAAGACTCAAAACTTCCATAAAGTCTTCTACCAAAACCACTTCAAATCCCCATTCAGAGAGCATTTTCCCAACCTGTTGACGAATGACCTGATCATCTTCTACTAATAAAATCTTGTGCATGCGCTTCTCCTTTTCTATTATTATAACAGATTTTTCCATGCTAGAAGGCCTGAAACTGAATTTGAAAGGGCTTGTTTTTAACCAGCAGATATAGGCAAGCCGACTAGCTAATTTGGGAGAAATTTGATAAGATAAATAAAAAGAAAGGAGCTCTTATGGCCAATATTTTTGACTACCTGAAAGATGTCGCACACGATTCCTTTTACGACCTTCCTTTGAATGAATTAGACATTCTAGCCTTAACAGAAGTCACTTACCTCCCCTTTGATAATCTAGTATCCACAAGTCCTCAGCGACTTTTAGACCTGGCACCTCAGGTTCCAAGGGAGCCAAACATGTTGACCAGCAAAAACCGCCTCCAGCTATTGGATGAGCTATCTCAACACAAGCGCTTCAAAAATTGCAAACTCTCCTATTTTATCAACGACATCGACCCTGAACTGCAAAAGCAATTTGCGGCTATGACCTACCGCCTCACTCTCGATACCTATCTGATTGTCTTTCGTGGGACAGATGACAGTATCATTGGCTGGAAGGAGGATTTCCACCTGACCTATATGAAGGAAATTCCTGCTCAAAAGCATGCCCTCCGCTATTTAAAGAACTTTTTTGTCCACCATCCTAAGCAAAAAGTCATTCTGGCTGGGCATTCCAAGGGAGGAAATCTAGCTATCTATGCGGCTAGTCAAATTGAGCAAAGCTTGCAAAATCAGATTACAGAAGTCTATACTTTTGATGCGCCTGGTCTTCACACAGAATTGACACAAACCGAAGGCTATCAAAGGATAATGGATAGAACCAAGGTCTTCATTCCACAAGGTTCCATTATCGGTAGGATGCTGGAAATCCCTGCCCACCAAATCATCGTTCAGAGTACTGCCTTAGGTGGCATCGCCCAGCACGATACCTTTAGTTGGCAGATTGAGGACAAGCACTTCGTCCAACTGGATAAGACCAACAGTGATAGTCAACAAGTAGACAGAACCTTCAAAGAATGGGTAGCAACAGTCCCTGACGAGGAACTTCAGCTCTACTTCGACCTCTTCTTTGGCACCATTCTAGATGCTGGGATTAGTTCCATCAATGACCTGTCTTCCTTCAAGGCTATTGAACACATTCATCATCTCTTTGTTCAAGCTCAATCCCTCACTCCAAAAGAAAGGGAAACCATGGGACGCCTTACCCAATTATTGATTGATACCCGTTACCAAGCATGGAAGAATAGATAGTAGCTTTCAAAAATCAAATGTATATAAAACAAAAGACCTAGAACACAGACTTTCATGTGCATTCTAAGTCTTTTTTAATAAAATCTAACTACCAAATAACCCCTTTATAGGATAGTAAAATGATAGCTAATAGCAGGACATACAAGGCAAGGAAGAGCCATTTCATCTTGACACAGAGCGCTACGTACTCCCGAATAAAAGCAGATGGTATGTAGTAGCCTGCCGTCCTACATCCGAGGCCATCTCCCTTCATATTTAACTTACGCGCATAGGTACTGGTACGAAAAACATGATAGTCATTTGTAACAAAGAGGAATTGAGGTTTGGCTACCAGTTCCTCACCAAGTTCCTTAGAAAAGAGAAGGTTCTCGTAGGTAGTCCTTGATTGATCTTCCAGAATAATCGCATCTTGGGGAACATCTGTCTCTTTAAGCAGATAGTTTGTAATGGCCTGCGCTTCAGAAATCTTCTCATCTCCTCCTTGACCACCACTGGCTATGATTTTGATATGAGGATTCTTAGAATTGTGGTAAGCTTCTACCGCTTTATCAATTCTGCGTTTCAACAGAGGGGTCACCTTTTCCCCGTCCAACAAACCTGCACCATGAATGATGATAAAATCATAATGCTTCTTCTTAGGAATAAAGAGATACAAGATAGAGTACAGCATAAAACCTACAAAAGCAAAACCAAAAATAAAGTAAGAATAAGCAATAAATGCAAATAAAATATTTAGAAAGTGATTGGTGTAAAATAATTCATGTCGTCCTCCCAATCGAAATGACATCAAAGCAAAAAATAGCAAAATGACTATTCCAAGGAGCATGGAGAGATAATTAGCCTTTGAACGTCCCTCTCGCTTCAACAAAATGACCCCATTATAGATTAGAAAGATGCCACTTAGAAAAAGCAAAAAAGGAAGTAAAATAAAGGGAAATATAAAAAAAGCGAAATGAATCTTCTCATACCCATTTTGATAAAAAAGGTAGCCTAGATAAAAATAACTGGAAATGAGAGATAATAAGAATAATACTGGATTCCACAAACTTCTATTATCCTTCCAAAATGACACTATAAAGGCTAATACAATTCCTATAACGAGATACATTTCTTCCTCCTTTAATGATTCTATTTTATCACAATTTTACATAGAGAAAAAGAGGGCATCTATCCCTCTCACTCCTTCATCTGACTCTCTGCATCGGCCACGACTTGTTCTAGGCTGGTCTGACCAAGCTCAGCCTCCATAGCCAGCTGGATTTTCTCCAATTTTTGATCCAAAACCTCATGAATATGAGCTCCGACTGGGCAATTTGGATTTGGATTGTCATGGAAACTAAAGAGTTGGCCTGTCTTACCAAGACACTCAACCGCCTGATAAACATCTAAAAGACTAATATCTTTGAGGTCCTTGACAATCTCTGTTCCCCCTGTTCCACGCGCTACTGAAATCAGCTCTGCCTTCTTCAACTGGGACAAGGTCTTTCTGATAATGACAGGATTAACCCCAACGCTAGCAGCCAAAAAATCACTGGTTACCTTGCTTTCCTTCCCCTTGAGGGCAATGATTATCAGCATATGAGTCGCAATGGTAAATCTACTTGGAATTTGCATACTCTTCTCCTTTTTACGAGGCCACCCTGCCTCTACTCTTCTTTTTCTTTTATTATACCCTTTTTAGTTGTAATGTCAATCATTACCACTTTTCAACCAGGCATCTAATTCCCTATCATATCCCTCTTTCTGGGCCAATTCTCTCAGAAATTCCTGATTATGAGTATGGTGGATACCATTGACCAGACTTTCATAATAAACCTCAAAATAGGGGAGTTTCAGGTCTTTAGCTAGCTGCAATTCAGCTGCCACATCGTAGTCTACCCGACGGAAATCCATATCTACCAAGCCCTTGTCATCAAATTCTAAAATCATATACTGGGCTCGTAGATCTTTCCGCAACTGGGTATCTAGAAAGAAAGGCTGCCCAATCGAACCCGGATTGACAATCAATTGCCCACCAGTCCCGTAACGAAGCAACTGCTGGTGAATATGGCCATAAACAGCAATGTCACAAGGAGGATTGGTCACCAAGCGGTCAAAATCCTCTTGCGCTCCAGTATGAATCAACTCTCGGCCCCAGTTCTTATCAGGCAGATGATGGCTAATTCCCACCGTCAAATCCCCAAACTGACGATGGAGCTGAAGAGGTTGATTGTGAAGCAATTCAATTTCTTCTAGGGAAATTTCCTCTAAAACATACTGGCACTGGCGCAAAAGATAGCGTTGACTGGGACGAGTATTATCCAGTTCCTTACGAACACCATGCCACAGACTGTCTTCCCAGTTTCCCAAAACTCTAGCCGTAATCGGTAGTTGATCCAACAAGTCCAAAATCCTTCTACGCCCTGTCCCTGGCATGAGAATATCTCCCAAAAGCCAGTATTCATCCACTCCTAGCTGCCGTGCATCTGCCAAAACAGCCTCCAAAGCGGTAGTATTTCCATGAATATCTGAAAGAAGAGCTATTTTTGTCATATTCATCTCCTCGTTTTTTCTCTTGCAATAAGTATAACATAAAAAGTCACAGCTAGAGAAATCTAGCTTTTTTTGATATACTAGATAAAGATATTAGACAAGAGGAAGCGAATGACCCCGAATAAAGAAGATTATCTAAAATGTATTTATGAAATCGGCATAGACCTGCATAAAATTACCAACAAGGAAATTGCGGCCCGCATGCAAGTCTCTCCCCCAGCCGTAACTGAAATGATTAAACGGATGAAAAGTGAAAACCTCATCCTTAAGGACAAGGATTGTGGCTATCTACTGACAGACCTCGGACTTAAACTGGTCTCTGAGCTCTATCGTAAGCACCGCTTGATTGAAGTTTTTCTAGTTCATCATTTAGACTATACGAGTGACCAGATTCACGAGGAAGCTGAGGTATTGGAACATACTGTCTCTGAGCTATTCGTAGAAAGACTGGATAAACTACTAGGATTCCCCAAGACCTGCCCCCACGGAGGTACCATTCCTGCCAAGGGAGAACTCCTGGTTGAAATCAATAACCTACCACTAGCTGATATCAAGGAAGCTGGCTCCTACCGTCTGACTCGGGTGCACGATAGTTTTGACATTCTCCATTATCTGGACAAGCACTCACTTCACATCGGAGATCCGCTCCAAGTCAAGCAGTTTGATGGCTTCAGCAACACCTTCACTATCCTCACTAAAAATGAAGATTTACAAGTGAATATGGACATTGCCAAACAACTCTATGTCGAGAAAATCAACTAATTTCTCAAGTCCCCCTACCAACCCTGAAAATCAAATTTTCAGGGTTTTATTTCTAGCATTTGATTTTACTTTCATTTAGTTGTAGAATGTTTGTAAAAAACAAGAAAGATACCTTAAACTATGAAAAAATCACTAAAAATTTTTGCGACATCTAAATGGTTTGACCTCTTCGGAGTTGCTTTGGTCGTTGGGATTGCAATTGCATCTGGCTACCTCAACTCCCGTCTCGATAAATTCGTAGACTGGGGACCATGGACTGCCCTTGTTCCCTTTGGATTGATTTCCGTAACCAACGTTGGGATTTCCATGTTATCCACTCGCTTCACGGGAAAATTAAGCAAATGGGGAAATTACTTTGGCATTGTCAATACGATTTTGTCTGGCACCATTGACTATATCCTTGGAAATAAGGCGGCCATTATCACCTATCCTGTCACCTTCCTCATTTATACCTTTGCTATTAAGAAATGGGAAGCTTCGCAAGAAGGCAGACCCAACCAAATGAGCCAAAAACAACTAAAATTGGCGGCCATCATCATTTCCATCATCGCCTTCCTCTTTGCCTTTGTGACCAACTATATCGGCTATGGGGGCAAGATGAATCTCCTCGCCTACGTAACAACTATCGCCTTTGCACTTTCCCTCATTGCCAATGCTTTGAATGCATTGAAACTGACAACTCAGTGGGGATTTTGGTTGATTTACAATTTCGTTCAGCTGACAAAGGCTGGCATTCAAGGAAACTTTGCCAATATCGGAAAATATATCTTTTATATCCTCAATGCAATTGGAGCTTTATTTGTCTGGAATGATGAAGAAGTAAAACAATAAGAGGAAACTCAAATAAAGAAATCTAATAGAATCTCCTTACTAAAATTTTTTATCATTTTAGTTGAAACTCCCATTCTTTTGGAGTAGAATGAAGAGAGATAAAAGAGGGAGGTCATCTTATGAAAAATCTCTTTAGAATCCATTTTACAGCAATTGCAGTTATCGATTTGCTACTGTTGGTAACTTTCAGACCCCGATACGAACTTTCTTTGGAGAGAGGCCTGATTTTTTGCTTCATTTTCATCCTTGCTCAAGGACTACTGCTATTTCGCTTGGTCAATCGACTCAAAAAACATTTATCTGAGATTGATTCTCAGATAAACAAAAAAATTCGCCTTTACTACTTAGAGATTCTCTCCGCCGACCTACTATTATTTTTCTTTTTAGCCATCACTGGCCCTCAACATTTTTACTCTCTTACTCCAGTCTTTACTTCCTGTCATTCTACTTTTTATTATATAACGGCTAGCCACCTGAGAGAAAACTATCCAGACTTTTACGATAAACACATCTCTTTGTGGGAGTGTCTCTAGTGAAAAGGAGGTTTTATCATGAAGAAAATCATCTACATCAAAACCATTCAACTCCTTATCATCGATGGAATCATGCTGGCATTTTTGACATTTAAAGGGGGGCTTACTTGGGACTGGATTTTGATTTATAGCGGTTGGCTCATTTTCTTTCATCCTGTGCTATTGACCTATCTTTCAAACCAACTTTGTGACCACTTTAGTCAACTCTATTCCCAGATTAGACCGAGATTCTGGCGTTTTGCCTTACAAATCCTCCTATGGGATAGCCTGATCATTCTCTCTTTGCTATTTTTAAGTGGTGTCCCACTTTTCCTTCAGGGAAGTCTCCTCATCCTAGGACATATCATCCCTTCCTATCGCACCTGCCAAATCCTGAAAAGAGACTTCCCCCAAGCCTATCAAGAACCCATTTCATTTTGGAGTATTTTATGATAGATGAGAAAAACCAAGCCGGTTGGGCTTGGTCTTTCTTATCTATTTTTCGTATCAAGGATAATGGTAACTGGTCCGTCATTGACCAGCTCAACCTGCATATCTGCTCCAAAGATGCCTGTCTGAACGGGTACTTCTTGAGCTAATTTTTGATTGAAAGCATCATAGAAATCTGATGCCATATCAGGCTTGGCTGCGCCAGTAAAGGCTGGACGATTGCCTTTCTTAGTATCCGCAAAAAGGGTAAACTGAGAAATTGAAAGGATTTCTCCTTCAATATCTTTGACAGATAGATTCATCTTGCCTTCTGCGTCTGAAAAAATCCGCATATTGACAAGCTTTCTCACAGTATAGTCCAAATCTTCCTCTTGGTCCTCTGGTCCAACTCCAACCAGCAATAAGAGGCCCTGATTGATTTTCCCCTGCACCTGACCTTCAATACTCACTTGGGCTTTTTTAACCCGTTGGATAATGATTTTCATAATAGCCTTTCTAGTAAGAGCTCAGACAATTAGCCGTTGGTTCGTTTGACAGAATAAACTTCTGGCACACTCTTAATCTTATCTACGACCGTGGTTAGCGTCGAGAGGTTGGCAATGCCGAAGGACACATGGATATTGGCAAATTTCATATCCTTGGTTGGTTGGGCGTTGACTGTCGAGATATTCTTGGTTGTGTTTGAGAGAACTTGCAGTACATCGTTCAACAGTCCTGTACGGTTGAGGCCGTAGATATCGATATGGGCCATATACTCTTTATTTGAGCTAGAGTACTGGTCTTCCCACTCCACATCAAGAAGGCGTTGCTCGTAGTTTTCTTGGGCCCGTAAGTTCATACAGTCCACACGATGAATAGCCACACCACGTCCCTTGGTTATGTACCCAACAATATCATCACCTGGAACAGGATTACAGCACTTGGCAATCCGCACGAGGAGACCTGATGCACCTTCAATGACCACACCACCCTCATGCTTGACCTTGAGGGTTTCTTTATTTTCAACCTTGATCTCGCCACCTTTGACAAGCTCCTCTGCCTCAGCCTTGGCCTTGGCACGCTCTTCCTCACGGCGTTCCTTTTCAGTCAGACGGTTAAAGACAGTAATCGCACCGATTTCTCCAAAACCGATGGCCGCAAAGAGGGATTCTTCTGTCTTGTAGCTGGTCTTTTGCAGCACTTGATCCATATGACGCTTGTCCATGAATTTATTGGCTACATAGCCATTTTCTTGGAACTGGGCCATCAACATTTCACGACCCTTGTTGACAGACAATTCCTTATCTTGATTTTTAAAGAACTGGCGAATCTTGTTGCGCGCCTTGCTGGTCTTGACCATATTGAGCCAATCACGGCTCGGTCCAAAGGAGTTGGGGTTGGTGACAATTTCAACCTGATCCCCTGTCTTGAGCTTGGTTGTCAGTGGAACCATACGGCCATTGACCTTGGCACCAGTCGCTTTTTCACCGACTTTTGTATGGATTTCGTAGGCAAAGTCAATCGGTCCTGAATCTTTTGGAAGAGAGCGGACAGCACCATCTGGAGTAAAGACATAAATCTCCTCAGCCAGATAGTTTTCCTTAACAGAATCCACAAATTCCTTGGCATCATCAGCCTGGTCTTGGAGCTCCATCATCTCCTTGATCCAGTTCATCCCAATAGCTGATTCCTTGCTGTTGACCTGCCCCTTAATGCCTTTCTTATAAGCCCAGTGGGCCGCAACCCCGTACTCAGCCACCTCATGCATTTCCTTGGTCCGAATCTGGAATTCAATCGGCCCTTTTGGCCCATAAACAGTCGTATGGATAGACTGGTAACCATTGGCCTTACGGTTGGCGATGTAGTCTTTAAAGCGCCCAGGCATCGGTTTCCAAAGCTCATGCACATAACCAAGCATGGCGTAAACATCACTTTGTGTATCCAAAATACAACGAATGGCAATCAGGTCATAGATTTCCTCAAACCGTTTTCTCTTATCCTGCATTTTGCGGAAAATCGAGTAAATATGCTTAGGACGACCGTAAATCTTGCCTTTTAAGTGACGATCTGTCGTATATTCCTCTAATTTTGTAACTACCTCATCCACCAAGGCTTCACGCTCTCTGCGCTTTTCCTTCATCATATGGGTAATCTTGTAAAACTCCGTTGGGTTGAGATAACGGAAAGACAAGTCTTCCAATTCCCATTTGACACTTGAAATCCCCAAACGGTGGGCAAGTGGCGCATAGATTTCCATAGTTTCTTTGGAAATGCGCTCCTGCTTGTCTTTTCGAAGATGTTTCAGGGTCCGCATATTGTGCAAGCGGTCCGACAGTTTGACCAAAATTACTCGGATATCCTCAGACATGGCCATAAGCATCTTGCGATGATTTTCAGCCAACTGCTCCTCGTGAGACTTGTACTTGACTTTACCTAGCTTGGTAACCCCATCGACAATTACCCGCACATCAGGACCAAACTCTCTTTCCAAATCGTCCAAGGTCGCATCTGTATCTTCCACCACATCATGCAAGAAACCACAAGCTACCGTTACAGCATCCAGCTTGAGCTTGGCTAAAATACCTGCTACTTGGATAGGGTGAATGATATAAGGCTCGCCTGATTTGCGGTATTGACCACTATGACAATCCACCGCATAGACCAAGGCCTTATGGACAAAATGGACATCCTCTTCCGTTAAATATTCTTTGGTTAAAGCGACAACTTCTTCGCCTGTTAAATTCACTTCTTTTGGCATCTATACTCTCCAATTCTTCCTACCATTTTATCACTTTTTTAAGAATATGAAAACTAGAAAAGGAGGATTATAATCCTTATTCAATTTGTTGGGAAGGAAAATAAAATAAGATTTACACCAAAATAATAAAACCATCTGATTTTCATCTAACTTTGTTTTGTTATTAACTAGGTTAAAAGTTAGTGAAATGAAATTATATTCTTCTTTTTCAATAAGAAAAGATTTAATATTCTGGTAATTTTCTAACTTTTTTAGTGTATAATGGTAATATGAACAGTTTTTTTACGATAATTACTGAATTTTCATCTCTCTAGAAAGGCAAATCACATGAAATCACACAAAAGACTGACGCTTTTAACTTTGGCTGTTCTTGGCTTATCCAGCCAAGTCGTTTTAGCTAACGACACAAGTCATTCTACTACTAATCCTATCACTAGTTCAACCACTAACTCAACTAATACTTCCACTAGTCATTCTACTAAAAGTTCTACCAATACTTCTGCTAGCAGTTCTCAAGCTAATACTGAAACTTCGTCAAGTACAGCTAGTTCGAGTGAGCAAGAAATCAAACCTTCTCTTTCTAGAGAAACCCAACCTAATCAACCTATACAGACTGGCTGGGTAAAAGAAGGGAACAAGTGGACTTTTTATAGTCAAACTGGTGTCAAATTTACAGATACCCTCTATGATGGTTATCTCTTTGATAGTCATGGCTACTTGCTTGAAAACAGCTGGTATCAGATGGGAAATAATTGGTACTATATCAATGGGTCAGGTAAATATTTATCCAACCAATGGAGCCAAATCAATGGCAAGTGGTATGCTTTTGATGGCTACGGTAGAATGTTGGCCAATGTCTGGAAAGGCGATTACTACCTCAAATCCAGCGGTGCTATGGCAGATAAGGAATGGGTCTACGACCAAAGCTACTCTAGTTGGTTTTACCTCAAATCTGGCGGACGCTACGCCCAAAAACAATGGATTGGTTCCTACTATCTTAAATCTGGTGGCTACATGGCCCATAAGGAATGGATTTACGACCCAGACTATCAAGCTTGGTACTATCTTAAGGACGATGGTGTGTATGTCACAGGAACCTATGCAGTGGATGGTAAAAACCAACTTTTCCAAGGAAATGGAAAATGGGTACGTGAATTAGCACAAGGTTTTCAAAAAGGACATTACTCTAAAACTATTTTTCTAGATCCAGGACACGGTGGTAAGGACCGCGGTGCTTATTACTATGGCATAGCTGAGAAAGAATTGAACCTACAAGTTTATCGTAAGCTACGTAAACGACTAGAAGGACTCGGCTATACTGTTCTAACTTCTCGAGATAGCGATATAGACGTTGATTTTATTACCGAACGTTCTCGCATGGTTAATAAGACCAATGCAGACTTTTTCATCAGTCTTCATTTCAACGCAAAAGGAAATGATACAACTGTTAATCTAGGTATCCAGACCTATTCTTACAAAGATGAACCTGGTTTCCCTAGCAAGATTAACAAAGATTGGCATAATAATCCTGAACGGATGAGTGAAAGTAACCGTCTTGCTGCCGATATCCATTCTTCACTATTAGCTGAAACAGGAGCCAGAGATGCCGGACTCTTGCAAGCTACCTTTGCTGTTCTACGTGAAACAGCTAAACCAGCTGTTTTGCTAGAGATGGGATATATGGATAATCCAGAAGAAAACAAAAAAATTCGTAGTAGTGAATACCAAGATAAACTGGTTGAAGGGATTGTCAAGGGAATCCAGAAATACTACGCTGGGAATTAATACTCAATAAAAATCAAAGAGAAAACTAGAAAGCTAGGCGCAGGTTGTTCAAAGCACCGTTTTGAGGTTGCAGATAAAGCTGACGTGGTTTGAAGAGATTTTTGAAGAGTATAAAGCAGTTTAAGCCTCGAACTCATTCGGGGCTTATTTTTCTTATCCAAAACGTATTCTTCTTTCTAGACCTATTTCCTTTTTCAGCTTATTCTCCCCAACTGTGCTATACTTATCTTAGTACATTCTTTGAGATTGGAGCCAATATGAAAATCCATAAAACCGTCAATCCTGTTGCCTATGAAAATACCTATTACCTAGAAGGTGAAAAACACCTCATCGTTGTCGATCCCGGGAGCCATTGGGACGACATTCGTCAGACCATCGAGAAGATCAACAAACCGATCTGTGCCATTCTATTGACCCACGCCCATTATGACCATATCATGAGTCTAGACTTGGTGCGCAAGACTTTTGGCAATCCTCCTGTCTATATCGCAGAGAGTGAAGCATCTTGGCTCTACACTCCTGTCGATAATCTCTCTGGCCTCCCTCGTCATGATGATATGGAAGATGTGGTCGCAAAACCGGCAGAACACACCTTTGTCTTTCATGAAGAATACCAACTGGAGGAATTTCGTTTTACTGTCTTGCCAACACCAGGGCACTCTATCGGCGGCGTTTCTATCGTCTTTCCTGATGCTCACCTAGTCTTGACGGGAGATGCTCTATTCCGAGAAACCATCGGACGGACCGACCTTCCGACGGGTAGCATGGAACAACTCCTTCACAGTATCCAGACCCAACTCTTCACCCTACCAAACTACGATGTCTATCCAGGGCATGGTCCAGCTACGACCATCGCTCATGAAAAGACCTTCAATCCCTTTTTCTAGCAAAATGATGACAATAACTATCACAATTTAATACTCAATGAAAATCAAAGAGCAAACTAGGAAACTAGCCGCAGGCTGTACTTGAGTACGGCAAGGCGACGTTGACGTGGTTTGAATTTGATTTTCGAAGAGTATAAGTAAACTATCCAGCAAGTCTTTCCACTATAAAAGGCATCCTATCAAGGTTTTCACACCTGATTGGATGCCTTTTTCTGATGACTAGATTTTTTGCATTACCAAATAATCACGCGCTCTTCTGGTGAACGCCACATGCCGTCACCTTCTTTGACATCATAGGTTGTAAAGAAATCATCGAAGTTTGGCACTTGCACATTGACACGGAGTTTGGCTGGCGCGTGCACATCAACGCTAGCCAAGAGTTTCATAAATTCTGGGCGACCTTTCATGCGCCAGATGCGACCGAAATTGTAGAAAAATTCTTCTGCTGAGAAGTCTGGTTCTCTCTTAGCTGCTTCTAACGCTGCAGCAATTCCTCCCAAGTCAGCCACGTTTTCTGACACAGTCAATTTACCGTTGATAGTTGCACCATAAGAATCCTGTCCTTCAAACTGGTCAATAACTTTTTGTGTTTTCTCCTTGAAGGCATCATAGTCGCTTTCTGTCCACCAATCCTTGAGGCTACCATTTTCATCAAAGGAAGCCCCGTTGGTATCAAAGGCGTGGGAAATTTCATGGGCAATAACCGCCCCAATCCCACCATAGTTAGCAGAAGATGACTGATGCAAGTCATAGAAAGGCGCCTGTAAAATAGCTGCTGGGAAGACAATCAGGTTCTTCTGTGGATTGTAGTAGGCATTGACCATATGAGCAGGCATACCCCATTCCTTGTAGTCGACAGGCTGATTCCACTTGCTCCAACTGTGCTTGATTTCCACACGCGCAAAGGCTAAAGCATTGTCAAAAAGACTAGCATTTTCATCCACTACCTTGTCCTTGTAGCGTTCTGGCAATTCTTCTGGATAACCAATATAAGGCTTGATGACATTGAGTTTGACAATGGCCTTGTCACGAGTTTCAGGAGTTAACCAGTCATTCTTAGCCAGGCGTTCCTTATAGACGTCAATCATGGTTGCTACTTTTTTCTCCACGTCTGCCTTGGCTTCTGGAGAGAATTTTTCATGGGCATACCAGAGTCCCAATGCTTGTTTGAATGGACCTTGTGCTAGCTGGTAGGCTGCCTTAACCTTGTCTTTAGCCTCTGGAACTCCAGAAAGCGCACGACTGTAGGCACCTGACAAGACACGGATTTCTTCTGTTAAATAGCTGGTTGACAGATTGACAACACTCAAAATTAAGGTTGCCTTGAGAAGAGGCCAAGCTTCTTCACTATAGAATTGCTCTGCTGCTTGCCAGAAACGTTCCTCGTCTACGATAACCTTGTCTGGCACTTGTCCAAGAACGGCTTGGAAGAAGTCATCCAAAGGTAGGGCAGGCGCGAATTTTTTGAAATCTTCATAAGAATATGGATGGTAGAGTTTAGCATATTCTGAACTTTCTTCATTAGAGAGCACCACTGCCGCAACTCGACGGTCCAATTCTAATCTTTTCTCAAGCAAGTCTTCAATTTCCACATCAGAGAAATCATAAGCCTTGAGAAGATTGACGCTAGATTCTTTCCACAAAGTCAATAGCTCTTCGCGTTGAGGATGGTCTTCAGCATAGTAGGTCGTATCTGGCAAAATCGTGCTTGGAGCGCTAGCCCACAAAACGTTGATTCTGGCATCCATAAAGTCTGGTGATACACCAAAAGGAAGAAAGTTAGGTTTGCCAGCAAGTTCAAACTCTGCTAGTTTGGCAGTGAAATCTGTAAAAGTCTCTAATTCTTGGAATTCTTTAAGAAGAGGCAAAACAGGTGCGATACCGTCAGCTTCTCTCTTGTCAAAATCACGAACTAGGCGGTGGTATTTGACAAAGTTTGCCAAGATAGCATCCTCAGGCACCTCTTCTCCTGCCAACCACTTGTCTGTTGTCGCCAGCATCAGGTCTTCAATTTCCTGGTCTAAATCAACAAAACCTCCCGTTTGAGACTTATCGGCTGGGATTTCAGCTGTCTTCTGCCATTCTCCATTGATTGCATCATAAAAATCATCTTGATAACGTGTCATCTTGTTCTCGCTTTCATTTGTACTTGTTTTTAGCTTAACAAAAATTACCTTGGAATGCAATTAAAAATGAACGAAGGTTTCCTATTGTTTTTCAGTTATTATTTTAATTTTTTGAAAAATTAACTTGACTTAATTTTTTTTTTAATGTATATTAAGAGACAGGAGGAATACAAGTTTATGATACGTATCGAAAACCTCAGTGTCTCCTACAAAGAAACGTTGGCACTTAAGGATATTTCACTAGTGCTCCATGGACCAACAATTACCGGTATCATTGGTCCAAACGGTGCTGGGAAATCAACATTATTAAAAGGGATGCTGGGAATTATCCCACATCAAGGTCAGGCATTTCTCGATGACAAGGAAGTGAAAAAATCCTTACATCGAATCGCCTATGTCGAACAAAAAATCAATATCGACTACAACTTTCCCATCAAGGTTAAGGAATGCGTCTCGCTAGGACTCTTTCCCTCTATCCCTCTCTTTCGAAGTTTAAATGCTAAACATTGGAAGAAAGTGCAAGAAGCCCTTGAAATCGTTGGCCTAGCTGACTACGCTGAACGTCAAATCAGCCAACTGTCTGGAGGTCAGTTCCAACGGGTCTTGATTGCCAGATGTTTGGTTCAAGAAGCTGACTATATCCTCTTGGATGAACCCTTTGTTGGGATTGACTCTGTCAGTGAGGAAATCATCATGAATACGCTGAGAAATCTGAAAAAAGCTGGGAAGACGGTTCTCATCGTCCACCACGACCTCAGCAAGGTTCCCCACTACTTCGATCAAGTCTTGCTTGTCAATCGAGAAGTGATTGCCTTTGGTCCAACCAAAGAAACCTTTACCGAAGCCAATCTCAAAGAAGCTTACGGTAATCGACTCTTTTTCAATGGAGGTGACCTATGATTGCAGAATTTATCGATGGATTGCAAAAATTCCATTTCTTACAAAATGCCTTGATAACAGCTATTGTCATCGGGGTCGTAGCTGGAGCTGTGGGATGTTTCATCATCCTACGCGGGATGTCACTCATGGGAGATGCCATTTCACATGCTGTCTTGCCAGGTGTAGCCCTCTCCTTCATCTTGGGCCTTGACTTCTTTATCGGAGCCATTGTCTTTGGATTGCTAGCTGCCATCATCATTACCTACATCAAGGGGAACTCGATTATCAAAAGCGATACCGCCATCGGCATTACCTTTTCTTCTTTCTTAGCCCTCGGTATCATCTTGATTAGTGTCGCTAAAAGTTCAACTGACCTTTTCCATATCCTTTTTGGTAATATCCTGGCCGTCCAAGATACGGATATGTTTATTACTATGGGTGTAGGAGCAGCCATTCTCTTGTTAATCTGGATTTTCTTCAAGCAACTCTTGATAACATCCTTTGATGAACTCTTGGCTAAAGCCATGGGAATGCCTGTCAATTTCTATCACTACCTTCTCATGGTACTCCTGACTCTCGTGTCTGTGACAGCCATGCAAAGTGTCGGAACTATCCTGATTGTAGCCATGCTGATCACCCCAGCTGCAACTGCTTATCTCTATGCTAATAGCCTGAAAAGTATGATTTTCCTTTCCTCAACCTTTGGAGCTACAGCTTCAGTTTTGGGACTTTTTATCGGCTATAGCTTTAACGTTGCGGCAGGTTCTAGTATCGTGCTTACAGCCGCTAGTTTCTTTCTCATTAGCTTCTTTATCGCTCCAAAACAACGATATTTGAAACTGAAAAATAAACATTTGTTAAAATAAGGGGCAAAACCCCAATAAATTGGAGGATCTAATGAAAAAATTAGGTACATTACTCGTTCTCTTTCTTTCCGTCATTGCTCTTGTAGCATGTGCTAGCGGAAAAAAAGATGCAGCTTCTGGTCAAAAACTAAAAGTTGTTGCTACAAACTCAATCATCGCTGATATTACTAAAAATATTGCTGGTGACAAGATTGATCTTCACAGTATCGTTCCTGTTGGCCAAGACCCACACGAATACGAACCACTACCTGAAGACGTTAAGAAAACTTCTCAAGCTGATTTGATTTTCTATAACGGTATCAACCTTGAAACAGGTGGCAATGCTTGGTTTACAAAATTGGTAGAAAATGCCAAGAAAACTGAAAACAAAGACTACTTTGCAGTCAGCGAAGGTGTTGATGTTATCTACCTTGAAGGCCAAAACGAAAAAGGCAAAGAAGACCCACACGCTTGGCTCAACCTTGAAAACGGTATGATTTTTGCTAAAAATATCGCAAAACAATTGAGCGCTAAAGACCCTAGCAACAAGGAATTCTACGAAAAAAATCTCAAAGAATATACTGAAAAACTAGACAAGCTTGACAAGGAAGCTAAAGAGAAATTTAACAACATCCCTGCTGAGAAAAAACTCATCGTAACCAGCGAAGGATGCTTCAAATACTTCTCTAAAGCCTACGGTGTCCCAAGTGCCTACATCTGGGAAATCAACACTGAAGAAGAAGGAACACCTGACCAAATCAAGACTTTGGTTGAAAAACTTCGTCAAACAAAAACTCCTTCACTCTTTGTAGAATCAAGCGTGGATGACCGTCCAATGAAAACTGTTTCTCAAGATACAAACATCCCAATCTACGCACAAATCTTTACTGACTCTATCGCAGAACAAGGTAAAGAAGGCGACAGCTACTACAACATGATGAAATACAACCTTGACAAGATTGCTGAAGGATTGGCAAAATAATACTCTTCGAAAATCAAATTCAAACCACGTCAACGTCGCCTTGCCGTACTCAAGTACAGCCTGCGGCTAGTTTCCTAGTTTGCTCTTTGATTTTCATTGAGTATAAGCCTCTGAAAAACGTCATTCTTTTCCGAATTGGCGTTTTTTCTATACCCATATTTCCGGTCAAATCATTGGAAAATTCTGACCGTTTCAGCTAAAATGGAAGAAAAAAGATTGGAGTATCCTATGGTAACTTTCCTCGGAAATCCTGTTAGCTTTACAGGTAAACAACTACAAGTCGGCGACAAGGCACTTGATTTTTCTCTCACTACAACAGACCTTTCTAAAAAATCTCTAGCTGATTTTGATGGCAAGAAAAAAGTCTTGAGTGTCGTGCCTTCTATCGATACAGGCATCTGCTCAACTCAAACGCGCCGTTTTAACCAAGAACTGGCTGGACTGGACAACACGGTCGTCTTGACTGTTTCCATGGACCTACCCTTTGCCCAAAAACGTTGGTGTGGTGCTGAAGGTATTGAAAATGCCATCATGCTCTCAGACTATTTCGACCATTCCTTTGGACGTGACTATGCCCTCTTAATCAATGAATGGCACCTATTGGCACGCGCAGTCTTTGTCCTTGATACTGACAATACCATTCGCTACGTTGAATACGTGGACAATATCAACTCAGAACCCAACTTCGAAGCTGCAATTGCAGCTGCTAAAGCCCTATAGAAAAAATCCTCTGTCACAAAGAGTTCACCCTGCTCTTTGAAACGGAGGATTTTTGAATACGAGTAAATACAAGTTCAATCAGATAAAAACAACTACCTTATACTAATTCAAACCACGTCATCGTCGCCTTACCGTACTTAAGTACAGCCTGCGGCTAGCTTCCTAGTTTGCTCTTTGATTTTCATTGAGTATTACTCTACAGATTTCAAGGCTTCTAACATATCAACCTTTCTCAGATGATAATTGACAAAGAAACCAAGTAGGGTCAAAATGATGCTTACTGCTGCCACTGGGATTACATAGACCTCCCAGCCTACCTGCGGATAAAAGAGAATAGTCGCAGGCGAAATCATTTGAATCAAAAATTGGTGTAAATAGAAACCAGATACCAAACCCAGTACGATTCCCACAAGGGACAGCACAATCGTCTCACGGTAAATGTAGAGGGTGACTTCATTATTATGAAAACCGAGAACCTTGATAGTAGAGAGTTCCCTGATTCTCTCAGCAACATTGATATTGGTCAGATTGTAGAGGATAACGATAGCCAATAGAACAGACACGATGACCAAGATGGTCATGGTCTGATTGAGTGAGCTAGCAACAGAGTCAAAGAGTCGAATGGCTGAAGCATTTTGAACGACACTGGACACAGCAGCTTGATTCATAAGCAAGCCTGCCTGCCTTTCGATACTAGGCGCACTAGTATCCTTTAGCGTAACCAGATAAGTGTTGGATGGGGGTAGCTGTCCGTAAAGTTGCTCATAGCTAGCTTGACTCATATAAATAAAGTGACCAACGTAGTTCTCAGTAATAGCGGCTATCTTTAGCTTCTTACCTTCAATTTCTAGAGTCTGTCCAACCTTGACACCTGCCAGCTGGGCTAGTTTAGCTGTGATGACAACTCCATCTTTTAATGACAGCTCCTGCTGATGATTTTGCAGATGGATAAAGGGTGTCAAATCCTCCTTCTCTGTCATCATAAGGGTAATGGTCTGAAGGCCAGCCTTGCCTTTGAAATTCTTGTCTAGCGTCTTAGAATAAATTTTCTGGTAGGCTTGGATATCCTGCCCTTTCAACACTTCTTCTAGATTTGCCTTGTCCTGATTGGTCGCACTTGGATTTTCAGAGACAATCATTTGATACTGTTGGATTTGTTGAAACTGTCTAGACGGAACTCCTGCTACAGAGGATTGAATGCCCAAGCCTGCAAAGAGCAGGGCTACAGAACCAGCCACACCAAAGATTGTCATCAACATCCGCTGTTTATAACGAAAGATATTGCGGGCTGTTACCTTATGGGTAAAACTGAGACGACGCCAGATAAAACCGATGCGCTCTAGTAAGATTTTGGCTCCTTTAACAGGTGGTTTAGGCAGTAAAAGTTGGGCTGCTTCGTCGTGAAGTTCCCTCCGAGCCACCAGATAGGCTGGTAACACACTCGCCAACAAACTCAAGCCAAGAGCTAGTATGCTATAGGTCCAATAGAACTGAATCTGGGTTTCTCCCACCACCATACCTTTTGTAATAACACCTGAAATCACACTGGCTAGCAAATAATGACCAAGTATACTACCTAGAGCCGTTCCGACAGTCCCAGCTACTAGTCCATAAAGGAGAAATTTGGCGATAATATCCTTACTGCGATAGCCCAAGGCCTTAAAAATCCCTGCATGTGTTCGCTCTTCATCCACAAAGCGAGTCATAGTTGTGAAAGTCACCATGGCTGCAACGGCATAAAGAACTACAGGAAAGATATTGCCCACTGCCCGAATACTGGCTGAAGCATTGCTGTACATGAGATAGCCCTGACCACCTGGCATGGTCTGACGATTATAGACCTGATACTTGGGCTCAGCCAAATCATCCAAAACTTGCTGATGTTTTTCTAATTTTTCCTTTTCTTGGGCTAAATTTTGTTCAGCCTGCTTTAGTTTGTCCTCTTCTTTGCTCAATTCCTGCTTGGCTTGGGTAAGTTGAGCACTGACCTGCTCTCTCTGAGCTTGAGGGAGCAAGGATAATTGACTTTCCTGAGCCTGTAAACGAGCTTGAGCAGTTGCTAAACGACTCTTGCCTTCCTGTAAATTTGCCTGAGCCTTATTAAGGGTCTCTTGCCCCTTATCGAGAGATTCTTGACCTTCTTTTTTCAACACTTGCAGACGTGCCTTGCCATTATCTGATAAAGCTTGTTCAAGGTCTTCCTGATGTTGCTTGGATTTTTCTTCATAAGCTACTGAAAAGGCATTTAAGCCTGCTAAATCTTGATATTTCAAACGAGCTATATTGTAGACTTTCTGATCAAACTGACTAGGCAAAATCACCCCGTAGGCTGTCAGAGTCCCACTTCCACTTCCTGCATAGCCCATATCTCGCTGAGAGAGGATTTCAGCCGAATCCACAAAACCAGTAATGGTAAAAGTATGGTCTTTTAATGAGGAATGACTACCTTCTTTTTCTTTAAAACTAATCTCCTGTCCCACGCTATATTGACTCTGCAGATGACTTGCCAAAGCGATTTCCTGGTCTGACTGCGGAAGTCGCCCCTCTCTTAACTGAAAGGTTGAAATTCGCTCTGGTTTGGAATACAGCCGAATAGCATCCTGCCCATTATCCATAGTCACATCTGTCAAATAGCCAAACTCAACCTCTGCGCCCTCTATCTGTTCTAGTTCTTTTTGATCTGCTTGATCCAAACCATAGTTAGACATAACTGCCAAATCCAAGGTTTGAGCAGTTGTGAAATAAGCATTGGTGGTCGCCTCCATGTTGGGGCTAGTCACTTTGAGACCTACTAAGGCTAAAGATCCCAACATCATCAGGGTCAAGATGGATAAAAAACGCCCCTTGGAGCCTGTGAAGGACTGAATTAAGTCCTTCCAATAAGCTTTTCGTTTAATCATGCTAGTACTCCAAACTGTCAATATCCTGATGATGCTGGTTAATCACCACATCCTTGACACTGGCATCATGCATATGAATCACGCGATCCGCAATAGGAGCTAGCGCGCTATTATGGGTCACGATAATCACTGTTGCCCCTTTTTGACGAGACATATCTTGAAGAATTTTCAAGACTTGCTTCCCCGTCTGATAATCCAAGGCGCCAGTAGGTTCATCACAAAGGAGAATTTTAGGATTTTTGGCTACCGCGCGTGCAATGGAGACTCGCTGTTGCTCCCCTCCAGACAGCTGAGCTGGAAAATTATTGAGACGATGAGCCAGACCTACATCTGTCAAAACCTGCTCAGGATCCAAGGCATCCATCACGATTTCAGAAGCCAGTTCCACATTTTCCTTAGCTGTCAGATTGGAAACTAGATTATAAAACTGAAAAACAAAACCCACATCATTTCTACGGTAATTGGTGCGCTGATGGGAACTATAGTCTGCAATATTGACACCATCAATCCAGATTTCCCCCTCATCATTGGTGTCCATTCCCCCAAGAAGGTTAAGAACTGTTGACTTACCTGCACCTGATGCACCTAAAATAATAACCAATTCTCCCTTTTCAATCTCAAAATTCACATCACGATTGGCCACAATCTCCGTGTCCCCAACCTGATAACGCTTGTAACAGTGTTTCATCTCAATATAAGCCATCAGACCCACCCTCTCTAAAACAAATTATACTCCTCAAAAATCTCTTCAAACCACGTCAGCTTCCATCTACAACCTCAAAACACTGTTTTGAGCAGCCTGCGGCTAGCTTCCTAGTTTACTCTTTGATTTTCATTGAGTATTACTTCCTACTACTAGTATAACGCTTTTTCAACTAGTTGAAAACTAGAAGCAAAAATAAAAAGCCTAGAAATCAATTCTAGACTTACAATTTTTTATTTTCCAAGGTAGTATTCAGAAACTACGTTCAATTTTTCGTCGAATTCGAATACCAATGGTGGGAAGTTAGGGATTTCCACGTCCATGATTTCGTCATCTGACAAACCTTTGATGTGTTTTACAAGGGCACGGATTGAGTTACCGTGAGCCCCTACGAATACGTTTTTACCATCTTTAAGAGCTGGAGCGATTTTATCTTCCCAGAATGGAAGGGCACGTTCCAAAGTCACTTTCAAGTTTTCAGCATCTGGGATAACTGAGTCGTCAAGTGAAGCGTAACGACGGTCTGTGTGAGCTGAGTGCTCATCATCACGGTCCATGTTTGGAGGCAATACATCGTATGAACGACGCCAGATGTGAACTTGCTCATCACCAAATTGTTCAGCAGCTTCAGCTTTGTTTTTACCAGTCAAACCACCGTAGTGACGTTCGTTCAAGCGCCATGATTTTTCAACTGGAACCCACAATTGGTCAGAAGCTTCAAGAGCCAAGTTAGTTGTTTTGATAGCACGTTTCAATACTGAAGTGTAAGCTTGGTCAAATTCGATACCAGCTTCTTTGATCAATTTACCAGCGTCAATCGCTTGTTGTGTACCTTTTTCAGACAAATCAACATCAGCCCAACCTGTGAAAAGGTTAGCTTTGTTCCATTCAGACTCACCGTGGCGAGCAAAAACCAATTTTACCATTAGATGGATTCTCCTTTAAATTTTCCGAGGTTTCCCCTCGTTTATCTATTCTATTTTACACAATTTTTCACAAAAAAGCTAGTCAAAACCAAAAAGGAAAGGACTGTTTGGCAATCACATTGTTTTTGGTTGTTTCTATTCTATCTTCATTATTTAATCTTTAAAAAACACCCCAATTTCTAACATTTGGGGTGTAATTTAACCAATTATTCTCAGTTACTACAAAAAATAATTTCTATCTTATTGTAGTTGCGATGTCAAAGTTTTCAACTGTTTCTGCAAATTATCTCTAAAATCTTTCAATTGTTGAGACAATTTTGATTTATCATCTTCCTTGAGCTCAGTTGACCCTAGCAAATCATATATTTTTTTCTGCGCATCGAATAATTTTTGAGTTGACTCTTTTAGTTTGGTAAACGACTCATTATTTTCCATAGCTGTTCCTTTGAAACTTTCCTCAGCTTTAGTAAAATAATCATCAAAAATCTTTTTATAAAGATCTATATAATCTGCATAAGTACGCATTGATTCAATCGCATCGTCTGTTACAACCGGTGTATCAAAAGTGATTGTTTCTTTTGAGGTATTAGATGTTGCTACTGTCTTCTCATCATTACTTGTTGAAGTAGTCTTTGAACTTTGTGCTCCACATGCAACGAGAAGAGAAACAGATAATAGAACTACTCCTAGACCGATAAACTTTTTTGTTCTTTTCATGCTAAAACACCTTTTATTCTTCTGATTTGAATTTTTTCAATGTTGCAAGGAATAGAGATCCTCCGATAATAGCAAGGATGCCCCCAACCCATCCTAAGAATGGAATGAGACTAACTCCACCAGAAACAATCATTAGTACTGACGGAGCTGCACCTACACGATTATCTCCTTTATAGTAAACAATAGCAATGATTCCAAGAACAAGATTTGCAATCTTCAAGGCATTCAAGAGTAAGGCAACACCTGAAACAGCCCCTGCAGTAGCTCCTCCATTAAGAGTTGTAGCAGCTGTATTTACCGCTGTTCCCAACAAGACAAAAGGACCAATAAGAAGTAAAATTCCTCCCACAAGACCGACGATACCACTAATTAAAGCAAGTGTTTTTGATTTCATAATAAAATCTCCTTTTTATTTTTTTTCAAATAAAATTGTATCATATTTGCTAAAAAAAAAAAGTATTTTCTGATATTATAAAATAAAAATTTGTATAATATGAAATAAAATATGATACTCTTCAGAAATCAAAAACAACTTATACAAATTTATTGTTGTAAAAACGTGACACAATTTTCCAATCTTATCCGCAATATCAAATTCATATTTTATCTTACTGCTGTTAGCTTGCTAACTTTCTCTTTGATTCTTGTTGAGTATAAAAAGTCACACCTCGCAAATTTTCAAAATAAATAAAAACGCATCGTATCAGGTGTTCAAAACCCTGATACAATGCGTTTTATAGTCTATAAGATTAGTTATCTTTTCTTCTCAAATTGAGTTTTCTCTGGACTTTTCAACCTTATTTCTCTTCAAATCCTTCTGCGACTGCTTCCGCAAAGTTTTCTTCTACGATGCTAGCACAGTGGTCACAGATGACTGCGTGGTAACTGCGTTCTGCAGTAGTTGGGTCGATACGACGGCAACGGTCACATACTTCACCTACAGCGCGTTCTACTGTGAAGGCTACATCTTCGAAGCTAACGGCAGCTTCTGGAGCTGGGCCTTCTGCGATGGTCAATTCAGACACAATCAAAAGTTGAGCTACATTGCTGTTTAGTGCTTCGAGTAAGGTTTTCACCACTTCGTTTGGATAAACTGTCAAGTGTGCTTCAAGTGATTTACCGATAACTTTGGCATTACGCGCTTCTTCCAAGGCTTTTTGAGCTTGTCCACGGAAGTCCATGAAGGCAGCCCAGGTTTCCAAGATTTCCTCTTGATTAGCAAATGTTTCTGCTTCTGGTAATTCTGACAATTGAACGAAGTCTTCCGCTTCAAACTCAAGATATGACCAGATTTCCTCTGCAGTGTGAGGGAGGATTGGTGTCAAGAGTTTGGTAATTTTCACAAGAATGTCATAGAAAACAGTCTGCATTTGACGGCGTTCCAATGATTTGGCACCTTCTATATAGACAACATCTTTGGCAAAATCAAGGTAGAAGGCTGACAAATCAACATTGATAAAGTTTACCAAGGCCTTATAGATTGTCAAGAATTCAAAGTTAGCATAAGCGTCACGAATGGTCTTAACAAGCTGGTTAAAGCGAATAGTCATATACTTATCAACTGAACGAAGCTCATCGTAAGCTACTGCATCCTCAGCTGGGTTAAAGTCAGATGTATTAGCAATCAAGAAACGAAGAGTGTTACGAATCTTACGGTAAGTTTCAGAGACTTGGCTCAAGATATCCATAGAGATACGCACGTCATTGCTTGAGTCAACACTTGTTACCCAGAGACGCAAGATTTCCGCACCAAATTGTTTTTCAACATCGCTAGGAGCAATGGTATTTCCAAGAGATTTAGACATCTTCTCACCTTTACCGTCAAGGGCAAAACCTTGTGACAAGATTTGTTTGTAAGGTGCTACGCCATGGTTGGCAACAGATGTGATGAGTGAAGAGTTGAACCAACCACGGTACTGGTCAGAACCTTCTAGGTAAAGGTCTGCTGGGTAAGTCAACTCAGGACGGTTTACTACCACTCCATTCCATGATGAACCTGAGTCAAACCAAACGTCCATGATATCTGTTTCTTTCTTGAATTCGCCATTTGGTGAACCTGGATGCGTAAATCCTTCTGGTAATAGGTCTTTGGCATCACGTTCCCACCAGATAATAGATCCGTGTTCCTCAAAGAGTTGAGCTACGTGTTCAATCGTTTCAGCTGTCATGATAGCTGTATCATCTTCAGCGTAGAAGATTGGAAGCGGAACACCCCAAGCACGTTGACGAGAGATAACCCAGTCACCACGGTCACGAATCATGTTGTAAAGACGGACTTTACCCCATTCTGAGTGGAATTTCACTTTTTCAATTTCATCCAAGATTTCTTGGCGGAATTTTGAAACTGAGGCAAACCATTGTGGAACTGCACGCCAGATAATTGGTTTTTTCGTACGCCAGTCAAATGGGTATGAGTGAGAGATTTCTTCTTGAGCAAGAAGGAGGCTACCAAGTTTTTCAATAACAGTTGGAACAACCTTATCGTAGAATTGGCCTTCAAACTCAGGACCAGCATTCTTCATCATGATACCACGTTCGTCAACAGTCACTGCGACTTCAAGACCATTAGCAATACCAACATTGTAGTCGTCCTCACCAAAACCAGGGGCTGTATGGACAATACCTGTACCAGAGTCAGTCGTAACGTGGTCACCAAGGATAACCAATTCATCTACAGCCGTATCCCATGGGTGTTCTGTTACAATATGGTTCAATTCTTGACCACGGTAAGTTGCCAAAACTTGAACGTCAGCCCAGCCAAATTTCTCAGACAAGCTGTTCAACAATTCTGCAGCAACCACAAACTTACGGGCTTCACCAGCAGGTTGAACCAAGACGTAATCAATATCTGCTCCGACAGTCAAACCACGAGAAGCTGTGATGGTAAATGGAGTCGTTGTCCAGACAACGATATAAGTATCTGTATCTAGAACACCTTTGCCATCTTTTACCTTATTGGCATAGTAAAGAGAAGTTGAAAGCAAGTCATGGTATTCAATCTCTGCTTCCGCAAGAGCAGACTCAGATGACCAAGACCAGTAAACTGGCTTAGCACCACGGTAGATATAACCTTTATTAGCCATCTCACCAAAGACACGGATTTGGGCTGCTTCATAGTCCGGAGTCAAGGTCACATATGGATTTTCCCAATCACCAGAAACACCCAAACGTTTGAAGTCTTCACGTTGTTTATCTACTTGTGAAAGAGCGTATTCACGGCAAAGTTTCAAGTACTCAACCAAATCCATTTCTTTACGTTTGACACCCTGTTTTGCCAAAACTTGCTCGATTGGCAGACCATGTGTATCCCAACCTGGAATATATGGTGCATAAAATCCTGACATAGATTTTGAACGAACAATGATATCTTTTGAAATCTTGTTCATTGCGTGTCCAACGTGGATATTTCCGTTCGCGTATGGAGGGCCATCATGCAAGGTGAAATGAGGTTTTCCTTGGTTCAATTCTTGACGACGTTGATAAAGTTTTGCATCTTCCCATTCCTTTTGCCAAACTGGCTCTTTGGTAGGAAGGCCTGCACGCATTGGGAAAGCTGTTTTCCCAAGGTTAAGGGTATCTTTGAGTTTCATGGTATCTCCTTTATAAATAATAACAAATTAAAAACCACGACTTCCAAAAAGGACGAAAATCGTGGTACCACCTTTATTCGGAAAAAGATCTAATCTTTCTCCCTCTTATCCCGTAACGTGGGGAACGTCAAATCTTACTCCATTCAGACTTGAGTTTTTGAGAGGATAATCTTATCATTAGGGAATGCAGGACTCACACCATCTCCTGCTCGCTGGAAATATAAAGGTAAGATATTGTTCTCAGATCATTTCTTATAAAATTGTAACGGATTCTTGCGGTGCTTCAAATCCTGGTGCTGAATCAATAGTTTCTGTAGCTGGTGTTGGACCTGTCGGATGCACTGGAGCTACTTCTGGTTCTTCATACATTGGACCAACTGGATGAGCAGGCTCTTCTTCAATTTGAGGACTCACTACAGGAGTTGGATCTTCCACTTCCTGTTTAGCCTGAGCTTCAAATTCAGCCAATTCTTTATTGGCTGCCTCAATACGAGCTTGTAACTCTGCCATTTCTGCTTGAGAGAATTGACGTGTCATATCAATTGGTTCTTCCTCAATTGGAGCTGGAATCGGTTCTCCAAGTACTTCGCTAACCACTTCTTTAAAGGCTTCATCACTGGTTTGAAGATAAGTAGCTGTTGGACGAAGAATATCTTCCCAATCTGAAGATTCAACAATAGCCAACTGACTCTCAATTGTAGATTTGAGACGTTGGTGGAATACACGGCTCTTGTTCTTCAATTCTTCTGTTTCAACAGCAACTTTCTTAGCATTGTCTGTTGCTTGACGAAGAATCTCGTTTGCCTTATATTTAGCTTCTTCCAACAAGCGTTGCGCATCTTGCTCTGCTTGGTGAATGATATTGTTTGAACGTTCATGTGCCGCTTGTTTCACTCGCTCAGCTGTATCTTGGGCAATCAATACAGACTGGCTCAATGAATCTTTCATCTCATCAAAGTAAGACAAACGTTCTTCCAAGCTCTTAATATGTAATTCCTTGTCATGATTTGAGCGGACCAAATCTTCGTAATCACGAACTACAATATCTAAAAATTCATCGACTTCTTCTGGATCAAAACCTCTGAATCGAGTTCCAAAGGTCTTGTCCTTTATTTCTAATGATGTAATTGGCATTCTATTCCTCACTTACTTAATAATAACTGGACGGTTATTTTTTTCTTCTCTTTTTTTGTTTGTCCCTTATCTTGAAGCAATCTCAAGCGCCCAAATTTTCTCACACTAATCAAGTCTCCGACTTGAACAGTATAATCTGATTTGTCTACCACATGGTAATTCACTTGGACAAGTTTCTTTTCAATCAATTGGTTTGCTTGATTCCTAGATAGTTTCAAAACATTTGATAAAAGAACATCTAATCTAAAACTAGACACACATAAATCCAGCTCTCGATACTGTTCTAGCTTATCTATTTTCTCGGTGAAAGGACATTCCTCCAGCGAAACGGGTATACGGCCAATTTTCTTTAATTCATCTTGAAAGAGAAGAAGAAACTGCTGATTAATCATAATCTGCGCCCGTTCTTCATCTACTAGGATATCTCCAAAAAGTTTCCGTTCAATCCCTAATTGATTGATGACTGTCCCTAAAATCTTAGCATGCGTTAAGTGTTCAAATTTATTGGAATACACAATTTCCTGGAGAGATATTTCAAAATCTGAAAACTCTGGTTGGAAATAATCTGGGTGTAATAAAACTCGAACATACTCACTCGAGACGAATTCCCCACTACTGCTACAAGCAAGGCCATAGGTTTTGGCTAAAATTTTTAATAGCTTCTCCTGATGAGGATTGATAAAAGGAGTTAAAAAAGGAGCATAGCTATCTTCTACCTTCTTTATCCATTCCATTCCCTTATCAAGAAACGGACGATCTTCTATGGAGAAATGCTGGTAAATCCCTTTATTCATCCTATCATCGCCAGAAAACGAACTAGGTTTTCTCCTAAAAATCGAATCAAAACAATCGCAACCCAAACAGATAAATCAAGACCCGCTATCTGTAAAGGAAGGCGTTGCAAGGGAGCAAGCACTGGTTTTACCAATGCTACAATCCAACGACCCAAACTTGATTCATAGGCACCTGGAAACCAAGACATGACAGCAAAGGCTACCAAAATCAGGGAGTAAATATCCACTGCATTATAAATCATACGAATTAAAAAAATCATTATCGTACTCTATTTCGCTTCATATCAAAGCCAAACTCACCATTTTGTTCTTCATCTGGTAAACGAATATCTTCTACATTCACAATAACATTCACTGGTGTTAACAGATACATAGTAGATGCTACCTTTTTCAGATTTCCAGCTAAAACATGACAAGCTCCATCCAAATAGTCCAAACAACGGCGAGCCTGCACCTCTGTCATATACTGAAAATCAATTAAAATACTTTCGTTTCCTGCCAATAAATCAACAATTTCTGTTGCATCTTCATATTTTCTAGGATAACGAACATCTATAATGACCTTATCAGTTGAACGCTGGCTCTGATTTGCCAATTCCTGTTGTCGTGCATGCAGTTTGGTGATATTGCTATCTTTTACACCAGCAGACTGTGAAGGTTGATTCATTGGGAGAGCCGGTTCCTGTGAAGAATTTACTGGAGTAAACACGGGTTCATTTCCTTTTTCATAAGGAATCGTTGAATCCTCATCCTCCGTAAAATAATCTATAAATCTATCGAATCTATCTTTTAAAGACATAGTTCTCTCCTACTTAAAAAATGCTGTACCTATACGAACAAAGGTGGAACCGAATTGAATCGCTTCTTTATAATCACGACTCATTCCCATACTTAACTCGGTCATAGGCATATTTGGAATTTGTTTTTCTTGAATTTCTCTTTGTAAATCTTGGGTCGCCTTGAAAATTTCTTTCAACTGCTCACTGCTAGCCTCAAAAGGTGCCATCGTCATCAAACCAACATATTCAATCTTATCTAGTCTGGCTAACTCTGGCAAGATTTCCAGCAGTTCCTCTCTCGAAAAACCGTGTTTGCTTTCTTCTTTAGAAATATTTACCTGAATGAAACACTTGATGACTCGGTCACTTCTTTTTTGAATTTCCTCTGCTAGCTTAACTGAATCCAAGGCATGGAAATAATCAACGTATTGAATGACATCTTTTACCTTACGTCTTTGCAAGGTACCAATCAAATGCCAAGTCACATCTCGATCTTTTAAAGCTTCATATTTCTCTAGAAACTTATCGACACGATTTTCACCGATATGATGAACACCTAGCGGAAGCAAGGCTTCCGCTGTCGGTACATCTACATACTTGGTAACTGCAATGACAGAGACTGAACCACTCTCTCGATGAGCATTCAGACTCGCCTCTGCGACTTCTCGAAAAACAAGTTCTGTATTTTCTTTTACATTCATTTACTTAACGATTTTTGAAAAATGGAGGTGTATCCAATTCATCTTCATCTTGTGACGTTGGGGCTTCAAAGCGTTCAACCGGAGAAACGACTGAATCTGTTGTACGAACAATCGATTCACGGCGAAGATCCCAATCACCAAAAGCAGATGCCTGAGTTGGTTCCAAACGACGTGGATTTTGTTTTGGCAATTCAGCTGTTTCTGCCATATCAAAATGACGATCAAAGCCATGTGAATGAGCTGGTTTCACTGTCTCACGGTAGTTAGTAGTAGGTCTAGTTTGTGGAGCCACAACCTTTTCTACGCGGTCTTGACGAACACCAGTTGCAACAACTGTTACGCGAATTTCATCACGCATACTTTCATCAATTGAAGTACCGAGCCAGATGTTCACTCCTTGACCTGCTGCCTGGTTCACAATTTGTGAAGCCTCTTCAGCTTCAATCAAGGTTAAATCAAGACCACCAGTAACGTTGACGATAACATCCTCAGCACCGTCAATAGTTGTTTCAAGAAGTGGTGAATAAATTGCCTTACGAGCTGCTTCTACCACACGTTCTTCTCCACTACCGATACCAATCCCCATAAGAGCGTTCCCTTTATTTGCCATAACTGTTTTCACATCGGCAAAGTCAAGGTTAATCAATCCTGGATTAGTAATCAAATCGGTAATTCCTTGAACACCTTGACGAAGTACGTTATCTGCCTCGCTAAGAGCTTCAAGAAGTGGAGTTTTCTTATCAACAATTTCAAGCAAGTTGTTGTTTGAGATGATCAATAGAGTATCTACATGCTCACGAAGTTGATTGATTCCTTCTACAGCAAATTGACCACGTTTGCTTCCTTCAAAACCGAAAGGACGTGTCACAACACCAACTGTAAGGGCGCCCAAATCTTTGGCGATACGAGCAATAACAGGAGCAGCTCCAGTTCCAGATCCTCCTCCCATACCAGCAGTGATGAAGACCATATCTGCACCACTGATAGCTTCAGTCAGTGTCTCTTCACTTTCTTCAGCAGCTTTACGACCAACCTCAGGTTGACCTCCTGCACCCAAACCGCGAGTCAATTTAGGACCCAACTGAATAACAGTCTCAGCTTTTGTACTGCTCAATGCTTGTACATCTGTGTTTGCTGCGATAAATTCTACGCCTGTAACACCTTCGTCGACCATACGGTTGATGGCATTGCCACCGCCTCCACCGACACCAATTACTTTAATCACTGCACCTTGAGCAGCAGCTGTATCAAATGAAAATGTCATAATTTATTTTTCCTCTTTATTCGTCAAACATGCTTCCGATCAAGCCACGGAAACGATCTGCTAATTTCGGTTTATTTTGTGAAGCTTGTTGGAAATCCGCCATTGGTTCTGCAGGCGCCACAGGCTCTACTTCTGGAGCAGGGGCTGGTTGAACAGGCGTTGATTGTACAAACTGAGCTGTTTTCTGAATCATTCCTCCAAAACTAATTGGTTGATGAGTCAGAGCAACCTCACCCTTGACTGCTCTTTGAGCCAAAAGATTAACTTCTGTCAATTGTCCAGCGAATTCTGATAGACTGATCACATGCGCAAAGGCTGGATTGCGAATACCAACTTGGTTTGGAACATAGAGTTTCACACGGACACCAAAGACTTCTTGAGCCAATTCTACCATACCTGGTAAAATAGCATTCCCACCGATCAAAACAATTCCACCAGGAAGATCCAATAAGTGTCTTCTTTCTAGATCTTGTTTGATTTGTTCAAAGATATGCTTGATTCGTGCGGAAATAATCTCTGACAAGTAATCTTCTGTCACTTCAACAGGTTCTACTTCCCCAATAACCTCTACTTGGAAGGTTTCTTTACTTGCAAGAGGAGGATAAGCCTCTCCATAGTTTAATTTCAAACCTTCAGCCAACTTCTGAGAAGTTTTCAAGACTTTAGAGATATCCTTAGTTACATAATCTCCGCCTTCTTGGAGAATATTGGTAAACTGGAGTTCTTGGTTACGGATTGTAGCGACAGTCGTTTGCCCTGCCCCCATATCAATCACTGTAGCACCAAATTCACGTTCACCTTCGTTCAAAACTGATTGAACCATTGCTAGTGGCGAAATGATAACATTTTCAACCTGAACACCTGCACGTTCAACTGTCTTACGCAAATTATGCAAGATAGTACGAGGTCCTGTATAAAGCAAGCCACGCATTTCAAGGCGAACCCCCATCATGCCCCGTGGGTCACGAATCCCTTGGAAACCATCCACAATAAATTCTTCAGGAACAAAGGTAATGACTTCACGGTCAGGTGTCATACTCTTTGTCAAAGCTGATTTGACAACATTTTCAACATCTTGATCCGTAATTTCCTTTGTATCAGATGTTACTGGAATCATCCCTTGAGTTGGTTCTACCTGCAAAAGATTACCAGGTAAGCCGACATTCACTGATTTAATCGAAATGCCTGCCTTTTCTTCTGCTTGGGAAATGGCTGATTTGATAGCAGTTGCTGCTGCATCAATATCAACAATAATTCCATCCTTTACACCTTTACTTTTGGCATTACTCACGCCAATTACATTTAATTCACCATTTCTCTGCTCGGCTACAAGCACCTTGACAGAGCTTGTTCCAATATCTAGACCTGTAAAAAAGCCTTCTCTAGCCATTACATCGCATCCTCTCTCTTCCAAGTTTCAAACTTCTATTCAATATAGCTAAAATAGGGCATAGCTATTCACAGAATATTATAACACAAAAAATCCAATCGTGCTTAGTTTTTCCTAAATTTACTAGCCATTTTTTCACTTTTCCTTTACAAGAATTTTTCTGTTCTATGTAGCCAACGACAATCTGTCTATTGCCAAAAAAGAAAGCTCATTTCTAAGCTTTCTTTGCAATCATTTTTTCTGCTTCTTGTTCTAAAAATAGTTCCAAGATTTTCTTTGTCAAAGTAATCGCTGCTGATAAGGCCAGAGAAACGATTAAATAATTAGCCACTAAGCCATGATCCCCAACCAATGGCGGTTTTGTCAAGAATCCGTAATCACCACCTGTTACCAAATTAACTACAAAAATCAAGGCATTTAGGGCAAAAGTCATGATAAAAATTCTTTTCACATCTAGCATTCTTGCATCGTACTGTCTCAAGAGATAAACTAGAGAGTTCCCCAAGAGTGCTAAATGCCCAAAGATAAAGGATAAAATGGCAATGTGTGGGAAAGGATAGGCATCGGGCACTGGATAAACAAAGGCTGCTAATGTCCCAAATGTTCCTAACAATGCAAAATACTGCCGATATTTGGACTGCCCAGGAAGCAAAAGTACCACAAACATGGCCATACGACAATGGTAAAAGGGTAAGCTTTCTGACAGTGGCATGTGATTGCACCAGTACCAACCATAGAGAAGGATTAACTGAACTGCCTGTAAGATTTGGAAAAATCGTTGATAGCCCTTCTTTTCACGATAACGATAGGCTGTATAAAAGGTCAAAGCCAAGAGTGTAAATATACTGACATACCAAAAAAGGTCAAATTTAGGTGGTTCTGTTGCTTGGGTCGTAAAGAAAATATCCCATAAATTCATCTAGTCTTCCTCATGATTCAAAATTTTCCTGCATTTTATTATACCATGCTATTTGTCAAAAATGGATTTAGAAATACGATAATCATCTTCTTAGTCAAGATATTGCTCCCTCTGGCCTTGATAAACCTGCCAAAGAATCTCTATTTGCTCCTTGGTAATGCGTTTTTCAGATAAGGCTGGCAGTTGGTCAATGGCAAAAAATTGAAAGTCAGCGATTTCTTGATTTTCTTGGAATTGTCCATCAAGAAGCTTACATTCAAAAACAAACTTTGCATATTGCTTGCTCTGTAGTTGGAAACGATTGGTATCAAAAACAGCTAGTAGTCTTTCAACTTTGGCTTTAAAACCGGTTTCTTCTTCAATTTCTTTGAGAATATTTTCGGTTGGAGAATAGCCGACTTCACCAAAGCCACCTGGCAGAGCCCAACTATCCTCTCCTTGTCCCCTAACCAGACAAATCTTTTCGTCCTCAACAATCCAAGCACGGACGTCCATTAACGGAGTCGCATAAGCGGAAGTTGGTTTCAAGACTTCTGCCAATTCTTCTGCATCAAGGTCTGATGCTTGATTCAACATTTCAGATAAAAGACCTCGCAAGTCTTCATAGCGCTCACGGTCAAACGGATCCTTTGTAAAGGTTAATCCAGTATCTGTAAGAGCAATCATTCTTTGCAAATACTTGACAAAATCACTTGTCTTCATGTTCTAAACTTTCTACCAGCTTAGCTAGGTTCATAGAGTTAGAGCCTTTGAGCAGGATTTGATCATGAGCCCCAAGGCTTTCCTTGACCTGCTTGACTAGGTCTTCAAATTGGTCTTGGTCATCTGTTTTCTTGAAGTAGTAAACGTGGCCTATTGGGAACATTTGACTGGCAAGTTGGGCCAATTCTGCAATGTCTTCTCCGTAGAAAATCACGGTATCCAGCACATCTGGTGAAAGGCTCAAAATCATCTGGTTATGGAGCTGAACAGACTGGTCACCGAGTTCCTTCATGTCTGCTAGAACAGCGATTTTCTTGCCTCCTTCGTTGGCTGGAATAGCCGAAAAAGTCTCCAAAATCAACTTCATAGCAGTTGGATTGGCATTGTATACGTCAGACAGAATATCTGCACCATTGGCTGCTTTCTTCCACTCGGTACGGTTACGCGTCAATTCAAGATTTTGGAAGGCCTGACGAATCTGCTCCTCTGAAACTCCTTCTTGTAGGGCAATATAAGACGCAATCATGGCATTGGTGGCATTGTACTTACCAGTCACTGGCAAATCAAGGGCTTGTTCCAAGAAATTAGCCTTAAAGGTCAGACTATCCTTGCGCTCTATCAAGTCTGTGATTTCCAGCTCTGCTCCTTGCCCAAAACGAACCACCTTTTTATCAGCTGGCAAGTAGTCCTCTACAATCGGGTCGGATGGTGCCAAAAGCAAAGAACCCGATGCCATACCATCTGCAATTTGCATTTTTCCTTTTGCAATCTCTGAACGGTCTTTGAAAAAGGCCAAATGAGCCTCTCCAACCAAGGTCACAATGGCTGTCTTTGGATGAGCCAATTCAGACAAAAGATGAATATCGCCCAAGTGATCCTGCCCCATCTCCAAGACCAACTTTTCTGTTCCTTCAGGCATGTGGAGAACTGTGTAAGGAAGGCCAATCTCGTTATTGTAGTTTCCTTGTGTTTTGTAGGTTTTGTAGGTTGTTGATAGCAAGTGCGCCAACATATCCTTGGTGGTTGTCTTGCCATTTGAACCCGTAACTGCAAAGACCTCAACAGCCGTTTTTTCAAGATAGTAGGCAGCTAGTTGTTGAAAGGCAGTCAAAACATCGTCTACTAAAATATAAGGATGATTTGCGACCACTTTCTCAGACAAGGTTACTGCTGCACCATTTTCAAAGGCTGTTTCGATAAAGTCGTGACCATCACGCGCACCTTTAAGTGGCACAAACAAGTCCCCTTCCCCAATCAAACGACTGTCAAACTCAGCATTTTCTAACTGAGCATCCGCAAAAAGACTAACATCGTTTTTAGCTCCGACAACTTGAGCCACTTCATGGATTGTTAATTTCATTTCTACTCCTTTAAAAAGGGTCGAAGCTCGAGAACTCTAATCACCTGGCAGTGACAGTTCTGGCTTCTACCCTCTCTTTCATTTTTATAGCAAATGCGCTTCGCGCTTGTCAAAACTTTCCTTGGCAAGGTCAACCAAACGCTCGATTAGGTCTGGGTAGCTGATTCCCATATTATCCCAAAGTAGTGGATACATAGACCACTGGGTGAAACCTGGCATGGTATTAAGCTCGTTTAGGAAAATCTCGCCCTTATCTGTATAGAAGAAATCGCAACGAGAGAGACCGAGGCCACCAATCGCACGGAAGGCTGTTTCTGCATTTTGACGCATGACAGCTATCACATCATCACTGATCTTGGCTGGGATGTCCATAGTAATCTTGTTGTCAATATACTTGGCATCGTAGTCATAAAAGGCAACATCCTTGACCACTTCTCCTGGAAGGGTGCTTTTGACATCGTAGTTGCCCAGTAGACCAATCTCGATTTCACGGGCATTCACTCCTTGCTCAACCAAGACACGGCTGTCATATTGGAAGGCAAGTTTCAAAGCTTGACGGAGTTCTTCTTGATTTTCAGACTTAGAAATACCAACACTAGAACCCATGTTTGACGGCTTAGTGAAGACTGGATAAGCCAATTTTTCTTCCACTTCAGCAATTTTAGCAGTCACATCATCACCTTCAACGATAGCCACATAAGGAACTTGGGTAATGCCAGCAGATTCTAAAACACGCTTGGTCGTGATTTTATCCATGGCAAGACTTGATGACAAGATGTTGCAACCAACGTAAGGCATTTTCAAAACTTCCAAGAATCCTTGAACAGAGCCATCTTCTCCCATTGGACCATGAAGAACTGGAAAGACCACTGCGCCTTCTTCGTAGATGGCACTTGGTGCAACCAGCTTATCCCAATCAATAGTTTCATTGGTCATGAGACGGTCTTCTTGCCCCGGAGTATGGCTAAATTCTTGCGTTTTAATAAAGTCACCTGACTGGCTGATGAAGAAAGTCTTGACTGTGAAACGGTCATAGTTGACCGCACGCATCACACTTTCAGCTGAAAGGACAGAAACTTCACGCTCTGCACTACGTCCACCGTATAAAAGAATAATCGTTTGTTTCATATTATTGGTTCCAATTCTAATAGAATAGTCATTCTTTAGTATATCATATTTGCTTCTTTTTTGAAACTTGAACCTGATACTGGTCTTCAATAAATCTAAAAAGAGACCGATAAAACAACTGTCGGTCTCTGTGATTTTTGTATAAATGAATTGAGTGTGTTAATTTGTCTAGACTTACAACTCTGTTCGATTTTCAATGGCTCGTAAGAGTGTGACTTCGTCCGCATACTCGATATCTGCTCCCACAGCGAGGCCTCGTGCCAGACGAGTAACCTTGATTCCAGCTGGCTTGAGCAAACGTGAAAGATACATGGAAGTCGCTTCCCCATCTGCTGTAGCATTGGTTGCTACGATTACTTCTGAAACCTCACTATCCATAAGACGGGTCATGAGGCTCTTGAGATTGATATCATCTGGACTGATACCATTCATAGGGGAAATGAGGCCATGCAAGACATGATAAAGCCCATGGTATTCTTGGATATTTTCCATAGCCGCCACATCCCGACTATCCTCTAGCACCAAAATCGTTGTCTGGTCACGAGTCGGATCGGTACAGATAGAACAAGGATCGTCGTCTGTCAAACGTCCACAAATAGAACAGTAGGTCAATTCTCTCTTAGCAGAAAGGAGATTTTTTGCAAATTCATTGACATCGTCATCAGACATCCCAATCGTATAAAAGGCCAGACGCGTAGCCGTCTTAATCCCGATACCTGGTAACTTGGAATAACTGTCAATCAGCTTAGCAATAGGTGTTGGATAAAGCATAAATTCCTTTCTAGTTCATTGGATGGTATTTTTGATACAGATTGATAATGTCACGCGCAATGGAAGGTCCTACACCATTTGTTAGATTGGTATTATGAGGAAAGACCACTGCAACAGCGATTTGGGGATTATCAGATGGGGCATAGGCCACCGCATTAGTATTGATTGCTTGCTGTCCATCTGCCACATAGCTTTCGGCTGTACCCGTTTTTCCGCTAATGGATACCAAGGCACCATTTGAAAAGGCACGTCCAGTTGTCAATCCGCTAGTCCCATGAGCAACCTGATAAAAACCTTGGTGCAAGACACTCATATCGGAGTCGGATATATTGACCTTATTCATCTCTGTCGGTTGCAGTTGCTGAATCAAGTCGCCTAGGCCTCCCTTATCATTATTACCATAAATGCCTTCAACAATACGAGGAGCCACACGAACACCATCATTTGCAATAGTTGCTACATACTGAGCCAACTGCATGGGCGTATAGTTATCAAACTGCCCAAAGGCATTAGTAATGTAATTAGCAAAGCTATAGTCTTTGGGAATAAATCCAGTGGATTCATCTGGTAGGTCAATCCCAGTCGCAGATCCCAAGCCATATTCGCCAAAGGTTGAACGCAGTTTCCCCATAGCAGACTCTAGATTGCTGGTACCGACAAACATATTGGGTTGATAGGTTTGCCCCATAAGACCTAAGGCTGTTTGGACCATATAAGCATTTGATGAATACTCTAGAGCCTGAACTGCCGTAATCGGCATTGGCACAGAAAAGGCAGTATACCAAGAATTAATTGGGGCTGAACCTTGAAAGACAATGGACTGGTCTGTCAAGGTCTGGTTTCCTGACAAGACTCCATTTTCCCAACCGGAACTGATGGTCGCCGCCTTGACAACCGAACCTGGGACAAAGACATTGGTTACCGTTCCCAAGGAATCTGGCGTCAACTCTCCCGTTTTCAGGTCATGTTTGATCCCTGACATGGATAACACAGCACCTGTTTTTGGGTTAAGGGCGACTGCATACACACCTTCAGAATACTTAGCCCCACCATTTCCCAACTCTGAATTAAAATAACTTTTCAGCAGAGCATCCACGCTATCTTGGAAGGCCAAATCAATGGTCAGTTTAATATTATTCCCTTTGGTACCATCTTCGATATTTTCGACACTTTCCATGTTACCGTACTTATCTAGATGAATTTCCTTCACTGAGCGTTTACCTTGCAAGGTTTCCTCGTATTGCTTTTCTAGGTAAGAGGTCCCAACACGGTCATTTAGAGAATAACCTTTTTTAAGATAAGCATCTGCTTCTTCCGCTGGGAGACCAGCTTTTTCACTCGATACACTACCTACTATAGAAGAAAGGGAAGTCTCTAGAACTTTTCGATCCCATGAAGTTGAAATACTGACACCGGGTAATTGTTTCGAAGCAGAGGCAATCAGAGCAATCTGGGTATCTGTCAAGGCATCTGTCACAATGGTTCCTGTCGCAAAGTTTCCAACGGCATTTAACTGACTAAAAAGATAGATTTCTTTCTTTTCATCCTCTGTATAGTTTAGTTGACTCGTTTGAACGCTATCGACCGCATTGTTATACAGTTCTGATTCGGATAGGCGATTGCCATCTGAATCCAAGCGTTTCTCACTCGGGAGAGCCTCCACTGTTTTTTTATAGATTTCAGGATCAGCCAAATAGTAATCTGCCAACTGGCGTTCTGTCAAATTTGGTGAACTGATGCTCACATATCCCAGCAACTGACTAGCGATTTCTTTCAGATCTTTAGCCGTCATTTTATTACTACGCGTAAAGGAAACAACCTGCTTTAACGTATTTTCTACCAAAGGTTTTCCACTAGCATCATAGATTTCCCCACGGGCAGAACTGGTTGTGACCTTGGTCTGACTAGCTGAGGCTAGCTTTTTTTCGTAAAAATCCTTGTTCAAAACCTGCATATACAACAAACGACCAATAATGGTCATAAAGAGTAAAATGACAATTGAAAACAATAAATTAAGCCGAATCGGAATCGAATGGCTGTTAAATTTTCTCATACAAATCAGTCTCATTTCTAACTTAAAATCTTACTCTTAATTGTACCACAATTTGAGCAGAAAATTATGGAAAAGAAAGAAGCTTTTTTCGTTTTTACAGTAAAATACGTTTTTATTTATTCATCCCTATATTATATGTTATAATGAATGTAAAAGTTCAATAATCTAGTCTTTTTCCAATACGACTCATTTAAAGGAGCCTTCCCTATGGACAAACCAGATATCGCAGCTGTCATTGATTCACATTTTGAAGAAATGACAGACCTCGAGCAAGAAATCGCTCGCTATTTTTTGCAAGCTGAAACGATTACAGATGATTTATCTTCTCAGCAGGTCACTCAAAAATTACATATTTCTCAAGCTGCTTTGACCCGCTTTGCTAAAAAGTGTGGCTTTACTGGCTACCGAGAATTTATTTTCCAATACCAACATCAGGCAGAAAATCAAGCCAACCAAGTCTCCAAGCACAGTCCACTGACCAAACGAGTCCTCAGAAGCTATAGCAATATGAGGGAACAAACACAAGACTTGATTGACGAAATCCAACTAGAACGAATTGCCCAATTAATTGAAGATGCTGAGCGTGTCTACTTCTTCGGAACAGGTAGTTCTGGCCTTGTCGCCCGTGAAATGAAATTGCGGTTCATGCGTCTGGGTGTGGTCTGCGAGGCCTTGACCGATCAAGACGGTTTTGCTTGGACGACCAGCATTATGGATGAGAATTGTCTCGTACTCGGTTTCTCACTTTCTGGCACAACTCCTTCTATTTTAGACAGTTTATTAGACGCTAAGGAGATGGGGGCAAAGACGGTACTCTTTTCAAGTGTTCCCAATAAAGATAGTCAGGTCTACACAGAGACTGTTCTTGTAGCCACCCACAGCCAGCCTTCCTATATCCAACGAATATCCGCTCAACTTCCTATGCTCTTCTTTATCGATTTGATTTATGCCTACTTTTTGGAAATCAATCGTGAAAGTAAGGAGAAAATTTTTAATAGCTACTGGGAAAATAAAAAACTCAACGGCTATCGTAGACAAAAACGCGTCAGAAAATCCTAGCTTGGCTGAGCCAAACTAGGATTGTTTTGTTTTGAAATGATAGTAGGCACCCAACATCCCTGCTGTGTTTTGGTGATGGGCAAATTCTAATCGTGTTTTTTCTGCTAGGCTTGGCACTAAGGCCTCTTTCAAAGCTGTGCGGATCTTCGGTTTGAGGATAGCCTCTTGCCCCATGATACCTCCACCGAGAATGACCACCTCTGGATTGGCCACATAGCAAATATTTGCCAGACCTTTTCCTAGATAGTCTACCATGCGGTCAATACCAGCCATACAAATCTTGTTGCCTTCAGTGGCTTCCTTAAAGATGCGTCGGCCATTCCACTGATCAACTGGATCGCCATGAGCTGCTGCTACATACTCCACCAAGGCTGTCGTAGAAGCCAAGTCCTGGAAAGCTCCATCCTGCATGTGCATATAACCAACTTCACAGGCTGAATTGCTAAAACCATGGAAGACTTTCCCATCCATAATCAAACAACCACCGATACCGGTTCCAATGGTCAAGCAAAGAGTGACACTCGCCCCCTTGCCTGAACCAGATACTGCCTCAGCCAGACCTGCACAGTTGACATCATTTTCAATCTCGCAAGGAATATTAAAGCTAGTCTCGATTTCCTTCTTGAACTGAGTTCCTGCATAGTTGGGAATCTGAGGACCAGCATAGAAAATCTCACCCTTATCAGGATCCACCATTCCTGCAGAAGAAATGGCAACACCTGCTACTGGGCCTTTTTCTAAATAGCTGGTTACGATATCTTTGGTCTTTTGTAAGATATGAGGTCCACCCTTATGCGCCTCAGTTGGCATTTCATGCGATTCAACAAGTTGGCCTTCTTGGTCGATCAAGCCATATTTGATGTTGGTTCCACCGATATCAATTGCAACGTAGTGTGTCATAAATACCTCCTTATGGATTAGAGGAAGCGCTCCTTGGTTTCACGAATCAATTGAGCAGCTGCTTCTACAACTGGGCGATCTTCTTCAGTCACTGGTGTCAATGGTGAACGAACAGAACCAATATTCAAGCCTTCATTGATTTTCAAGACTTCTTTAATCACACCGTACATATTTCCATGTGCAGCAGTGAGTTTGCCAATGATTGCGTTGATAGCATACTGCAATTCACGCGCTGTTTCCAAGTCTTTGTCCGCAATCAACTGATTGAGTTTCAAGAAGAGTTCTGGCATAGCACCATAAGTACCACCGATACCAGCCTTAGCACCCATGAGACGGCCACCAAGGAATTGTTCATCTGGACCATTAAAGACAATGTGGTCTTCTCCACCAAGACTGACAAAGGTTTGGATATCTTGAACTGGCATAGAAGAGTTCTTCACACCGATAACACGTGGATTTTTCAACATTTCTGTGTATAGACTTGGAGTCAAAGCAACCCCTGCCAATTGAGGGATGTTGTAGATTACGTAGTCTGTGTTTGGAGCTGCAGAACTGATATCATTCCAGTATTTAGCAACTGAGTATTCTGGCAAGCGGAAGTAAATCGGTGGAATCGTTGCAATGGCATCTACACCCAAGCTTTCTGCGTGGCGAGCAAGTTCTATACTGTCTTTGGTATTGTTGCAAGCAACGTGAGCAATGATAGTCAATTTACCTTTGGCAACTGCCATAACTTCTTCCAAAATCAACTTGCGGTCTTCAACGCTCTGGTAAATACATTCACCAGAAGAACCATTGACATAAAGACCTTGAACACCTTTATCGATAAAGTATTGAACCAAGGCACGCGTACGCTCTGGACTTACTTCTCCTTGATCATCATAACATGCGTAGAAGGCTGGAATGACACCTTCATATTTTTTCAAATCTGACATAGATTTTCTCCTAAGATTTCTTTTTTCTGCTAGAAGCAAGATTTATTCTTTACGTGTTTAGTATACACCTTGTAAAAATCGCTTTCAATATCTTGTGTACACTTAGATTTTAGTTTCGATATGTATTTTGAAACGTTTAAGGCTTGAAAGTAGTTTCAGAAACAAGCCATCCTATTGATATTTTGCGAAAATTTTCTCCATCAATCCAGTCTGGATAAAGACCAATAGTCCAAATCCAAAAAGCAGGAAGGCTGAACCACCTAAAAGTAGACTGAAGGCGGACAGATAAAGAACCATCACAATGAGGATAAGAATGGCTAACATAAGGAAGAACCAAGGAAAGTTAAAACTTGCCAAGATAAGCCCTTTTTGCAGCACTTCTTTCCAAGTTAAATCATAGCGCGCAGCGATCGGATAGCTAGCCAGCATCACGATAGTGAGGAAGATAAGAATGCCTAGACAAATAGCTTTCACCATTTGGAAAGGCATAGCTGTCTGCCCCCAGAAGAGATAGAGGTCTAAAAGACTCAACAAAACAATGCCTAACTCAAGCAGCCCTAACTGAAGACCTAGTTTCAGATTTTGCTTGAAAGCTCTTAGATAGATTTTAAAGACAGGCACTCGTCTGCTCTTCTTAATCTCAAATATGGTCTCGTAGAGGCTAATTTTAGCCACTCCAATCGTCACGATGGGCAAACAAGAGACGACAAAAAGAAGATTGGCTGTGACGATATCCAAGACCTTTTCACTAAAACGCATGAGAAAGTTGTCTGTATCAAATGCTGCCTTGATAAGGCTTACTCCTTTTTGTGCCATGTTTGCTCCTCCTGATTTTTTAATCAATCAAAATTTTAAAGAGATATTTGCGAACCTTCTCTTCCATACCTGCATAGCCATTTGGCTGGTGTGGTTCTCCTGGGAAGAAAATTGCAAAATTGTGATAACCCAACAAGAGTGGGTATTTTTCATGACAATGGACAAAACCAATGTCACTCGCTTCGTCGAATGCTACTGCTTCATCTTTGATACGTGAACCGTAGCTCGAATATTCATGTCCTTCTACCAGCAAATGCAAGTCTGCATAGTTCTTATGATGCTCAAATTGATCATTTTCAGCTTGATTGAGGACATTTTCCTGAACAACTAGAAAGACCTTGTCCCCGTCAATCTCATACTTTCCTAACTCGAAAGAATCTTTACGATGTTGATAGAGATAGTCGATAGCCTTGTCTAGATTAGGATGAATCCCCTTGTAAAAGGTAATATTTTTCAAATCGTCAAAAATCATACTCTTTCCTTCGTTTCTGATAGTTAACTAAAATCATTCTTAAGTTGATAAGTGTCTAACAAAACTTCATAAAGTAACTGCATACCCTCCATTTTGTAGACACTTATAACTCTGTATTCTCTTATACTCAATGAAAATTGAAGAACAAACTATGAAGCTAACCGCAGGCAATACTTAAGTATGGCAAGGTGACGCTGACGTAGTTTGAATTCGATTTTCGCAGATTATTATCCTTTGACCGCTCCCATAGTAATACCCTGAGTGAAGGATTTTTGGAAGACTAGGAAGACTGTTACGATTGGCACGGCTGCAAGAGCAGCCCCTGCCATGATCAAACCATAGTTGGTTGCCATTTCGGCTTGCATAGTCGCAACCCCGAGTGAGATAGTCAAGTTTTGACGTGAAGTCAACATAACCAACTGCATGAAGTAGTCGTTCCAAGTATTGATGAAGGTAAAGATTGCAAGGGCTGCAAATCCTGGTTTCACAATTGGGAAGGCGACGCTCCAGAAGGTACGAATCTCACCACAACCGTCGATTTTAGCTGATTCAAGCAATTCTGTAGGGATGTTTTCGCTGAATTGTTTCATGAGGAAGACCCCAAATGGCCATCCAATCAAAGGCAAGATAACTGCCCAAAGTGTATCATGGATTCCCATGAAGTTGACGATACGTACCAATGGTACAAGGACAACTTGTTTTGGAAGAGCCATAGCAGCGATGAAGATGGCAAATAGGATACGTTGACCATAGAAACGTTTTTTAGCCAATACATAACCTGCTAGAGATGAAGTCGCACAGACTAAGAACATGGTTACCAATGAGATAAATACTGAGTTCCACATCCATTGCATAGCAGGGTTTTGTACCATGAGTTGTTGGAAGTTTTCCATGGTTGGCATTTTAGGGAACCACTGAGGAGGAATAACGATTGTATCAGGTTGTGATTTGAAGGCCCCTGTCAAAATCCAGTAGAATGGAAAGATGAACAGCACAGTCAACAAGAGCAAAATGATTGTTGAAATAACAGTAAAGGCTGTTAATGGTTTTTTTTCTGTAGATTGCATAGCTGTCTCCTTTCTTTAGTATTCTACGTCGTTTCCAAGTACTTTAAATTGAACAAAGCTTACGATTGCAATCATGACTGCCAAGAAGACACCAATTGTGTTTGCATAACCGTATTCTGTCAATTGGAAGGCTTTTTCGTAAAGGTAGTACATAAGTGTACTTGTTGAGTAGTTTGGACCACCAGATGTCAAAAGCTGAATCAAGGCGAAACATTGGAATGAGTTAATTGTTGTGATGATTGCAATATAAAGAGTTGTTGGAAGAAGGCTTGGCCATTTAATCTTCCAGAAAACTTGTAATTCAGTCGCACCATCAACACGCGCTGCTTCAACCAGTGAATTGTCAATATTACCCATGGCAGCGATATAAAGGATAATCGGCTGACCAACAGATGTAGTCAAAAGGATAATCATAATCGCCATCAAAGCCCAGTTTTTATCTCCCAACCAAGAAATGTTTTGGCTGATGATGTGGCTTGACTTAAGGACAAAGTTTAGAATCCCTGATAGTGGGTCATAGATCCATTTCCATACAACCGTTACGGCAACACTACCTGTTACAACAGGAAGGAAGAAGACGAAACGGTAGAAAGAACGGGCAATGGCATTTTGATGATATGTCTGAGATGCTACAAAGAGTGAGAATAGAACAACAACTGGTACAGATCCAATAACCAGAATCACGGTATTGATCAAAGACTTCATAAAGACAGGGTCTTTAAACATGCGAATGTAGTTGTCCAAGCCCACAAACTCAAATTTAGTCATTGAGTAGTTAAAGAAACTTGTAATGAATCCCATAATCATAGGAGCCAATACAAAGATGACAAAGAAGAATAATACTGGTGCTAGGAAAGCGTAGGAAATCACTGTTTCCCGCATACGAATTTTATTGACTTTCACAGTCGGCACCTCTCTTTCACTAATAGAATATTTTGGATTTTATTGAACTGTTTTAAAATCAAAATGAAATTTTTTAAGATTCGCTTATGTAAGAACTTCATTTTAATTTCGTGACAGTTCCTACCATTTCAAACAAAATCCTCCCTTTTCTTACATAGACTATGCACAGGGAAAAGGGAGGGATCAATCTGATTTAGTGCTTATTGTTTTGTAGCTTTTTTAATTGTTTCGTTAGCTTTTTCAGTGAAGGCTTTCAAAGCATCCGCTGGTTTTTCGTCACCATTTGATACAGATTGCAACATTGGGAACCAAAGTGTTCTCATTTCAGCAAAACCATTGATAGTGTTGTAGTATGGTGAGTAGTATTTAGTCCAACCACTGATTGTTTCCATACGTTTGTCTTCATAAAGTTTGCCAAATGAAGTACGCACTGGGAAGGCACCTGTACGAACAACGTCTTTTGGACCCCATTCTTTATCATCCGCGATGAATTGAACGAATTTCTTAGATGCTGCAACTTTCTTGTCGTCTTTGTTGTTGAATACTGCAAATCCGTTTACAAGGTATTCAAGAGCTGGTTTACCTGAATCTGATGGGAATGGTACTTCTATCACTTCTACTTTACTTGCTTCCAAGAGTTTAGCTTGGATACCGTTTTGAGCTGGTGCCCAAAGGATTGTGTAAGATGTTTGACCGTTGGCAAAGTTTTGGATATCTGCTCCACCGTCAAATTGTGAACCGTTGTTCAACAAACCGTCTTTGATCCAGCTAGCTGCTTTTTCAAGACCTTTGACGAATTTAGGATCATCAGTTGTATATTTTGTTACATCTTTATCTGTTACAGAACCGCCGTAAAGGTTTGAGATGAAGGCACGTGTTCCTTGGTCTCCCCCTTGACCAGAACTGAACAATGAACCTGGTGTATATCCCTTGTCTTTAAGCGCTTTCAAAACTTTTTCAAAATCATCAGTTGTCCAACCTTCTTTTACAAGGTTTGCAACTCCAGCTTCTTCCAACATTTTCTTGTTCATAGCCATGTAGAATGGAGCTGAACTGATTGGATACATGTAGGCTTTATCTCCAGCCTTACTTGCTTGTACGATGTTTTCGTTGTTGACATCTTTGACAAATTCATCTGTGAAAATATCATTCAACTCAGCCAATTTACCATTTTTACCGTACTGGATGATACGTCCTGGTGCGTCAAAGAGTACGTCTGGTGCAGTTCCAGCTTCGATAGCTGTTGTGATTTTTTCAGGCCCTGACTTGAAGTCGATGGTTTCCAATTTCACTTTTACATCTGGATTTGCTTTTTCAAACGCTTCGATGATTGATTTTTCATATGTTCCAACACCGTCACCAGTTTTTTCTTGAGTGAAGACTGGGAATGCCCACCAAGTGATTTCTGTTTTTCCGCTATCACCACCAGATTTTCCAGCATCTTTACTTCCGCCAGAATTTCCACATGCAGCAAGGCCAAGAATCGCAGCACCCGCAAGTACTGTACAAGCTAGTTTTCTAAATTTCATTTGTATTCTCCTATTTATAAGCGTATCCATATTGGATAATGAGCAAGTTTGCATCTGTATACGTTTTCATTTTATCCGACGCTTCCACCACTCTCCTCTGTTTTAAGATTGTGTTATTTAAGACCAGCAACGAAGCGTTCTGTAATCTCTTTTGGTCTAGTAATAGCGCCACCAACAACGATACCTCTCACTCCATATCCAAGGATTTGTTTGGCTTGTTCTGGTGTATGGATTTTTCCTTCTGCAATGACATCCACGCCTGCATCACAAAGTTTTTTGATTAATTCGAAATCGGGACCATCCACTTTTGGACTGTAAGATGTATATCCTGATAAGGTTGTTCCGACAAAGTCAATTCCTGCTTCAACAGCTGCTAGTCCTTCTTCAAAAGTACTTGTATCAGCCATCAAGAGCTGGTTAGGATATTTCTCCTTAACCTGACGAATGAACTCTTGAATCTCCAAACCATCGTAGCGTTCACGCTTGGTACAATCCAGAGCAATCACCTCGATGTCGAGTTCTGCCAATTCATCAACTTCTTTCATAGTAGCCGTGATGAAGGGTTCTTGTGGCGGATAATCTCGTTTAATTATCCCAATGATTGGAAGGTTTGTGACCTCCTTGATTTCCTTGATATCGCGAACACTATTGGCTCGGATACCGACTGCTCCACCTTGCTCAGCCGCTTTGACCAGCAAGGGAATGACTCCTCCCGCTTCTGTATAAAGCGGTTCGTGAGGAAGGGCCTGACAAGAAACGATGATTCCATCTTTGATTTGTGCAATCAAGGCTTCTTTAGTAATCTGTGGCATCCTCTTTCCTCCTTTTCTTTGTTCTTATGAGTTTATTATATATTATTTATGAAGCGCTTTCAACACTTTGTAGTAGGATAGATTCCAGTTTCAAAAGTATTTTATAGAACAGCTGTTTCTGAAAGTAGTTTCAGATAACATAAATATCCGTATCTATTACTCACAATTACAAATCTTATTATAAAACCAGTCTAGAATTCTCATCTTTTTACAGGACTCTAGACTGGTTTACTTTCTATTTAAAAGTAATATATATTATTTGATAACTAACTTTTACTATCCTTTCGTTTATAGGAAATCATAACTCCGAAAATAATTCCTACAAAACCAAGCAAAACTGTTGTTATTGATTTATTCTCACCTGTATCTGGTAACTTAGCCTGTTCATTGTTACCTACTTTATTCTCTGATTGGTTTGATTCTGAGTGTTGATTTTTAGATAACAATTTAGGTGAGGGTGAAATCTCCTCCTCTTTTTTATCTTTTGTAGGATTATCAAGTGCTAGATTATTGACAGAGAGTCGGAAAGTCATAGCATAGATACTAAAGTGGTTGGTTTCAAAAATGACTTTTCCATCTTTTTGTGTGAATTCAAGAGGATGTAGATTCCCTTCTGGATCCACATAATAAACATTTTCAACAGACTGATCTGTAGCAAAAGTAACAAGGACTTTCCCTTCAGGTTGAACATATCTGCCATTTGCATCCTTCAATTTGATATCAAATGCTTTATAGTTTAATGAATCGAAACCGCTAACCTTTACTTCCTCTATTTGTACAGTTTTAACATTTTTCAAAACTTCATCTGAAGCTTGAACTCGAACACTTCCTGCTTCATTTTTGAAAATACGTTGTGAACGAGCAAGACTTGGGATTACTTGATTAGAGTTTGCTTCATTTTTACTTTCTCTATTCTCTACTTTCTTATCAGCGGATTTCACTACTGAAGCCCCTGCTACAGTTAATGGTTCTGTATAATCTTCTATATCATGAACTGCACTAGCTACTGCATTTACTCCACCACGATAATCCTCTTTTTCCTCAAGAAGAGCCAGTACTGAGTTAACTCCACCTCTAAACTCAGGGTGTTCTACTATTGGCGCTGCCTCTTCACCTACTGTTGATACAAGACCTCGGTATTCTGGAACTTCTGTAACAAGAGACTCGCCATTTACTCCACCTCTAAACTCAGGGTGCTCCACTATTGGGGCTGATTCTTCACCTACTGTTGATACAAGACCTCGGTATTCTGGAACTTCTGTAACAAGAGACTCGCCATTTACTCCACCTCTAAACTCAGGGTGCTCCACTATTGGGGCTGATTCTTCACCTACTGTTGATACAAGACCTCGGTATTCTGGAACTTCTGTAACAAGAGACTCGCCATTTACTCCACCTCTAAACTCAGGGTGCTCCACTATTGGGGCTGCCTCTTCACCTACTGTTGATAGAATACCTTGATATTCTGGAACTTCTGTAACAAGAGACTCGCCATTTACTCCGCCTGTGAAGTCAGATGTTTCTACTGTCGGTATTGCTTCCTCACCAGATGTACCCAAGTCACCTGTATAATCTTTGATATCATAAGTTGCACTCTCCACAGCATTTATTCCGCCAGGAATTCCTGCTCCAGCAAGGTTGATTGTCAAATTGTGTATACTTTCAATACTACCGTCAGCTATACCGGTAATTTCCTGACCGACATCTTTCTTATTTGCCGCAAATAAAAGGGTTTTTGAATCATACTGAGTCATAAAGACAGCTGTACTTCCATTCGCTAATCGCAAAGTAGGGGCTTGGTTTACCAAAACTTCTGAATCAAACTCAAGACCAATAACGCCTTTCCCCATTTCAAGCACTTGATTTACTCTAGCTTCTGTTGGGGAAAGAAACTCTTTGCTCACAAAATCCCAATTGAATTTTTTATACGATAAGGTATAGTAGTTTTGACCATTTTCCCTGTGTTCGTATAACAAACCATACTCACCGTTCTCCAATTCTTGCAGTGAATTATAAGCAAATTCCCCACCTTGAATCAGATTATGTTTCAACCAAGTTAACTCGCCATTCTTTTCAACACGTGCCAAATGAACTAGACCATCTTTTCGTTCACGTCCTGGTCCAGCAGCATTGCTAAGAAGAACATATTCTTTCCCATCATGCATCGTATGAATAGCTGACATTTGCACGTAGGCATCTTTCACTTCTGGATAACGTTTGATTGTTTTCTCCCAAGTAACGCCACCATCTTTACTAGTAGCAACCTGAAGATCTCCAGTTAAACCACGCATGAAAAGTTTGACATCGCCATTATTTAATTGGAGAACAGTTGATTCTGTATTTTGTGCACCGCCATTATTCATCGTAGATGAATGAATAACTCCATTTCCTACAGGTCGGTTATCATTTGGTGCTTCTCCAGCATGCCAAGTTACTCCATGATCATCTGAGTAAATCAAACGCGAAGACTGTGAACCACCTAAATGCGAAATATTGTTTGTGGTGTAAGCAGGCACCAATATCCGCCCCTTATGCTCGCCTGTACGTAATACAATACCTGTACCAGGGCCTGTTCCAAGGAATTTCATCCAATCTTGGCGAATACCCGGTGTAATATCTCTTGGTGCAGACCAAGTCTGCCCATCATCATCACTATAAGACATCCACAAATAGCTTGTATTAGCTACTCTAAATGGATTTTTCTCACTTGACTTAAAGTAGATATTTCCAACCAGTTCTTTATCTTTATAAAGATTTCCCTTATCCCTATATCCAGCCTCTGTCGGATTTACAACAACTCGGTAGTTTGTTTTTTGGTTTTGTGAATTGAAAATGTCCCCATTCTCTCTTAGAGTATAATGTTCTGTCTCGCCTTGCTTGTAGAGTATCTGATAAGTTTTATCTCCTATCTGTTCATAAGCTTTTTCTGGGTGATCTGGCATACCAAAAACTGCTCGCCCTTCTGGAAACATATCATAAACTGAGAAAATTCGTTTTGTTGTTGGATCTTGAACCAAAACCATATCAATATTAAGGGGCGATGGTGCAGCTGTATCTTTGGCTTCTGGATTGTCACGAAGGTTAGAAATCGTAATTTTATCTCCCCATGTCTGCCCGTTATCCTGACTACGGCGAACTACCATGCCGATATCACCATAGTCAAGATGATGTAAACGACGTTCGTCTCCAGCAGCAAGCAAGGTTCCTTTATCCGTTTTCAGCAAAGCCGGAATTCGATAACTCTTGATTCCCTCTTTATTGACCTTTCCATTGACTCCACTTTCAAAAATATCTTTTTTGTCAGTAACTTGAGCACCTTCAGGTAATGTTTTGACTAAATCTGCTCGCTCAAATAACTGACTACGTGTTTTAACTTCTTCAGGCGTCAAGGCACGATTATATACAGTCAGATTACGAACCTGAAGATTTGATCCCCACATTGTTTGATTCGCTCTTTTAGTAGCTCCAATCTGAACCTTATTGACATCTGGCATATCTTGAATAAAACGACCAGATTTCGTATTCGTTCTAGATAATACACCATTTACATATAGACGAACTTGTCCATTTAGTTGGTCTGCTTTCGGTCTTTCCACTGTGAAAGTAACCGAATTCCATTGACCCGGTTTTACTTTAAGTGGTGCATCTGAGTAACTTCCGTAAAATTGACTTCCATCCGTTCCGCGAGCTTCTACCATTGCAGTACCTTTATTAACAGACATACTGAAATATTCGTCTCTTTTCTTATCACTTGATACAGAGAAAAGATTATAGAATTGCGGAGCATTAGCATCAGGTTTAAACTCCATATGAATAGTCGCATTTTGAAGATATTTCAACTTATCTAAGGCTTCTGCCAAGTCAACCCTTTGCCCATTTCCAGCATTCGTAGCAAGATCTTCTTTTTCAAATACTGTTTCAACGTTCTTCAAATCTCTAGCAAAGTAATCACGTGGAGGAAGAACAGTATCATCTGTACTTTCGGTTTCTGCTGGAATATTTTCAGGATTTCCTCCTTGGTCAGTTGGTGTCTCTTTTTTCAAGCTTTCTTTGTTAATTTCAACTCCATTGTCAGTTGCTGAAGCTAATTTTTCAGCTAGTTCCTTATCCAAATCTTGTTTAGGTGATGCTACTTCTTTATCTTTCACATAAACCGGCTCTTTAGGTTGACCTTCAATATAGGAACGAACCCAATCTAATTGTTCTTTTGATAAAACTAAACCACCACTACGATTATCAATAACCCCATTTTGATGAACGCCAATTAAGACACCTTTATCATTGTATAGTCCACCACCAGATGCTCCAGGTTTCGTACCTCCATAGCTGATTCCCTCTATACCAGAACCAAAGTCAGTAGTTCCTACTACTTTACTATCTAAAACTGGACTTAGCTTGTTATCTGGGAAACCATAGACCGAAACTGTATTTCCTTCTGCAACTTTTGCAGATTGCTTCACGACTTCTACAGGAGTTACTCCTTTTACCGCTTCTTTTAATCGAACGAGAGCCAAGTCATTTTTAAAGCCAAAAACAGACTCTGCTTTGTTCCAATAAGCAATCTCTTCATCAGAAAAATTGATAGAAGTGCCATTTGGTAACGTAGCCTTATAAACTGTATTCTCTTTCCCTGACTTTGTAACAACCTTAGAGCCATTAACTGTTAAAAAGTTATGTGCCACAGTTAATAACAAATTAGGAGCAATTAGGGTTGCTGAACCTGTTCCATCAGGTGTTAAGATATGCGTAGTTGCTTGGAAATTTTGTTCACCATTTGGTGTATTTTTTACTATTTCACTTGGTTTTGGTAAGTTTGCAGTTCCACTTAAATCAACTTTCCCAACCTCAGTACGAGCAAAATCAGTTTTTAGAGATACTGAATCTAACACAGCTTTAATGACTGTATTTCCTAGAGCTACTTTACTTACATAATCACCAGACCAACTAGTATCCGTAACTAACTTGTTGATAGGAAGATTATTATAGGACACTATCTTAGCATTCGGAGAATCACCTACTACTCGATTAAAGTCTGAATCTTGTCGTAAATTGAATACGATTGGTGAGTCAACTTCTCCTATTTGCACTACCTTATCTGCAATCAAGCGATTGCCCTTCACATCTTCCAGACGAAGAAGAACTCGCCCCTTTTCAACTCCACTTAATAAGGTTGCTTGACCTCTATCATTGAAACGGTAGCGTGCTCCATCAATTTCTTTTTCAACACTTTTTAGAGCTTTATGATTTTCGTCATAATAGTAACGAGTCGTTCCATCTAGGTACCAGCCTGTGATTGCATATCTATCCACCATCGAACGAATCCACTCTTTATGTTTTTCCGTAAAGATAGTACCACCACCGATACGATTGGCTTCTACTTCACTAGCAGTATTTGTTCCGTGTTGATGGATACCAACCACTTCTCCTTTATCATTAAATAAGGGAGCACCTGAAAAACCACCTAAAGCAGACGTATGGTAAGTAACAGCACCATTTTCTTTATTAAGAGTACTTACTTTCCCTTCCACTTCATAAGGTTTTCCATCTTTTAGTCGATTTCTATTTTCTTCACTTAGATTAGAAGTTGTGAAGTCATTAGGATAGCCAACCATTCGAATCGAATCACCTGTGGCTACCTCAGTCTTACTTAGCTCTCTTGGTGAATCCTCTCCATTTGTCATAGCTTCGACAGTTTTCTTAGTTACAACCACTGCCAAGTCATTACCGTAAGACTTTCCAAAATCCTTTTCATTATAAGCATGAATAGCACCTTTATCTACAGCTTCAGTACTACCTGACGTAGGAACTTTATTTACTTTCTCCGTATCTGAATTCATCACGACATAACTCTTAGCAGAATCACCGCCACGTAAAACCGCAGAGCCATCTTCAGTTTTTTTATCGTAGTAATTATGGGCAACAGTCACCATCACATTTGGTGCAACAAAAACTCCACTGCCTGATGCCGTTTGTTGACCGCTATTACCACTATCATAGGTTGTATAGGTCATTGCTACACCATCTGCAGCATTGCTATGAACTTCCACATCTTTTATATCGTTACCGCCCTGAATGACATCAGCATAAGCAATACCACCGCCAATAACTGGTAATTCTGGTGCAGCTAAGCCAAACACTGCAGATAGTGTCAAGCAACCAATCAAACCATAAGCTTTGGATTTACGGAATTTTCCTAAACCTTTTAAACGTATGAACATATATTACCTCACTTTAACTTTCAAAGTTAATTTGTGCATTTGAATTCCAAACAACTTAATGAGTCCTGTAGCTTCATTCTCCTTCCTACTACACGACTTTCAATATATAATCTATTTTTAATATATATTATTTCTTTAAGTTTTAGACTTACTCTTACAGTATAACATAAGCTGGAATCGCTTGCAATTATTGGATATAAATTTCATTCATCAAATTATTTTAAAACATAAAAAAGAATGGCATTTTGAAATATATATATATATATATATATAATTTGATATATATTCTGGCTTATGTAGAAATTTGAATTGAAGAACTATTTGGAACTTCCCATACAATTCTAGCCATATAATAAACAATAATTTGTAAAAAAGCGAAAACTCCTCCTATAGTTTCTAGTGAATTTTTGGTTTTCACTGTCTGCTATAAGAGGAGTATGTCAGAAAGATACTGGACTCTCGCATTCATCATTTCACATATTTAAAAGGAATTTCACTACCACAGAGCCAATTGTAAACTTGGTCATTGACAAAAACATTCATAGCTTCATGAGCATACTCTGGCATGATACGATAGGCCTTATCACAAGTCAGACGATTATAAATCGCAAACTGGGTTATAGGGTAGCAAACATCGTCGTCCAAGCCCGTAATCATCTTAACCTCAGCCTTGATACGATGTGCAAGATTTTTCACATCGATATAGGCAAGGGTCGCCATAATTTCCTCCTCGGTTTCATGGAATGGATCGTGAAACTTGAAATAACGGAAAAGTTCGTCATAAGCTTCACTGGTATTGCCAATCTCAAGCACTCGTCTAAAATCTGACAAGAAAGGATAGATGGCAACAGTTTTCTCAATTCGAGGATTGAGAGCCGCCGCAACCAAGGCTAGAGCCCCTCCTTGCGAGGCACCATAACTTGAAAGTCGTTTCTCATCCACCTCAGGCAGACTAGCAATAATTTCAACCAACTGGTAAATATCCAGATAAACATCCTTATAAAAGAGATGGTCCCGACCTTCCACAGCACCACGGATAATATGCCCCTTAACTGTATTTCCTAGAGGAGAACGCAAGCCATCTTGTGAGTAACCTGACTGGCCCCGCACATCCATGGAAACAACACCATAACCAGCTACGGTGAAGGACAGCATGTCGGTCCAGTCCCAGCCACGTCCCATATAACCATGAAAATGGAAGATTATTGGAACTTTCCCCTCACTCTTTGGAAGAACGACGCGCGCATAAACCTTTCCCTCATTCGTTCCTTCAAATGTTAACTCATAGCACTTGACTTGGGGAATATGGAAATCTCTTTCCTCCAACTGGTAGGCTGGAAGTGTGGAAACTTTTTTCACTTCCTCATCCCAGAAAATATCAAAGTCTTCTGGCACCTCATCCCTGCCTTTATAGGTCTTGATTTCTTCTAACAAAGCTGGATTTTTCATTGCATACTCCTTTTTGTTTTGTAATCGCTATCACAACTGTAGCATATCTAGAAAAGCAATGCAAGAAAGAAGGATAAATAGAAAATGAATTTAGATTTTCTTACTTTTAGGATTGTGGACTGAAAGTAGTTTTAAAAACAAAAAAAGAGCATCCCTGCTCTTTCTTCTTATATTCAATCTTAGTTTTTTGCTTCTTTCTTTTGGAAAGTGGTTTGGTAATTTACTTTAATCGTTACTGTCATATGAGAGTCCTCGTTTCTTTTTGATGACTCTAGTATAAGGGTTAAACCTAAAAGCTAGCTTAAGTTTTCCTTAGAGAAAGCTTAATCTAAATGTTCTTTCTTTTCCAGATGAAGAGCAATCATGCGCCATTCCGGATCCTCTTGCCAGCCTTCTATAGAACTAATGTAGCTAGCAACCTTTCTGGCTTCTTCTAAAATCGGAAAATCTTCGATAATATCAGCCACTTGGAACTCTGGAAGACCTGACTGTCTGGTTCCAAAAATCTCACCTGAACCACGCATTTTCAAATCTTCTTCCGCAAGGACAAATCCATTGGTGGTTTCCGTCATGATGCGCATGCGGTCCTTCCCAGAATCCGTCTTGGGATTGGCAACGAGAACTGCATAGGACTGCTTGTCTCCCCGACCAACACGACCTCTAAGCTGGTGAAGCTGGCTGAGCCCAAAGCGATCAGCATCCATGATAATCATGACGGTCGCATTGGGAACATTGACCCCAACCTCGATAACTGTCGTCGAAACTAGAATATCCGTTTTTCTCTCTTTGAACTCCAGCATAATCTGGTCTTTTTCGTCACTCTTCATCTTACCATGTAGAAGAGCCACTTCTGCCTTACCAGCAAAATGAGCCGTCAATTCCTCTGATAAGGCAATGGCATTTTTCAAATCCAGAGCTTCTGATTCTTCAATCAAGGGAGAGATGACATAGGCTTGAGAACCTTTTTGAATTTCCCCCTCTAACCAAGTCAAGACCTGAGGTAGTTGCTCATGCTTGATCCAACGCGTCACAATAGGCTTCCGCCCTGCTGGCATCTGGTCAATAATGGAAACATCCATATCGCCAAAGGCTGTGATAGCCAGCGTCCGTGGAATAGGAGTCGCTGTCATCATGAGTACATCTGGATTGTCTCCTTTTTCCCGTAAAATACGCCTTTGCCCCACGCCAAAACGGTGCTGCTCATCGATGATAATCAAACCAAGACGAGCATAATCCACCCCATCCTGTATCAGAGCATGAGTTCCGATAATCAAATCAGCCTCACCCTTGGCAATAGTCTCCAAGACTTCTCGCTTTTCTGCAGTTTTCAAGGAACCTGTCAAGAGAACCAGTTTCAAGTCCGGAAAAAGACCCTTCAAACTCTCAAAGTGTTGCTCTGCTAGGATTTCTGTTGGCACCATGAGGGCTGCTTGATAGCCAGCTGTCACCGCTGCAAACATAGCTAAGCCAGCGACTACTGTTTTTCCACTCCCCACATCCCCTTGTAGAAGACGATTCATGTGATGGTCGGACTTCATATCAGTTAAAATTTCCTGCAAACTCTTTTCCTGAGCTTGGGTCAGGGCAAAAGGTAGACTTTCTTTAACCGCCGCCACTTTTTCCTGAGACCAATCAAGAACCAGACCACTTCCTTGAACTCTATTTTCAGACTTGAGCGTCTGCAATTGCATTTGGAAATAAAAGAGTTCCTCAAACTTGATACGGCGAAGGGCCTGCTTATATTCTGCCAAATCCTTAGGAAAATGCATGGCACGAACGGCCTGACAACGGGACATGAGTTTGTATTTGTCCAGCAAAGACTGGGGCAGATTTTCCTCTATCAAGAGGTCCAGCCCCTGATCAAAGGCTGTTTTGATTACCTTGACCAGACTGGCCTGACTGATTCCCTGAGCCAGACGATAGACAGGCTGGAGATCATCCTCTACCTGAGCCAGGACCTTCATCCCTGTCAGACTAGCCTTGGCGCGGTCCCATTTTCCAAAAACAGCAAGGGTTGCTCCCAACTCTATCTTATCAGCCAGATAGGGCTGGTTAAAGAAGTTCACTGCAAAAACGACTTCTCCCTGCTTGAGACTAAAACGCAGGCGATTGCGTTTAAAACCATAATACTGGACACTGGCAGGAGTCACGACTTGACCAGACAGAACCGCCTTTTCTCCGTCTTCCAACTCCAGCACTTGCTTGGTTTTGAAATCTTCATAACGGAAAGGAAAGTAGAGCAAGAGGTCTTGCAAGTTTTCAATTCCTAGTTTGGCGTACTTCTCTGCTGACTTTGGTCCCACACCAGGTAAGACATGCAAGGGTTGATGTAGATTCATGCTCCACTCCTTTCTTTTTAATGATATTCTCTCGGAATGCGGTCGCTGAGGAGACAAACCACCTCATAGTTAATAGTCCCACGGTAGGCAGCTACCTGAGTAGCTGTGATTTCCTTGTCCCCATTGGAACCAATTAGTGTAACTTTTGTTCCCAGCGGATAAAGTTTAGGCAGACGAATGGTAATTTGGTCCATAGAAACCCGACCGACGATTGGGCAAGCTTGTCCATCTACCAAGACGGAGAAATTCTGCATATCTCGTGTCCAACCATCCGCATAGCCGATTGGAACAGTCGCAATGACTTGCTCGCTATCTGCCTGATAGGTGGCTCCGTAGCCCATGCAAGCTCCAGCTGGAACTGTCTTGACATGAACCAGGGCAGATTCCAAGGTCAAGGCTGGTTTCAAGTCATAAGGCAAGTCCAAAACCTCTCCACTTGGATTGAGACCATACATGGCATCTCCCATACGGACGGCGTTAAAAATGGTCTCTGCATGCCAAAGAGTCGTTGCCGAGTTGCTGGCATGAACCAGTTCTGGAACTCCCTTCATACTGGCCAAAATAGTTTTAAAGCGTTCTAACTGGGTATTAAAATAAGTATCTGATTCCTCATCCGCAGTAGCAAAGTGGGTAAAAATCCCCTCAACATGCGCACCGTGTTGTTGGAGCAAGGCTTGAGCCTGATCAGCTTCACCGGCCTCTCTAAAACCAATCCGTCCCATTCCTGAATCAATCTTGAGGTGAACCGTTAAGCCAGATAAATCTGTCTCCCTAGCTAAGAGTGCTTGAATCCACTCCAGTCCAGCAACAGTCAAGGTAATGTCGTATTCTTTAGCAAGAGCAACAGTTTCGATGTCAGAAACTCCTAGAATAAGGATTTTCTTGCTGAGTCCAGCCTGTCTGAGCTCAATGGCTTCATCGATATTCGAAACGCAAAAGCCATCGACATCATCTTGAATAGCCGTCGCAACGGCAACAGCCCCATGCCCATAGGCATTGGCCTTGACTACTGCAAATTTGAGCGTTCCTTCAGGGATATGAGCTCCCATTTGTTGAATGTTTTGTCGAATAGCTCCCAGATGAATCAGAGCCTTGGTTGGTCTATGCGGACTAGCTTTCATGATTTTCCTCCAAAATGACACTGGCTGTCACAAACTGATCTGTATGGCTAATAGACAGCCAAATCTTTCCTGAAAATGGTGCCTGACTAAAATAAGGCGCCCCGCGTTCATTGTTCAAGACTTCCAAATCCTGAAAACCGAGCTTGCCAATGCCCGTTCCCATAGCCTTGGAAAAGGCCTCCTTAGCCGACCAGCGACCAGCCAAATATTCAATCTGCCGACGTCCTTTAAGACTGTTAAACCGTTCCATTTCCTTAGCTGTCAGCACGCGCTTAGCAAATCCTTCATGTCGTGTAACTGCGCTTTCTATCGAAGCTAATTCCTCGATATCAATTCCGTGTCCAACTATCATTCTCATCAAAAGGAGTTGAGATTCCCCAACTCCATCCTTTTCACTTATTTTGTCAAGGTAGCATAAATCTCTTCTACCAAAGCCTCTGTGTTTTCCCAACCTAGACAAGGGTCGGTAATAGAGCAACCAAAGACCTCTGGTTGGTTTTGACGACCATCTGCTAGGTAGGATTCAATCATAAAGCCTCGAACTGTCTTTTTGATTTTCTCATTCCAATCACGATTTTGCAAGGTCTGGCGAACAATTCGAATCTGCTCCATATATTGCTTGCCTGAGTTATCATGGTTGGTGTCAATGAGGATAAAAGGATTTTCAAGTCCCATTGTCTCATAACGTTCAATGGCATTTAGCAGGGTTTCATAGTAAAAGTTAGGCTCATTTTTCCCATATTCATTAACTGCTCCACGGAGGATAACGTGGGCCAAAGGATTTCCTGAAGTCTCAACTTCTTGACCATGGAAGAGGAAGGTCTGTTTGTTCTGAGCGGCATAGATACCGTTAAACATAACACCAAGATTTCCTGAGGTTGGATTTTTCATCCCCACTGGTGCATCAATCCCTGAGGCCACAAAGCGGTGCTCTTGGTCTTCCACAGAACGAGCCCCTACAGCATGGTAGCTGACTAAATCATCTACCAAGACCAGATTTGACGGATAAAGCATCTCATCTGCCGTTGTCAAACCAGTCTCTGTAATCACGCGATAGTGCAACTGGCGCACAGCCTGCAAGCCGTTGATTAGACTTGGAGCCTTAGAAGTATCCGGCTGGTGTACCAATCCTTTATAGCCGTCTCCGTTGGTGCGAGGTTTAGCAGTATAAACACGCATAACCATGAAAATCTTGTCCGCCACCTTCTTTTGCAAGGCTGATAAACGGCGGGCATATTCCAAGACAGCCTCTTCATTATCAGAAGAGCAAGGACCAATCACCAAAAGGATACGGTCATCTTCTCCTGAAATGATGTCTGCCAATTCTCTGTCACGACGCTCCTTTAGGCGCAAGGCTTCCGCAGACAATTGGGTTTCTGCCTTGATTGCTTCAATATCGATTTCTTGACCTTTTTCAATAAATGCCATCTTATTCTCCTAGCGTTTGGTAGATTTCTCTGACAAGGGCTTCTGTATTTTCCCAGCCAAGGCAAGGGTCTGTGATAGACTTGCCAAATACTTCCGGTTCATTTTGACGGCCGTCTTCTAGATAAGACTCAATCATAAAGCCACGAACGTACTGCTTGATTTTTTCATTCCAATCACGGTTAATCAAGGTCTGGCGGACAATTCGAATTTGGTCCATATGTTGCTTACCAGAGTTGTCATGATTGGTATCTACAATGATAAAGGGATTTTCCAAGCCCATTTTCTCATACTGGGCAATGGTATCTATCAAATTATCATAGTAATAGTTAGGAATATTCTTACCATACTCATTAATCGCTCCACGAAGAATGGCATGCGAAAGCGGGTTCCCAGTTGTTTCCACTTCTTTTCCTAGGAAAAGGAAGCTTTGTTTGTTTTGAGCAGCATAAATCCCATTAAACATAACATTGAGATTTCCTGAGGTTGGATTTTTAAACCCAGTCGCAAAATCTGCCCCACTTGCCACAAAGCGGTGTTGCTGGTCTTCAACCGAACGGGCACCAACTGCCATGTAAGAAATCAAATCATCTACAAGCGGAAGATTTTCAGGATAAAGCATTTCATCAGCCGTTGTCATGCCAGTTTCCGTGATAACACGATAGTGAAGATGGCGCACAGCTTTGATTCCGTTGATGAGGCTTGGCGCTTCTGTCGCATTAGGCTGGTGAATCAAGCCCTTGTATCCATCTCCGTTAGTACGAGGTTTGGCTGTATAAACACGCATAACCATAAAGATACGGTCTGCGACTTCTTCTTGCAAAGCTGCCAAACGCTTAGCGTACTCAAGGACAGCTTCTTCATTGTCAGATGAGCATGGTCCGATTACCAAGAGAATTCGTTGGTCTTCTCCACGTATAATGGCTTCTAGCTCTTGATCGCGCTGTGATTTTCTCTCCAAAGCCTGGCCTTCTAGTTTTGATAAGGCACGAACTTCTTCAATATTAATTTTAGGACTTTTTGCTGTAAATACCATAACTCATCTCCTTATAAATCAAACGGATACCAAGTAAAAATTTACTTTTCACAAGGTATCCGCCTCTAAACTATCTCATTTTATTGTCTTTTACCGTGACAGTTTTTAAACTTCTTACCAGAACCACATGGGCAAAGTTCATTCCGTCCAATCTGGCTCAAATCCAAATCTTCTGGCATATTTGCTTGGTGGGCAGCGATATTGCGAGTCGCTGTTGTACTGATATGGTGTTCTGCTTGTGGTCTTTCTTGTTCATGAATTTGTGCTTTCATCATCAAACGTGTCACATCAAACTCAATCGAACCAATCATATCATTAAACATACGGAAACCTTCTGCCTGATACTCAACAACAGGGTTGTTCTGAGCATAGCCACGAAGTCCAACCGCATTACGCAATTGATCAAGGGCATCAATATGATCTGTCCACTTGTTATCTACCACTCGTAGAATCAACACTTTTTGGAATTCTTTGACTGCTTCTTCATCACGTAGTTTTGAAACCTGACTATCGTAAACTTGCAAGGCACGTTGGAAGAGTTCTTCCTTAATAGCCTTATCAGACAAACCTGACAAGTCTTCCATCGTAATAGAATCTTCTGGAAGCAAGTTGTACTTAGCAAAGTTCAAAATTGCTTCTAGTTTTTCATCTTGTTTGGCACGCGCATGACCATCAACAACACGACCAATTGTGCGTTTGATCATAGCCTGAATTTCAGGTGCCAAGTCACGGTCTGCAGTAATGACATCGTAACGTTGAGCGTAGATAATCTCACGTTGTTCACGCATGACATCGTCGTATTGAAGGACTTGTTTACGAGTATCGTAGTTATTTCCTTCGACACGTTTTTGAGCCGCTTCAACCTGACGTGTCAACATACGAGACTCAATGGCCTCTTCAGACATATTCAAGCGTTCAAAGATTCCCTTCAAGCGTTCAGAACCAAAACGTTTCATCAAATCATCTTCAAGAGAGAGGTAGAATTGTGACTCACCTGGGTCTCCTTGACGACCTGAACGTCCACGAAGCTGGTTATCGATACGACGGCTTTCATGGCGTTCTGTACCAATAACACAAAGTCCACCCAATTCGCGAACCCCTTCACCAAGCTTGATGTCTGTACCACGACCGGCCATGTTAGTCGCAATGGTAACAGCACCACGTTGACCAGCATTCATGATGATTTGGGCTTCTTTATAGTGGTTTTTTGCATTCAAGACTTCGTGAGGAACACCAGCTGCAACCAATTTCTTAGAAATATAGTCACTAGTTTCAACCGCTACTGTACCAACCAAGACAGGCTGACCCTTTTGGTAACGAGCCTTAACGTCTTCGACAACTGCTTTAAACTTAGCTTCAATGCTAGCAAAAAGTAGGTCTGGATGGTCAATACGTTGAACAGGACGGTTTGTTGGGATTGGAATAACACGAATGTTGTAAATTTCACGGAATTCTTCTTCCTCAGTCTTACCTGTACCCGTCATACCAGACAATTTCTTGTACATACGGAAGAGGTTTTGGTAAGTGATTGAGGCAGATGTCTTGGTTTCATCCTGGATTGGCACACCTTCTTTAGCTTCAATGGCTTGGTGCAAGCCATCAGAATAACGACGACCTTCCATGGTACGACCTGTAAATTGGTCGACAATCAAGATTTCTTGCTCTTCGCTGACCACATAGTCAATATCAAGAAGCATGATGTAGTTGGCACGAAGGGCATTATCGATAAAGTGAGTCAAAGCCACATTTTCGATGTCATAGAGGTTTTCAAGCTTGAAGTAGCTTTCAGCCTTGTCAATCCCTGAATCTGACAAACCAATAGTCTTAGACTGCACATCGATGATGTAGTCGTCTTTGTCCAAAGATTTTACATAGTGGTCTGCCATATGGTACAACTGACTGGTTTCAACCGCGTTGGCACCTGATACAATCAAAGGTGTACGGGCTTCGTCAATCAAGATAGAGTCAACCTCATCGACCAAGGCATAGTTGAGCGGACGTTGTACCATGTTTTCAGCGCGGACGACCATGTTATCACGAAGGTAGTCAAATCCGATTTCTGAGTTGGTTGAATAAGTAATATCACACTCATAGGCTTCTTTTTTCTCCATTGGAGATTTGGCAGCCAAGTTAATCCCTACTGACAAACCAAGCCATGAGTACAATTCACCCATCTCAGTCGCGTCACGTTCTGATAGGTATTCATTGACCGTAACTACGTGAACCCCTTTACCTGAAAGGGCGTTGAGGTATACGGGCATGGTCGCAGTCAAGGTTTTCCCTTCCCCTGTACGCATCTCTGGCACGTCACCATGGTGAAGAACGATTCCCCCCATGACCTGAACCTTATATGGGAAGAGACCTAGGACACGTTTGGCACCCTCACGGACAACCGCAAATGCTTCATAAAGCAACGAATCCAGTGATTCTCCATTTTGATAACGTTCTTTAAATTCAACTGTTTTTGCTTTTAGTTGGTCATCTGTCAAAGCAGCCATTTGGTCTTCGTATTTGAAAACCTTGTCAGCCATCTTTTCCAGACGACGGATTTCTCCTTTATCATTTTCGATAATTGTTTTTAAAATATTAGCCATGTTTTTCCTTACTTTAAATTCCGAATATTTTAGAATGTTCTTTTAATTTTAGCACAATTACTGATTATTTTCAAGGAAGAATCCCCATTTTGAAAAGGAAAAAGAGGCTAGTTTCCAAGCTAACCTCTCTGATTTTTATGATACTTTAATTGCCAAAAATCGGCAAAATGGCAAATAGGATAAATAGATTTATCCAAAGAGAAAAACAGCAGATCAATCCAAAAACAAAGAGACTGACTTTCTTGGACAGCAAGGCCATCAAAATAGACAGAATACCAAAAACTAGCAAGACTTTCTGTATGCTGAAGAGGTCAATCTTTCCCCCAAGAATCGGACTGCCCCAAGGAAGAAAGAAGAAAGCAATCCAGATCAACAGAACTAAACCAATATAGACCTTAGAATAGCGTGTAATAAATGATTTTAGATGTTCCATAAACTACCTCCTATTAAAAAACATATAAATCAATGCCTTCCCGCTTTAGAATTCCCTAGTTCTCGTCTCAAGCGAAACATTTTTTTGAAAAAGATGTAGTCTAGCCAGTCACTTCCTAGGGATAGGACTATCAACAGCAACCAAACACCCCAAGCACTCATATCTGATTCATGTTTGAGAACAATAGGGAAAAATAAGAATGAAAAAATTGTCAGATCCAGACTAAACAGAGCTAAAAGGGAAAAATAAATCCAGTAGAAATAGTAGATAATGGGGAAAAACTTACTGTTTCTATCAGCATTGTCTATCCAATAGAAAAAGTAAAAACAAGGAAATAAGAGTATCAATTGATTAAACGACAGTTTCATTATCGACACCTCCTTTTTTTGACAGCGCTTTCTTTACCTTCATTCTATCAAAAAAATCTGGAAATGTCATTCCAGATTCTACTTTTTTATTTACGTTTTCTTGCGATGAGATGGATTGGGGTTCCCTCAAATACAAAGGCCTTGCGGATTTGATTTTCCAAGAAACGCAGGTAAGAAAAGTGCATGAGTTCTTCTTCATTGACAAAGATGACAAAGGTTGGTGGTTTGGTTGCCACTTGGGTCGCATAGAAAATCTTAAGGCGTTTTCCTTTGTCTGTTGGTGTTGGGTTGATGGCAATAGCATCCATAATCACATCGTTCAAGACGGCTGATGGGATACGTGTGTTTTGGCTTTCACTGATTTGCTTGATCATTTCAGGCAGCTTGTGAAGACGTTGTTTAGTCAAAGCTGATACAAAGATAATCGGGGCGTAAGGCAGGTATTGGAACTGCTCACGGATATCTTCTTCCCAGTTTTTCATGGTGTGGTTGTCTTTTTCAAGCGTATCCCACTTGTTGACCACGATAATCATCCCTTTACCAGCTTCATGGGCAAATCCTGCGATACGCTTGTCGTATTCACGGATTCCTTCTTCCGCATTGATGACCATCAAGACCACATCCGAGCGATCAATAGCTCGCATGGCACGCATGACAGAGTATTTCTCAGTATTTTCATAAACCTTACCAGACTTACGCATACCTGCCGTATCAATCATGGTAAACTCTTGACCATCTGTATCTGTAAAGTGGGTATCAATGGCGTCACGAGTTGTTCCAGCAACAGGACTAGCAATAACACGGTCTTCTCCCAAGATAGCATTAATCAAGCTTGATTTTCCAACGTTTGGACGACCAATCAAGCTAAACTTAATGACATCTGGATTTTCTTCTTCATATTCATTTGGAAGATTTTCTACGATTGCGTCTAGCACATCCCCTGTACCGATACCATGGACAGATGAGATAGGCAGTGGTTCACCCAAACCGAGGGCATAGAAATCATAGATATCATTTCGCATCTCAGGGTTGTCCACCTTGTTCACTGCTAGGATAACTGGTTTGTGGGTCTTATAAAGTTTACGGGCTACGTATTCGTCTGCATCGGTAATTCCTTCCTTACCAGACACGACAAAAACGATGACATCTGCTTCTTCCATGGCAATTTCTGCCTGGTGCTTGATTTGTTCCATGAAAGGAGCATCGACATCATCGATTCCTCCTGTATCAATCATGCTAAAAGAGCGATTGAGCCACTCACCCGTCGCATAGATACGGTCACGTGTCACTCCTTCGACATCTTCTACAATGGAGATTCGCTCACCAGCGATCCGATTAAATAGGGTTGATTTCCCAACATTGGGACGTCCTACAATGGCAATAGTTGGTAGGGCCATAATTTCTCACTTTCTACAATAACTTTTTCTGCTCAAGATTTTTTCTAGTTGAGCTTGGTTCAGCTTGACCAAACTGTTCGGCTAGGCGCTGACTCCAGCTTGTGGTTGCACGCGCGCCAGCATAGTCAGCCTGTACACGGTCATAAGCCTCAATCGCATCAACTGTCTGTTCCTGATATTCTTCCTCAAATACCACTTGATTCAATGGCAAGCGAGGTTTAACTTCATGTTCTTCATTTGGAAGACCCAGTGCCATCCCAAAAACTGGATAAGTATAGTCAGGCAGGTTAAAAAGCTCTGCCACTTCTTCTGACTTGTAACGAACCAAGCCAATGATAACACCACCATAGCCCAAACTTTCAGCTGCCAGCAGGGCATTTTGACCAGCAAGAGCCGCATCGACCGAACTAATTAAGAGACTTTCTACACCTTGAGGTTGGAAGGTATCAGTATGAAGCTAAACTCCCTTTTCTGCTCGGTTCAAATCTCCGACAAAGAGAAGGAAAACAGCTGACTGGCAAATAGCTTCTTGAGGCACCAATTCATACAGAGCATCTTTCTTTTCTTGACTTCGTACCACAATCACTGAGTAGGATTGGAAATTCTTCCAAGACGAGGCCATCTGGGCTGCTGTCAAGATTTCAGTCAAGTCTTCATGAGGGATGGCTTGCTCCTTAAATCTTCGAACAGACTTATGAGCTTTCATCAGTTTAATCGTTTCTGTCATCGACGGTTTACTCCTTCTAAACGAGTCTCCTCAGCCAAATAACGGATGCGTTCCATGACGCGTCTGGCTTCCCAGGTTTCGTCATTTCCATGTTTCCCTTTAGCAAAATGCAGCTCCAACTCTTCAAAGTTGAAGTTGGATGTGAAAAAGGTCGGTAAATTTTCCTGCATTCGATATTGGAGAATGACTTGCAGGATTTCATCCCGCACCCAAGCTGTTGATTGCTCAGCACCAATATCATCTAAAATCAGGACTTCAGAAAGCTTAATCTCATCCACCAAGGTCTTGACATTGCCATCACTGATGGCATTTTTGGCATCAATGACAAAGCTAGGATAGTGGAGGAGAGTTGAGGAAACACCTCGTTTTTCTGATAAATCATGGGCTAAAGCAGCCACCATGAAACTTTTACCCACACCAAAGTCTCCATACAAGTAAAGACCTTTTCGAATAGCTGGATATTGCTCCACAAAGGCTAATAGCTTTTCAAAAACTGGCAAGCGCCCCAAATCATCCAAGTCAACTTGAGCCAAACTAGCTTTCTTGAGACTGGCTGGCAGATTGATTAACTTAAGACGGTTCTTAATAGCCGCTTCTTTTTCCGCTGCGATTAGTTCAGGAGTTTCTTCATAAGAAACATCCGCATAGCCATGATTCATAACCAAAATAGGCTTATAACCTTTGGCAATATAATCCGTATCACCACGGAGAAATTTGTCGCGCTCGGTGATGTACTGATTAAACTTGGAGATACTACGATTTAATTCCTCTGGGCTGAGGGATTCTTGCTGGATAAAGGCCGCAACATCAGGATCCTTCATGATTTTCTGGACCAAATCTTGATAATGAAAACGGCTGGGTTGACGCTTGAGTACGTCTCCGACACTTTCCATCTAATCTCCTCCTTTTTCTAATCGAGCTAATAGTTCTTGTTTCTTACGTTCTAGTTCCAGACGAGTTTCCTCGCTGGTTTCATTCTTATAATCTGGATTGCTCCACTTGGGTACATTGGACTTGGTAGGACTGGGTTTGCTGCTTTTTTGAGCCTGGCTCTTCTGCCCTCGCTCACGGATGCGCAAGACTGCCTCTTCTGCCGAATGAATCTTTTGATAGGCATAGTCATTGGCTACCTTCATGGCATATTTCTCATTGATGTTTGCCGAATCTACCTTATTAAAGGTCAACAGGAGAATGATATTGATGACTTCGTCTAGCAAGCCCAAGCCAGCCATCTGTTGCAAGAGTTCTCTTTCTGTTTGGGTAATGGTTCCCTTGCGTGTCTGCTTGATTTCTGACAAGAACTGCAGGGCAGTTTTACTTTTGGCTTCTTTGATGATAGTCGCTTCCTTAGGACTAAAGTCAGAGGAAACTGGTTTTTGAGCAATTTTTTCCCGCATGCGTTTGGTTGAAATGACTTGGGAAACAGCTGTTGACTTGGCCAACTGATAGGTCTCAAACCAAGTCCATTTTTTCTCCTCGGCAATGGCAAACAGGTTCAAGACATCTGACTGCTCATCCGCAAAACGAAGCCCATCTCGAGCCATGAGCTGACGAAAATGGTCCAAATCAAAATCATTGGCCACTTTCTTCTTGAGACCAAGGTCTTCTTGACTTCCAAGCTCTGCCAAATCTGGAAAGACTTGATTGAGTGAGACAGGTATTTCTTCTCCCTCAGCACTTTCCGCTTTCAAGTCCTCCACAGCTGCATCGCCAATCTTTTTCTCTAAAAGTCTACGATACACAGGATGTTCTAAGAAATCTTGACTTGAAAGAGGAGCATGGATAACTAGCTGATAAACGTCCCCCTTTTGATAGAGGGTCAAGAGATTGAAAGCAGATAGGATTTTCAAGGATTTTATCAGTCTGTCCATCCCAAAGTTGAGATGGTTGAGAATACTTGAAAAGAGATATTCCTTTCTGCCATTATCCCAAAAACTAATCGTATAAAGATAAAGGCTCAGTGCCTCCTGACCGATAATCGGGAGGTAGCACTGTACCAGAGATGAGGTATCTTGCGACACCCGATTATTCTTTAGATAAGAAAAACGGTCAATTGGCTTCATTTATCTTTCCTTTTTCTTTTTAGAGGACTGGGTGATTTGTTGGAGCAGGCTCTCTAGTTCACTCACGTCCTTAAAGCTACGATAGACACTGGCAAAACGTACATAGGTAATCTCGTCCAGCTCAGCCAACTCCTCCATGACGAGTGAACCAATGTCCTCACTTTGAATTTCATTTTCATTTCGACCACGGAGTTTCTGTTCGATACGATTGACTACCATGTTGATTTCATCACTTGACACAGGACGTTTCTGGGCTGAGCGAATAATCCCATTAAAGATTTTATCTCTGGAGAATTGTTCCCGTGTGCCATCTTTTTTAACAACAACTAAGGTTCTTTCTTCTACCCGTTCGTAGGTTGTAAAACGGTGTTGGCATTCGTCGCACTCACGTCTTCTACGAATGGTGTTCCCTTCTTCTGCTTGGCGACTATCGATAACACTTGACTTGGTAGCCCCACATTTTGGACAACGCATCCTTTCCCTCCTTATCGTTTTCTTTTCATTATACCATTTTTTAAGCGATTCCCAAAACAATTCTTCTTTTTGCTTGACAAGTTTTTTGTTTTGTTGTATTATTTAATTAAGACAAAGGGATAAAAGAAAGGAGACCAAGATGTCCTGGACATTTGACAACAAAAAACCCATTTATTTACAGATTATGGAGAAAATCAAGCTTCAGATTGTCTCCCATACACTGGAACCCAATCAACAACTTCCAACCGTGCGAGAGCTGGCGAGCGAGGCCGGGGTCAATCCCAACACCATCCAGAGAGCCTTGTCAGACCTCGAACGAGAAGGATTTGTCTACAGCAAGCGCACAACTGGACGGTTTGTAACTGAGGATAAGGAACTAATCGCCCAATCGCGCAAACAACTATCCGAAGAAGAATTGGAACACTTCGTTTCCTCCATGACCCATTTTGGCTATGAAAAAGAAGAACTACCAGGCGTAGTCGGTGATTATATTAAAGGAGTTTAAGCCTATGTCATTACTAGCATTTGAAAATGTATCCAAATCATATGGAGCAACCCCAGCCCTTGAAAATGTTTCCCTTGACATCCCAGCTGGAAAAATTGTTGGTCTCCTTGGACCAAACGGCTCAGGGAAAACAACCCTGATTAAACTAATCAATGGCCTCTTGCAACCAGATCAAGGACGCGTCCTTATCAACGACATGGACCCAAGCCCAGCAACCAAGGCTATCGTAGCTTATTTGCCGGATACAACCTATCTCAATGAGCAAATGAAGGTCAAAGAAGCCCTAACCTACTTCAAGACCTTCTATAAAGATTTCAATCTTGAACGCGCCCATCATCTACTTGCAGACCTTGGCATTGATGAAAATAGCCGTCTCAAGAAATTATCAAAAGGAAACAAGGAAAAGGTACAACTGATTTTGGTTATGAGCCGTGATGCCCGCCTCTACGTTCTGGACGAACCCATTGGTGGAGTGGATCCAGCAGCCCGTGAGTATATCCTCAATACCATTATCAACAACTACTCCCCAACTTCTACCGTTTTGATTTCTACCCACTTGATTTCTGATATCGAGCCAATCTTGGATGAAATTGTCTTCCTCAAAGACGGAAAAGTCGTCCGTCAAGGAAATGTAGATGATATTCGCTATGAGTCTGGTGAATCCATTGACCAGCTCTTCCGTCAGGAATTTAAGGCCTAAGCAAAGGAGATTATTATGTTTTGGAATTTAGTTCGCTACGAATTTAAAAATGTTAACAAGTGGTATTTAGCCCTCTACGCTGCTGTTCTAGTCCTTTCCGTTCCTCTGGGAATGCAAGGACACTACTATTCTTATGTATCTTTCAAAGATAGCCAACCTTTCCTATTTGTCTTTCTAGCTCTCGTCTTTGGTGGCTTGATAATTACACTTGGGATTTCAACTCTTTTCTTGATTATCAAACGCTTCAAAGGTAGTGTCTATGACCGCCAAGGCTATCTGACTTTGACCTTGCCAGTTTCTGAGCACTATATCATCACAGCTAAATTAGTCGGAGCCTTCATCTGGTCTATACTTAGCTCGGCTGTACTGGCTCTAAGTGCTTTTCTTATTGTGACTATAACGGTTCCAGAATGGATGTCAAATTATGACTTTATTCCACTTGTAGGAACATACCTTCCTCAACTCTCTCTTGTGGGATTATCCTTCCTACTAAATACCATTTCTGGAATCCTCTGCATCTACTTGGCTATTTCCATCGGACAACTTTTCAACGAATACCGCACAGCACTCGCTGTTGCAGCCTACATTGGGATCCAAATCGTCATTGGATTTATTGAAGTCTTCTTCAATACCAGTACTAACTTCTATGTCAATTCACTTGCAGGATTTAATGATAATTTCTATATGGGAGCAAGTACAGGCATTTTTGAAGAACTCATTTTCATAGCTATCTTTTATCTCGGAACCTACTATATCTTGAAAAACAAGGTTAATTTGCAATAATCTCAGAGTCTAGCGACAATAACTCGCTAGGCTTTTTTCGTCTTCAACACCTACATTTTTATATGAAGTATTTAATAAAAAGGAGTATAATAACTTTAATCATGATTACATGTATATCGATAAGGAGGTCAAGTCTTTATGCTGAGAAGATTTGTTGCTAAGAAACACCTCGTACTTTACTTCTTTTCTATTGCCATTACTTGGCTGGAAGCGATTATCACGCCAGCCCTTGTTCAGAATATTGTTGCTAGTTTTACCAATCAAGAGCTAGGCCTTCTTTGGAAAGTTTTGATTTTAGGAATCCTTGGTAATCTCATTCTCTTACTAGGTTTGGCTGGGAAACGCTATTACTACGCCCGTTTGATTACTGATTTCAAGTATGGAATCAAGAGTGCTATTTTCAAGCGATTTTTAAACAGTTATGATATTGATGAAAAGGATATTTTGTCTGACCTAGAAAACGACGTCAAGCAACTAGAAGAAAGCTATATCGAGCCAACGGTTATCATCATTTCTTCTCTGGGTTTTACCACTGTGTCCATTCTCTATGCCCTATGGACCAATTTTTACCTGGGCTTGATTTTCATCCTCTTCTACTCCTTTCCTGTCCTCTGCAGTGCTATCGGATCCAAGCGCTTGGATTCACTTTCTGAAAAGAGGTCCACTGTTAACCAGAGCTACTTAGCAAGCTTGACAAATTTTATTGGTGGTAGCCAACAAATTCGCCATTATCAGGGGCAAGACTACTTTTTTGCTCGCTATCAAAAGCAATTACAAACCAGTCTAGATACCGAAATCAACTATGAAAAGCAACGAACTTTAAACAGTCTCTTGATCAATAGCATCGATGCCTTTTGTTCTGTCACACCAATCGTCATCGGTGGCTTTATGACCTACTATAATTATTTAGATGCGGCGAGTTTTGTGGCCATCTATCTGGTTTGCCATAATATTGGCTATCAATTCCAAGAGTTGGCCTACTTTACCAACACCCGAAAAGCGACTCGAACTCTTCTCAACAAATACCAAAAACTTTTGGACCAGTCTGGCTCCATCTCGCCTAGAAGCATAGAAAATATTTTCCCTATCCAACTTGACAATATCTCCCTAGAAAAAGAGGGAAATAACCTCTTATCTCCGATTTCCATGCACATCAAGCATGGAGAAAAAATTGCCATTATCGGGGAAAGTGGCTCTGGTAAGACAACCCTGCTCAATATCATTCATGGAGAAGAGACACCGACAAGTGGGCAGATTAGCTTTGCTGGTCAAAACCTGTCCCGTCAAGAAATCACGGGCATTAGTTCCTATATCCTCCAAGATAGCCATTACTTTGACACGCTCTCTCTAGAAGACAATATCCTTCTAGGACTGGATAAAAATCCAGAGACTTTAAATCATATCCTCAAAAAAACAAGATTAGAACATTTGAAAAATCGAACGCTTAGCAATGACAGGCTGTCTGGTGGCGAGAAACAACGCCTAGAAATTGCTCGCGCCCTCTACCACGATAGCCAACTCATCTTAGCAGATGAGATTAAGGCCAACCTTGACTCTGAAAATAGCAGAAAGATTAGTGACTTGCTCTTCTCCCTACCACAAACAGTCATAGAAGTCATTCACCACTACACAGAGGAAGACTTAAAACACTACGACCAAGTCATTCACTTAAGCAAAGAAAAGTAATAGTCTATAACATACAATTTTACAAAGCAAGGAACCCAAATTCCTTGCTTTTTATACTCAATGAAAATCAAAGAGCAAACTAGAAAGCTAGCCGTAGATTGCTCAAAACATGGTTTTGAGGTTGTGGATAGAACTGACGAAGTCAGTAACCATACCTACGGCAAGGCGACGTTGACGCGGTTTGAAGAGATTTTCAAAGAGTATTAACTCAATATCAAACTAGCTACAATAGGGCTAACAAAGACATAGAGAATACCTGTAACACCGATAGCCAAGCCACCCATAGCTCCTGCTACAGAGCCGTATCGAAAGGCTGTTCCTGTTCCGACAGCATGGCCTGTTCCACCGAGGGAAAGCCCAACTGCTACTGGATCGTCAATTTTCAACCACTTCAAAAGGGTTGGTCCGATAACACTGGTTAAAATCCCAGTCGCCACTACAACAACCAAGGTCACGGTGGTCAAGCCTTGCAATTTTTCTGTAATTCCCACTGCCATAGCGGTTGTCACTGACTTAGGAAAGAGAGAAATGGCTAGGAAAAAGTCCATGCCAAAGATTTTAGCCACAAGGGCTGTGAAAGAGGTATTAACCACTACAGCTAACAGACTTCCAAAGAGAATACTACGAGCATGGTGCTTCATCAAGTGAAAACTCTTGTAAAGCGGAATCCCTAGAGCCACGGTCGATGGGACAATCAAGTTATTCAGATAAACCCCACCTTGGTAGTAATCTTGGTAAGAAATCCCCGTCACCTTTAGAAAGATGATAATGAAAACAGCTGACAAAAGCAAGGGCGTTGTCAATGGATGGGGAAAACGTCTGTAAATCAGCATTCCTACTAGATAAGCTAGGATAGACAGGGCAAGCCCAAACAGGGGATTGGAAACAAATTCACTCATTTGGCATCTCCTTTCTCATAATCTCCCTCAAACCGTCGTTTGATAAACTGAACTACCAAGGCTATGAGGATAATATTGATAACAGCTGCAAAAAAGATAATCAAAACAATTGGCAAAAGATAGGGAGCAATCACATCAAACTTTTCCATGATTCCCACTGCTGGTGGCAAAAAGAGAATGGTCATATTGGCCAGCAAAAAATTCCCCACCATGTTGACATGTCTGGTTCTCAGCCACTTGAATTGTAGGGCTATAAAGAGAATAATCAAACCGATAATACTGCCGGGTATGGGCAAATGAAAGAAACTAGAGATCCCCTCTCCGATTAGAGAAATCACAAAGAGAATCATTAATTGAACATATAATTTCATCCTAAACTCCACGAAATAGACTTCTTGCATACCAGTTTACTCTTTTTTCAGAAAATTTCAAGGAAATACACAAGAGTTGATGAAAGTTTGAGAAGAAAGGGGATACAGGCAATTACAGACCAGTGAAAACAGGCGTAATTTAGGATAAAAGATTTCAGCATCTTTCTTGCCAGCCTTCTTGAAAAGTAGTATAATTATTGCATGCGCAATCATCTTGTGATGTAGAGATCGTCCGTGAATGGACTTTCTTCTATTTATAATTCTAAAAAGAAAGGAGATACTATGACCTATTTGGAAAAATGGTTTGACTTCAATCGGCGTCAGAAAGAAATTGAAGGTCTCTTGGAAGAGACCATTGCCCAGCAGAGTGACCAAAGGCTGACCTTGAAAGAGTTTTACCTGCTCTACTATCTGGACTTGGCCCAAGAAAAATCTCTACGCCAGATTGACCTGCCAGATAAACTTCATCTGAGCCCGAGCGCTGTTTCTCGGATGGTGGCTCGTTTAGAAGCTAAAAATTGCGGTCTACTCAGTCGCAGATGTTGCGATCAAGATAGACGCTCTAGTTTTATCTGCCTGACAAGTGATGGGCAAAAGACACTGGCCTCACTACAAAAGGCTGTCGAAGAAAGCTTGGAAACAGGTTTGGATTTCTTGCTTTAAGATAATTTTAGAAAAAAAGTTGCGTGCGCAATCATTTTTCTTGACATTCTCTTTTGCAAGGAGTAAAATAAAGTCATCATTAAACAAAGGAGTTTTTTAAATGATTGAAATTACCTATCTAGATGCCAGTAAGAACGAAAGAACTGTGACTTTCGAGTCTTATGAAGACTTTGATCGTTCGCAACAAGCTTGCCTTATCGGCGTCGCAGACTACTACCCTGTCCAAAAATTGACTTACAACGGTCATGATTTGGACTACCATGGGACTTATGGAGATGTCTTCTTCTATCTCATGAAACAAGATTTAAGCCAATATAACTAAAAAAGGAGAAATACAATGGCAAAAGCAATTACAGATGCAACATTCGAACAAGAAACAAAAGACGGTTTGGTCTTGGTAGACTTCTGGGCAACTTGGTGTGGTCCATGTCGTATGCAAGGTCCAATCTTAGATAAATTGTCTGAAGAACTTTCAGAAGATGTTTTGAAAATCGTTAAAATGGACGTGGATGAAAATCCAAACACAGCTCGTGCTTTTGGAATCATGTCTATCCCAACTCTTCTCTTCAAAAAAGACGGCCAAGTTGTGAAACAAGTTGCTGGTGTTCATACAGCAGAACAAATCAAGGCCATCGTTGCTGAATTGAGCTAATCAAACTAGAGACCAAGTACTTTCTTTGGTCTCTTTTTTCTTGCCCTTTGCCATTTTTCAAAAAATATGCTAGACTGTAGATAGAATATTACGATGTTTGGGACATGCCATCGCTAAAAAAAACCTTGACTTGGTATTTTTTAGCTCCCTCATGGGAGCTTTTTGCGTGCTCTGAACATTTCCCATTTTGGAAGGAGTACTATGAAACGTCAATCAGCCTTGGTCGTCTTTAGTGGCGGTCAAGATTCTACAACCTGCCTCTTTTGGGCTAAAAAACATTATGAAACAGTCGAAGCTGTCACCTTTGCCTATGGTCAACGTCATCATCTCGAAATTCAAGTTGCCCAAGAAATCGCTAAGGAACAGGGGATTCGTCATCACATCTTAGATATGTCTCTGCTGGGGCAAATCACTGAAAATGCCCTGACCTCTGATATGGAGATTGAGCAAAAAGAGGGAGAGCTTCCCAATACCTTCGTTGACGGTCGCAACCACCTCTTTCTGTCCTTTGCGGCAGTTCTTGCTAAGCAACGAGGCATTAAAGATATCGTGACAGGTGTCTGCGAGACCGACTTCTCAGGCTACCCTGACTGCCGGGATGTCTTTGTCAAATCTCTTAATGTCACCCTCAACCTTGCTATGGATTACGACTTCGTTATCCAAACGCCTCTCATGTGGCTGGACAAGGCTGAAACTTGGGAATTAGCTGACCAACTCGGTGCCTTTGACTATGTTCGTGAGAAGACCTTAACCTGCTACAATGGAATTATCGGCAGTGGCTGTGGCGATTGCCCAGCCTGCCACCTACGTCAACATGGTTTAGATGTTTATCTCTCACAGAAAGGAGAGAGCTAATGTTTTTTGCACCCAAAGAAATCAAACAGGAAACTGGGGAGTCTCTTGTCTACAATCCTCACAGAACCTTGGTATCAAAAGAATTTACCTTCGATGCTGCCCACCACCTCTTTCACTATGAAGGGAAATGCAAATCCCTGCACGGCCACACTTATCATCTGCAGATTGCTGTCAGTGGATTTTTAGATGAACGGGGCATGGCCTACGATTTTGGAGACATCAAAGCGATCTACAAGAACTACTTAGAGCCCCACTTGGATCATCGCTATCTCAATGAAACCCTGCCTTATATGAACACGACTGCTGAAAATATGGTTTACTGGATTTTCCAAACCATGAGTCAAGAGTTGCCCGACGAACGCGGTCTCCGTTTGGAATACGTTCGCCTCTATGAAACTCCGACTGCCTTTGCGGAGTTTAGACGGGAGTGGTTAGATGACTAGGGAGCGTGTCCTCAAGCTACCAGTTCTAGAAATTTTTGGCCCAACCTTTCAAGGTGAAGGCCGTGCAATCGGGCAGAAAACCATGTTTGTCCGCACTGCCGGTTGCGACTACCACTGCGACTGGTGCGACTCTGCCTTCACTTGGGATGGTTCTGAAAAACCAACTCGCATGACGGCTGACGAAGTCATTGCTGAGTTGGATAAACTAGGGAGCTACGACTATGTCACCCTATCTGGGGGAAATCCTGCCATCCTAGCAGCCAACATGGCTGAGCTAGTAACCAAACTCAAGGAACGTGGTGTCACTCTGGCTGTTGAGACCCAAGGATCCCGCTGGCAAAATTGGTTAAAAGATATCGACCAGGTTACTCTCAGCCCCAAACCTCCTTCATCCAAGATGGAGGTCAACTTCGAGACCTTAGACTTTATCGTTTCCCAATTGGATCCAGATAAAGTCACCTTTAAAATTCCTGTCTTTGACGATGTCGATTTGGCTTTTGCCAAAGGAATTCAAGAACGCTACCAACCAGATGTTCTCTTCTTATCGGCTGGAAATCCTGAGCCCAAGGCTACAGGCAATATTGTCCAAGACCAACTGGATCGCCTCAAAGAACTCTGGGAACGCGTCGCTGCTGACGATAGCTGGGGCAATGTCCGTGTCCTTCCTCAACTGCATACCCTTCTCTACGATAACCAACGCGGTGTTTAATACTCTTCGAAAATCAAATTCAAACCACGTCAGCGTCGCCTTACCGTACTCAAGTACAGCCTGCGGCTAGCTTCCTAGTTTGCTCTTTGATTTTCATTGAGTATAAAATTAGAAAGAAAAAATCATGTCACAACAAGAAGAATTGAAAAACCTAAGCCTATTAGGCAACAAAGAAACCAACTACATTTTCGACTATCAACCAGAAGTTCTCGAATCCTTTGACAACCGTCATGTGGAAAATGACTATTTCATCAAATTCAACTGTCCTGAATTTACCTCCCTGTGCCCAATCACTGCTCAGCCAGACTTTGCGACGATTTACATTTCCTACATTCCTGACAAGCTCTGTGTCGAGTCAAAATCCCTCAAACTCTATCTCTTTAGCTACCGAAACCACGGAGATTTCCACGAAAACTGTATCAACACCATCGGGAAAGACTTGGTCAACTTGCTAGACCCTCGCTATTTAGAGGTTTGGGGAAAATTCACTCCACGCGGTGGCATCTCAATTGACCCCTACTACAACTACGGTAAGCCTGGAACTAAATATGAAGGCTTGGCAGAACAACGCCTCTTCCAACACGACCTTTATCCAGAGAAAATTGACAACCGTTAAACAGATAAGAAAAAGCCCTGTTCCTCAAAACGAGGAGCAAGGCTTTTTGAGTTTCAATTATTCTTCTGTTCCAAGGAAGTTTTTAGCAACAAGGGCTGCAAGAATCCCACCAACGATTGGAGCAAGGATGAAAATCCATACTTGTTGAAGGGCTGCACCACCAACCAAGATAGCTGGTGCCAAGCTACGGGCTGGGTTCACTGAAAGTCCAGTGATGTTCAAGCCCACAAGGATCATAGCCATCAAGGACAAACCAATGACCAAACCAGCAATCGCGCCATTTCCCTTGCTTTCTGAAGTCACCGTCATGATAACCAAGACAAACAAGAAAGTTGCGATAACTTCAAATAAGAAACCACCAAAGACAGTGACACCGTTTGCCAAGGCATTTTCACCAAGGCTAGCAGTTGACATACCTGAGTTCGCCAAGAGGAAGAAGACAGCGCCAGAAGCGATGAAAGCTCCAACAACTTGTCCAAGGATGTAATTGACAAGGTCTTTTGATGACAAACGTTTGTTTACAAACATAGCAATCGAAACCGCTGGATTCAAGTGAGCACCTGAAACAGTTCCGATTGAGTAAGCAGCGACTACGATTGCCAGACCAAAGGCAAAAGCAATTCCAAGGTGTCCAAGGCCATCAAGACCATTTCCAAAAACAACAGCTCCTGTCCCGATAAACACAAGCATGAAAGTACCGATTAATTCAGCAACAAATTTTTTCATTTTCTTTCTCCTTTTTTCAAAAACTAGATACTAGTCTATCAAAAGAAGGAAAGGGTTTCAAGAAAATTGATTGGAAAATCTGACTCGCTTTTTCTTAGTATTGAAAAGATTGGATAGCTTCTTTCAAGTCATCTTGTAAACTATTTCTCTGGTCAAGTTGGACATAGACTTCTAAAAGACAGGATCTAAAGTTGGAAAATTTGTAAAAATCTTCCCTTTCTTCTATCGGAAAATCAACAGTTTTTATCCAAGAGGCTACTTGCTCTTGCGCTAACTTCCCTTGTAAAATCGGTTCATAAAGTGCTCTGGCTAAACGCCAATCTTCATCATCTGTAAAACGAATGGGAATTCTTTTAAATAATTGGCCAAGTATGTCAAAGACTTCATGAATTCTGTTTTTAGGAAAGTCTGGATGACAAACTACCTCCGTCAGTAAATCGGCTCCATGTGCAAAAGCGTGAACCCAACCATACTGACTTGAAAAACCTGTCGTGTCTTTTTCTTTTGAAAGATAGTGCAAGCCTTGATTTAAAAGGACATTGCGAATTTCTGCTTTTAATCCCTGATAAAAAACCGATTGCTGGTTGGCATCCGCAGACAAGAGGTTTGCATAAACAAGTGCCCTAAAAGAACGTTCAAGGGTTGACAGGTCTACCTTATCAATCTCTTTGTCTAGTCCTCCATCAGATGAGACTACTTTAGCAATAAAATGAAATTGTTCCTGTGTAAATAGCTCTTCCTGAATTCCTCTAGCAAAGCTTGTAAAAACAAGGTCATCGCGAATTTCTGGAGAAGGATCTCCCAAATGGTCAAGCAACCACTGGATTTCTTCATCATGATAACTTGGTTTTTCTTCTGCTATTTTTCTTAGTAACTCTTGATACATGGTCAGTACCTCTACATTTCTAACGACTGTTCAAAAAGCCAACCCAAGATAACTTTCTATCTTATTCTTTTTGAGATAGAGTTTTTCCTGCAGCAATTGCATCGGCCTCTGTCATCTCGACAACATTAGATTTAATAGTTTTTGAAGGCATTCTATCCTTACTATACCAATAAACTTTTGATTTTCCATGGTTTGCAACATAGACTATTCTATCTTGCTGTTGGGCTTTAGTCTCAGCTTCATGAGCAATTCTTTTCTCTTCTCCTTTTTGAGAAATTAATGATTCAACCGCACCTATCCTATCGAGCAATTCTGCCTTTTTATCGTTATTTTCAATCTGATTAACTGTTTCTTTGGCAGACTTCACTTGACTCGCATCTTGACTTTCTTCCAATTGTTTGACTAAGTCTTCACCTTTTTCTTGCAACTCATTTACAGCTTTTTCTTTAACAATTCTCTCTTCTTCTGCTTTTTCTTTAGCTTTTTTCTCGTCTTCGATTCGTTTCGCCTCCTCTATGCTAGATGAAGTATCCGTCGTTGAAGATGTCGAAGTAGTAGATGTCATAGTCTGCTTAGCTTCTGACTGAGAAGATGGAGTTTTCTTTGTAACAGTTGGAGTTTGGAGAGCAATTGCAACAAAACTGACAATGAAAAGCCCTATCATTAAATTTCTTTTTCGAATATCTGGTGCTTTCTTTACAAAATACCAGATACCGACTCCACTCAATACAAGATAGAGAGTAGGCAAAGCAATCAATAAAATGATTCCCAACAAAACTAGACCAATTTTGATAAAATGCATTCTTTTGGGATCTTGCCCTAGCCATTCTTTGATTCTATTCATATTATTCTCCTAAAACTCTGTCCAATCTTTACTCTCCCAACTGGGCACTGTAGGCGATAATCTGGTCAACTGTGTCTGACAAGAACTGGATGGTATCACGGAGTGGTTTGTCTGTTGAGATATCCGCTCCGATAATCATGGCTGACTCAAGCGGTGTTTTGCTGCCACCTGATTTGAGGAGATTGAGCCAGTCCTCAGCTCCAGTTTCTGAATGTTTCAGATGAAGGTAACCCGCAGTCGAGATAACAAGACCAGCAGAGTAAGTGTAGCTATACAAGCCCATGTAGTAGTGAGCTTGGCGCATCCAAGTTAAAGCCGCATCGTCGTCGATCTCAATAGCATCTCCCCAGAAATCTGTCAAAACTTCCTTCATAATACTGTTAAGTTTGCTTGCTCCAAAGGTCTCCCCTTCTTCAATCAATGTATAAACCTTACGCTGGAAGGCTGCTTCCAAGAGGTGGGTAATGAAATTATGGAAGTAGGTATCTGTCAAGCGGTGGGCAAGAGCGAAGCGTTTTTGACGCGGATCGTCAGACTGGTGTTCCAAGTAATCACTTAAAAGCAATTCATTGAAGGTTGACGGCGCTTCGACATAGTAAGTAGACATGTGGGCGTTGAAGTAACTCTGGTGATTATCTGAAAAGATGAACTGACCAGAATGCCCGATTTCATGAATCAAGGTATAGACATCGCTCAAACGACCTGTCCAGCTCATGAGGACATAAGGGTGCACGCGATATGGATCCGCCGCATAACCGCCGGAATCCTTGCCACTGTTAGCAGCAAAGTCCACCCAGCGCTCTTCTTGATAGCGAGCAACTTCCTGACAATATTCTTTCCCCAAAGGTTCTACCGACTTCATGACCAAATCATAGGCGTCGTCAATGGTCACTTCAGGATTGAGGGCGCTGTCCAAGTCCAATTTCCAGTCTGCAAAGGTCATCTTTTCAAGACCATTTACCTTGGCAACATGCTTGAGGTATCTCTGAGCAACCGGCGCAAAATCCTTCATAATGAGGTCAATCTGGCGGTCAAACATGGCACGATCCACTTCTTGCTCAGCTAGAAGATAATCAAAGACTGAGTCGTATCCCTTCATATCAGCCAGTAATTTTTCAGACTTGACTTGGGCTAAATAGGCAGCCGCAGCCGTATTTTGGTGCTTACGAAGTCCCTCTGAGAAGGAACGGAAGGATTTCTCACGAACTTCAGCATCCTCGTGATTTTGGTAGAAGTTTTCATAGGTAACAAAGCTGTTTTTGTAGGTTTTGCCATTGACTTCAAAGTCAGCCATTTCAAAATCTCCAGCTCGCATCTTAGTGTAAATATCCTGCGGACTGTAGAAAACTTCACCCAGATTGGTCAAGGCCTTCTCCACATCTGCCCCTAGATAGTGGGCTTTTTTGATTTTGGCCTGACGAATGGCTGCCGTCAAGTGAGGCAATTTACCCAAACGGTCCAAAACTTCCTCGTCTGCAACCACCAGGGCGTCGTCAAAGAAGGTCAAGGCTACGCTGGCGTCTGTTTCAAATTCCATCCCAGCTTGCGCAATATTGGCAAATTCGTCATTGCTATAGTCTGTCGTCTGAGGCATAAAACCATAGTTGCCAATATGGCTCATCTGGATGTAAATTTGTTCCAATTCTGCAAAGGCCTTCTCGAAATCCTCAAAAGTATGAAGATTGCCCTTGTAATCACGGCTAAATTGGTTGATATCTTCGCGAGCTTTCTCGATTGCACGCAAGAAATCTTCACGATCTTGGTATAGGGCTGTTAAATCCCAAAGTTCCTTCTCTGGAAATTCTGAACGGTGTTTTTGTTCCATTTTCTTCCTCTTATTTCTCTAATTCTAATAAAACACTAAGAGCTGACAAAGCATAAAGCGGTGCTGTTTCTGCTCGCAAGATACGAGGGCCAAGTCCTGCCAAAACGGCTCCTTTAGCTTCAAAACTCTCGATTTCTGCAGGTGAGAGACCGCCTTCTGGACCAAAGATAAAGAGCAGTTTGGCTCCTTTTTCAAGATCAGATACCGCTTGTAAGAGAGCAGCGGCTTCTCCTTCTTTAGCAGACTCTTCATAGGCTACTACGATAGAGTCAAACTGGTCCAGTTGAGCTAGAAAGTCTGATTTTTTCTCGAAAAGTGTGACACTTGGTACTAGATTACGCTTGCTTTGTTCTGCTGCTCCAAGGGCAATTTTTTCTAGTTTTTCAATCTTTTTACCCAATTTCTTGCCATCCCACTTGGCTACCGACCAATCGGCAGGGAAGGCCCAGATTTGGCTAGCACCCAGTTCCGTCACTTTTTGAGTGATAAACTCCAGCTTGTCCCCCTTGGGAAAGCCGGATGCGATGGTCACTTGGACTGGTAGTTCCACATTGTCAGCTAATTCTTGGACCAACTCAAACTGACGATTTTCCATATCCAGCACGCGCGCCAAGCGCTTGATGCCATCATCAAAGACTAAGGTTACCTCATCCTCTTCTTTCAGGCGCATGACCTGAAACATATGCTTGCTGGTTTCCTTGTCCTCTATGGTGACCGGAGAGATTGCACCACCTTTGACAAAATACTGCTGCATGCTAGCCTCCAATCACACCTGAAATATCCTTGGTTTTCTTAAAGACACAGGCATTCCATTCCCCTTGAACCATGTGAGTTTCGAGGAAAAATCCAGCTGACTCAGCCGACTCACGCACCATGTCCCACTTGTCCTTAATAATTCCACTCATAATGAGGTAGCCTTCATCCTTGACCAAGCGATAAGCATCATCCGTCAGATGAATGAGAATATCCGCCAAGATATTAGCCACAATCACATCTGCCTCAATCTCAACTCCCTTAAGCAAGTCTCCAGCAGCAACATGGATATTTTCCATACCAGGGTTGAGCTCAATATTTTCCTGAGCGACACGAACTGCCACATCATCTAGGTCATAGGCGAAAATTTCCTTAGCACCCAGTAGCGAGCTGGCAATAGAAAGAACACCTGATCCAGTCCCTACATCTAGCACCGTTTCGCCACCACGAAGAACCTGTTCCAAGGCAAAGAGACTCATCTTGGTTGTCGGATGGGTCCCAGTACCAAAGGCCATTCCTGGATCTAGCTTGATAATCTTTTCCCCAGCAGTCGCCTCATAGTCTGTCCAAGAGGGAACGATGGTCAAATCATGAGTAATGCGAGCTGGTTCATAGTATTTCTTCCAGTTGTCAGCCCAGTCTTCCTCAGCCAAGGCAGTCGTCCCCATCTTGACCTCACCCAAATCCATAAAGTCTGTCAATTCTGCCAGGCGAGCCTGCAAATCTGCTTCAACTACTGTCACATCAACTGTATCAGGGTAGTAGGCGGTCACTACGATTTCTTCTTGCTGCTCGACCTCAGGGAAAATTTCACCAAAACGGTCGACATTCCCCACATAGTCCATACTGTCTTCGATTGCGACTCCTTGAGCTCCCAGCTCAATCAAGAGGTTGGAAACCAACTCCTCCCCCTCACGCTTAACCGTAACTTTTAACTCTTGCCATGTTTCCATCATTAAGATACCAAGCCCGTAAAACACAAAGCCAAAATAGGAATTCTCTGAAGACGCTTGTGTCTAAGAGAAGTTTATCTTTTTGGCACAATGTTTAGGGCGGGTTCAGTTTAGAAATTTAACTGAACCATCCTTTCTAATCACTTACTTTTAAATAATCTTTTAGTCTCTCTTGCAACTGAGGTACAACCTTATCTGAGCTAAGAAATTCCTCAATGCCCATCAGTTTGTAGCCCTGCCCTTCGTCACCAAAGACAATACTGTCAAACTGATCCTGTGTCAACTTTCCAACTAGAAAAACGGATTGCTTATCCTCAAAGAGCATACTTGGATAAACCTTCGCCCAAAGCAGACAATCTTCAGTCAGATGAATTCCTAGTTCTTCATAAACTTCACGCGCCGCGCACTCAAAAGGACTTTCATCGACTTCACGTCCACCACCGGGCAGTTCCCACATATTGGGCCAGGGAATGCTTTCCTTATCATCGCGTAAGATAGTCAAGAGCCTATCCCCACAAAACAAAGCAATCTTGCAGCCTGTGAAATCAGAAATTTCTATTTCCATATTAGACTCCTTCGGTTAATTCCTTTTCCAGCTCGGATAAACAGTTTTGATAATAGCTTTTCTCATCCCGTAACATCCGGCTGCTATTCATTTTCTGTCTAGCAAGCTTCATAGCCTTGTGAGTTTGAACTACATCTTTCTTTACCTTAAATTGATACCAAGCTTGAATGACCTGCATATCTGCTGTTTTTAGAGATAAAAAGGATTTGACCCCTCGAATACTTGCATATTCTTCCGCTTTCTTATTATCTCCTTCCATCAGAGCAACTTGAAGAAGGTATATTTGAGAAATAGTTTTAGACATTGAATTATCTGTTTTCTCTAACACAGACTGAAACTGTTGCTTTGCAAGCTCTATATTATCATCCAATATGAATACCAAGCCCTGAAGAGTCTGAACACTTTCTGCAAAACTCCCTCTCACATCCTCATCAACAGGCATGATAAAGTCTTTTAAATCATATTCTTGAGGAGCTAGCAAGGTCTGGGCAGAATGCCTCAACATCAGGTAGGCGTATTTGGTATTTTCAGGGTGTTGTAGTAATTCCCAAATTTTTGCTCCATCGGTAATCCCAACTGGCAGAGCATTGAATAGAAGAAGAGATAAATTTAGACAAATCCAAGTGCCTGCAAAATACCAGTTTGTTGTCAAAAAACCAAAAAGTGTTGCCAATAATATCAAGCAAAGGTGAACTATCAAGCCTCCTGAAAGCATCAAGATGGTTCTTTGATCACTTTCATTCTCTTTTAAACCAATATACTGAGCACCAACATTTTTTATAACTGCTGTACGACTAAGATGAAGCCTTCCTGACTTTTTGGTTAAAAGAAAGTTCCCTAATCCAAAAGCCACCAGCCGATAGCCTGTCAGATAACCACAAAATGCATGACCAAGCTCATGAAGAATAAAGATTACATACATACTTAGAAGAGCAAAGGCATAACCAAAAGTAAAGACTAAAACTGCGGAATACCCCAACTCTGCAAATGCGATGGTTCCACAAGCAAAAGCTAGCATCATCACAAGAACAGACACTGTCTGAATCAAATACGTCACAATTTTTTTCATTAACTCTCCCAATAATCCCTAGTATCTCGGATAAGGATAAAATGCTCCCTCTTCCAAGCCAACTTTTCCTTCTTCAAAGACTTCTTGGTTCCATTCCATGACGAATTCTTCTGCTTCTGGGTCTTCCAAAAAGTCCATAAGAGCATCTAGTCCAACCTCGGCAGTATCTTTAAGGAAAAGGGCAAAATAAGCTAAAAACTCACGAGAAAATCCTTTTTTAGGCAGGTAAGGAATGACAGTCAGATAATCTTCTTCATTGACTGTTGACTTAGCAGGATTGTAGAAAAGGACTGCTTCCTCAAAGAGGATATCGTCTGATGAAACCTCTCCGTCCTCGTCCACCATCTCCACACCGGCAGCATTTTGTGCCTCTAGTAGAAAACTCACTTCAACCGAGTGGTTACGCTTGTCCCAACTAATCTCAAAGTCAAAGGGAAAATTCTTCTCCAACTCTTCCTCTAAAACATCTAAAAATCCGTATGTTGCCATTTTGTCCTCTTTCTATGCGACTCTTTAATCGCCCCGATTGCTCGGAAATGTGCTAAAATAGATACTACCATCTTACCACATATACATCAGAAAATCCACGTTAGAAAGGACTGCTATGCCAGACAATCTCGCGCTTCGCATGCGCCCTAAAACCATCGACCAGGTAATCGGTCAGGAGCATCTGGTCGGACCTGGAAAAATCATCCGCCGCATGGTGGAAGCCAACCGTCTGTCCTCCATGATTCTCTACGGACCTCCGGGAATCGGCAAAACCAGTATTGCCTCGGCCATCGCTGGAACCACCAAGTATGCCTTTCGGACCTTTAATGCGACGGTGGATAGCAAAAAGCGACTGCAAGAAATCGCTGAGGAAGCAAAATTCTCTGGAGGACTAGTTCTCCTGCTGGACGAGATTCACCGACTAGATAAGACCAAGCAAGACTTTCTTCTGCCTCTCTTGGAAAGTGGACTGGTCATCATGATTGGGGCTACGACTGAAAATCCTTTTTTTTCTGTCACTCCTGCCATTCGCAGTCGCGTTCAGATTTTTGAGTTGGAACCTCTGTCCAATCAAGACGTCAAAGAGGCCCTTCAGATAGCTCTAAGTAATCCTGAGCGTGGTTTTGATTTTCCAGTGGAACTAGATGAGAATGCGCTGGATTTCATTGCGACCTCTACAAATGGAGACCTGCGTTCTGCCTTCAACTCACTGGACTTGGCTGTTCTTTCTACCCCTGAGAATGATAAGGGCATCCGCCATATCACACTTGACATCATGGAAAATAGCCTGCAGCGAAGCTACATTACCATGGATAAGGATGGGGACGGTCACTACGATGTTCTCTCAGCCCTGCAAAAGTCCATCCGTGGTTCAGATGTGGATGCCAGCCTCCACTATGCAGCCCGCTTGATAGAGGCTGGAGATCTTCCTAGTCTCGCTCGTCGTTTGACCGTTATCGCTTATGAAGATATCGGCTTGGCCAATCCTGAAGCTCAGATTCATACCGTGACTGCTATGAATGCCGCCCAAAAGATTGGATTCCCCGAAGCTCGCATTCTCATTGCCAATGTCGTGATTGATTTGGCCCTTTCTCCAAAATCCAACTCAGCCTATGTAGCTATGGATAAGGCACTTGCCGACCTCAAAACATCAGGGCACTTGCCCATTCCGCGACACCTGCGTGATGGTCACTACAGTGGAAGCAAGGAACTGGGCAACGCCCAAGATTATCTCTATCCACACAACTATCCTGGAAATTGGGTCAAGCAAGACTATCTGCCAGAAAAAATTCGCAATCATCACTATTTCCAAGCAGAAGATACAGGTAAATATGAACGGGCTTTGGCTCAAAGAAAGGAAGCTATCGACCGTTTGCGAAAAATCTGAAATCCTTTTCAAAAAATTGCACTTTCCTCTTGATTTTTTTTGAAAAAGTGGTATCATATAAACATAGAAACGCTGTGGTGTACGACTTCACACTTAAGTGTTGACCGACTATTTTTTGTATTATTAGGGAAACAAAAGTCTTCTAACAGCATGTAGGCCGTCTCACACGGAAACAGCTTCAGTTAGAGCGAGTTGCCCACCTGCTTAATTGCGCGGGTTCAATACAAACCGTGAAGTTTCGGCACCAATACAGCTTTTTTCTTTGCCTCCTTAGCTCAGCTGGCAGAGCAGCGGACTCTTAATCCGTGGGTCACAGGTTCGATCCCTGTAGGGGGCATCTAATACAACAGGAAAAGCCTTAAAATCAAGGCTTTTTTTGTTTTCTGTTCTACTTTTGTTCTACCAATGGATACTCAGTTAAAAGGTTTCGAATAATCTGATGTTCTTCTTTCTTCTCTTTCAAAAGATGACCATATGTTTCTGTTACCTGTTTTATATTTTTGTGACCCATTACATGAGCAAGCAACCTACAGAGCAAGTTGGTCATCTAGGATTTATTTTCTCAAAAAACTTTGAAATTAAGCTTGACATGGAACGCGTTCCATGGTTTATACTGTTTTCAAAAGAAAGAGAGGTAAATATTATGAACATCAAACGTATTTTTTGTGACATGGATGGTACATTATTAAATAGTAAAGGACAGGTCAGTGATAGTAACGCAGCCTTAATCCGTGAAGCAGGAATTCCTATAACTTTGGTATCTGCCAGAGCACCAATGGAAATGAAGGATGCTATCGATGCTCTTCAACTGAAAGGAGTTCAAGTAGCTTTTAACGGAGGATTAATTTATACAATAGGAAATCATCATCAAGTTCAACCTATTCATGTACAAACTATTAAAAATAAAACAGTAAAACAGTTGTTAAGAGGAATACGCCAGCATTTTCCAAAAGTTAGTTTATCTTATTACGATATGAATAACTGGTATTGTGATAAAATAGATGTAGGAATCCTATACGAACAGAGTTTAACTCGTCAAGATCCAACGCTTATTGAGACTGAAGAACAGTTTTTAGAAGGCCGAGCAAATACTTTTAAAATTATGATGATTTCTTTTGATGAGGACATGATCCGAGAATTAGAGAAGTATCTTCAAAGTTTATACTTACCCCAAATTACGATTCAACGTTCAGGTAAAGCCTATCTTGAAATTACACATCTCTTAGCCAAAAAATCTAAGGGAATTGCTCATGTCCTTCGAAAAGAGCAGTTAGCTAAAGAAGAAACGGCTGCATTTGGTGACGGACATAATGATTTGCCTATGCTTGAAATGGTTGGTTACCCTATTGTGATGGATAATGCCTTTGATGACATCAAAGAGATAGCTTATAAAATAACGAAATCTAATGATGAAGATGGGGTAGGATATGGGATTCATGAATTTTTAAAGTAGGAGCCCAATAATGACAAGTATTAGTGATATAGCTAAAAAAGCAGGTGTGGCTAAATCAACAGTTTCTCGTGTTATCAATCACCATCCTTATGTTTCTGATGAAACACGACAAAAAGTTATGGATCTTATCGCTGAATTGGATTATATGCCTAATCAGCTGGCTCGGGATTTAAGTCGAGGAAAAACACAAAAAATAGGTGTCGTCATCCCACATACACGCCACCCTTATTTTACACAATTAATAAATGGCCTCCTAGACGCTGCTAAAGCTAGCGACTATCAACTTGTCATGATGCCTTCAGATTACAATCAAGAATTAGAGCTTTCCTATCTGAAGCAACTCAAAATGGAAGCTATTGATGCTCTAATCTTCACTTCAAGAGCAATTAGCCTTGAGATTATTGAAACTTATGCAAAATATGGACGAATAGTCGTTTGTGAAAAATTGCAGGAATCTTATCACTTGTCCTCTGCTTACCTTGACCGCTACCCTGCATTTGTGGATGCTTTTTCTGCCATGAGAGTACTAGGGCTGAAACAGTTAGTATTGTTATTTTCCAGAAACAATGAATCATCGGCCACATATCAATCAGCACTATTAGCTTATCACCATGTTTATGGGCAACAATCGACTCCACATGCAGTATTTGGAAATATTCATGATTTTAATGATGGCCTGAACCTATCTTATCAATTGATAAACGATGCTCGTATTGACGGTATTTTAGCTACAAGCGATGAAGTTGCTGTGGGGCTTATAAAAGGATATGAAGAAAGTGGGAAAATATATCCCTATATGATTGGGCAGGAACATTTATTAGTTGGACAACTGTTGAAACTCCCAACCATAGACCACAAATCCTATTCTTTAGGAAAATTAGCTTTTAAACAAGCTTTATCTGAAACAATTAGTCAAGAAGTTTTGATTTCAGAGTTTTTAGCGCAAGATAATTAGTTGCTAAAAGTAGTAAAAGTTTCCAATTCATATAGTTGGAAACTTTTTATCTCCCCTTCTTCATAATGTATTTCCGTTCGGGTGACTCAATGATTTCTACGATTTCAAATCCTTCTTTTTGATAGAGGTGCTTGGCTGCTTGATTTGCCTCGAAGACATTTAGAGAAATAGTATCTATGTCTTCATTTTCAAAGGCCAATCTAACAAATTTCCTTAAAGCCTGTCTACCTAAGCCCTGCCCCTGTTTCTGTGGATTAATCAAAAACCGTCCGATATGAAGATTACTGTCTTCTAGCCTAATTTTCTGGATAAGTCCCGCAAACTCTTGTCCATCAAAGATAGAAAAAACTCCTTCTAAATCTTGCAAGATTTGAATTGTTAAGGGAAAAGGAATCTTTGGTCCCATCCATTGTTCTTGCAAAGCTTTGCCAAGGGAGTTAGACCATTGGCATACGATCTGAGCATTTTCTATACTCACCTTTTCTTCAAAACGAATTGTCATCTTGACCTCACTATCTTGTTTATGTTTCTCCATTATACTACTTCTCCTATTTTTTACGAATAGATAAGTATGATTAATATTTATTTTTTTCTTGTCGGGAGCATTCTCGCTTCCTTTCTTGGTTTGGTCATTGACCGTTTTCCTGAGCAATCCATTATCATACCAGCTAGTCATTGTGATTCCTGTAAGACTCGCTTGCGGCCATTAGATTTGATTCCTATTGTATCTCAGGTCTTCAATCGCTTTCGCTGTCGCTACTGCAAGGCTCTCTATCCTGTCTGGTATGCTCTCTTTGAACTCAGCTTAGGACTCCTCTTTTTGACTTGGTCTTGGGGCTGGATTTCCATAGGACAAGTCATCCTAATCACTGCTGGTTTGACCTTGGGTATCTACGACTTTCGTCATCAGGAATATCCCTTACTGGTCTGGCTGACTTTCCACCTAATCCTCATAGCTTTCTGTGGTTGGAATCTGGTCATGGTCTTCTTCCTTGTCCTTGGAATCATGGCTCATTTTATCGATATCCGCATGGGTTCAGGGGATTTCCTCTTTTTAGCTTCTTGTGCTCTCGTCTTTAGCATAACGGAGTTACTGATCTTGATTCAGTTCGCTTCTGCGACGGGCATTCTAGCCTTTCTCCTGCAAAAGAAAAAGGAAAGACTTCCTTTCGTGCCTTTCCTTTTACTCGCTGCTTGCCTGATTATTTTTGGTAAGCTACTGCTTATGAGGTAAATCAAGAAACTTTTCCCCCACTTTCATTAGTCAAAATAGACTCTAATCATTTTCGGGTCATATTATGAACTAGTCTTTCAATATCATTGATACTCAACATGATTTAAAAGCACAGCAAGATGACATTTCTTACTGTGCTTTCCTTTTTTATCCATAATCAAACTATCAAAGTGAGAAACTGTCATTTACAAGAATTATTGCAATTCAGTCTTATCAGCCATTCTAACAAATGGGAAATAAGAAACAATACTAATCAACAAACAGATGACAGAAACGATGATAGAGCGCCAGTCAAAGGCTGTCGAGAAGAAACCATACAAGACTGGTGGCATAACCCAAGTTACGTTTTGTGTAACTGGAGCAACAAGACCTAGGTCTGTTGCCCAGTATGCAACTGTACCCATGAGAATTGGACTAATTACAAATGGGATAAAGAGCAATGGATTCAAAACTACTGGTAAACCGTAGTTGACTGGTTCACCAATGTTAAACATAACAGGTGCCAAACCAAGTTTTGCAACTTCACGGTAATGATTGTTTCTTGAGAAGAGAAGAATAGCGATAACGAGCCCTAAACCTTCAAACCAGACGAAGGCACCGAATGAACCACTTGTCCAGATATAAGGAATAGCTTCACCTTTTTGGAATGCATCCAAGTTGGCCAACATAGCGACACCAAAGAGTCCTTCCATGATTGGGGCAAGAACGTTACCACCGTGTAGTCCAAAGAACCAGAATAGTTTATTCAAGAATATCATAAGCACAACTGCGAAGAAGCTTTGAGACAAACCAAGTAATGGAGTTTGCAATACTTTATAAATCCAGTCAATCAACAAATCATTGCTTAGTAGATGGAAGAGATACGTTAAAATGGCAACTACATACATGGCCATAAAACCAGGAATAATAGAAATAAAAGGTTTAGCAATTGCTGGTGGAACTGAGTCAGGCAATTTGATTACCCAATTCTTGTTCATCACTTTACAGAAGATGATAGAAGCTAAAAATCCAATGATCATAGCTGTAAAGTAGCCTCTGGCATTCACATGGTTACCAGGAAGAACATTTCCGACAGTTACCAAGAGATTTTGACCATCAAATTTTAAGTTATCAATCCCTTGTATAATTTGGTCTAATTTCATATCAGCTGCATTTGGTAGAGGAAAACTTTGAGTCACTTTACCACCAATAGAAATGACAAATGATGCAAGAGAAACAAGACCTGCTGAAACCGTATCAACTTTATAAATCTTAGCAACGTTGACACCGAGACAGTAAATGAATAAGAGGGAAACAATTGGAATACTTCCCTTAAAGACCAAGTTATTGATATCTACTAACCATTGGAAAGCTTTTGTAATACCTTCTAGGTGGAATTGTTGTGGCAAATCTACTAGAAAGGCGTTCAATAACAGAGCAACTGAACCTGTCATGATGACGGGCATCGTACCAACAAACGAATCACGTAAAGCAACTAAAAACCGTTGATTCCCCACTTTCATTGCAATTGGAGAAAGTTTTTCTTGCATTTTATCCAAAGCTTTATTCATAGCAAACTCCTAAAGATTTTCAAATTTTTCATACACTTCAACCACTTCTTTTGCTAAATCTACAAAAGTGATGCTGGTCATCAAGTGGTCTTGCGCATGCACCATCAATAGACTCAACGGAGCACTCTCTCCATTTGCCTCTTTTGTTAACATTTCAGTCTGGGTTTTATGTGCCTGTAGTAAAGCACTATTAGCATCTGCTAATTTTTGACTAGCAAGTTCAAAATCACTTGATTTTGCTGCTCGAATAGCCTCCATTGCATTGCTTTTAGCTTCTCCACCGTACATAATCAATCCCATAACAGATTCTAAGTTACTTTCATCCATACCGAAACCTCCGTTCCTATGGCAACAAGCTTTCAGCTAGATCCAACACCTTAGATCCGTTCATCATTCCATAATCTGTCATTGGAATAACTGAAACAGGAATATTCTTTTCTTTTAGCTTTTCTTGGAAATCTCCTAGTAGGTATCGAACCTGTGGTCCTAAAAGTAGTACATCTACTTCTTTTGTTCCGATGATTTCTTCAACTTCTGGAGCTGGAACTGCAAAGATTTCTACATCCAATCCTCTCTCAGTAGCTGCATTTTGCATCTTAGTCACTAGTAAGCTAGTGCTCATACCTGCTGCGCAGGCTAACATAATTGTTGACTTAACCATGTTTTCTCCTTTATATTTTTACTAACGATTTACTGATCGAGCCAAACGGGATACCGTATGTCTCACGCCTCTAATAGCCTTACTCAAAGCATAAATATTATCAATCGTTGCCAAACCTCCATATCCTGCATCACCGATATGTTGAATATCGACTCCACAAATCTTATTTCTAAGGGCAATTTCTTTGATAGTATCTGTATCAGATGTTTCTTGGCTGGTACCAATAGCACTCAATACGAGACCACCCTTACTATGAACGAGATCAACGACTTCACGTAATTCTTGGTCATGAAAGGCTGGAACAGTTCCAACTGCAGGAACAAGTATCACATCCGCACCTGCTTCCAACAATTGCTCTGCGACAGAAAGTTCTGCTACAGGCTCATTCACTCCTGCACCGTGCATCTTCCCTGCAATAATCAAACCAGAAAAGTTTTCCTTAGCAGTTTGAACAGCCTTGATGATTTCTCGATTGCTGACTCCTGTTCCGGGATTTCCAGTCAAACAAACAAAGTCAAAGCCTAACTCTTCTATTCGCTTGAACGTTTCAACACTGGCAATACGACCTTCAGCAATTTCTTGCATTTGCTCTAACATCTTTGCTGAATGATCTACAGGTTCCAAGTTTACCCCGATAGGACAACCGACCAATTCATGCAATCGTTGAATCACTTGATCTCCTGTTCGATCCAAAGCATAAATCTTAGGATCAAAAACATCAAAGCAATTCAACAGAATCATATCCGCTCCGAAAGCTCTAGCAATTTCCGAGTTTGTAATATCTCCAACAAAGGTTTCACGAGTGACTACATTCTCAGATAAAACCACTCGTCCTTCGCTTGCTAGAATACTTTGTTTTAGCTCTTTGGCATCCATCTGTAATATCTCAGACGGATTTGCACTAATTAAACGTTTCATCTTCAAACCTCCAATGATTTAAACGTTTTTTACGGCTACATCGTCTTAAACTTTTCGTAGCATTTCCTGATATTTGGCCTATTTCATTACTAAAAGTTATCAATTATGTCAATTTTAGGAAATATCTTTACGTTTTAATTATCTTTTGTTATTTATATTCTACAACTATCTATGAGCATTGTCAAGTATTTTTCGAAATATTTGATTATTTTTTATTAACAATATATAATTAGGATAGAATCTATTACCAGAAAGAGAGTACAGATGATTTTATCTAAAAAACAATTACAATTAAGAGCTAAGATATTAGATACCATTTATACAAGGGGACCTATCTCGCGAATTGATATTGCAACTAAAACAGGTATCACTCCAGCAACTACAAGTAGTATCACCAACGATCTCATCAAAGAAAATTTCCTCCTTGAACTTGGTGAAGATGAGAATGATACCAGTGTCGGACGAAAAAAAATTCTACTAGACATTCAAGCACAACACCTTTACTATATCGGTTGTGAATTATCTGAAAAGCACTTTACGTTTTCTCTTGGTGACAATCTAGGAAACATCTTTAAAGAAGATAGACAACTGGTTACAAAAGAGCTGATTCAAGAAGAGGGAACTGACCTTATCATTCAGTCACTAAAGAAATTTATGGAAAAATGTAGCGATTACCTTATCGAATCAATAGGTATCGCCCTACCTGGACGCTACCTAGGCGACTATAAGATTACAACAAATAATTCATTATGGCATGAAATCGATTTAAGCCGTCTTCAGGAAAAGTTTGAACTGCCTGTATTTTTTTCAAATAACGTAAACTGTATGGCTATTGGTAAACGACTTTTTAGCCGTTCACAGAATGACCCTAACTTTGCCTACTTCCACTTTGCTAGAGGCATGCACTGTTCTTATATCTACAATGGAAGAATTTACGGGAAAGGCAATCTCATGATTGGAGAGATTGGACATACGGTCGTTTCCTCTGAGGGAGAAAACTGTGGTTGCGGCCGTAAAGGATGTTTACAAACATTTGCTGGAGAAGCTTGGCTAATAAAAAAAGCAAAAATTTTATACAAAATATCTTCTCATTCAATACTTCCCAGCCTAGTAGAAGATCCTAATGAGATTGATATTCAGACTATCTTAAATGCCTATCAATTGGGAGATACTGGTATAATCACGCTTATCGACCAAGCTTTGCTCTATCTTAGTCAAACGATTTTAAATATCAGTATGATGATTGACTCTCAAAAAATCTACCTTCATAGTCCCTTACTAGCAAATGACACCATTATTCAAAAACTCTACAAGGAATTGAACTACACTCCTAAACTTCCCTACAACCGTCTCCCTGAAGTTATTGTGGAACCCTATAACGACTTTACAGCAGCTCGCTCAGCTATTGGACTTTGCCTGTATCATACTATTCTACATTTGTAACATGCAATTCTTTTAGAGATAGGAGAGAATTCCCACTTTTATCCTATCAAAACCAAGAAACTGGATCGTAAAAAGTATTTAAAAGCAGAAAAACGCATATTATCAGTACATTCAATACCTGATAATATGCGTTTTATTGTGAAAAGATTTACTTCATTTTCTCCTGAAATTAAGTTTTTCCCAATCTCTTTTTACTGATTTATTTTTGGTAAGCTACTGCTTGTTTGATAAAGTACTCAATCGGCTCTCCTTGGTGGAGAGCTTTTACAATTTTTGAACCGACAATCACGCCATCTGACACTGCATTGAAGCGTTCTACATCGGCTTGACTAGATACGCCAAAACCTGTCAAGACTGGGATATCGGCTACTTGATGCAATTGCGCCAAGTGCTTGTCCAAGTCTGCACGGTAATTTCCTGACTTCCCTGTCACCCCATTGATGGCAACAGCATAGACAAAACCTTCTGCTCCCTTGATCAACTCTTTCTGGCGCTCAATTCCTGTTGTCAAACTAACTAAGGGAATCAAAGCAATGTCTGTATCTGCCAAATAAGGCTCCACAAAGTTGGCATGCTCATGAGGCAGGTCTGGGATAATCAAGCCCTTAACTGCTGTATCTGCCAAATCTTTGACAAATTTCTCCACACCGTACTGAAAGAGGGGGTTGAAGTAGGTCATGATAACCAGTGGAACTTCTGTTTCAATGCTTTTCAAGGTTTCAACCAAAGCCTGGGTAGAAGTTCCGTGAGCTAGACTGCGCAAGCCTGCTTCTTCGATAACAGGTCCATCTGCAACAGGGTCTGAAAAGGGAATACCCACTTCAATGGCTGAAACGCCTAAATCTTCTAAAAAGTGGATTGTTTCAGCGAGACCATCCAAACCTTTCTCATGGTCTCCAGCCATGATATAGGGAACGAAAATTCCTTTTCCAGCTGCTTTGATAGCATTCAATTTTTCTGTTAGTGTCTTAGGCATGAGCTTCTCCCTTCTTTGCTGCATCTGCTTCCAAGCGATCTTTGACTTGGACCACATCCTTGTCCCCACGACCTGATAGGCAGACAATCATAGACTTGTCTGGGCCAAGTTCTTTGGCCAATTTCACTGCAAAGGCAATGGCATGGCTAGATTCCAAGGCTGGGATAATCCCTTCCACGCGAGACAAGAGTTGAAATCCTTCCAAGGCTTCCTCGTCTGTCACAGGAACATAGCTGGCACGTTTGATATCGTGGTAGTGAGAATGTTCTGGACCGATACCAGGATAGTCCAAACCTGCTGAAATAGAGAAAGCCTCAAGAATTTGACCATGAGCATCTTGAAGCACATCCATAAGAGAACCGTGGAGGACACCTGGACGTCCCTTGGTCAAGGTCGCTGCGTGGTGCTCTGTATCCACACCAAGTCCTGCTGCTTCAGCCCCATACATAGCTACAGACTCATCTTCTACAAATGGATGGAAGAGACCGATGGCATTTGAACCACCGCCAACACAGGCTACTAGGGCATCTGGTAAATCTTGACCTGTCAAGTCACGGTACTGTTGTTTAGCCTCTCGACCGATGACACTTTGGAAGTCACGAACAATTTCTGGGAAAGGATGAGGCCCCAAGGCTGAACCAAGGATATAGTGGGTGTCGTCGATATTAGCCACCCATGAACGAAGGGCTGCATTAACCGCGTCCTTGAGCACGCGCGAACCATCTGTCACAGCCTCAACCTTGGCTCCCAAAAGCTCCATACGGAAGACATTGAGGGCTTGGCGTTTAACATCTTCCTCACCCATATAGATGGTACATTCCATGTTAAAGAGGGCCGCAGCTGTTGCAGTTGCTACACCGTGCTGACCAGCACCTGTTTCTGCAATAATTTTCTTTTTGCCCATGCGTTTAGCCAGAAGAACTTGTCCTAAGGCATTGTTAATCTTGTGAGCCCCTGTATGGTTGAGGTCTTCCCGTTTGAGGTAAATCTTGGCTCCGCCAATATGCTGGGTCAAGTTTTTTGCATAGTAAAGAGGAGTTTCACGTCCCACATACTGGCGCAAAAGTTGATTTAATTCCTCTTGGAAACTTGGGTCTGCCTGACTTTCACGATAGGCTTTCTCCAACTCCAAAACTGCTGTCATCAATGTTTCTGGGACAAAACGTCCGCCGAATTTCCCGTAAAATCCATCTTTATTTGGTTCTTGATATGCCATTCTTTGCCCTCTCTATAAATCTTCTAATCTTTTCCTGATCTTTTTGTCCATCTGTCTCCACTCCGCTTGATACATCTACTGCATAGGGAGTAAAGTGTTGAATTGCTTTTGCTACATTGTCTTCATTAAGCCCACCTGCGATAAAGAAAGGCTGAGCTAGTTCTGCCGTATCCAGTTGACCCCAGTCAAAGGTCTGACCACTCCCTGCCACAGGGGCATCAAAGAGTAGATAATCTGCCTGAGAATTGGGCACATGCCCATCTCCATCCACCTGTACAGCCTGAATGCTGGCACAAGGCAAATCCTCAAACAAATCATTCGCCACCTGACCGTGAACTTGAACCAAGTCCAAACCAACTTTTTCAATCGCTTCTAGCAATTCTGCCCGACTTGGTGAAACAAATACGCCAACCTTCTTAACATTAGCAGGAATGAGCTTGGCCAGCTCTGCAGCCTCTTCCAAGGTCACCTGTCTTTTACTAGGTGCGAAGACAAAACCAATGTAGTCCGCCCCTGCTGAAACGGCTGTCTCCACTGCTTCTTTGGTAGATAATCCGCAAATCTTAACCTTTGTCAATTTGCAACTCCTTGATTCTCTGGGCCACATCTTCCGCCTGCATCAGAGCTGTCCCAACTAAAATTCCGTTAAAGAATGGTGCTACTCGTTCCGCATCCTGCCCTGTGAAAATAGCCGATTCAGAAATATAATGGCGACCTTCTTCAAAGTGCTGGGCCAAGTCTACACTGGTCTGCAAGTCGACTTCAAAGGTGGTCAAATTGCGGTTATTAACCCCAATAATCTCAGCACCAAGTCTGTGGGCTACTTCTAGTTCAGCTAGATTGTGAGTCTCCACCAAGACTTCCAGACCAAGCTCTGTCGCATAGTCGTAAAGTTCCTTGAGACGTTCTTCTGACAAGGCTGCCACAATGAGCAAGATAACTGTCGCACCTGCATTTCGAGCACGGATGATTTGCTTTTCATCGATGATAAAGTCCTTGTTAAGCGTCGGAATCTCTACCTGACTAGAAATCTCTCGTAGATAATCCAAATGCCCTTTAAAGAAAACCTCATCTGTCAAAACCGAAATCATCACTGCGCCATTCGCTTCATAAGTCTGGGCCTGTTGCACAATATCCACATCGAGATTGATATCTCCCAGACTAGGACTAGCCTTCTTGACCTCAGCGATTACCTGTAAACGATCCTGGTGATTCTTCAAAAATGCTGCCAAGCGATAGGTCTGGCGCAGGGGCTGGATTTCCTCCAGCTCCATCTGCTCGACCTCACGCGCCTTCTGCTCTAAGATTCGTGCTAAAAATTCTTGACTCATTTTTGGTACTCCTGTAACAGTCTGAGTTTTTCAAGTGCCTTGCCACTAGCAATCACTTGACGAGCCAAGGCAACTCCTTCTTTGATACTAGCTACCTTACCATTAGCATAGAAACCAAGACCAGCATTCAAGACTGTAGTTTCCAAGAATGGACTTGGTTCATTTTTAAGAACGCTGAGCAAAATTTCTGCATTTTCCTGAGCATTGCCTCCACGGATATCTTCGATAGCGTAGCGCTCCATCCCCAAATCCTCTGGAGTAAAGCTCGACAAGGTAATTTCACCATTTTCAAGAAGAGCAATCTTGGTTATCCCGTTCAAACCAGCTTCATCTAGTCCTTCTGGTCCAGCTACTACGATAGCGCGTTTGCGCCCCATATTTTTCAAAACCTGAGCTGTACTTTCTAGAAGTTCTGGACGGCTAATTCCAAGAAGCTGTGTTTTCAAGGCCATTGGGTGAATCAGGGGACCAGTCAAGTTCATGATCGTTGGAATTCCCAATTCCAAACGAGCTGGCATGATGTATTTCATGGCTGGGTGCATATTTTTAGCAAAGAGAAAGACGATTCCAGTTTTATCAAAGACCTTACCTAGTTCAGCTGGTTTGAGGTCTAGGTTGATGCCCAAGGCTTCGAGAACGTCTGCAGAGCCAGATTTAGAAGAAATCGAGCGGTTACCGTGCTTGGCCATGTGAACACCGCCACCAGCCAATACAAAGGCTGCAGTTGTCGAAATGTTAAAGCTGAAAGACTTGTCTCCACCTGTACCACAGTTATCCATGGCATCATGGATTTCAGTTGGAATATGTTGGGCATGTCCTCTCATGACTTGGGCAATGGCTGTGCGCTCTTCAGGTGTTTCCCCCTTCATCTTAAGAGCCAAGAGGAGAGAAGCAATCTGCGCCTCTGTTACACGTCCAGTCACGATACGCTCGATGACATCCGTCATTTCCACACCTGATAAATTTTCAAATTTTGCTAATTTTTCAATAATCTCTTTCATCCTAGTTTCCTCACTTTACAACATTCTCGATAAAATTCCGAATAGAAGACAAGCCATCTGGCGTTCCGATACTCTCTGGATGGTACTGGAAGCCATAAATCGGTAGATTTTTGTGTTGAATTCCCATAATAGCTTGGTCATCAGTCGAACGAGCTGTCACTTCAAACTCTTCTGGCATTTCTTCAATCAAAATACTGTGGTAACGCATGACCGCACGGCCATCCTCAATTCCTTGATACAAAACAGATGGTGCTTCAAAGCTGATATTGCTCTGTTTCCCATGCATGACTTTGGGAGCCAAACCTAACTTCCCACCAAAAACTTCTGCAATGGCTTGGTGCCCCAAACAAATTCCAAGAATCGGTTTCTTGCCTGCAAAGTCACGAATCATATCTTCCATCTTTCCAGCATCAACTGGCCAACCAGGACCAGGAGAAAAGACCAGACCATCTGCTTTTTCAGCTTCTTCATACAGCTTAGGATCATCATTTCTCAAGACCTGCACTTCTGCAAAATTCCCAATGTATTGCGCCAAGTTATAGGTAAAAGAATCATAGTTGTCAATCAATAAAATCATGGTCTTAGTTCTCCAATTCTAGTCATAGATTTAGCCTTGTTAATGGTTTCTTGGTATTCGTTTTTTGCGATAGAGTCATAGACAATCCCTGCCCCAGCCTGCACATAGGCTGTTTGATTTTTGAGAATCATAGTTCGGATGGCGATAGCGAAGTCCATATCACCCGTCGCAGACAAGTATCCGATTGCTCCTGCGTATACACCACGTTTTTCTGTTTCCAGTTCATAGATACGTCTCATGGCCCGAATCTTTGGTGCTCCTGAAACTGTTCCAGCTGGGAGTGTTGATTTCAAGGCATCCATGGCAGTGAGTTCTGGAAGCAAACGCCCTTTCACCACGCTGGTCAAATGCATGACATAGCGGAAGAGCTCCACTTCCATATACTTGGTGACTTGGACACTGGCTGTTTCAGAGATGCGACCAATATCGTTACGCCCTAAGTCTACCAACATCCGATGTTCTGCTGTTTCCTTCTCATCAGAAAGCAGGTCAGTCGCCAAAGCCTTGTCTTCTTCATCCGTAGCCCCTCTTGGTCGTGTACCCGCAATCGGATTGGTTGTTACAATGCCATTTTTAACAGAAACCAAACTTTCAGGACTGGCACCGATGATTTGATAATCCCCAAAATCATAGAAATAGAGATAATTTGATGGATTGGTCACGCGAAGATTTCTGTAGAAGTCAAATGGATTGCCAGTAACCTCTGCTGAGAAGCGCTGACTGAGCACACATTGGAACATATCACCATTACGAATCAAATCACGAGCTGTTTCCACCATTTCTTCAAACTTCTGAGGAGCAATATGCGGTTTGAAGTCAAGTGGTGATAAATTCAAGTCTTCAAATTCATTTGGAGCAGGGATGCGTAATTCCTCAAGCACTTGATTCAAGGCTTTTTCCAAGTCTTCTTGACTACGCTCGCTGTAAAGAGCATCCTCGATGACATGGATTTTTTCCTTCTTGTGGTCAAAAACCATGTAGCTCTCATAAACAAAGAAATGCATGTCTGGCGTTCCAATGGTATCTTGAGGGATTTGACCAATTTCTTCATAGAGCGAAATCATATCGTAACCGACAAAACCAATGGCTCCCCCACCAAAAGGTAGATCTGAATGGTGCTGACTCTTATGAGTTACTTCATAAAGGAAATCCAAGGGATCCCAATCAATCACTTGACCATTTTGATAAAGGATCCCATTTTCAAACTTAATCTCAAAAACTGGATTATAGGCCAAGATAGAAAAGCGAGCTGTTTCCTTGTCTCTCGGAATACTTTCTAAGATAACCTTGTGTTGCCCCTTTAGGCGCATATAAGCCAAGATTGGTGATAAGACATCTCCATGAATGATTCGTTCCATTGTATTTTCCCTTTCAGTTCTACTTCTAGTCCGTGGCGACTGTATGAAAAATCCCCACGCAAAATAACTTGCGTGAGGACGAAATTCGCGGTGCCACCTCAATTATAGGATTTCTCCTATCTCTCATTCCTGTCTCAGAATCTTCCTGTAACAGGCTGTGCGATAAAGGGCACTCCCTTGAGAATTATGTTTTCTTCTCTTGTTTCAGATGGACCCAACCTTACAACTTTCTCTGCTTGTTTCCAGCAACCACAAGCTCTCTGGGAAAGAAATAACTGTAATTTTTCCATCTATTATTTTTTAACTTCTAGGTAGTCTGCAATCGCAGCCACGTCCTTGTCTCCACGACCAGAGACATTGATGAAGAGATGTTCATCTCGGTACACCTTTATACTCTTCGAAAATCTCTTCAAACCGCGTCAACGTCGCCTTTCCGTATGTATGGTTACTGACTTCGTCAGTTCTATCCACAACCTCAAAACAGTGTTTTGAGCAGCCTGCGGCTAGTTTCCTAGTTTGCTCTTTGATTTTCATTGAGTATTACTAGCTTTTTTCGTATTAGTTCGGCCTTTTTGTTTGCTTTTAGTAGTAGGCAAGGAGCTGCAGATAGAACTCAAGTTCATCAAAGCGACTTAACGCCCTAATAAAAGATAAACAAAATGACGGATAGAAAAAAGCCCACACACAGAATTAAATTCCATGTGAGGGCGTTGGTAACGCGGTGCCACCTCAATTATAAAGGGAGCATTCCCCTTTACATCTCTACCTTGTCTAACAACAAGTTGCACTGTAAGGTGTGCGCACCGAATTTTCATTGTTTCAAATTCATTTTTCAAATCAGCCCACTTTCACTACTCCCAACCACCTGTTCACAATCACCACAGGCTCCCTGAAGATCAAAAATAGTTACTTTTCTGATTTATTGAACTTATTTTAATACTTTGTTTTTTCTTTGTCAAGACTTTTTTACGATTTTTTTGATAAAGTTAGCACTTTTTCAGAAACTGTTTTGAAAGTCTCAATGATATAGTCCACTTCTTCATCGCTTAGTTTAGTGTGAAGAGGGAGGGTAATTTCATTTTCAAAGAAGGCATAGGCCTTAGGATAGTTAGCCATATCAAAGCCAAGATTCTTATAGGCTGTCAAGAGAGGAAGCGGTTTGTAGTGTACGTTACTTGCAATTCCTGCTTTGGCCAATTCTTGGATAATAAGATTGCGTTCTTCTAAACTTGCTCCTTCTACATGGGTGATGTAAAGGTGACGACAAGACTCGACTGTGTCAGTCTCATGTGCCAATGGATGGATGCGAGAACCAGCAAAACCACAATCATAACGGTTCACAATGTCCTTACGACGTTCTAACAAACCAGGGTAACGGTCCAATTGTACCAAACCAAGCGAAGCCATGATATCGGTCATATTGCACTTGTATGCTGGTGTGACGATATCGTATTCCCATGAGCCCAGCTGCATCTTAGCAAGGGCATCCTTTGTTTGACCGTGAAGAGAAAGGATTTGGAATTCCTTGTACATCTCTTCGTCGTCAATCGCTGGATTGGCTTTCCAAGTCGCACTTCCACCCTCAGCAGTTGTAAAATTCTTAACGGCATGGAATGAGAAGGAAGTAAAGTCGGCGATTGATCCAGCTGGTTGTCCTTTATAAGTAGACCCCAAAGCGTGGGCACTATCAGAAACAATCACAATACGGTTAAAGGCTTTTTGCCACTTGCTTGCAGCAGTAAAGAGGTCACGTTTTTTCTCCACAACTTGGAACAAACGGTCATAGTCGCAAACAATCCCCGCAAGCTCAACAGGAATAATGACCTTAGTCTTTTCAGTAATGGCTTGCTCAAGAAGGTCATAGTTCATCTCAAACGTATCTGCTTGGATATCCACCATGACAGGGGTCGCTCCTACGTGAGTGATGACACTACATGAAGCTGTATAGGTCATGGCTGGAACGATGACTTCATCACCAGGTCCCACTTTCAAAACGCGCAAAATCAGCTCAAGAGCGGCAGTTGCAGAGTTGAGGCAGACAGTCTTAGGTGTCTGTGTATATTGAGATAAGCGACGCTCCAGTTCTTTGGTCTTAGGACCTGTCGTGATCCAACCAGAACGAAGGGTATCCGCTACTTCAGCAATTTCAGCTTCTGTAATATCGGGTGGTGAAAATGGAATATTGTAATTTGGCATTGATTTGCTCCTTTGATCTGTACTCATTTTCTCATGACTACTTTATTTTAGCACTTCAAACACGGTTTGAAACATGATTTTGATGTCTCCAAGGAAACTAAACTCTCGGAGATAGGCGAGATTATAGCGCATCTTTTCAGGAAGGACGTGTTCGACATAGGCTTGGTCAACTGACAGGCCTTTTTCGGTCATTTGACTGATGATGGTGTCCTCATCCTTGTAGTTGATGCTGGCCGGAGAAGTAATTCCTGCTGGCAAAAGTAAGGTCGCCATCATTTCAGGGCTATACTGCTCTGTGTAACGTGGCACTTCAGGACGTGTCCCAACAAAGGACATCTCGCCTTTAAGGACATTGACCAGCTGAGGCAGTTCGTCCAAGCGCACACGTCGGATGAAATTTCCAACCTTGGTAATGCGGCTATCGTTAGCTGAAGTCACCAGACTGCCTTTTTTGTCCGCATCCGTCACCATAGTACGGAACTTCCAAATCTTAAAAGGACGGTTGTACTGGGTCACGCGCTCTTGCTTGTAAATGACAGGCCCCTTGCTATCCAACTTGATCCAAATGCTCAAGATGAGAAAGATGGGAGAGGTCAGAACCAATACAACCAAGGCCAAAAACCAGTCCAAGCAACGCTTGAAAATCAGCGAACCCTTCCTTTTAGAGACAAGCTGGTAGTAAGACTCAACCTCGCTTGATTTCATTTCCACAGGCAAGTCTTCCCATTTCAGCATGCTGTTTCTCCTTTGTTTTTATTATACTATTTGTCAACATTTTTCATTATACCACAAAATGGAAAAGGCGGTGAAAGAAATCTGTAATTTGACGGATTTCCTTCTTTAACTCAATGAAAATCAAAGAGTATTAAGACATGGCCCCTGCCTGCAAGCTATACATCTTGTGATAGGTTCCTCCCAAGGCCAAAAGTTCTTCATGGGTTCCGCTCTCGATAATTCGCCCCTTGTCCAAGACATAGATACAGTTGGCGTCTTGGATAGTAGAAAGGCGGTGGGCAATGGCAATGGTTGTCCGCCCCTGTCTCATCTTCGCCAGAGAAGCTTGAACCATGCTTTCTGTTTCAGAGTCAATATTGGCTGTCGCTTCATCCAAAATCAGAATTTTAGGCTGACTGGCAACTGTTCTGGCAAAGGCAAGAAGCTGACGCTGTCCAGTTGAAAAACTCGAACCACGTTCGGAAACAGGTGCATCATATCCCAGCGGAAGGTCCTGAATAAAGGAATCTGCGTCGACAAAGGCAGCCGCAGCCTGAACCTGATCATCACTAAGATTTTGGTACATGGCGATATTGGATTTGATAGTCCCGTGATAGAGGAAGGGATCTTGCAAGACCAGCCCGATGTTCTTTCTCAGCTCTTCCTGACTGTAGCCTCTAATATCCACCCCATCCAAGAGAACTCGCCCTGACTGAAATTCATAAAAGCGCATGAGGACATTGATAATGGAAGATTTCCCTGAACCTGTATGACCGACAAAGGCAATGGTTTCACCCTTGTTAACTGAAAAGGAAATATCATCCAGAATCTGATGCTTGCCATCATACGAGAAACATACATGTTCAAAACGGATATTGCCTTCTTTGAGTTTAGCCTGTCCATCTTCTTGAAGTGGCTCATAGGTCCTCTCATCAATCAAGGCAAAAACACGACCTGCAGAAACCATAGAAGTTTGAAGCGTTGAAAAGTTTTGCGTCACTTCAATCAAGGGGTCAAAGAGACGATTGATGTACTGGATAAAGGCGTACATGGTTCCTGCCGTTATCCCGATAGAAAGGCCACGGTAACCAAAGTAGGCCATCAAAACGGCATAGCCTAGAAGTTTCAGCAAACTCATGGCAGGTCTCAAAAAGAGGGCATCCAAGGCTACAGAACGGTTGGCATAGACCAAGTGTTCTTGGTTGATTTCATCAAATTCTGCCTGCAGGCGCCTCTCTTGATTAAAGGCCTGAATAATCCTGATTCCTTCAATATTCTCTGCTAGCTTGCTATTGATATCTGATAATAGACTTCTGGTTTTCTCGATAATCTTGACTGATTTTTTCCGATAGAGATTGACCAAAAGGAAAATCAAGGGAAGAAAGAGCAAGACTAAAGCTGTCAAACGAAAATCCAATACCAACATGGTATAAAGAGTTGTCAGAAAGATGAAAACTGCTGAGATAAAGCTAGATAAAATCCCCGAAAACATATCACTGATAGTCTCGGTATCATTGGTCAAACGAGAAACGATGGAGCCTGCTGGTGTCTTGTCAAAATAAGACATGCCCAGCTTCTCCATATTGGCAAAAGCATCGCGACGAATATCCCTAACAATACTGTAAGACACCCGCGCAAAGAGAAGATTGCCGACATACTGAACTAGAGTTTGTAGGATATAAAGGCCATAGTAGGCCAGTAAAACGGTAACGGCCAGTTGGTTAAGATTGCTGAGATACTGGTCGATAAAGTGGGAAGCCACGAGGGGAATGACACTTTTAATGACCGTCGTTGCTAGGAGAAAACTGAGTGCCAAAAAAGTCAGGAGACCATAAGGCTTGAGATAGGACATCAAGCGCTTCAATACAGCCCATTGTTCTTGTTTATTCTGCATCTTCTTCTCCTTTCATTTCCAACTGCTGAGACTGGTAGGTTTGGGCATACCAGCCATCCAGAGCTAGCAGTTCTTCGTGCGTTCCCTGTTCGATGATTTGGCCATTTTGCAGGACTAAAATCAAATCTGCATGGACTACCGCACTGAGGCGATGAGCCGTGATAATGGTTGTCTTGTCCTTGCGCGTCTCCTTGAGATTGTCGATAATCGCATACTCTGTCTTGGCATCAACGGCTGACAAGGAATCATCTAGAATCAAGATTTCAGGGTCTAAAATCATAGCCCGACTCATAGCCAGACGCTGCTTTTGCCCACCAGAAAGACTGACTCCTTTTTCACCGATCAGCGTATTAAATCCTTGAGGCATGTCTACAATATCTTGGTAAACTTGAGCTAGCTTAGTTGCTTCCGCGACCGCTGAAAGGGGTAAGTTAGGATTGCCAAAGCGGATATTGTCTAAAATCGAGGTCGCAAAGAGGAACTGGTCCTGAGGAACATAGCCCATAAGACTACGAAGGTCTGTCAGATGATAGTCCCGAATATCGTGACCGTTTAGATAAATAGCTCCCTTATCCACATCGTATTCACGTAAGAGGAGCTTAATCAAGGACGTTTTCCCAGAGCCTGTCTGACCGACTAAGCCCAGAGTTTGCCCTTTTTCCAAACTAAAGTGAATATCCGTCAGTGTTTCCTCATTTTCAAAGGCAAAGCTGTCAATATCGTACTCCAAGCGCCCATTTTCGATACCATCTAAAGGAAATTCAAGATCTTTTACAGGTGATTCCTGAGATAAAAGTTCCTCAATCCGCTGGTAAGAAACCTTGCCTCGCTGGGTAATATTAAAGAGGAAGCCGATGGCCATAAGAGGCCAGACCAACATATCCAAGTAGCTGATGAAGGTAACTAGATTACCAACCGTAATCTGCCCCTCCTGAACCATCAAGGAGCCGACCAAGAGCGTTAAAACATAGGATGAACCAACAAACAAGAGAACCATGGGGTCAAAGAGACTATCGTATTTCATGGTTTGGAGGTTCTTTTGGAAGGTCAATTCATTGACTGCCTGAAAAGACTCGAGCTCGTCTGCCTGATAACCGAAAGACTTGGTCACTTTGATACCTGATACGGACTCCTGCACCTTGTTATTGAGTTCAGAGAAAGCAGCCTGCGATTCACCAAAAGCCTTGTGGGTCTTTCTCCCTAAACGGCTAGTCGCATAGGCCATGAAAGGTAGGGGGAGAATGGCAACCAAGGTCATTTGCCATGAGATGCTAAAGAGCATGGTCAACAAGGTCACCAGCGCCGTGATAGAAGCATCCACCGCAGACATCACGCCACCACCTGCCAATCGGGTGAGAGAATTGATATCATTGGTCGCATGTGCCATCAGGTCTCCCGTTCGATAGGTCTGATAAAAGGCTGGAGACATTTTTGTGAAATGCTCAAATAAGCGAGACCGCATAATCTGTCCCAGACGGTAGGAAGTCCCAAGGATATACATCCGCCAAACATAGCGCAGATAGTACATCCCAAAGGCCGCAAGTAGCAAATAAAATAGGTCAAGAAGAAGGTCTTGCTGGGTTAATTGTCCCGATGTGATAGCATCAATGACCCGCCCCATGACCATAGGTGGAATGAGATTAAGGACGGAAACCAAGACCAAGGCCACAATCCCGACTAGATAACGGCGTTTTTCTAACTTGAAAAACCACCAAAGTTTTTGAATAATGGACATAAAATCCCTTTCTGATTGCAAATGGAAACCTGAGGCCAATACCCCAGGTTTTTCTTATTCATAAGTTACAACTGTAACGGCACCCTTGTCATACTCAGCGATAAAGATATTGGCAACATTGTCATGTCCTTGTTTGCTGAGATTATCAAGCAGCCACTCTTCGCTACGACCAATCGATTCCAAAACATCTACTTGGATCACACCGTCAGTCACAACTGGATACTTAGGATTTTCATCTCCCATTTGGACCACGATGAGTTGGCCATTTTGCTCCTGCACAGCTCGTTTAACTTGCTTCATCTGGAAAATTCCTTGGCTACGAAGTTTGAGAGCAACATCTGCCGCAGACAAACCAACCGAACGACAGGCTTCTGGGTCAATCTTTCCATTGTTGATAAGAAGAGTTGGTTTCCCATCAATCAAGCGTTTCACAAAACGCACATTGTTATTGAACCATTTGAGGGTCAAGACCAAAATCGTCCACATCATCAAAATCACTGCATACTGGAGAATGCTGATTGAACTATTGTAAATCACCCCACCGATGATACCACCAAGAACATAGTTCTGAATTTGGTCTGTCGCAGAGTTAGGTGCTAGGTTCCCCTTTCCTGTCACATTGATAACAAAAACCAGCGAGAAAAGACCCAAGGCCAGTTTGATTAAAATTTCCATATAGTTGAGTGTCATTTGTTTACCTCCACCAATTCAATAGCGTCTGTTTGATGTAATTCTAATTTCTCTAAAAGATACTTGTCTGGTTCACTCCCGTTCATGGCACGGTAGACATCTGAACCTACCTTGACAAGCGCTCCATCAGTGGCAGCTGAAGTATTGACATAAACTTCTGATTTATCCACTCCCAAGTCTTTGGAAACAACCTCTATGAAATGAAGTGAAGTTTGAAATTGGTTGTTAGAGGCTTGATTGGTCTGATATTTTGAAATCGTCACCAAAAGCATGGCCACCAAAGTCAAGGCTAAAATCATGACCAATTCCCGAAATTTAGTTCCCTTTTTATCTCGATATGCCTTAAAAGCAAAAAATCCTGTGATAGCTAGGAGCACAATCCCAAAGCCAATCATAATCCCATTTTGCTGACTGATTTGGCTAAGTACATAGTCATATGAGTAAAATTTCATTTATTTTCACTCCCTTTCATAAAATCATTCTTCATTATAAACGAAAGAGGGTGATTTTTCAAACCATACGTTGGGGAAATAGAGCTTTTTTTGGTATAATAAAATCTATAATCAGAATGAAAAAGGTAACTTTATGAAACTCATCTCATGGAATATTGATTCCCTCAACGCAGCCCTAACTAGTGACTCAGCTCGCGCGAAATTGTCCCAAGAAGTCCTACAAACCTTGGTCGCTGAAAATGCTGATATCATCGCTATCCAAGAAACCAAGCTTTCTGCCAAGGGTCCTACTAAAAAACACTTGGAAATTTTAGCTGAGCTCTTCCCAGACTATGAAAACACTTGGCGCTCTTCCCAAGAGCCTGCCCGCAAAGGCTATGCTGGTACTATGTTCCTCTATAAGAAAGAACTCACACCCACTGTCACTTTCCCAGAAATCGGTGCCCCTTCTACCATGGACTTGGAAGGCCGCATCATCACCTTGGAATTTGATAAATTTTTCGTGACCCAAGTTTACACTCCAAACGCTGGCGACGGCCTCAAACGCTTGGAAGAACGTCAAGTCTGGGATGTCAAATATGCGGAGTATTTGGCTGAACTAGACAAAGAAAAACCAGTCCTTGCGACCGGTGACTATAACGTAGCCCACAATGAAATCGACCTTGCAAATCCTGCTAGCAACCGCCGTTCACCTGGATTTACCGACGAGGAACGTGCTGGATTTACCAACCTTTTGGTAACTGGATTTACCGACACCTTCCGTCATGTTCATGGCGATGTTCCAGAACGCTACACTTGGTGGGCACAACGCAGCAAGACTTCTAAAATCAACAATACAGGCTGGAGAATCGACTACTGGCTCACAAGTAATCGTATCGCTGACAAGGTGACCAAGTCTGATATGATTGACTCTGGTGCGCGGCAAGACCACACACCCATTGTCATAGAGATTGAGCTCTAAGGAGAAAGCTAATGGACTATCAAGCTGTCATTCCTGAATTTGTAGTATCTGACCTCGAAAAGTCACGCCACTTCTACTGCGACTTGCTGGGATTTTCTGTCGAATACGAGCGTCCAGAGGAGAAATTTCTCTTCCTCTCGCTTGAAGACTGCCAACTTATGCTAGAAGAAGGCAGCACAGAAGAATTAGCCCAACTAACCTATCCTTTCGGGCGCGGTGTTAATATTTCCTTTGGCATTGAAGATGTCCCTCAGCTCCACCAAAAACTGCTGGAAGCTGACTATCCTATCCATCGTCCGCTGACCAAAAGAGAATTTCGAGTGGGAGATAGCTTTATTTACCCTCACGAATTTGCAGTTTTGGATCCAGATGGCTATTTTTTAAGATTTAGCGAATAGAAAAAATCTTTCAAATCAGAAAAAGGCATATTGTCAGATTTTGAAGAATCTTGATAATATGCCTTTTATTATGGAAAAATCTTCTAAATGTTAGCATATAATTGAGAATTTGTCCATTTTTCTTAAATTTGTTCGTTTTTTATTCCAAAACACTGACAAAACATTTGATTTCTAAAGTTATTTAGTGTAAAATAAAAACATTGGCGCAAGCCTATTTAAAATTGAATATCGTTTTACTTGTTTATGTCGTGAATTGGCACGACGTTTCTACAAGGTGCCGGAACACCTAACAATAAGTAAGTTAGCTTGAGGGGATGGTCTTTTTTGCCATGCCTATTTTAGGGACTTACTTAGAGATTAAGTAGGTCCTTTTTTCTATTAGTTTTTTCTGGTTAAGGATCAGAAACAAGCAAATGGATTGGCTTTTAGACTTTAGGAGGTCTTATGAAATTATTAGAAGAGCGCATCCTCAAGGATGGGCATATCTTGGGTGATAACATCCTCAAGGTAGATTCCTTTTTAACCCACCAAGTTGACTTTAGCTTGATGCGAGAGATTGGTAAGGTTTTTGCGGAAAAATTCGCTGCTACTGGCATTACCAAGGTTGTGACCATTGAAGCGTCAGGCATTGCCCCAGCCGTTTTTACAGCTGAAGCCTTAAACGTTCCCATGATTTTTGCCAAAAAAGCTAAAAACATCACCATGAACGAGGGCATCTTAACTGCCGAAGTCTACTCCTTTACCAAGCAAGTAACCAGCACCGTTTCTATCGCTGGAAAATTCCTCTCACCAGAGGACAAGGTTTTGATTATCGACGATTTCCTTGCTAACGGCCAAGCTGCTAAAGGCTTGATTCAAATCATCGAACAGGCAGGTGCCACAGTCGAAGCTATCGGTATCGTGATTGAAAAGTCCTTCCAAGACGGTCGGGATTTACTTGAAAAAGCAGGCTACCCTGTACTATCACTTGCTCGCTTGGATCGTTTTGAAAATGGTCAGGTCGTATTTAAGGAGGCAGATCTCTAATGCAAACTCAAGAAAAACACTCGCAAGCAGCCATTCTTGGCTTGCAGCACTTACTAGCCATGTACTCAGGATCCATCCTGGTTCCCATCATGATTGCGACAGCCCTTGGCTATTCAGCTGAGCAGTTGACCTACCTGATTTCCACAGATATCTTCATGTGTGGGGTGGCAACCTTCCTCCAACTCCAACTCAACAAATACTTTGGAATTGGACTCCCAGTCGTTCTCGGAGTTGCTTTCCAATCAGTCGCTCCTTTGATTATGATTGGTCAAAGTCATGGTAGTGGTGCTATGTTTGGTGCCCTTATCGCATCAGGGATTTACGTGGTTCTTGTTTCAGGCATCTTCTCAAAAGTAGCTAATCTTTTCCCATCTATCGTAACCGGATCTGTTATTACTACGATTGGTTTAACCTTGATTCCTGTCGCTATTGGAAATATGGGAAATAATGTCCCAGAGCCAACTGGTCAAAGTCTCTTGCTTGCAGCTATTACTGTTCTGATTATCCTCTTGATTAACATCTTTACCAAAGGATTTATCAAATCTATCTCTATTTTGATTGGCCTGGTTGTTGGAACTACCATCGCTGCTAGCATGGGCTTAGTGGACTTCTCTCCTGTTGCTGCAGCACCTCTTGTCCATGTCCCAACTCCTCTCTACTTTGGGATGCCAACCTTTGAAATCTCATCTATTGTCATGATGTGTATCATCGCAACGGTGTCTATGGTTGAGTCGACTGGTGTTTATCTAGCCTTGTCTGATATCACAAAGGATCCAATCGACAGCACGCGCCTTCGCAACGGTTACCGCGCAGAAGGTTTGGCCGTACTTCTCGGAGGAATCTTTAACACCTTCCCTTACACAGGATTTTCACAAAACGTTGGTCTGGTTAAATTATCAGGTATCAAGAAACGCCTGCCAATCTACTACGCAGCTGGTTTCCTGGTTCTCCTTGGACTCCTTCCTAAGTTTGGCGCCCTTGCCCAAATCATTCCGAGCCCTGTCCTCGGTGGTGCCATGCTGGTGATGTTTGGGTTTGTATCCATTCAAGGAATGCAAATCCTCGCCCGCGTTGATTTTGCTAACAATGAACATAACTTCCTCATCGCAGCTGTTTCAATCGCTGCAGGTGTCGGACTAAATAACAGTAATCTCTTCATCAGCATGCCGACAGCCTTCCAAATGTTCTTCTCAAACGGAATCGTCGTAGCCAGCCTACTCGCTATTGTCCTCAATGCAGTATTAAATCATAAAAAGAAATAAGAAAAAAGAGGTGCGAGCCTCTTTTTTGTTTATCTATATCCTTACCTGTCTCTCTTCTGACCTTTTTCCTGTGACAAACATGGTGAAGGTTGCTTTGCAGACATTTTTGCCTTCTTGATTGGTGATATCCACATCCACTACACAAGTTGTGTGACCTTGATGGACACATTCTCCTTTAATGGTCAACACATCGTCAAGTTTTCCTGCCTTGAGGTAGTTAATAGAGGATTGGAGCGTCACCCCATCAAGCCCCAGCGAGATAACCACCAAACCACTGATTTGGTCACAAAGGGTAAAGAGATAGCCACCATGGGCATTGCCATAGTAGTTGAGCGACGAGTCCACTACTTTGGTCGTCACCACAACGTGACCATCTCTCATTTTTTCAATTTCGTAATTTTCAAAGGCAGATATAGCGTCAAAATGAAAATCTTTCATCGTTTCCTCCTGATATTTCAAACGACACTATGATACTACTTTTTATAGGACTGTGCAAGGAGAAAGCTCCTAGTCTGGCAAAATTCCGACCTGCTCTACAAAGCGCATAAAGGCTGCCTGTCCCTGCTCAGTCTGCTTGTAAACTCCAGCATCCTCCAGAACACGCGCAAAGATAGTACCCACAGAGTCCTTGACGATTTCAAGGGCTTTTTCTTTATCTGTTAGGTCTGAATATTGGGCTTTGAGTTGGTCTGCCCATTCCTGATGATAGTCGGCAACTGAGACTTCTTCTCCCACGAGGTAGCTGGCAACTTGCTCCACTTCTGCCTTCAAACGAGGTGGCAAGATAGCCAAGCCCATGATCTCAATCAAGCCGATATTTTCCTTCTTGATATGTTGGACATCCTTGTGGGGATGATAAATTCCATCAGGATGCTCTGGCGATGTCTGATTGTCCCGCAAGACCAAGTCCAACTCAAACTGTCCATCGCGTTTACGGGCAATCGGTGTGATGGTGTGATGTGGTGTTCCATTACTTTCTGCCAAAATCTGCACACTAGGATCTGAATACTGACGCCATTCCTGCAAAATCTTATCAGCCAAGTTGATCAAATCCTCTTTGGAATCCGAAGTCAGACGCAGCACTGACATGGGCCACTTGACAATTCCAGCCTTAACCTGCTCAAAACCAGCAAAAGAGAAAGTCTTTTGCAAGGGAGCCAATTCCATAGGAAATACGTGACGGCCTCCCTGATAGTGGTCATGGGTGAGAATAGAGCCTCCCACAATTGGCAGGTCGGCATTCGAACCTGCAAAATAGCCCGGAAACTGCTCTACGATAGCCAGCAGACGCTCAAAACTCTGACGACTAATGGCCATGGGACGGTGCTGGCCGTCTAAGAAAATACAGTGCTCATTAAAATAAGCATAGGGCGAAAACTGGAATCCCCACTCCTGACCAGCCATTTCAAAACGGATAATGCGGTGATTGCTGCGAGCTGGATGGTTGACTCGACCATGATAGCCCTCATTCTCTAGACAAAGCTGACACTGAGGATAATTGCTAGCTTGCACCAACTTGGCTGCCGCAATCTCTTTCGGATCCTTTTCAGGCTTAGAGAGGTTGATTGTAATCTCAAGTTCTCCGTAGTCAGATGGAACACGATAAGCAATATTTTTAGCAATGGCCTTGAGCTTGATGTAGTCATTTTTCTGGCTAAGTTGGTAAAAATCCGCTATCGCCTGCTCAGGAGATTGGGCGTAAGTTGCCCAGAAGTCACGATTAACCTGACTCGGACAAGGGGTCACCAAATCCATCAATTCAGCACCTAGGATTTCACGCGCAGTCTGACTGTCCTCAATCGTCTCTAATCGAACCGCCTCCTCAACCAGCTGGTCCTTGAGGTCAATCAATTTATCCAGATCAGTCTCGACCTCCAAAACACCTTCTCCCACTCGTGCCAAAACACGATTGGTCAGGTAGATTCGATCCATTTCCTCAAAGGTACTTTCTGCAATGACTTCCGTGATAAATGCATCTAGAACTCCCTGACTCATTGATTCTCCTTCCTACTTTCTAAATAGTCTCTGACAGCATCTAAATCCTGAAAAACTTGTTCTGTTTTATTTAAGAAAGACTGTGCTGGCATTTTTAAGTCTGGAATACAAATAACTGGTATCCCAGCTCTATAGGCTGCTTCAATCCCTGCTTCACTATCCTCTAATACTAAGCAATTCTCTGGTAAAACATTCAAATCACTACAGGCCTTTAAAAATATATCAGGGTAAGGTTTGCTTCGCTTTACATCTTTTGCAAAAACTAGATGGTCAAATAGGGACAGTATACTATTGCTATCCAAAATCATTCTAGCTCGAGATTCAACACTTGATGTTGCTAAAGCGATTGGAATACCTTCTCTTTGCAAAAAAGCAAGCAAATTTTTAGCACCTTTTTTTAAATTTACACCTTTGGCTAAAATTTGAGCTTCCAGTTCATAAACTTTTTCCAAGGTTTGGTCAAAGTTCCAAGGTAAATCATAGGTATCCAAAAATTGTTGAACATTCTCCTCTTCTCTATGTCCACTGTATTCTCTAGAATATGTATCTTCTGTGAAAGGAATTCCAAAATCCTCAAGCAATTCTTGGTAAACTTTTAGAGAAATGATCTCAGTATCAGCTAATAAGCCATCTAAATCAAATATTACAGCTTCCATATACTTCTCTCCTAGTCTAAAACGCGAGTGCCACCTGCAACTTCAGCGATATAGAAGCTTGGAGCATATCCAACGACTTCCTCGTAGTGCTTGCCTACAGCTTCCTTAAAGGCCTCAACTGTATCTTTTTGCACCAAAGCAATAGCACATCCACCAAATCCTGCCCCTGTCATACGAGCACCGAGAACTCCTTCTTGTGCCCAAGCTGTATGAACAAGAGTATCCAATTCCAAACCAGTTACTTCATAGTCATGCTCTAGGGAAACGTGTGACGCATTCATCAAATGACCAAATGTTTCCAAATCACCTGCTTGAAGGGCTGCTTGAGCTTTAAGGGTACGTTGGTTTTCAAGCACAGCATGACGAGCACGTTTTAAACGATTTTCGTCTTTAATCAGATAGCTATATTGGTCAAAGTCCCACTCATCCAATTCACCCAAGGTCTGAATATCCAAGGCAACTTGCAATTCTTCTACTGCTTTTTCACACTCAGCACGGCGTTCATTATATTTAGAATCCGCCAATTCACGGCGTTTGTTGGTGTTCATGATAACAACGACATTGTCCTTCAAATCAAGTGGCACCAAGTCGTATTCTAAAGTATTGGTATCTAAGTAAATAGCACGTTGGTCGGCTCCCATACCGATAGCAAATTGGTCCATGATACCAGAGTTGACTCCGATAAAGTTATTCTCAGTTTGTTTCCCAATCTTGACCAAATCGAGACGGTCTAATTTTAAGTCAAAGAGATGCTCAGCCACTACTCCTGTCAAAAGTTCCAAGGATGCTGAAGAAGACAAACCAGCACCATTTGGGATATTCCCATAAACATAAAAATCAAACCCTTTGTCGATCACGTGTCCAGCTTCTTGCAAGAAATGAAGAACCCCTTTTGGATAATTGGTCCAGTTGTGCTCTTTTTCAAACTTGAGATCAGCTAGAGGCACTTCGATAATACCCTTGTCTTCAAAGTTTGCTGAGTAGAAACGCAAGACTTGGTCGTCACGCTTGCGAGCTGCACCGTATGTTCCCAAGGAAATAGCAGCTGGAAAAACGTGCCCTCCGTTGTAGTCTGTGTGTTCACCAATCAGATTGATACGACCTGGTGAAAAGAAAGTTTGATCTGCTTCTTGACCAAAAACGGCAAGAAAGTCTTTACGAAGAGCTTCAGCAGTAAGATGTTGTGTCATATGAATTCTCCTTTTACTGTCCGTTAAGTTACCTTAACGTGTAATCGTTTTCTTCTATTGTATCCAAGGGATTTGCCAAGGTCAATCCTTTTTACTAAACTTTTACTAAACTATCGGTAAAAAGTAGAAAAATATGATATACTAACCTAAAAGGAGGAGGATTTATGGCTACCTTAAAAGACATCGCACAGCTAGCCTCTGTCTCTATCGCGACCGTATCCCGTGTCCTCAACCGCGACCAGAGCCTATCTGTCACAGAAGAAACCAGACACCGTATTTTAACAGTTGCTGAAGAGCTGGGCTACACCAAGCACCTCAAGACAGGCGAGTCCCATAAGCCCAAGCAAAAGATTGCCATTATCCAATGGGTCAGCGAACAAGGGGAGTTGGACGACCTCTACTACTACCAGATTCGCCTAGGCATAGAAAAAAGAGCCCAAGAGTTGGACTATGATATCTTGCGCTATTTTAATGACCATCCTTTTACTCTGAGCGAGGAAGTGATTGGGATTCTCTGCATCGGAAAGTTCAGCCGATCACAAATCTCTGCCTTTGAAGAATACCAAAAGCCTCTTGTATTTTTAGACAGCGATACCCTCTCGCTGGGACATACCTGCATTATCACGGACTTTTACACTGCCATGAAACAAGTTGTCGATTATTTTCTCAGCCAAGGGATGAACCGTATCGGGATTCTAACAGGCCTTGAAGAAACAACCGACCAAGAAGAAATCATTGAGGATAAACGACTTGAAAATTTCAGAAACTACAGTCAAGCAAAAGGAATCTATCATGACGAATTAGTCTTTCAAGGAAGATTTACCGCCCAGTCTGGCTATGACTTGATGAAGGAGGCCATTCATAACTTAGGAGACCAACTCCCACCAGCCTTTTTTGCTGCCAGCGATAGTTTAGCCATCGGCGCCCTCCGTGCCCTTCAAGAATCTGGAATCAATCTACCAGACCGTGTCAGCCTCATTTCCTTTAACGACACTAGTCTGACCAAGCAGGTCTATCCTCCTCTTTCTAGCATTACCGTCTATACCGAGGAAATGGGCCGAGCAGGGATGGATATTCTTAACAAGGAAGTCCTCCACGGTCGCAAAATTCCTAGCTTGACTATGCTGGGAACCAGACTGACATTGAGAGAGAGTACGAGGAATGATTAGGATTACAAAACTACCTCTAGCAAGGCTGTTTCTCTAATAATCTCTATGATTCCGCTCCAAGTCACACACCTTTCGCTTATGTACTTGGTGAGTTTCTAGGTCAGCATCCACCTCAATGGTAATATTTTGGAAACCACAATCTTTGAGGAAAATTCGAATAGATTCTTTACAAGCTTCCATATTTCCCATTTCTTTTATACAAACATGGACAATGGCATTTTTTTCCAAACCATCCATAGTCCAGAGATTAAGCTGATTAAGGCTGGCCACATTGTCCAATTGCTCTAAGCCACTCTTTACTTGCTTGATATCAATACCTTCTGGCACAGCATCCAAGAAAATCTTGACTGTAGACCAAAAACGTGGAAGAGCTTTTGAAAGAATAAAGAAAGAAATGACAAGGGACAAAAGCGGATCTAGGATATACCAGTCCGTCAATCGAAGAACAATCGACATCAGAATCACAGCCAGCCACCCTAGGGTATCTTCCAAAAAATGCAGACTTAGAATAGACTCATTCTTTGTCTTTCCCTTACCAACCACTAGACTGGCTAACACATTGATAGTAATCGCAATAATTCCTAACCAGAGAATCCCCTCGTCATTGACTGGTTGCGGATTTAAAATCTTCGTAACATTTTCCAAAATAACTAGAACAGATCCTGTCATGAGTATTATCGCTGTTATCAAGGCTCCTAGCAGACTAAAACGCTTATAGCCCAAGGTGTACTGATTGTCTTCTTCACGATTAGAGATAGTTTCTAGAAAGGCTGATATTCCAATTGCAATCGCATCTCCCAAGTCATGCACAGAGTCAGCAAGAACAGCGTTCGAACCAAATACTCCACCTGCAATAAACTCGACAATAGCATAAGTCAAATTTAAGAAAAAAGCCACCCAAACAGCATATTTTGCCTTCATATTTCTCATTCCTTTGTTATAATAGATTCATGAACACCTTGTTCATTATCATTATCCACTAAAATTCAAAGAAAGGATAGAAGCAAAAGGTCAGCTTTATTCAGTTCTGAACAATTTGCCTCAAGTGTCCATATGACTAAGATTGACCGCCGTATCAGTAAAACAAAAAAAGCCATCTATCAAGCTTTTCTACAACTTTTGAATGCTAAGGGCTACGAGGCCACTACTGTTCAGGATATCATTGATCTCGCAGATGTGGGACGTTCCACCTTTTACTGTCACTATGAAAGCAAGGAACTGCTTCTGGACGAGCTCTGTCGTTACCTCTTCCATCACCTCTTTGAAAGAGAGCAATCCATTTCAACCGAGGATTACCTCATACATCTCTTTCTGCATTTTCAGAAAAACCAAGATCATATTACCAGTTTACTATTCTCCAAAAATGACTACTTCCTCCGCCAACTCCAGAAAGAGCTGGAGCACCATGTCTATCCCATGCTGGCTGATGAGTTGAATGAAGCACACCCCAGTCTGCCTACTTCTTACCTCCAACACTTAGTTGTAACCAACTTTATCGAGACATTGACCTGGTGGCTCAAAAAAGGACAAGACTTCACAGAACAAGAAGTTGTCCAGTTTTATCTAGACCTTCTCATTCCTAAAAATTGAATACAGAGTAGAGCTCAGTCGCCTTATGCCCAGGCTACTGAGTTTTTATTTTTTCGACAATAAAAGAGGACCTACTAATCCTCTTTTTCATTATCTCAAATCCTTGATTATCAACTCTATCTGTTTTAACCGAAAACTCAAAACAGTACTTTCAAACTTTTTTTCCTAGTTAGATAAGTCAGTATTCTGCTTAGCAGCCTTACTCCACTGATACGATCCAACTAGACTATTTATTAGGTAAATTAGATATTTCCCTTGAATTTGCAGGCTTTCTCCCCACCAGAGATAGATTGAAAAGACATTAGTAGCAGCCCAGAATATCCACTGTTCACGGTAAACAGCTGTCATGAGGATTTGCCCTACACCATTGGTCGCATCAGTGATAGAATCACGATAGGGACGATTAGCTCCGATAGACTGATAAATAAACCCAAAGGCCAACCACCAAAGAACACTGATGGAAAGATACTTGGTCCAACCCATGTGAGTTCTTGCCAGAAGCTGAAGTTAATCCTTCAACCTGGAAAACCCGCAGAGGTGACTTTTTCTATACATCTCGATTTTTCTGGCAATAATCATTAACCGATAAATATGTCTGTGAATCACCCAGCGACTCCGCTATGTCCATAATCCGCGGTGGTAGTAATCCCACTCGCTGGACAAGTTCGTGATTGCTGAACAATTCCCGTGGACTGCCGGCGAAGCCAAACTTCCCGTGTTCCATAACATACACCGACTCAAACTCGGCGGCGACCCAATCCATGTCATGGGTGATGGTCACAACTTGGTGGCCCGAATCAGCCAACTGATGGAAAATTGCGGTCAACTTGCGCCGGCTTTCCCAATCAAGCGACATCATCGGCTCATCAAATAAATAAATCGCCGGATCCACTGCCAAAACTGTGGCAACGCTCAACAGCTTGCGTTCCGACAATGACAGGTCATATGGACTTTCAGCTGTTTTATCATCCAAGCCAACTCTTTTTAGAGCCGCTAAAGCCCGCCTCGTAATCGTGTCGTGGTCATCCATGACCTGCGCGACACTCCACTCCACCTCTCGTTGAACGGTCGGGTTGAAAAGCTGATCGTCAGGATTCTGAAAAGTAATCCCAACCTTCAGTAACTTTTCGACTGGTTTAAGATCATTAAAATTTTCTCCATCGATCTTAATCACACCGGTTTGTGGTGTCAGCAAACCCGTCAACAATTTGAAGAGCGTTGATTTGCCGGCACCATTTTGGCCGACAATCGCCACCATCGGATCGGCGAAGTGTTTGTCTTCAACATCCAAGCTAAAGGACCGTTCCGGATAAGTGAACGTCAGGTGGCTCAGTTCAATTGTGGGCATAACGAACCTCCTTCAGATCAGCGTAATTCACCGGATACCGGCCATCAGCCAAGTGCCAATCCATTTTTTGAGCAAGTTGCTGGATTGTCGGGGCTGGAATCTGCCAGTCAGCTGCCAAATGATTAAACACCTCACCCGGCCTGCCCTGGGCTACCATTTGACCCTCGTGCAGCACCCACACAACGTCGGCGACTTCGCACAAATCGTCAATTTCACTGGTGACAATGAAGACAGTCGTCTCTTTGACTTGGGCCAGCCATTGGAAAAATTGTCGGCGGCCAAGGGGATCCATTTGACTGGTCGGATCATCCATAATCAAAACAGCCGGGTTAGCCGCAATCGCCGTGGCAATTGCCAACCGCTGGCTCTGACCACCGGAAAGACTCTCGGGACGCAAATTCAGCTGTTCAATCAGACCCATTTGCGTGGCAACTTCTTCAACCCGTTTTTGAATCAGTCCTTCAGCCATTCCCTGATTAATCAAGTCAAAGGCGATTTCATCGGCAACCGTGTCTGCCAACCCGCTTAGTTGGCCAGCTGGATTTTGCAGTACAACTCCATTCATGGCATTATAAACGAGCCAATTGTCGGACACTCGCTGGCCAAACACGTGCCAATCGCCCTCAATCTCAGCAGACACAATTTTGGGAATGATCCCTGCCAGCACACGGCACAAAGTCGATTTGCCGGAGTGGCTATTCCCGATAATCCCAACCACCTGGCCGGTATGAACCTCCGCGTTAATCTGACGCAGTTGTGGTTGCTCAGTACCCGGATAACGGGTGGTCAAATTTTCAATTACAATCCGTTTATCTTCGTCCATATCTTCCACCCAATCAATAAAATTGCCAATCCAGTCAGACCAATGTGCAACGTCCGCGACAGGCGATACACGCGCTGGGAGGTTCTGACAGTCCGGTTGAGATTATCAAAACCTCTCAGTTGGAGAGAAATCGACCGCGTCATCGATTGATCCAAGGTCTTAATCACCAATGGAATTAGAACCGGCAGGACTGACTTTAATTTCTGAATCAACGTTTTTTGCGGATTGGTTCCGCGAACTTTTTGTGCCTGCTGGATTTTCCGCATATTGCGCATCATTTCCGGCAAAATATAACACACCGACATCAGAACGTAGACGGTTTTATAAGACAATCCGGACAGTTCCAAATAGGCCGCGTTTTCTGAAATACTCGTGGTCACCATAAAAAAGCCACTGGTCAAAATAATCACCAATACTCGACAACCCAGAGTGGTGGCGTAAATCAGGCCTTCTTTGTAGAACGACACCCCAAGCACAGAAAACAGTACAGTTTGATTCCGACTGTAAAATAACCCTTGGATGATCAGCATGGTGCAAATCAGAAACAAGCTGAATCCCAGCGCCTTAAAGGTGGTAGAACTCAATTTGGAAAATAACAATAGCAGTGTTGCGACAAGAATTAATCCGGCCTGAAGCAATAAATTCATACTGGCAAAGCTCAACAACGTCATGTCCAAGATGAACAAGAGCTTAGTAATCGGATCGATCACCTGGTACCACTTGAGCTTGACCCGTGGCGCTCCAGAAATCAATGTTTTATCAGTCATCATTTATCATCGCTAAAGAAGTGCACCATCCGCTTCGGCAGCTGACGATAGATGAAGAATGCCAGGTAGGCCACGCAGACTTTATCCAAAATATCCAAGACAAACTCATCGATAAATGAGGCCAGCCACACTGGTGCATGATTGGCGACCATTACCGCAAACAATGAGTCACCCCAAGCGATACCGGTCTGACCACCCCAAAAGATGACGTTGAGTGGCGTTGAAATGACAGCTGAAACGATGGCAATAATAATAGCAGAAACAAATACTCGTCGCGCTGACGAGAACCACCCATTGGCGTGCAAAACTCCGACAGCAATCCCAATTCCGATGCTGGTAATCGCATACACGGTTGAAATTGGTGATAAGGTCAGCCCATAGATCACGTTGTTGATGAAACCACTAATGGCACCGGCAACCGGCCCAGCCAACATGCTGGTAAGAAAGGTTCCCAAAGACCCCAGCCAAACGGGCAACTTTAACCCCTCCGCCAAGGCTTTGGCAACATAGTTAATCCCCACGGCAGCGGGAATCAAAGTCATGGTGGCAGCACTTAACTTAAATTTCCACATACTGGTACGATGAATCGGTTCTGTTTTCATAATCTTCTCCTTTTGTTTTTAAAGAGCCGTTTCTGGATAGACTTTCGGACGCAACGCTCTATTAGATAACGAACTGTATATACACATGATTTCCAGCCTTAGTCGACATGAGCTGTAAATCTTTATTTGTTAATTAGTTCACAACACATTATACACCTATTTTGTGAATAGTCAAGTGTATTTACAGTAAAATTTTAGAAAATCCTAAAAATTTCCTCTTATTTTCCATTTTGAAAGACATTCAGTAACTCTAATATCAAAAAAGCCCAGACGACATTGTCTGAGCATTCTTTTCTATAGTCGTTTAAGCAAGTTGAGTTTGACATTTTCAAACTATTTCTTCAACAAACCTTGTTCTTGTAGAAACTCCTTGGCTACTTGTTCTGCTGACTTGCCTTCAACACCGACTTGGTAGTTGAGCTGGCTCATCTGGCTTTCAGTAATTTTACCAGCCAATTTATTGAGAACTTTCTCCAACTCAGGATGTTTCTTAAGAAGAGCTTCTTTCATGAGTGGCGCTCCTTGATAAGGTGGGAAGAGTTGCTTGTCATCTTCCAAGACCTGCAAATCATAACGCGCCAACTCTGCATCTGTCGAATAGGCATCCGTAATTTGGATATCGCCTGACTGAATTGCCTGATAGCGTAGGGCTGGCTCCATGGTCGCTACATTGAGATTGAGACCATACATTGATTGCAAGCCCTTATTTCCATCTTCACGGTCATTAAATTCGAGTGTAAAACCGGCCTTCAACTGCCCTTCCACTTTTTTCAAGTCCGAAATGGTCTTCAAGCCATATTCTTGAGCAATCTTTTTCGGAACAGCTACAGCGTAGGTATTTTGATAAGACATGGGTTTGAGATAGGCTAGATGATCCTGTTTGGCAATACCATCACGCGCCACATCATAAACCTGCTCTGGCTCATGACTCACTTTTGGTGATGGTTGAAGCAAACTTTCAGTCACCGTACCAGTAAATTCAGGATAGATGTCAATATCACCTTTTTTCAGAGCTTCATATAGGAAGCTTGTTTTCCCAAAATTAGGTTTAACAGTCGCAGTCATACTGGCATTTTCTTCAATCAACAACTTATACATATTGGCCAAAATTTCTGGTTCTGGACCCAATTTTCCAGCAATAACCAAGTTTTCTTTCTCTTTTTGAGCCAAAAGGGCTGGACTATAAGACAGACCGAGCAATATTGTCACCAAGGTAAAACCAGAGAAAATCGTCCGCAATTTTGCTTTTTCCATCACTTTTAATAGTAAGTTAAAGGCAATAGCCAGCACTGCAGAAGAAAGTGCCCCAATCAAAATCAGACTGGCATTATTACGGTCAATTCCCAAAAGGATAAAGGAACCTAGTCCCCCTGCACCAATCAAGGCCGCCAAGGTGGCCGTACCGATAATCAAAACGGCCGCCGTGCGAATCCCAGACATAATGACAGGCATGGCAAGTGGAATTTCAAACTTCTTGAGGCGCTCCCATCTAGTCATCCCAAAGGCAATCCCAGCCTCTTGCAGACTCGGATCAATTCCCTTTAGCCCAGTGATGGTATTTTGTAAAATCGGGAAAATCGCATAAATCACTAGCGCTGTTAAAGCCGGCAAGGTTCCAATTCCCATCAAGGGGATAAAGAGCCCCAACAAGGCCAGTGACGGGATGGTCTGGAAAATCCCTGCAATCTGCAAAACCCAGTCGGCCAACTTCGTATGATAACGAAGATAAACAGCCAAAGGAATCGCGATAAAAATAGCTAGTAACAAGGTCAAAAGCGACAACTGCAAATGTTGAGATAGAGCTGTCAACCAATCACTAAAACGATCCTGAAAAGTTGCAATTAAATTAGTCATGAACACTACCTCCAAACAAGTCTGCTACAAAGTCTGTTGCAGGAGCTTTTAAAATCATCTCGGGATTCGCCACCTGACGAATCTCTCCATCCTGCAAGACAGCAATACGGTCCGCCAATTTCAATGCCTCATCCGTATCATGGGTCACAAAAATCGTTGTCATCCCAAACTCTTTATGCAATTCTTTCGTCAAAACCTGCAACTGTTTTCTCGAAATTGCATCCAAGGCCGAAAAAGGTTCATCCATGAGGAGAATCTTAGGCTGACCAATCATGGCACGAACAATACCAACCCGTTGCTGTTCTCCACCAGATAGTTCACTAGGTAAGCGATGCCCATACTCGGCTACTGGTAAACCAACCTTAGCCAAAAGCTCTTCAGTTTTCTGAGCAATCTCTTCCTTGGTCCACCCCTTCATCTCAGGAATCAGGGCAATATTTTCCGCAACCGTTAGATTGGGAAACAGAGCAATGGCCTGTAAAACATAACCCGTAGAAAGACGAAGTTCACGCTCATCATAGTCTTTGATGCGTTTACCATCCATATAAATATTTCCATCAGTCGGCTCCAATAGACGGTTAATCATCTTTATCATGGTCGTTTTACCAGATCCAGAAGGTCCAACTAAAACCATGAATTCCCCGTTTTCAATCCGTAAATTGACATCTCTCAAAACATCTTTTTCTGTGTAGCGCAAGGCTACATTTTTGTATTCAATCATTCTTTGTCCTCAATTTAAAACTTTCCTCGGTTGGTCAAATCTTCAACCTTAGGCATAACTTCTTTATTATCCCAATGCTCCGCAATTTTCCCATTTTCTAGACGAAAGATATCGTACTGGGCATAAGCAACGTCATCAATCTGAGCCTGACCATAGCTAACTACGTAGTTTCCTTGTCCTAAGAGTTGGAAAACAAAATCAAAAGTGACACCATGTTCAGCCACATAGTTTTTATAAGCAACACTTCCTTGGCCAATCTCATGATTATGCTGCATCAAATCGTCTGCCACATAATCACTCCACTGCTCCAGTTCCCCATTTTGGAAAATTTCTGTCAAGAAACGGCGAACCAACTTTTTATTTTCTGCTGTCTTATCCAAATCCGTTATTTCAAAATCTCCAAAAATCTGGTCTAATTGACCATTTTCAGGCGTTCGATAGTAGTCAATAACGTCCCAATGCTCCACGATACGTCCATTCTCATCTGCACGGAAAGTATCCGTCGTCACCCACTGAGCTTCCCCACCATTCAGATATTGATGAACATGAACAAAGACCAGATTGCCATCCTCAATAGTGCGGACAATCTTAATCTGACGTTCTGGATGACGCTCGAAGAAATTTGCAAAGAAGACCGCAAACCCTTCTTTTCCATCAGGCACTCCTGTCGAATGTTGGATATAAGTATCCCCTACAGACTGGGCTTGAGCCTCAGCAACTCGTCCATCTTGGATAGCATGAATGTATAGGTTGTGAGCATTTTTCACTTGTTGTGACATGATTTAAACCTCATTTTCCTTCTCTTTCAGATTCGCCAAAATTCTTTCTTGAAAGGCTTCAAATTGCCGAATTTCTTCCTCTGAAAAACCTTTGTAAAAGATCCTATCCAATTTCTGACTAACACGATGTCCTACTTCTTTCTGGGACTTGCCTAACTCCGTTAAAACTAAATACTTCTTACGCTTGTCTTTTCCACACGGACTAACGGTTACAAGCTTTTGTTCCTCTAGCTTTTTTATCATAGTCGTCAGAGTATTATTAGCAAGTCCAGTCGCCAAAGCAATATCTGTCGCAGTTGCACAGCCAGTTTCACTATTCCATAAAACCGCTAAAATCTTGCCCTGTTCACCCCGATAAAGAGCCTCAGGATCTTGGCTCAGTAACTTCTGAAAAATCCGACCATTCAACAAACGAATATGATGGGCTAGCAAATGACTATCTTTCATAACACCTCCAATTTATTTCTATATCGAAACGAATAAAATTATTATAATACTTACTATTCCAATTGTCAACTATTTCGATTTGGAAATATTTTTTCCAAGTAAAAAAATCTCCTACCCAAGATAGAAGATTTTAAACTTATAAACTTAATCCGTCATGTCCGATACCAACGTTCGATGCTCTAATGGAATACTGCACATAACTAGCAAGAAAATGAAACCTGACTGAATCCAGAAGAGGGCCAAGTCAAAAATTCCGTGTACAGCAACCACTGTAAGGAAAGATAGATAAAGACCGATAATCGGACGTTTCCCCGACTCCTGACTCATATCCATCATCAAACGAACAGGAGCAACAGAAGACAAAACTAATAGAATAGTCCCCACAATTCCGTAACTCAGAATCGTGTCAATATAAAGACTGTGAGCATGTTCATGATAAGGAGCATTTATTCGAGGATAAGAGTGCATATAGGTCAATGGCCCCTCACCCCAAAAAGGGTTTTGCTTAAACAAGGCCATCCCAGCATCCCAGATAGAAATGCGTTCTTCCATAGAAGAATCTAAAGTCCCCATCCGAACTCCCAAATCACTAGAAAAGAGGAAACTCAAGCCAATCGCAAAGACCCCAATACTAAGCCAAAAGGCCTTCCAGTTTTTAATGGTCGTAAAGAGATAGATGATGGCTCCAGCGATAATAGCAGGAAAGGCAGTTCGATTTTGAGTAAAGTTCAAACCAAAGAGATTCACAAAGCCTGCAATCACACAGAATACTTTCAACCAATTTAACTTGGTTGTTGTAAACAGATAGAAGGCAATCATGATACAGAAACAACAAATAATTCCATAATAATTAGGATTAAAGAAGGTCACTTCTGCACGATTCTGATGCCAAACCTGCATATTGGGTGAAAGAAAGGCATAGTTAAATTTCTTCACAATTTGGAAATGCTCTAAACTCGCAAAAGCAGCTGACAAGACGCTACCAAACAAGACGAGCTGCAAAATCAAGCGAAAGAATTTATGGGATAAAATCGACTGATAGTGCAAAAAGAAAACAGTAAATAGAAAAATTCCTACTGAAGCCACAAGACCCATCCAATTTTGTGCAAAAACGGATATAACAGTACTATAACCAAGAAAAAGAAGCAACATCGGATGCTCCCCCATTTTCTGAAGAATACTTTTCATGTCCCCTGTAAAAATTAAACTGATAATATATAAACAGAATACAACTACAAAAAGATAAAAGGGTAAAAAGATACTCAGGATAATTCCCAATAAAATTAGCTCTTTACTAGACAACCCTTTCAGCTTTTCAATAAAGCCTATTGATTTCAAAACGAATCCTTTCTCTCCAAATCAATTGATTCAGATAATAGTAAGCTATCCTATATTGTATTGTACCACTTTTTTAGCAATTTGAAAACAAAGGAAACGTTTTCTAAAATAAAAACCCTATTTTATCAACCATATCAAGGCTTCAAAATGTTACTTCAATTCCGTTCTCAATTACCCGATAAGTCTGATTTTGCAAATCAATTTCAGCTACTGCTGTTACGGACTTATCTTTATTTTGACGTTTAATTACAATGCTGTGGACTGTTGGTGTTTCAACGTCAATAGTTCCTTCTAAATCAAATGCTGCTGATCGATTGCGGAAAGAAAATAGATTGAGAAGGGCCTTCACTACAGGACGTTGGACTTCTTCTGCTATTTCCTCGTTGCTATAGTAATGACGATTAATATTTCGACCTTCCTTAGTTTCTTCTAATAGTTTCAAGTCATTCTTTCCTGCTAGTAGACCCACATAGTAGATCTGGGGAATACCTGGAGCAAAAGCTTGAATTAGACGAGCGAGAAAATACTTGACATCATCATCTCCAAGCGCAGAATAGTAGGTTGTATTGATTTGATAGATATCTAAATTGTTATACTCGGCACTGGAGTACTTACGTTTGACATTAGCTCCAACCTTATAGAGTTCATTTGAAGCATAGTCAATCTCCTCATCGGTCAGGATATCCTTGACATCCACCACTCCAATCCCATCATGGGTGTCTAGCGTCGTAAATTGCTTCATTGGGCTCATCTTTAACCACTTAGCCAAACGCTCTGTTCTGGAACTGTAAAGAGTATAAAGTGTCACCATTGGAAGAGCAAAATCATAAACATAGTAATCGTGATCCGCTATTTTAAACTGAATCGAATAGTGTTCATGAATCTCAGGTAAAAGCTCTGTCCCATACTCAGCAGCGATATCTCGAACTTTGTCCAATAAATCCCAAATATCTGGTTCCACAAAGAAATCATTGGTATCCAATTTCTTCACTGCATAAGCAAAGGCATCTAAGCGAATCAAATCACACCCATTACTTGCTAGATGTTGAATGGTCTTACGGATGAATCCCATCGTTACTTCTTTGGTCACATCAAGATCAATCTGCTCCTCACCAAAGGTATTCCACAAATGTTCTACTGAACCATCTGCAAAAACAATCTCTTGCTTTGGTGAACGATCCTTACGCTTGTAAATTAAATCTACATCAGCCTGTGTCGGACGGTTTTCTGGCCAAAACTTATCCCAGTTTAAAAAGAGATCTTTAAATTCACTGGCTTCATGTTTTTCTTGATAGTCCTTATAATATTTAGATTGACGAGAAATATGATTAATCATAAAGTCAAACATAAGATAATATTTCTCACCTAAACGCTTAACATCCTCCCAATCACCAAACGCTGAATCTACTTCGTCATAGTCAACCGGTGCAAATCCACGATCACCTGTTGACGGGAAAAATGGTAGAAGGTGAACTCCTCCAATAGCATCTCCAAAATGCTCTTCCAAATTCGTATATAGATCTTTAAGATTATTTCCAAGACTATCAGAATAGGTAATCAACATGGTTTTATTTTGAATTGGCATAATTACTCTCCTTTTTTAATTGAAGCCAAGTCTCATATGACCTGGCTTCGTAAATAAAAAATATTTTAAAATTTTTGTTCACATTGAACTCGTATTAATATAGACTGCAAGCAACTAAGTACTACTTTCTTGTTTTCTATATAGAATTGTCAATAAGCTGAACTATTCCCTCTATGTATGGAATTATAAATTCCCTAAGCACTTTCTTACTTCACTGCCCCATTACTCATTCCTGAAATGATATGTTTTTGGAAGATGAGGTAGACAATGGTTATCGTTACAATTCCCACAATATAAGATGCAAAACTTGGACCATAGTCATTGAAGTACTGACCTTGGTAGTTGTATTGGAAAAGAGGTAAAGTCCACATCTTGGAATCCTTATTCAGAATCAACAGTGGCAACATAAAGTCATTCCAGAACCAGAGAGCATTGATAATCAAAGTTGTAGCATGCATAGGCTTCAGCATTGGAAAGATGATTCGACGGTAAGTTGTAAATCGATCAGCCCCATCAATTTCCGCAGCTTCATCCAAACTGTCTGGTACACTGATTTTAATATAACCAACATACAAGAAGAGAGTCTGTGGAATTGCATAAGTTAGATAAAGTAGTACTAACCCCCACATATTTGCCAAGCCGAGTTTGCTCATCATAACTGTGATAGGAATCATAATCACCTGAAATGGAACAAATATCCCTAAGATCAAGAGCGAATACATAATTGCAAAGGCTTTTTTCTTGGACATATTTCGAGCAATGGAATAAGCTGCAGCTGGTATAAAGAAAGCTACTACAATCAAAGATAACACCGTAATAACAGCTGAATTCCAGAAATAGCCTCCAATCCCATCCGAAATCAAGCGTTCATAGTTACTTAATGTAAAAGGGTTGGGCAAACTAAAGAAATGATTCATGATATCCTTGGTTGTCTTGAAGGAACTAAAAACTGTTACCAACAAAGGAACAAGTATAAGAATACCACCTACTATCAAGAGGACATATTTCCAAAACTGATTCAATTTTTCTTCTTTTTTCATGTGTAGGACTCCTCTATTAGATTTCAAATTTCTTTGATAGTTTGATTTGGATCAGAGAAACAATTCCAATAATTAAGAATAAAATCAAGGAAATTGCATTCGCATATCCATATTGATTACTCTTGAAAGCATAGTTGTAGACTAAAAGACCAAGAGACGTTGTAGCATTATTAGGGCCACCACTCGTCAACGCAAAAATCTGGTCAAAGGCTGTCAAACCGGACTTAAGAGCCAGGATAAAAACCATAGAAACCGTTGGCAATAAATATGGTAATTCAATCTTCCAAAAAGTTTGTTTGCTTGTTGCACCATCAATTGATGCCGCCTCCAAAATATCACTTGGAATACTCTGAAGACCAGCAAGAAAGAGAATAATTGGCATTGCTACTCCTTGCCATAGAAGAACAAAAATAGTTGCCACTACCGCTCCGATTGGTGTTCCTAATAGACTCTCTTGTAAAAAACTAATTCCTAAAATTTTTCCAATCGTTGGAAGACCATAGTTGAAGAATTGTTTAAAAATCAAGGAAACTGTCAAACCAGACAAAACAGCCGGGAAAAAGAACCAAGCTCTAAAGAATGTCTGCCCTTTCATCTTAGAATTTAAGGCTCGTGCCACAACCATCCCAATCGTAATCTCTCCAATAATCAATGCCAGAGTTAAAATCAAAGTAAAGGCTATAGCTGTGAAGAACTTCCCATCAATCATAAGTAGTTTGTAGTTATTCAAACCAACAAATTTATAATTATAGGTCAATCCAGTCCAGTTAGTCAAACTATAGAAAGCACCTTGCACCATCGGAAAGTAAAAGAAGACAGCTTGTAGAGCAAGCGGGATAAGCAAAAATGTCCAACCCCAGTATTTATTTAAAAATTTTCGAATAGCCATATCATCTTAACTCCTATTCTAGTCCAAATCTGCCTTCATTGGATTAAAGAAAGCATTGAGATTATTTGCCATATTTTTCAGATTTTTATCCATGAGATAACCTGCACTTAGATTAAAAAAGTCTTCTTCAGAGTTCCAGTGTTGGCCCAACCAAACATAATGTTTGTCCGTAAAAGCCAGTTTAGAAATCTCTGCAAGCGCTGAATCTTCTTTTTCCTGTATGCCTTTCACCGCAACTGGTGATCCATCTACATCATAGTATGACTGCATAGCTTTTGGACTAGTCATATAGCTGATAAATTCTTCGGTTTCTTTAGGATGTTTGGTAGTAGCTGAAGTTGATAATGCCATGTCCCCAGCACCAACAGTAACTTCTTTTCCTACTTCTTCGCCTGGGAAAGCAAACATTCCTACCTCAAATTTTGGATCCTGTTGATTAATTGCCGCTAATGCCCATGATCCTTGTGGCATCATCAAGGCTTTTTCGCTCGAAAATGCTACCACCGCATCATTATAAGAGGCACCACGCCAACCATCTTGAGCATTATCTGCTAATAAATCGAGTCGTTCTGCATCTGCTTTTAAAATAGCATCATCTGCAGAGATAGCGTTTGGTTTTGAAAAGCGAAGGTAGTTATTAGCCGCGTCTCCACTACCCGTAAGAGTAATGAGAGAAAGTTGGTGGTAACCATTTAATGTCCAGCCTTCATTGCCTGCAACCGCAAACGGAGAATTTCCACTATCTTTTATCTTTTTAACAATCTCTTGAAACTCTTTAAAAGTCTTCGGTTCCTCAAGTCCTAATTCTTTAAACTTTGTTTTATTGTAATAGATTCCATAAAGGTTGGCCGTTAAAGGTACACTATAAATCTTGTTATTGATTGCATACTTTTCAGCATAATCATTCTTGATGTTCTCAAGATAGGACTTCCCTGTCATATCTGCAAAATAACCTGCTTTTGCCCACTCCTGAAAATCCATATTTTGAGGATAGATATTAATAATATCTGGAACATCCCCTGATAAGATACGAGTCTTTAGAACAATCCCAGCTGACGGCACAGTCGTCAGTTTTACATCAATAGTAGGATGATCCTTTTCAAAATTATCAACAATTTTTTGCAATGTATCTGCCATCTCGGTCTTCTGGTTAAAAAATTCAATCGTAACTTTTCCTTCAGTCGATTGATTATTCTGACCACAAGCTGCTAGGCCTAGTAAACTAACACCAGCGACTAAAAGAAAACCTGCTTTCTTATACCATTTCATTGGAAAGCCTCCTTTATAAATTTATGCACCTTTATTATAGTCTTCTAAAAATATACTGTCTACTCAAAAAATCTCCTTGGGATAAGATAACAGTTAAGCCCGCATACATTAGTTCGGCACCTGAGTAAACTTCTCCATTTTCCTGTAATTCATACAGGTCCTCTTCATCCAAATCTTTTAACTTTAAAGTTGTTTCCATGGTCTCTACAACTGATAAAACTCGAACGTAGGTCACAATCGTTTGATTTTCATAGTTAAATTGTACAGCTGCTTCATTGGATTCAGCATCGGGATTAATGAGCCTATACTGGTTTCCCAGCTGGACTACTGGTCGCAACTCTTTATACAAGTTCACCTGATTAGCAATCTCAGCCTTCTCTTCATCTGATAAACTTGTCAAATCAAGCTCATAACCCAGATTCCCCATCATTGCCACATGACCTCGAGTTTCTAATGGTGTTATTCGTCCCATCTGATGATTCGGTACTGCTGACACATGAGCCCCCATAGAAATGGTTGGATAGAGATAGGATGAACCGTATTGAATTGGTAAACGTGCAATAGCATCAGTATTATCACTTGCCCAGACTTGAGGGAAATAACGCATCATACCAAGATCATTTCGTCCACCACCACCAGAGCAGGACTCAAAGAGAATATGGTTGTGCTTTTCTGTCAGATAAGAAACAAGTTCATAAAACCCCAGCATGTACTGATGAGATTGCATCTGTGTCTCTAGGTAAGTAAAGCCATTTCCTAGGTTAGTCATATTACGATTCATATCCCATTTGATGTAGTCAATCTCATGATAAGATAGGAGTTCATCTAAGACATTTTTCAAATATTCTACTACCTGAGAATTTGCAAGATTAAGTACTAATTGATTTCTAGAATAAGTATGTTCATATCCTGGAACCTGAATAGCCCAGTCAGGATGTTTACGATACAAATCGCTATCTACAGAAACCATTTCAGGTTCTAACCAAAGTCCAAACTTCAAACCTCTTTCATGGATAGCTGAAATCAGACTTTCTAGGCTTCCACCCAGTTTTTTCTCATTAACAACCCAATCACCTAAAGCCCGATTATCATCAAAGCGATTGCCAAACCACCCATCATCTAATACGAAAAGTTCAATTCCAACTTTCTTAGCTTCATCAGCTAGCTCTAACAGTTTTTCTCTCTGAAAGTCAAAGTAAGTAGCTTCCCAGTTATTGATTAGAATTGGACGTTCTTTTTTAGAAAATTCACTTGGCATAATATGCTGAAGTACAAAATTCTGACTTTCATGACTAATACCAGTTAATCCCTTATCTGAATAGGACACTAAAGCTACCGGTGTTTCAAAGTACTCCTCAGGGCCTAATTTCCAAGAAAAGTTTTCTGGATTAATGCCAATAGCCACCCGAACTTCATTCAATTGATTTTTTTGAACAAAAGCTTCAAAGTTGCCACTATACAGTAGTTGAATAGCAAACACATTCCCAGCATCCTCTGTGACTCCTTGATCACATAAGAGAAGGGCTGGTGTTTGAGCATGACCAGAAGCACCACGGTTCGAACTAATCGAAAAAATTCCTTGTTCTACCTGTTGACGTCGAACAGTCTTTTCACGAGCATAAGCACCCTGCAAAGTTACTATTTCGTAAGCTGCCGCTGGAAAATCAGCCATAAAAGAAAAGTCTTTATGGATAACAACTTCCTGGTTACTCTTATTCTCCAATTTACTGTAGCTAGCTATTGTCGCATCATTATCAAAAGCAGTATAATACAAAGTCAGACTAAGTTGAACCTTAGAATCTTCTAAAATCAAGGCAAGAGTCTCTGTACCATCCATGCTGTGTGGAGAAGGTAAACCTTGTGGACCATTTTGACCTTTTAAAATCTTTGCTTCTATAAATCGAAAATCCGTTACTTCAGTTGCATCGTGCTGAACCTGTAAAGTTGGTTTTCTAAAATCACCCAAACCATGTTGTCCAAAAATCTGACGTTGCGTATCTAAACTAAAGGTTCGATTAGTAGCTGTCGGATTCCCTGAAAAAGCATGATCTCGTTCGTAAACACTATTAGCACCTCTATAGTTCTTAATAGTCTTTCCAAAATGTTTTAATAGTAAGAAGCCATCTCTATTTTCAATAATCAAACTTAAATCTTTACTCTCAACGTAAAATAGATTATTCTCTATCCGAATTCCCATAAATTGTACCTCACCTATTTCTTGAAAAAATTTTAACACATAAAAGCGCTTTCTAAAATAGAAAAATGTCTCAAGAATATGGTAAAATGTTAGGTAGGAGGTGGCACATGCTAGTTTTTTCAGAATACCAGACTGGAACAATTGACCTTTCCCTAAGCTTTTATGGATATGAGGAATGCACACCTAATTACTCTTTTGGTCCAGCGATTCGTGATACATACGTTCTACATTACATTACTAAAGGACAAGGTAAATTTCATTACAAAGGTAAAATTGTTGATTTAAAAGAAGGAGATTTCTTTCTATTAAAACCAGATGAATTAACCTTTTATCAAGCAGATAGTGAGAAACCTTGGGCCTACTACTGGTTAGGAATAACAGGAGGGAAAGCTCCTGACTATTTTTCTCTTTCTCAAATTTCTGACCAATCCTATCTTATCCAATCTGAAACTTGTCATACCCAGACTACTGCAAAACTCATCTCAGACATTGTTCGCTTCGCTCAGATTACAAAATCAAATGAATTAGCTCAACTCCATATCATGGGACAACTCCATGAACTGATGTTTCATCTGGGAACTATTGCTCCCAATCAGAAAAAAAAGAATATTTCATCAACCCACCAACTCTATCTTGAATGCAAAAGATTAATTGATAGCCACTATCCTCAATCAATTACAATTCAAGATTTAGCGAAAGAACTATCTGTTCACAGAAGCTACTTATCAAGCGTATTCAAAGAATTTAACACCTTATCCCCAAAAGAATACCTACTATACGTTCGAATGCACCGTGCTAAACAACTTCTCGAAAATACCCAAGAGTCCATCAAGGTAATTGCATACTCGGTAGGTTTTTCAGATCCACTACATTTTTCTAAAGCCTATAAACAATACTTTAATCAGACTCCAAGTCATACAAGAAAAGAATATTCTCAACATCTACTAATGAGAAAGGAAACACTATGAAGTCTTACCAAGCCGTCTACCAAATTCTAGCAAAAGAAACCGATTATATCAGCGGAGAAAAAATTGCAGAAGAACTATCATTGAGCCGAACATCAATTTGGAAAGCTATCAAGCGCCTCGAACAAGAAGGTATTGAAATTGATAGCATCAAAAACAAAGGCTATAAACTGATGAACGGTGACCTTATTCTTCCAGAGATTCTAGAAGAAAATCTTCCAATTAAAGTCAGTTTTAAACCCGAAACAAAATCAACACAAATGGATGCAAAAGAAGCAATTGATTTAGGGAATGAAGCAAACACCCTCTATCTAGCTTCCTATCAAACAGCAGGGCGAGGCCGTTTCCAACGCTCCTTCTACTCACCACAAGGTGGTATTTATATGACACTCCATCTCAAACCAAATCTTCCTTACGACAAATTACCTTCCTACACACTACTTGTAGCCGGAGCTATCTACAAAGCCATTAAGAACCTAACTTTAATAGATGTCGACATAAAATGGGTCAACGATATCTACCTCAACAATCATAAAATTGGAGGAATCCTCACTGAAGCAATGACCTCTGTAGAAACTGACTTAGTCACAGATATCATTATTGGAGTAGGTATCAATTTCACTATTAATGATTTCCCACAAGAATTAAAAGAAAAAGCTGCTAGCTTATTTAAAACTACAGCTCCAATAACAAGGAATGAATTAATCATAGAAATCTGGCGTGCTTTCTTCGAAACACCAGCAGATGAGTTATTATACCTATATAAAAAACAGTCATTCGTTCTAGGAAAAGAAGTTACTTTCACACTAGATCAAAAAGACTACAAGGGACTTGCTAAAGACATCTCAGAAAATGGCAAGCTTTTAATTCAATGTGATAACGGAAAAGAAATCTGGCTCAATAGCGGCGAAATTTCACTCAAGGGTTGGAAGTAAAATAACACAATTATAAAGCTCTATAATATTTCCCCTATAGATATTATGGAGCCTATTTTGTGTAGAAAAAAGTCCCATATGACCTATAATGAAAAGCTACTAAACAACTCATTAGAAAGATTCATATGGAACAATTGCATTTTATCACAAAACAAAAAAAGAGTTATAAACTCTCATTAAAACGGAGAATAAGGGATTCGAACCCTTGCGCCAGTTACCCGACCTAACGATTTAGCAAACCGTCCTCTTCAGCCTCTTGAGTAATTCTCCAATTAATGGGCACGAGTGGACTCGAACCACCGACCTCACGCTTATCAGGCGTGCGCTCTAACCACCTGAGCTACGCGCCCAAGTTAAAAACTTGGTAATTTGAACAAAGTTCAAAGCGGGTGACGAGAATCGAACTCGCGACAACAGCTTGGAAGGCTGTAGTTTTACCACTAAACTACACCCGCATAAATACTATTAATAAAAATGGCGCGAGACGGAATCGAACCGCCGACACATGGAGCTTCAATCCATTGCTCTACCAACTGAGCTACCGAGCCTTATTGCGGGAGCAGGATTTGAACCTACGACCTTCGGGTTATGAGCCCGACGAGCTACCGAGCTGCTCCATCCCGCGTTAATAAAAAGGAGGATGTGGGATTCGAACCCACGCACGCTTTTACACGCCTGACGGTTTTCAAGACCGTTCCCTTCAGCCGGACTTGGGTAATCCTCCATACTATTCAAATGGACCTTGTAGGACTTGAACCTACGACCACTCGGTTATGAGCCGAGAGCTCTAACCAGCTGAGCTAAAGGTCCAACAAGATCTTTATAGCGGCGAAGGGGATCGAACCCCCGACCTCCCGGGTATGAACCGGACGCTCTAGCCAGCTGAGCTACACCGCCATGAATCGGGAAGACAGGATTCGAACCTGCGACACCTTGGTCCCAAACCAAGTACTCTACCAAGCTGAGCTACTTCCCGAGTTAAAAAGAAAAATGCACCCTAGAGGAGTCGAACCTCTAACCGCCTGATTCGTAGTCAGGTACTCTATCCAGTTGAGCTAAGGGTGCTCATTATATTATGCCGAGGACCGGAATCGAACCGGTACGATCGTTACCAATCGCAGGATTTTAAGTCCTGTGCGTCTGCCAGTTCCGCCACCCCGGCCTCTCTAAGCGAACGACGGGATTCGAACCCGCGACCCCCACCTTGGCAAGGTGGTGTTCTACCACTGAACTACGTTCGCACTACTTTCTTCTATCTAAAAATGCCGGCTACATGACTTGAACACGCGACCCTCTGATTACAAATCAGATGCTCTACCAACTGAGCTAAGCCGGCTCATTTATTATATCTTAATGCGGGTTAAGGGACTTGAACCCCCACGCCGTTAAGCGCCAGATCCTAAATCTGGTGCGTCTGCCAATTCCGCCAAACCCGCATATATGACCCGTACTGGGCTCGAACCAGTGACCCATTGATTAAAAGTCAATTGCTCTACCAACTGAGCTAACGAGTCTAAAATAACTTCCGTTATCTTAAACGGTCCCGACGGGAATCGAACCCGCGATCTTCGCCGTGACAGGGCGACGTGATAACCGCTACACTACGGGACCTTTGGGAGTTAACGGGATCGAACCGCTGACCCTCTGCTTGTAAGGCAGATGCTCTCCCAGCTGAGCTAAACTCCCTAGAGCTAAGCGACTTCCATATCTCACAGGGGGCAACCCCCAACTACTTCCGGCGTTCTAGGGCTTAACTTCTGTGTTCG
>CAJNDF010000002.1 GCA_905221455.1 bacterium | reverse complement strand
TAAAAGAGTCACTTATTTTTGTAATAAAACTTTTTCTATCCAAAATATATCTCTCCTACCGATAACTATTTATTATCACTAGTATACCATAAATTCATTTTTAGTTGTTTGATTTGTATAATGATTTTTTAGTTAAAATTAGATGATATTGGCCAACTATAAATTAAAACACTGTTTTGAAATTATATCGAATACTTTTGAGTCAATTACAAACTTACAACAACTAGAGAATTGTGTAGTTTGAAGGAAATAAGTACAAGTTTATTAGAAAAGTAGCATTTTATAGGATTATCACGAAAAATTCTAATTTTAGAATTATACTTTCTATTAATTTAGAACATGTTTTTTTATTTTTAAATGTTATAATAGTGTTATCAAGTAAAAGGAGCATACTATAATTGGTAACAATATAAAATTATACGAAAGACACATGGCCTGACAAAAACAGATTTGCTCGAATTGTATAAATTTTAGGCAATAGCCCTTAGCTGTTATAAAAACGGAACAAGTACCATTTCAACAGAATTCATAGACACTATTTGCCAGGAACAGTTATAAAAACTGAGTAAAGGAGTCGGAGAGTTGGTCAAGAAAGTGGAGAAAGAATTTCAAGTGGAAGTGAAAAGATTGAAGGAGTTTCATGGTAGTCACTAAGCATTTTGCGACACACGGAAAAAAATATCGTAGGCGTTTAATTAAGTATATCCTCAATCCTGATAAAGCGGACAATTTGAAATTAGTATCTGATTTTGGTATGAGCAATTACTTAGATTTTCCTAGCTATGAAGAGATGGTAGAAATGTACAATGTCAACTTTACCAATAACGACAAGTTGTACGAATACAGAAATGACCGACAAGAAAAACACCAATAAAATATTCCTGCCCACCATCTGATCCAATCATTTTCTCCTGATGATAATCTAACACCAGAAGAAATCAATCACATTGGATATGAGACTATGATGGAGTTGACAGGAGGACGTTTTCGTTTCATCGTAGCAACTTACACAGAAGTGTGAGTACTGAAATTGATACATTTTTTTATGATTTTGTTTTTGAAATTACGAATAGTAAGTTGGATAGTTTTGATTGTTTTTTCAAAAATTTCATGCTAGAATATTCTTAGTAATTTAAAACCTTCTGGTATCGGGGAATAGGGGTTCGACTCCCCTCCCCATCATTTGCTGCTAACCGATGTTTCAGACTCCACTACCTTTATTCTATTGTGTGTAGAAGTAGCAATAGAAATCCTCATAGACTTAGTGAGTGATTGGCTATTCAATGTATTGAATGATATGGAGGGCAAGTTTATGGCTATAATAATTTCGTCAGGTTTTAAATTTATGTGTCTCGTTGCAGCGGTGGGGAGCTTCGGTAGCGTTTATGCAGGGCTAGCGAGACACTACAGAAGGGCATTATAAAAGGAATGCCTTTCTGTAGTGTCCCCAAGATTGGAGTTGTTATGACAGATTCTATTATTTCTAACGCAATAAAAACAAGTATAGATCGCCCTAAATATGAGGGTTTTGATGCATGTGCTGACATTACTTTTGAATTGTTAAATGGAGAAAAAAATAAACTGATTGAAAAGATATCTTCAGGTAGTTACCTCACTTCTGAGGAGCAGTATTTTTTAGTAAAACTTGAATCTATTATAAACACTCTCAACGATGAATATAACGGATTTTGCTTTTGATTTTAAAGTATCTTAGTATAAATCGGAAAAATTGCACCCCCTTTTCTATAATCGTTAAAAAGTGTATCCTATCATAGGCCACTCGAAAGGGTGGTTTTGTATTAGGTTCTTAATGTGAAAAAAATCACATTAAAATTTGTATAATGGTAAGGTAGGCTTTTAGAAAGGAGGTAAATCATGGCTAGAAGGAAAATAAGAATAATTACTCAGAAGCAAGAGACTTTCCGTCAGGCTTTTGAGAATGAACTATTTGTTGAAGACTAATGTAAATTATTTAGTAGTTTATTTAGCATGGAGGATTACTGATGAAGAGAAGAAGGTTCGCAGAAGTAAATTTCTATACTACAGATTGGCCAATAGATACTGATCAAGATATGAGTGATGGATTTTATTTTGCAAAAGATAATTGGGACGATTACGGATTTAAAACAACATATCAAGTAGTGGCTTGTTTTGAGGGGGAAAAGAACGACTTAGGGAATATTAACATCACAGTTTATCCATACTCTTCAAGTGATGTGATATCTTTTGACAAAATTAAAAAGAATTTACACTCTCAAAATATAATATCTTTAGGAAATTTAGAATATTATAGATTTCTCAATAATATTTTTGATGAAAAAGATAGAATAGAGTATTTAAAAATATTAGGAGACCTTGCATTTGATGATGAAAAATTAGAAGAATTATATAATAACCCTAATTTTCAGACGATATTCAGTTGGGCACATAAAAAGGACGTAATCAGAGATTCTTTTTTTAGAAATAATAATTATAATGAAGTTATTGATCAGTTCCATCGAGTTACTCTAGGTGGAAGTTATCAGGATAAATATGAAGTTAATCTGATTAATCTTAATGAAGAGGAAATTTTTAAATTCAATGTTGATCCTAATTCTAAAATCCCCACTTCAATGTATTCTATTATCGGAAATAATGGTAGTGGCAAAACTAATTTTTTGAAACAAATTATAAGTTTTTATCATTATCAAAAAAATGGAAGTTTACTAGATAATGCTGAAGAAAAATTATATTCTGATAGGTCGAATCTTAATCAATTTAATTCATTAGTTTGTTTTTCGTATAGTCCATTTGATTCGGGTTTTAAAAAAGAAGACTCAGATATTTATAAATTTATAGGAATAAATTTTTCGAATACTGAAGATCTAAGCGAAATTATTGCAAAAGATATTCATAAATTGTTCACTGAAGTAGGCAAAAGATACCGTACAAAGTTAGGAAATATTATAAAAAAATTTTCATTTGATCCATGGTTTTTACAAATTGAACACGCTATTGATATGGAAAATTTCAGTTTAGAAGATGTGAAGAAATTAAGCTCAGGACAAAAGATTATCCTTCTAAATTTATTAAATCTAATTATTTATGTTTCAGAAAAAACTTTTGTGATTATTGATGAACCCGAACTATTTCTACATCCACCATTATTAAAAGCTTATATACGGGCGATAGATGAAATTATAAGCGATGCCAATGGAGTTTGTTTATTAGCGACCCATTCTGCTATTGTGCTTCAAGAACTGGCTCACATCAATATTAGGAAGATAGTACGGAATTTTGATAACAATCAAAATCGAATTGAGTCAATTTCAATTAAAACTTTTGGAGAAAGCATTAGTTATATTAATAATGCGATTTTTGGTACAGATCTTAGGAACACTGGATTTTACAAATTTATAGTGGATTTAATTAAGGAAGATAAAACTGAACTAGATAAAATTGATTTTATCTTTGGAAGCGAAGCATTACTAGTAAAGAAATTTGAAGAGGTTAGTGATGAAGAAAATTAGTTCACCAAGCTTTTGTATAGCAAATGTAATTGATGAAATAGTTGGATACATGGAACAAAATCAAGGTAATAATAAATCTGGTATTATTAGGAAGCTTCATGAATCCAATTGTCTTTTACCATACTTCAATAAAATTGAAAGCGACTATCTTGAGGCTGGTGAAAATTTACAATCTTTGATTTCTAAATTAGAGCAATCAGATGAAGTTTTGGGAATTGAAAAATCAAAAATGAAAGAACTATACAAGACGTTTTACTCTTCAGAAAGTTCATTTAGGAGAGACTTGTACAAACTTACACCTAGATGTTGTCCAATTTGTGATGCCGAATGGGGTTATGCAACACATACTTTAGATCATATTTTACCAGAATCAATCTTTCCACAATTTGCTATCTTACCAATTAACTTAGTTTCAACGTGTTATAGGTGTAATCATTCAAAAAATTCGATTGTAGGCTATTCAGAAAATCAGGGAGTTTTAAATCCGTATTTTAATTCTGTAAATTTGTTACCATACTTGAAATGTTATACATATATCAAAGGTGACGATTTTATTACGCATATCCAATTAAAGAACGAGTCAGTTGTCGGACTTGATCCATTGAAATATCAAAGATTGAGATTCTTTTACGAGGAAGTTTATAAATTGAATGAAACTTATAGTGAAGTAGCACGTGTAAGTGTTTTGAATAGCCTCATTGATACGCTTTCAGAATTAGGGAATGTAACAAATGATTTTATTAAGGGGTATTTTCAATCTCTTATTATGGATGATAAAGAAGATTTAATTTTAAAGGGAGTTGTCACATTAGAATTCTTAAAAGTTTTAGTTTTAGAATCTCTTCAAGACTTGGAGGTTGAAGCGTATGATTTAATTAACAGAATGCTTCAAGAAAGACGACAAATGAGTGAAGTACAGGATATATTTTAAAATCGAGAGAGCGTTCAGCTCTCTTTTTCTTACTCCCATTTTCAATTTTTGTGATAACTTCCCCAAATTTCTTCTGCTATACTTTTCTCAACTTTAAAAATCCAGCTAAGATTTTTCACTGGGGGTTTGGGGGGCGAAGGCCACCAAGTTATCTTATCGTTGGCTGTCAAAACTAGGAGGTTTTGGTTGGTTGGCGATATGATTTTTGGGATATTGTGGACACAATATCTGAGCTCGCAAAGACCGAACAAGAAGCAAGTGAGGTCTTTAGGAAGCGTACTGACAATGTGAGGTAGACTTACACTGTCAGACAAGTAGAATGTTGAAGGGATATCAGAATGGGACAAGAAATTAAGTCAATCCGAAAGCAATTTAGAATTACGAGACAAGAAGAAAAACAGATAAAAGAAATGATGAGGGAACAAAAAGTGGATAGTTTCTCAGAATTTCTTCGTCAGAATTTATTGAAAAAGAATTATCAGGATAGAATTTTTGAAAGTTGGTTCTCCCTTTGGCAGTCTCAAAAGTTTGAACAGATTAGTCGAGATGTGTATGAAGTTCTGGTTGTCGCAAGAGAAAATCATCAAGTGACTAAAGAGCACGTCTCAATCTTATTGACTTGCGTTCAAGAATTGATTGCAGAAGTGAATCAAGTGCAGCCACTCAGTCGTGAGTTCCGTGAAAAATATATGGGTTAGGAGGATGTAATGGTTTATCGCTATCGTACTAATCTCAAAAAAGTATTTCTAACTGATCCAGAATTACACCAATTGAATGAACGGATTGCTAAGAGCAATTGTCAAAATTTCTCAGTCTATGCCAGAAAAGTTTTGCTTAATCCGAATATGTCATTTGTCACGATTAACACTGATACTTATGACCAGTTAGTTTTTGAATTGAGACGGATTGGAAATAACATTAATCAAATTGCGCGTGCGATTAATCAAAGCCACCTGATTTCTCAGGACCAATTACAAGAATTGAGTAAAGGAGTCGGAGAGTTAATTAAGGAAGTGGACAAAGAATTTCAAGTGGAGGTGAAAAGACTGAAGGAGTTTCATGGTAGTTACTAAACACTTTGCGACGCACGGTAAAAAATATCGTAGGCGTTTAATTAAGTATATTCTCAACCCTGATAAAACGGACAATTTGAAATTGGTATCTGATTTTGGCATGAGCAATTACTTGGATTTCCCTAGTCATGCAGAAATGGTAGAGATGTACAATGTCAACTTCAGCAATAATGACAAGTTGTACGAATCCAGAAACGACCGACAAGAAAAACACCAACAAACTATTCATGCTCATCACCTCATTCAATCATTTTCTCCTGAAGATAATCTGACACCTGAAGAAATTAACCGCATTGGTTATGAGACCATGATGGAATTGACAGGAGGTCGTTTTAAGTTCATCGTAGCAACTCACACAGACAAAGATCATGTTCATAATCACATCCTAATCAACGCTATTGACCGCAATTCAGATAAAAAGTTGATATGGAACTATGCCTTGGAACGAAACCTCCGTATGATTTCAGACCGTATTTCTAAAGTGGCTGGTGCAAAAATTATTGAGAAACGTTATTCCTATCGAGATTATAAAAAATATAGGGAATCTAGTCATAAGTTTGAATTGAAACAACGTCTTTATTTTTTGCTGCAGCAATCTAAATCGTTTGATGATTTTTTAGAGAAAGCAAAGCAGTTGCATGTTCAGATTGATTTTAGTCAAAAGCATAGCCGTTTTTTGATGACAGATAGAACGATGATAAAATCAATTCGAGGACGCCAACTCAGCAAACGAGATCTATATGATGAAGAATTTTTTAGAACGCATTTTGCTAAGCAAGAGATTGAAAGTCGTTTAGAATTTTTGTTGAACCGTGTCAATTCTTTAGAAGATTTAATAACAAAAGCAAAAGAATTGAATCTAACCATTGACTTAAAACAAAAAAATGTAACTTTTATCCTGGAAGAAGATAATCAAAAGATAAGTTTGGGTCATCAAAAAATAAGTGATAAGAAATTATATGATGTCAAATTTTTTCAAGATTATTTTAAAAATAAGGAAGTCATTGCTTCAGAAGGATTAGAGAATTTACAGGAACAGTACCATGCTTTCCAAGAAGAACGAGATAAGGATAAAGTATCCACTGAAGAGATTGAGGAAGCCTTTAAGACATTTAAGGAAAAACGAGATACCGTTCGTGAATTTGAAGTAGAACTTGCAGAGAACCAAATAGAGAAGCTAGTTGATGAGGGCATTTATATCAAAGTGTCTTTTGGTATTAAGCAGAGTGGTCTCATTTTCATTCCAAATTATCAATTAGATATTCTGGAAGAAGAGAATCAAACAAAATATAAAATCTTTATACGTGAGACAACCTCATACTTTGTATATAACAAAGAACATTCGGATAAGAATCAGTATGTCAAAGGACGAACATTGATAAGACAGCTAACCAACGATAGTCGAGTAATACCATACAGAAGACCTACAGTTAAGAGTCTACAGGAAAAGATTACTGAGATTAACCTCTTCATTGAATTAACTGAAGCAGATAAGAAATACCAAGACATTAAAGACGAGTTAGTAAAAGAAATAGCAGAGATAGATATAAAACTAAATCAAATTAATGAAAAAATCGCCAACTTAAATAAGATGGCGGAAGTGCTTATCAATTTGAAGAGTGAGGATGTGAGCAGTCGAAAGCTTGCAAGATATGACTTTTCAAAATTAAATTTGCCAGAATCAATTACAGTAGAACAAGTAAGCGAAGAAATAAGAGCGTTTCAAGAGGAGCTAGATCATTATCTTTATGAGTATGAGAGCTTAATAAAAAATTTAGAAATGTTTGTAAAAGTACTGAATGATAAGGATTTTGATAAAAAATTTAGTATAGAAATACTATTGGAATAACAAGAACTAATCCTATGGTGGTTAAAGATTAACTATCTTTATGCTATTGATTAATATATTTGTCATAGTGCTCTTGGTACTGTGCTTTTATATTATGTTCTCCTAGAATTTCAAATACCTGAAGTGCTTGTTTCATCTTTTCGATTCCGTTCACAGGATTGCACTTAAATTCAAAGTATCCACATGTATATAAGAAGACGGTTTGTTCATAATAGTTTAATTCATTATTTAGTAATTTTTTTATTTCTTTGATTAGCAAACTACAATTTTGAAATTCTTCTTTATCAATACTAACAATTAGGCAATTGATTGCCAATTGTGTAACAAGCCGTTTATTTGTCTTATTTAATGTTGAATAGATATAATTTTTTAACATTTCTATAGTTAATAGGAAATAGGAGTTATATTTAATTGTTCTTACACAGTTACCTAATAGGATAATTTCATAGTAACCCCAGTTTTCAACTTTAAAAAGATAATCTGTTAGCTGTAATAACTCCTCGTCCGAGGGGAGAAAATTTTTATTTGTTGTATAGAGAATCGATTTTACCATTGTCTTTTCATAAGGCCCCAAGTTATAACTTGAAGAGTTTGATAGTAATTCAATAATACTATCAAAATTTTTTGTGGAGTAGTGTTTTCGAATATATTGCACCAAGTTAGCGAATGATCCAGTTTTAGTAGAATTATTGTCATGAAGAATAATAAATTCATCCAAAGTTATATGTAATTTATCTAAAATATTTATTAGTCGAATACAAGAGATTTCTGATTCTCCCCGTTCAAATCTAGAGATTTGAGATTTAGATAAATTACTATCAGCAATTGAACATAAACTGATTTGCTTTCCTTTTCGAATTTTTCTGAGTGTTATACCAAGTTTTGATTTCATATTTCCCATTTTCCCAACAAAATTTCAAAGGTTTTTTATTTATTATACAATAAATAAAAAATAAAGGGAGGTTCAGTATGAAAAAATTTTTAAAATTTACATCAATATTGTTATTGATTATGGATATTATCATTATAGTCGGAGGTTGAATCTTACCTGTACAGGTAAGTGTGTTTAGTTATAACTAAACACACTTACTAATCTTATACGTAATTCTTAGAGGATATCTATTATGCAAGAAGTTATTATCACAAATAAAAAAACTGATTACTTATCAAAATTAGCTGAGTGTGAAGATTTAATTTTGTACTCAAAAACGGGAAAGTTAGATTACTTTAATTTAGATGATAGAGTGAGGCGAGATATATCTAGTTTGGATTTAGAAATTTTGTATGCAGATACTAGAGATTATGCTATTGCATATGCATTATCACGATGTACGGGAGCAAAATTTTTGAAAATTGAAACAGAGGCTCTGCTAAATAAGAATAAGCATTACATATTTATCAGTGAACATGCAATGTCAGATAATTTAGACAGCTTGATTATGAGATTATCAGTATATAATATTACATACCTAGTTGCCTATGATTTAGAGGCATTATCAGTTTTAATTGCAAAATTTTTATATCCAAATAAAATTTTAGGTAAAACTAATATGATATTAAATATGCTTGATTCATCAATAAAAGACATATCTCGAGAAGATTTTCAGATTGTAAATCGTAAGGGGGATGTGTTTGAGAAATTGTGTAATTTAAAAGAAATCAACTATTTATCTGCAATCGTTCATGGTAATGGAAATTTACTATATTTAGGTCAAGAAAAATTGGTATCAAAAGCTGTAGCAATAGATAGTGGTGATACCATATTGGCTAATTTTTTAGATTCGAAAAGAAACAAGGTAATTTTCTTGGCGTCTTGTTTTGGAACTCTGATATCAGGGAAATCATACTTAGATGATTTAATGAAATCAAATGTTGATACTATTATTACTTACAGAGGGCTAAAAGAAAATGGATATTCAGAGTGTACGTGGTTTATTTTATTGAACTATTTTGGATTTCAATACGATGAAATAGTCAGAATAATTAACAAAAATTTAAAAAACAAGACAGTAGATGTTCCTAGGTATAACTTAATTGGCTCTAGCGAGAATATATTAAAGGTGTCTCCATATTGTGAGTATAGTTTTGAAGGCAATCATCTATCGTGTCATACAGAGAATGCAAATCGATTTTACTTTGGTAAATGTAAACTACCCTTGAATTATGAACAATTTGCTCTATCCTACAAGGAGAGGATATCTTGGATAATTGAAGATGGTTATATATATTTAATGGGAGAGAATTCATTTCTTCCTAAAAGGATTGATGTAGTGACAATTCCAAAAGAGAGCGTTGTTGATTTTGGTATACTATCAAACACTTTATCTTTGAATGGTGGTCTTAATAAAAGTTTGAAAAATTTAATGGGAGAGGTGGAGAATCTTTCTCTAGGGCTTTCACAAATGACCGAGGAATTTCTATGTTTTACAGATAAAGCTGAAAAATATCAAAAAAAATTAGCTAATTTAGAACAAAAAAGAAGTGAATTGATAGAATCTTTTTTGAATGAGATAATTACTAGTAAGCAAACAACCTATTCACCATTATCAGAAAAATACAGTATGCATTTTTCTGTATCAGATATTTCAACTATTGAGAATAGATGCCCATACTGCAATTTTGAGATTACTAGAAAAGTATTAAAAAAAACCATGGATAGTTCATATAAGAGAATTATATTTTCTTGTAATAACTGTGGGCAAATTCAAGATTTAGGGAATATGGATAAGTTAATTAATGTTGATATTGAAAATAGCATAGAAGATAATAAGACATTAAAGATTAATATAAAATTACATGAATTCAAAGGTTTAGTGAGATGTGGTATTGGTTTAATTACTAATGGTATTCTACCACCTGTGATTACTAAAAAATGTGTGGGAAATGATGAAATGCAATTCTTATTTGAATCTGATCTTATATCAGTCCATAATCTTATAAAAGTATATTTATTTTATGAAAATAATTTATTTATAATTAGTAAGCCATATAGAAAGGAAACAGAATAGAATGGATGAAATAATGAATGATTTTATAGGTACAAATTGTAATCCTTCAAACTTTATTGTAGGTCCTTGTTCGATAGAGTCGTATAATCAAATTAGAGAGTCTGCAAGTCATGTTAAAACATTAGGCTATAAATATCTTAGAGGGGGAGCTTATAAACCAAGAACAACCTCTAATTCGTTTCAAGGTTTGGGAATAACAGGTATTAAATATCTATATGAGGTGTGTCAAGAATTTTCGCTTAAATCAGTTAGTGAAATTATGTCAATAAAGCAGCTAGAAGAGGCGTACGACTATGTAGATATAATCCAAGTAGGTTCCCGTAATATGCAAAATTTCGAGTTACTTAAAGAGCTAGCTACAATTACAAAACCGGTGTTGTTTAAACGAGGATTGATGTCAACAATTGATGAGTATATAGGAGCATTGTCATATTTACAAAAAAATGGTAAGACCAATATAATTTTATGTGAGAGAGGTATCAGAAATTTTGATAATAGAACTAGAAATACACTCGATATTATGGCAGTACCTATTTTGCAATCTGAGACAGGTTTACCTGTAATTGTTGATGTATCACACTCAACAGGTAGAAGAAAACTGTTACTACCGGCTAGTTATGCTGCGAAAGGAATTAAGGCTAACGGAATAATGATGGAAGTGCATCCTAATCCCGACATTGCATTATCTGATGCAGAGCAACAAATTGATTTTCAAGAACTAAAAGAATTGGGAGAAAAATTATGGAAAAATTAACAACAGAAAAATTATGGTTGAACTTTACTAACTTTACGACATTTGATAAATTACCATTTATCGTAGCTTCCGGTAAAGGAACATATGTCTATGATACAAGCAAAAAGAAATATCTTGATATTATTTCAGGAATCTGGAATGCAGGTTTAGGTTACTCTCGGCAAGATATTATAGATGAGATGAACTATCAAATGAATAAGTTACCATTAACATCACTTTTTGGAAGAGCATATCCATTGTTAATTGAGTATAGTGAAAAATTATTAAAATTAGCTCCTGAATTTTCCAAAGTATTTTATGGTACAGGTGGTTCAGATTCAGTTGAGACAGCTTTGAAAGTAGCGAGACTATTTTATTATGAGCAACAAAAATATAAAAAGGTTAAAATAGGACATTTTGCTATGAGTTATCATGGGGTATCGTTAGGTGCAATGAATGTTATGGGAGAAGAACCCAATAGGGAAGGTTGTGTACTGGATATTGAAAATTATTTTACACTTCCTTTACCGGATGATAATGATGGGGATAATGTCTTTAGGGAGTTAGACAAACTCAATTCTGAAGAGATTTCTGCTATTATTATTGAACCAATCATTGGCTCTGGAGGAATAATTGAATTTCCAAAAGAATTTTTAACTTTACTAAGAGAATATACTAAAAACAATGATATTTTATTGATTTTTGATGAAGTAGTAACAGGGTTCGGTAGAACTGGTTCGATGTTTGCATATCAAGGACTAGAAATTGTCCCTGATATCCTTGTTCTTGCTAAAAATATCACAGCAGGGTATGCACCACTAGGAGCAACTTTATTTTCTGATAGAATCGTTTCAGTCTTTAAAAATAAAAAATTACTACATGGTTATACGAATGCTGGTTCAGTAGTGGGAGTTGCAGCAGCAAACAAAGTTTTAGATATTTTTGAATCTGAAAATATTTTAGAAAATGTTAATAAGCAGTCGGCACTATTTTTGGAGAAATTGAATGAGTTGCAAAAGAAGTATAGTAGTCTAATTCATTCAATTAAAGGTAGGGGGCTAATGTTAGGTATTCAATTGGTAGAACAAGATGGGCAAGAGTTAGAATTTTTCTACAAATTACTTGAGAAAAAGAATATGCTTAGCCGATCAGCATATAATAATACCATTGTATTAATGCCTCCTCTTGTCTCTGAAGAGAATTTTATTTTAGAAATTATCAATAGATTAGATGAGTGCTTTTATGAATATTCAAAAAAATATAACTAAGAAAGTATTAGTAACGGGAAGCAGTAGGGGAATTGGAAAACAGATTGCTCATGACTTTGAAAAAAATGGGAATACTGTTATTTACCATGGAAGTTCAAATTCTTCACTAGAAAAACTCAATTGTAATAAATCAATTTTAGATTTAAGGGATACATCAAATGTTGTGAAGTGGTATTCTGATATTTTTAAGGAATATCATGGAATTGATATATTAATCCTGAATGCAGGGATTGGGATTCCTGAGACAAATATATTTGATGTAGATCCAGAGTATTTAGATGATTTAATAAAAGTAAATATAACCTCACAAATTTATCTTGCTACACAACATTTAAAATTAGTCCAACAATATAATATTTTTGGAACAAGTATAATTTTTATTTCTTCAAATGCAGGTATATATCCTAGGAGTAAATTTCCACTATATTCAATGACTAAGAATGCAATGACATATTATTTAGAGATTTTAAGCAAAGAGTTTATTAAACATAAAACTAGAATAAATATTGTTGCACCTGGCTCTATAAAAACAAATATGACAGATAATGCAATATCTAATTTCTCAAAAGAGAATAATGTAAGTGAAAAAGATGCTGAACTGCAGTTATACTCTCATATTAATAGTATGAAAAGGATGGGGAGTGCTAAGGAAGTAAGTGAGTTAGTTCAATTTCTAGCATCAGATAAAGCTTCCTTTATCAACGGTGAAATTATAAAAGTGAATGGGGGATACTACTTTGAATAAAGAGATTGAAGTTCATTCGAGGTTACGGAACTATTCTGTAATTTTTTCTAAGGATGTAATAGGAACATTGAATTCCAAAATATGTGATATATCAAAAATAAGATTATTAGTTTTAACCGATAGAAATGTTTACTTCCATCAGAGACAACTATTTCTTAATCTTGAGAAGAAATTTAACTGTTTTACACATATTATAGAACCAGGGGGAAACTCTAAATCGTTAACGGAGGTTCAAAAACTTTATGACATACTAATTGAGAATAACTTTAATAAAGGTGATATACTCTTAGCAATAGGTGGAGGTGTAGTTGGAGATTTAGGTGGATTTACTGCAGCAACGTTCAATAGAGGAATGAGATTTATTCAAGTTCCTACTACATTACTAAGTCAAGTAGATAGTAGTATAGGAGGGAAAGTTGGCGTTCATTATAATGAGTTAACCAATATGATTGGCGCTATTTACCCACCGGAATTTACTATAGTTAACCTAAAATTTTTAGATACATTACCTCAAAGAGAATTTTGCTGTGGAATGAGTGAAATAATTAAAATGGCTTACATATATAATGCATCTCTATTGAATGTACTGACTAAAGCAGATAATATATCTGAGAAGATGGAATATATTATTTCTAAATCAATTGAAATTAAAAAAGATGTGATAGAGAATGATGAATTTGAAAATCATAAAAGATTATCTTTAAATTTTGGACACACTCTAGGACATGCTATTGAGACTTTATACGGGCACATAGACTATTTACACGGTGAAGCTATTGCAATAGGGATGGTTTTTGAAGCAAAAATATCACTAGAAGGTGGGAAACTATCAAAAATAAAATATAATAAATTATTAGAATTGTTAAAGAAGTACTCGCTTCCAACTGTTATAAAATTGGATGATGATAGAATAATCGAATTATCAGAAATAATAAAAACAGATAAGAAAAATTCTTCAGAACAAATACATTTTATTCTACCTACAGAACAAGGGTTCTCAATTTATAAAATTAAGAAGAATAGTGAAAAAGTCATAAATGATTTAAGAAAGTATCTGGGGGAAAGATGAGAGTTTTAGTAACTGTATCAGGTTTACCGCATGAGTACAATTTAGCCCAAAAAGCTGCAAAGATTGTTTCAAAAGAATTGGAAAATTTAGATATCTATAATGAAGTTGTAGAGTTGAAAAATCTAGAAAAGTTGAATGATGTCTTAAAACATATTGAAGGTTTTGATTTAGTTTATATTGTATCTTATGGAGGGATTGGTGAAAACGGTGTTTTACAATCTATTTTAGAATCTTACCATATACCATACACGGGATGTTCTGCTACGATAAGTGCTGTTTGTAGAGATAAATATTTTTTTAGTAAATTGTCAAAAATACTAAATATAAATACTCCAAAGACATTTAAGGTAGATGGTTTAATAAGTATTGATAGTATAGAAAAATTTATAACTAGGAATCATATGAGATTCCCGTTAGTAATTAAACCAAGGTTTTTAAGTGGTTCAAGTCATGGAGTTAAAAAAGTAAACTCATTACAAGATATTCAAAAGAATTTACCGGATATTTTAAATATTGATACACATTTGGTTATACAAGAATATATTGAAGGAAATGATTATATAGTGGCCGCTATTTTCCAAGGAGATGAGATTAAAGTAGGTGTTTCTAAAGCTAGAATCAATAAAGATATCGATTTTGAAGAAAGATATAATAGTGGTGAAAATATGTTCATTGTTGATGATTCACAAAACGTAATCAATTCTAAACTAAAAAAATTTACTCAGAATATATTAGATTACTATGAAATAGACGGCACATGCTACCTTGATTTCAGAGTATGTGGTGAAGATGTATATTTTATTGAGTTAGGAACTATGTACGGTTTGAGTGAAAACAGTGTTGTGCCTACTCTTGCAAAGAGTCTTGGAATAAGCTTTACAGATTTAATAAAAAATGATATTTATCGTGGTTTAGAAAGAAGGAAAGGGAGTCATGGATATTAACAAGAAAACGTTTTATACAATAACTTTTGGTGAATTTATATCAAATATTGGAGATAGATTTCAAAAAATTGCTTTTCCTATTTTAATTTACCAAGAATTTCATTCGTCATTTGCAATGGGAGGAATGGTGATTATTGAATTGTTACCTCAACTCTTATTGGGATTTGTTATGGGTTACTTATTAGATAATTTTAATAAGAAAAAAATACTATTATGGTCTACATTAATACCTGCATTATTATGTAGTGTAATACCGATACTATCTAAATATTCAGTTTCTATATTTTTTTACTATGTTATTGCATTTTTGATTCCTTTATTTTCGACACTTTTTCAAACAGGATTTTCAGTAATTACTCCGGCATTATTTGAGAAGGAAGAATTGCAAAAATATAATTCGCAGTTTCAAGGTGTACGAACTATTTCAAAATTAGTTTCTCCTGCTCTGGCGGGGTTATTAATGTTAAAGTTTAATATTAATAGCATTTTTTTTATAAATAGTGCTTCGTTCTTGTTGTTATTTTTTTCAATATTAATTTCATATATTCCAAATCAAGGACATAAGGAGAATGGAAATGATGATATAAAAGAAATGTTTGCAGGTTTTAAAGAGAATTTCACAAATATTAAATTGAGGGTTTCTTTACTCTTTACTATTGTTGTGAATATCGCTATGCTAGGATTTAATGCAACAATTATTTATTATTTACAGGATCAATTAAAGTTATCAAATAGTCTTGTTGGAATTGTATACTCAATTGCTGGATTTGGTAGTTTGATAGCAGTAACTCTTCTTTCTACTTTTTTGAATAAGAAGGATACCTTTATCTTAATGAATATATCAATGGCAACGATCCCACTTGTCATTATGGCAAGCGGAATAGTAGAAAATTGGATATTTTTTGGAATTTGTTATTCAATTTTGAGTGGACTAATTACAATAGCTTCTGTCTCGATTACAACAATACAGCAACAAGAAAGTACTGAGTATAATATTGGTAAAATACTTTCTAGTTCTTTTGTAATAGCTACCATTTTTGCTCCTTTTGGAGGGATACTAGCTGCTTATTTTAATTGGCTTTTAAATCCGAGATTAAGTCTGGTTATTTTGGGATTACTAAGTAGTTTATTGGTTATTCTTATAAAGAGTTATGAAAAAAAATTAAGGAGAGATAAATAAGATGAATGAAAAATACCTATCGTTATTAAGAGAAATTCACTCTAGTACTACGGATATAAGAAGCAGTACAATTGTGATTGGATTTAGTAATGACGAATATAATGATATTGCTAAAGTTTATTCTTCTAAAAGTAAGTATGATTTCTATGAATTACAATCATTTTTAGAAATATTTGAATATTTAGAGTTCTCACATTTTAAAAAAATTATAATTTTTTCAGAATCTCATAATTTGGAATATGAATCGTTGAGGAGAATTACTAGAATTTCTTTGAATAGAGGGATTGATATTGGATATTTTACAGGAAATAATTTTCAAGATGTAGTGAACTTTGCTATTAAAAATTTAACTTTTAGCATGATAAAGAAATCTAGCTATACTTCTTTAAATGTAGTACCACGGAGAGAGTCTGAGATTAAAGAAATAAATTCTCTGATCTCTATGTATTCATCGCATCTTACAAGTGATTTACTTTGTAAAAGAAGATCGGCATTATTTATTTACGGAGGAGGACGACTAGATCAATTAGCGATAGGAAAAAATATAGCATTATGTAATAGTCAAATAAAAACATCAAAAGAAGTTTTAAATACAGCACAACTTAATTCAGATTTAATAATGATTAATGGTTGTGTTCTTGGTGTTGTAGCACCTGGAGAATTTGAGAAAGAAGGAAAGGAAACTTTGTCATTTGGATTATTGAATAGTTCAGCCGTATCTTTTATAGCTCCTTTTTCTACTAAATTATCTGATGCTAACGAATTAATTTTAGCAGATTGTTTATTAGAGAGGGAAGAGAGTTTTGGAACAGTAACTAGGCAGTGTAATGAATATTGTGTTTATAACAATCTAACTCCATGCTATGTCTTATATGGAGACCCCAATAATCAATTTAAGAATAGTGAAAATTTATATAATTATTTTTTACAACGGTCGAATTATCAAAGAAATGAAATATTGATTTCAAATAAAAGTATTCGTTATTTTGATACGATTGATGGAGAAAGATTAATTTTTTCAGATCAATCAATAACTGATAGTGAACTTATGAAAGAAGATATTACTATCCCTAAAAATTTTATCAAAAATATTCCTAAAATGTTATATAATTTTAGCAGAGATAATAGGATAGCTCATATGCATCCGAATAGTGATAAGTGCTTTAAACAAGAAGCGAATACTTTAATATCACAATTCAATAACTTAGAAAATTATTTATTTGATTTTGGAAGAGATTCTAAAACTAATTTTAAAGTAAAAAAAATCATAAATAGTTTACAAATTAATATTGACAAGCTAAGCCGAAAAATCTTAAATTATTGGGTCAAGAATATTTCTGAGGATAAATATAGAATGTATGATCTCCACTATGGGACCAATTTTAGGATAAAATGTACTCAGGAACAAGAAATTTGTTCAACATGTAATGAAAAACCAATTGAAAAAGTATATGTTAGTGATTATTATTCAAGGTATGGCAGGATAATTAAACTCTGTCCTTGTTGTTCCATCATAGAAGATTTAAGTGAGGAAAATATTAAACTTACAATTGATAAATTAGAGAAATTTACAAGTAGCGACGCAAAAGTAGAATTTTCAATTCACAATATTGGGAATAATTTTGAAGAAGTTTATATCAAGACTTGTGTTCGAAACGATAAGTTTAGTTCTGATTTACAAAAGCTTATATTAGAACCTAATGGTTCTCAAAAGTTTGTTGAGGAAATTACTCTTAATGAATCGCTATCTAAAGATACGAGAATATATTTTACAATTTTAATTATGAATAATTTAGGTATTAGTTTATATAAAAGACAATTTTAAATTGAAAATATCAAAATTATTTGCTAAAAACTATTGACTCTAACTTATTGTAATGGTATAATTAATTCATAAATAATTTATCCGGGGTTGGCGAAATTGGTAAACGCGCCTATGATACAGGTAGGTTCGACTAAATGTCTATTGGAGGTTCGAGTCCTTCACCCCGCATATAAGATATTTGTGAATTACAGTAAAACTTTTATAATGGGTTTTACTGTTTTTTTAATTTTATTGAGGTAAATCAAATGGATATTGTAGTTTTATATGGTGGTAGGAGCCCAGAACGGTTAATTTCGGAAGTTTCTTCGAGACAAATTGCTAAAGCGCTAACTACTGATAATGTAATTAGACTAAATTTGAATGGAATATACAATTTTGAAAATAAAGAGGTAAAACATTTTTCTGAATTATATAAGTTGTACCAAGAAGGTAACCTATCAGAATTTGAGATAGATAAATCTGCTGAAATAACAGATTCAGTTATTGAAATCTGTAAATTAGCAGATATCGTCTTCCTATCTACACATGGGGGGATTGGTGAGAATGGAAAGTTACAGGCGTTACTGGATATTTGTAATATAAAGTATACTGGCAACGGATATCAAAGTAATGCTATAAGTTTAGATAAAAAATTATCAAAGAGACTTGTGAGTACAGTTGGGATTAAAACTCCCTATGAGTATATTGAGGAAAATAAATTTGTTTTTCCATTAGTAATAAAACCAAATGACAGTGGTTCAAGTATAGGAGTTCAAATTATCAAAACGAAAGAAGAACTTCAACAGTATGACTTAGAGAATTATAATATTGAAGAATATATAAATGGAAGAGAGATTTCTATCGGAGTTATTGGTGAAAAAATTTTGCAACCAATTGAGATTGTTATTGAGGGTGGTTTTTATGATTATGAAAAAAAATATACTCCTGGAGTTGTTAAGGAAATTTGTCCTGCAAATATATCTGAAGAGCTAAAGAAAAGGTTGGAAATATATGCTAAAACAATTCATGACTTAATGGGATTTGAAGTATATTCACGGTCAGATTTTATTATTGATGATAATGGTGAAATTTACTTCATCGAAACGAATAGTATACCTGGTATGACTCCAACTAGTTTACTTCCTAAGGAAGCCGAGGCAGAAGGGATAAATTTTAGTAATTTATGCAAGAAAATAATTAATCTCAGCATAAAAAAATATAATTAAAGACGACTATATTCTAAGGATGCATTCTATATACTGTTTGCAAGATAATAATGTATGAAGTACCACTAGTATACTTACTTAAATTTGAAATAAGATAGTACAAATTTTACTGTCATATTATGACAATTTCCCAGCTTTTTTCTGAAAGTGACATATACTTTTCTTAGGAGAAAGCTAGATGTACCAACGGATAAGGGATTTGAGGGAAGATCACGATTTTACTCAAAAGTTTGTTGCAAATTTACTTTCCTTTTCTCATACAAACTATGCAAAAATTGAGAGAGGAGAGGTTGCCTTAACGGCAGATGTTCTTGTGCAGCTTTCTAAACTCTATGATGTTAGTACGGATTACCTATTAGGACTAACAGATTGTCCAGATAGGATAAAACATAAAATAAAATAGTCTCTCCTTGATTTGTGAATCTTCGAAGATAAAACAATATAAAATCTCATTAATTGCTTTGAATTGATGGAGTGGCTTATCTACATCTATTAATGCAACGGATAATTTTATTGTTAAATCGCGCCTATTATAAAATTTTTATGTTCTGAAAGTAAGAGATTCACAATCAAAATATCATGTTGATCTTTTTTCAATTTGCTGGTTTACAGAAATCTGTACATCATTAATTCCTTCCATAACAAAATTATGTGACTTTTGTTACCGAATTACTGCTGATTTTTTTTATAGCTTATAACACATTTTTAGACGGTTAATAGATTTTGACCGTCTTTCTTAATATTGTCTTACCTATAATAGATGAGCTTATGAGAAGTGTTTAATAAATTAACTTTAGTTCAAAATGTCCAATTTGGACACTTTGAATGATTTCTTAGTTTTATATATTATACTTTTCTCAGGAGAAAGCTGTATGTACAGACGATTAAGGGATTTGAGGGAAGATCGTGATTTAACCCAAAAAGAATTAGCAAAATTACTTTCATTTACAACTTCAGCATATTCAAAGATAGAGCGAGGAGAACGAACTCTCACTGCAGAAGTCTTAATAGATCTCTCAAATTTTTATAATGTAAGTACAGATTATTTATTGGGTATTACAGATTATCCTAATAGAATTCACATTAAATAAAATTGTCCATATTTCATATCTCGTGAAATTAAGAAGAATTTAATTAGAACATTGACAATTAAATAGTCCAAAATGGTACTTTCCTCATTTGTGGAGCAGTTTTGAATGGCTCGCCATGATAAGAGCGACATTAAAACCATCAATAAAATAGAGCGATACTTTATATGCCATGATACAAATGATATACAATGATACTTCTGACCGTTCAGGCTGCCACCGTAAAAGAGCAGTAAGTGAAATCCTTATGATGACTTCATCAGTCATGCCATGGAGGTAAAAATATTTTTTAGGAAGGATGATGTCATGAATATAAAATATATATCTGTCGAAAATTCCATTGCAGAATGGGCCGATAAAAAAGGAATTCTAAAAAGATGGGATGGTTTAAATCAATATACATTGAACAGATGGATTAAAGAAATGCGAGAAAACAGAACATTTTCCATGTATGTAATTAACCCAACCCATAAACTTGTTTTCATTAATCTAGAAGGATTTGAAAGTTTCTTAAGATGGAAGCAAAAGCGGACAAAATAAGGAAGTCATGGTATAATATAGGGTAGTTATTTATTCTATACAACAATGATTTATTTCTTTTTAAGAGTTAAGAGGAATTAAATTATGTATTATGTAACTAAAACAAATTCAAAAGGGCAACCCTTATATCAAGTGGTTGAAAAGTACAAAGATCCACTAACAGGAAAGTGGAAATCAGTAACTGTAAGTTATACTAAGAATACTAGTAGGGCGAGGAAACAAGCTGAAAGAGAGGTTCTTGATAAAATAGATAGACTAACTACTTCATTTGAAAGTCAGTTTAGCCCTGAACTGATTACAACATTTGGAGAGTTAAAAGAAAATTGGTTTCAGACTTGGTGTGTCTCTGTTAAACCACAAACAATTCAGAGAGAACTACTGGTTATGAAGCGTCTTGGGAAAATTATAGGAGATGATTTTTTGTTAGACAGGATTACTCCACTTCTGATGAAAAATAGTCTCAATAAATATTTAGAAATATATGATGCATCGCCTTCAACAATGACTCATATAAAAAGTACTTGTAATAAGATTTTTAATCATGGTGTGTTATATAATGTCATTAAGTTTTCTCCAATGACTGCGGTAAAACTAGATATTTCACTAGAGAAAAGGCGTAAAGCAAAAGAAAGACATGATTCTAAATTTCTAGAAATACATGAATTACATGCATTTTTTGATGTGTTACGCCAATGCAGAAATGCAAACTATTATGATCTTGCTATAGTATTGTTGCTTACAGGTATTCGAATTAGTGAAGCAGCATTTTTACCATCAGATATTGATTTTGAAAAAGGAATCTTGCATATTGATAAAGCACTTCAATATCATTGTTTAAAAGTTGAACAATTTCATTTTGATACAACTAAAACACTTAATTCAATTAGAGAAGTAGCTTTACCTGAAGCTGCAAGCGAAGCTATTAAAAGGACAATACAGAGAAATAAAGAATTTGATGCTTATATGGAGAAGCATCCCTGTCCTGCTTTTACACATTCTGAAAGTGTATTTAGAACAGAATACGGCTCTCCAATAACATCTAGCACTTTTCGTCAAGTTTTGAAACGAATAGAAGGAAAATTATTGACAAATTGTTTAAGTGACTATGGTTTTAAGTGGGTAAAACATGTTACTCCCCATTCGTTTAGGCATATGCATATTAGTTACCTTCAAAGTAATGAGATGCACATAGCAGTGAAAGATATTATGACTAGAGTAGGACACGCTAACTTTGAGACAACAATGGGCTATACACATAATATAAATCGTTCACAAGAAAATACTGTAAAAGCCTTAAATCAATTTGTAGAAAATCACAATTTCCATTTTGAAGAATTGAAAAGTTATACCTGTAAATATTCCAGAATGATTGAAAAATTCATTGAAACTAGTGATAATAGCAATAAAGTAGAATTAAGTGTCGATGAGTTCAAAGACTTGTTACATCTTAGTCCACGTTACTCACCTAAAAATATTATTTCAAATTTACTATTAAAAATCAAAAAAGATATTGTCAAATACCACCCACAGTTTGATATAAAGATTGTGAAATCAAGTGAGAATCAAATCAGAGGTTTTTCCATTGCATGGTAGTTTTGGTGTTCACTTGGTGTTTAGACAATAGTAAAATAAAACAGGGGCTCTAAACCCTTGCTATGAAAGGAAAAAAACTCAATGGCTACTATTCAATGGTTTCCTGGTCACATGTCTAAAGCGCGTCGACAGGTGCAGGAAAATCTAAAATTTGTTGATTTTGTGACGATTTTGGTGGATGCACGCTTACCTCTATCTAGTCAAAATCCTATGTTGACAAAAATTGTTGGTGACAAACCAAAACTCTTGATTTTAAACAAGGCGGACTTGGCTGATCCAGCAATGACCAAGGAATGGCGTCAGTATTTTGAATCACAAGGAATCCAAACTCTGGCTATCAATTCTAAAGAACAAGTAACTGTAAAAGTTGTAACAGATGCAGCCAAAAAGCTTATGGCTGATAAGATTGCACGCCAGAAGGAACGTGGTATCAAGATTGAAACCTTGCGTACCATGATTATAGGGATTCCAAACGCTGGTAAATCAACTCTGATGAACCGCTTGGCTGGTAAGAAGATTGCTGTTGTCGGCAACAAACCAGGTGTTACCAAGGGGCAACAATGGCTTAAAACCAATAAAGACCTGGAAATCTTGGATACACCTGGGATTCTCTGGCCTAAGTTCGAAGATGAAACTGTTGCTCTGAAACTGGCCTTGACTGGAGCTATCAAAGATCAGTTGCTTCCTATGGATGAGGTGACCATTTTTGGTATCAATTATTTCAAAGAACATTATCCAGAAAAGCTGGCTGAACGTTTCAAACAAATGAAAATCGAAGAAGAAGCGCCTGTTATTATTATGGATATGACCCGCGCTCTTGGTTTCCGAGACGACTACGACCGCTTTTACAGTCTCTTCGTGAAGGAAGTCCGTGATGGAAAACTCGGTAACTATACCTTAGATACATTGGAAGATCTCGATGGCGACGATTAAAGAAATCAAAGAACTCCTTGCAACAGTCAAGGATTTAGAAAGCCCTGTTTTTTTAGAACTTGAAAAGGATAATCGCTCTGGAGTTCAAAAGGAAATCAGCAAGCGTAAAAAGACCATTCAAGCTGAATTGGATGAGGGTCTTCGTTTGGAATCCATGCTTTCCTATGAAAAAGAACTTTATAAGCAAGGATTGACATTAATTGCAGGTGTTGATGAGGTCGGCCGGGGTCCTCTTGCTGGTCCTGTAGTCGCTGCAGCCGTTATTTTACCTCAAAATTGTAAGATTAGAGGTCTCAACGACAGCAAAAAAATTCCTAAAAAGAAACATCTGGAGATTTTCCAAGCCGTTCAAGATCAAGCCTTGTCAATCGGAATTGGTATCATGGATAATCAGGTCATCGACCAAGTCAATATCTATGAAGCAACCAAACTAGCCATGAAGAAAGCAATCTCCCAACTCAATCCTCAACCTGAGCATCTCTTGATTGATGCCATGAAACTGGAGTTGCCCATTTCACAAACATCTATCATCAAAGGAGATGCCAATTCCCTCTCAATTGCAGCGGCTTCTATAGTAGCCAAGGTGACACGTGATGAATTGATGAAGGAATACGATCAGCAATTCCCTGGCTATGATTTCGCTACTAATGCAGGGTATGGAACAGCTAAACATCTGGAAGGACTTGAAAGACTAGGAGTTACCCCAATTCACCGAACAAGTTTTGAACCAGTTAAATCACTGGTTTCAGGAGAAAAAGAAAGTTAAGTTAGAAGGAATGATTATGGAGGAACAGTCAGAAACACTCAGTTCCAAGAAAGAATTTGCCTTTGCCTCAAGCACTATATTATCCCAAGTTGGACGAGGAATCATCGTTGGTCTCATTGTCGGACTCATCGTCGGATCCTTTCGGTTTTCAATCGAAAAAGGCTTCCACCTGATACAAGGACTTTATCAAGATCAAGCGCATTTAGTGCGCAATCTTTTTATCATTGGTCTATTTTATTTAATAGTTTGCTGGCTCAGTGCGAAATTAACTCGGTCAGAAAAAGACATCAAAGGTTCAGGAATTCCTCAAGTCGAAGCCGAACTGAAAGGACTGATGACCCTCAACTGGTGGGGCGTACTTTGGAAAAAATATATTCTAGGAATTTTGGCTATTGCAAGTGGCCTTATGCTGGGGCGTGAAGGACCAAGTATTCAACTCGGAGCGGTCGGTGGTAAAGGAATTGCTAAATGGCTTAAATCCAGTCCAGTAGAGGAACGATCCTTGATTGCAAGTGGAGCTGCAGCAGGTTTAGCTGCAGCCTTTAATGCACCAATTGCTGGACTTCTCTTTGTCGTAGAAGAAGTTTATCACCATTTTTCACGCTTTTTCTGGGTCTCAACTCTAGCAGCCAGTCTCGTAGCAAACTTTGTTTCTCTGCTCATATTTGGCCTAACACCCGTACTGGATATGCCAGATAATATCCCACTCATGACCCTCGACCAGTATTGGATTTACCTCCTCATGGGAATTTTTCTGGGCCTTTCCGGTTTTCTCTATGAAAAAGCTGTACTCAATGTTGGTAGAGTTTATGACTGGCTTGGGCAAAAAATCCGTTTGGATAGAGCTTATTATCCAATTCTGGCTTTCATTCTCATCATACCAGTCGGGATCTTCTTACCAAAGATCCTTGGAGGTGGAAATCAACTTGTTCTTTCCCTAACTGAGCAAAATTTTAGTTTCCAAGTCCTATTAGTTTACTTTTTGATTCGCTTTGTTTGGAGCATGATTAGCTATGGAAGTGGCCTTCCAGGAGGAATTTTTCTACCCATTCTGGCGCTTGGTTCCTTGCTTGGTGCCCTAGTTGGTGTCATTTGTGTGAATATTGGACTTGTCAGTCAGGAGCAATTCCCTATATTTGTCATTCTGGGAATGAGTGGCTATTTTGGAGCGATATCCAAGGCTCCCTTAACTGCTATGATACTCGTAACTGAGATGGTAGGAGATATTCGTAATCTCATGCCGCTTGGATTAGTAACCCTAGTTGCCTATATCATCATGGACTTACTTAAAGGTGCGCCAGTCTATGAGGCCATGCTAGAAAAAATGCTGCCAGAAGAAGCGACAGATGAAGGAGAAGTCACTCTCATTGAAATTCCTGTATCTGACAAAATCGCTGGAAAACAAGTACACGAGCTCAACTTACCACATAACATCCTCATCACAACTCAAGTCCATAATGGTAAGAGCCAAACAGTTAACGGCTCAACCAGAATGTATCTGGGAGATATGATTCATCTGGTTATTCCAAAAAGTGAAATTGGAAAAGTCAAAGATTTGTTGCTGTAGATTAAGAATGAATGTTACATAATTTTGATTATGTAGAACTTATGTCTTTGAAATTTTGTTGATTTTGATAAGGATGGACATATATCATAATGAAAATCCTTGATGTTCTATATGAGTTTAATGGTGATTTTGAGTTCATTTAAAAAGTGGATGTAAAGTACAAAGGGATCCTTATTAAGATAAAGGAAGATCCAGGGTATAAAAAAGCTGATTAGCAAATTAAACACCTAATAACCTAATAATCAAGGATATTTTACAGCCTTTTGAAGAAAAGACCAAAATAACTTGAACATTTTTTATATCAATAAAAATTTTATGAATAAACTTTTTATCCTTGTCATTAACTAGGATAAAAGTGAACTTATTACAATTCAAACTTACTTGATATTCCGTAAAAAATTCTCTCTACAAAAGACAGCAAAGCAAAAATGTCCATGAAATATTTTATCCGTCTTGCTGAACAAAACAAAAGACTTGGTTCTTATGAAAAACAGAACCAGGTCTTAAAACTAAAAATTTATGTACAACTGACTAAACTAGAGCTAAACCATTGATACAACTGAATTAGAAGCATAAAGTACATTCTTTAAAAAGTGTACTTTTTTTGTTTTGTACATTATTCTGGAGTGTTATTTTGTATATTTTCTAGTACATCACATCATCTGATTTAAGAAATTGATTTGTACATTTTTACTCTAGCAGTGAAAAAAGAGGTGGAAGTTCAATTTTGCATTTTAAGAAAAATGAGTAAAATTTTCTGTTGTATTAATATTATCTATTCAATAAGAGATGATGACTCGCCTGATTTCACTATATTTCAATAATAAAATATATAATTTCAAAAAATGCACACTTAACTTAAAAAGGCAATTGTGATATAATGATTAGGAGATTCATTTTTGTTGAATTTACTTTTGAATCTTAATTTTTTACCAACAAGACTTTCTATCTGCTAAATCTTTGAAAGAAAATCAAGGTTGAAGTAAATGATAATTACTATATAACACTATCTCGACAAGAAAAATCAGATACATATTAACAAAAATACAGGAAGTAAAAACATTTAATTAAGGAGAATACTATGGATTACCAAGGGTACACGGTTAAGGAACCAAAAGAAAGCAAGAATTATAAAAAAGTGTCAGAAAATATTTTAAAAGTTATAAATGGCATGGTAAACGATGCTTTTGATAATGGTAAAAAACAAATTATCATCAATACTAATATTGAGAGTGATTTCCCGTTGGACAATATAAATAAAATTGCTGCTCCACTTATAGAGGCTTGGGCTGCAGATGTTTTTGCAAAGGTGAAAGAAAATGCCAACAATGATTACAACTTAATAAATGTGCAAGTTTCAACTGGAAGAACTGATTTAGCTGATGTTATTCTGCAATTTAAAAAAACAGACAATTATTCAACAGCAAATGTAGATGTTAAATCATCAGCTGATACAATTGCTAACTCAGGAAAAAGCCCTAACATTACCTCTTTTTCGAAGATAAGAACAGCTTACATTGAAGACCCTGATTTTGTCTTTGTTATTTTAAGTATACGTTATCATCCATATTCTGAGAAAAAATCTGATGGATTAGCCTCATGCATTATTGATTTGAAAGATTTTAAATCATATGATTTTAAATTTTTAGCAGAAGAAGATTTTTCTATAAATCCAGCTTTAGGTTCAGGACAAATTCAAATCAGGGACATCCATTATGTAGGAACTACCTATAGAACAACATGGGAGCTGCTACAACTTTTAGATGATAAATACCTTTCTAGCGAAAAGAGGACTTTTGATGATTGGTTGAAAGAGGCAGAAAAGAAAAAATGGATAAAATAACATTAATAAATGATGATGTGATAAAAGGATTACAGAAACTAGAATCTGAAACTGTAGATTTAATAATTGCTGATCCTCCGTATAATTTATCAAAGAACTATGTCAGTTCAAAAGACAATTTATCTTTTGAAGATTACATTGCATTTACTACTAATTGGTTAAAAGAATCTGTTAGAGTTTTAAAGCCAGGTGGCACAATATATGTGTTTATGGGAATGCAAATGATTTCATATTTGTTTACTCTATTGGAAGATGAATTTGAACTTTCTTTTTCTTCATGGATAACATGGCACTATACTCAGGGTGTAGGCAAAAAAAGAGGGTGGAGTTCCAGGCATGATGATATTTTAATGTTTACTAAGGGTGATAATTATATTTTTAATTTAGATGAAGTTCGTGTACCTCAAAAATTTTATAGAAGCATCAATAATATGAGAGGAGCTAACCCTGGAAACGTTTGGACGTTTAGCCACGTACATTACTCTCAAAATAATCGTTCTAAACAGCACCCAACTCAAAAACCAGAAGGTCTAATTGAAAGAATGGTTTTAGCCTCCTCAAATGTAGGGGATGTTGTGTTAGACCCATTCTCTGGTAGTGGAACAACTATGAGAGTCGTACAGCAAACTGACAGAATTGGTATTGGTATCGAGTTAGAAAGAATCTATATTGACGAAACATACGAAAGATTAAAAAAAGATTTCATAGGATTTGATTCAATAGATGAAAGAATGCTTAGAATTCCAAATGACTTAAATGATTCTATTGTCAGATTAAACTATTTAAAAAATCATCTAACATGGTTTTTAAGTCGTCACCAAAGTAACCTAGAAGAAGTAATAACAAATTATATTGAGAAATATTCTTTAAAATTATCATTTGAAGAAATAGAATTTTTAACGCAATTAATAAAAAATAAAAAACTCAAAATTTCTAAACATGTTATGAAGATACTTGAATAAGCATTGAATATAAAAAAAGTAGTAACTATCGTATAATTTCATCATTAATAAATAACAATGTTATAAGTAATTATAAGTACTTGATAACATAAATATAAAATTTAAATAAGCAAAAAACACATTAGGTGTTTTTTTATTGTGAAAATGTACATTTTAAAAATTTCCAGTATTCACTTAAATAAAGTACATAATTGAGGATAATTGGCTCTAAAAAAATTTTTTTAGTTATAAAATTATCTATTTTATGGGTTTTCTCAATCAAGAATATCACCAAATACATATAACATCTTTCCGAAAAACTATAATTTTCTTGAAAAATATATAAACCTATGCTATACTACTAGTAGACTTATTTACGGAGAAAATACATGAAACGCGAGATTTTACTGGAACGAATCGACAAACTAAAACAAATCATGCCCTGGTATGTTCTGGAATACTACCAATCTAAGCTTGCTGTGCCCTACAGTTTTACAACCTTGTACGAATACCTTAAGGAATACGATCGATTTTTCAGCTGGGTTTTGGAGTCTGGTATTTCAAACGCCGATAAAAGCTCTGATATTCCTTTATCGGTCTTGGAAAATATGTCTAAGAAAGATATGGAATCCTTCATCCTATATCTGCGTGAACGTCCTTTGCTGAATGCCAATACAACTAAACAAGGAGTTTCCCAAACAACCATCAATCGAACCTTGTCAGCATTGTCTAGTCTTTACAAGTATCTGACTGAGGAGGTTGAAAATGACCAGGGGGAACCTTATTTTTATCGTAATGTAATGAAAAAAGTTTCAACCAAGAAAAAGAAAGAAACACTTGCTGCCAGAGCTGAAAACATCAAACAAAAGCTCTTTCTAGGTGATGAAACAGAAGGTTTTCTAACTTATATCGACCAAGAGTACCCACAACAGCTCTCAAATCGAGCTCTTTCATCATTTAACAAAAATAAAGAACGTGATTTGGCCATCATTGCCCTTCTCTTGGCGTCTGGTGTCCGCTTATCTGAAGCTGTTAATCTGGATCTAAGAGACCTCAATCTCAAGATGATGGTTATTGATGTCACTCGAAAAGGTGGTAAACGTGACTCGGTCAATGTCGCCGCCTTTGCAAAACCTTATCTAGAGAATTATCTTGCTATTAGAAATCAACGCTATAAAACGGAAAAGACGGATACAGCCTTCTTTTTAACACTCTATAGAGGTGTTCCCAATCGTATCGATGCTTCCAGCGTGGAAAAGATGGTTGCTAAGTATTCTGAGGACTTCAAAGTTCGTGTAACTCCCCACAAACTGCGCCATACCCTAGCAACCAGGCTCTATGATGCGACTAAATCGCAAGTTTTGGTCAGTCACCAGCTAGGACATGCCAGTACACAAGTCACTGACCTCTATACCCATATCGTCAATGATGAACAAAAGAATGCTCTGGATAGTTTGTGAGTTACATAAAATAAATTATGTAAAATAAAGCGCATAAAAAGAAGCTGCTAAAATAAGCAACTTCTTTTTGATTTATCCCACTACCGCTTCAGCAATTTCTTCACGGCTGATACCAGCAAAGTAGCGTGTAATATCAATTGTTTCTATATTTTTGAAATTCTCATTTGCCTACTACTAATTTAACTATAGCAAAAATAATGTAGATAAGGAAGGATATTTTTGTTTGCAGGAATTCTAAAAATCAAGCTTTTCTGGATTCAAATCTCTTCATAATCACAGTTAAACGCCAACGATAGAGCGCCCCACTCACAATCAGACTAATAATCAAACCAATCCAGTATGAATAAGCACCAAAATCTGTTAGGGAATCAAATAGCATAGCCACTGGGATTGCTACACCCCAATAACCAACCAAACCAAGGTAAAAAGGAATAACTGTATCCTTATAACCTCGCAAAATTCCCTGAAGCGGTGCCGCAAAGGTATCTGCCAACTGGAAGAAAAGGCTGTAAGTCAAAAAGCGCGCTGTCAAATCGATAAATTCTGGGTTGTTACCATAAAGACTAGCCACATTTCCTCTAAAAATGTAAAGGAAAGATAAGGTAAATCCTGCAAAAATGAGGGCAGTCCATCTCCCTAGACCAATATAGGTTTTTGCATCATCAAATCGCTTGGCTCCCACTTCATAAGACACGACAATGGCCATAGCCGATGAGATACTCATAGGAAAGGCGTACATGAGACTTGAAAAGTTCATAGCTGACTGGTGACTAGCGATAATCAAGGACGAGAACTTAGCCATAATCAAACCAACCACGGAAAAGATAGCCACTTCCGCAAAGACAGTTCCCCCAATAGGCAAACCTAAGCGAACTCCTTCCTTGATTTTATCCATATTAAGCGGAATGCGCTTCTCAAGATGTAAAGCTTTAAGCTTCTCCTGTTTAAATAAAACTAGAATAGAAATCCCCAGTAAGACCCAATAGGCCAAGGAAGTACCTAATCCAGAGCCAGCACCTCCCAACTCTGGAACACCAAAGGCTCCGAAAATCAAAAGATAGTTAAATCCACTATTGAGAGGAAGTAACAAAAGCATAAGATACATGGACAGTTTAGTCAAGCCCAGCGAATCCAGCAAGGAACGAATAACGCTAAAAAGCAATAAGGGAATAATCCCAATAGATAAAAACCAGAGATAGCGAACCGCTACTGCTGCCACTGGTGCCTCTAGTCCGATATGATTCAAGACTGGTGGCGCCAGGAAAAGTACCAGTCCCAGTAAGACCACAGATAGACCCAGGGCCAGATAGATGAACTGGTAAAAATCAGATGCAACTTCTTCCTTTTTGCCTCGACCAAGATGGTGACCAATGATGGGCACCAAGGCTGACACAATCCCTGTCAGGAAGGTAAAGAAAGGATTCCAGATGCTGGTTGCCATAGACACTCCAGCCAAGTCCATAGTGCTGTATTGACCTGTCATAGTCGTATCAACAAAGGAGGCAGAATAATTGGCAAACTGATAAATCAAGATAGGGAAAAATATCTTTAAAAATAAGATAAACTTGTCTTTAAAATGATGGGTTTGGTACATATAGGCTCTCTATTCTTTTTGTTTACAGAGCAGACTCCCACCTAGTTTTGATAGACAATTTGTCCCTTACAGATGGTATATTTAACCTGCCCTTTCAAGGTTTCACCGATGAATGGTGAATTCGCTGCTTTCGAAGCAAAATGGGAGTCCACAAGGCGTTCAGCCTTAGCATCAAAAATAGTGATATCTGCTGGACCATTCTCATCCAAGTAACCTGCTTCAAAGTTGTAAAGCTTGGCTGGGTTGTATGTCATCTTTTCAAGCAATTCCATCAAGCTCAATTCGCCTGCATCAACCAAATAAGTCAAACCAAGAGACAGAGAGGTTTCCAAACCAGTCATACCAGATGGCGCTTTGGTGATATCCTCGACATTTTTTTCATCCGCATGGTGAGGCGCGTGGTCTGTCGCGATAACTGTGATGACGCCTGATTTGAGACCTTCAATAACGGCACGACGATCTGATTCCAAACGAAGCGGCGGATTCATCTTGGCATTGCTACCTTGAGTTAAAAGGAGAGCTTCTGTCTTAGAGAAATGCTGTGGCGCTACTTCTGCTGTGACTTGCGCACCCAATCCTTGAGCGAACTCAACTACCTTGACACTTTCTTCCTTAGACAAATGCTGAATGTGAACATGAGCCTTGGTTGCATAGGCAATCATGACATCACGCGCCATCATAGCATACTCAGCCACCCCAGTCGCACCGCAGATATGGAAATGTTCTTTAGCAATGTTTTCGTTAAAACCAAGAATTCCATTCAAACCTGGATCTTCCTCATGAAGACTGATAAAGGTATTAAGTTTTTTGGCTTCCTCCATGGCTTCCTTGACAACTTTACTGCTTTCAAGCGGAATACCATCATCAGAAAAACCAACGGCACCTGCTTCTAAAAGCGCCTTAAAGTCAGTCAAGTCTTGGCCATTAAAGTTCTTAGTAATGGTCGCAACCGTCTTGACATTGATTTTTTCCTTGGCAGCTGACTGGAGAACTTCTTGTAAAGTCTCCACATCTGAAATAGTTGGACTGGTATTAGCCATCATGACGACAGTAGTAAAACCACCTGCAGCGGCTGCTAGGGCACCAGTATGGATATCCTCCTTGTGGGTCTGACCAGGTTCACGGAAATGAACATGGATATCAACCAAACCAGGCGCAACTACAAGACCAGTAGCATCAAGCACCTCTGCCCCTTCTTCTTTAATCTCAGGCGCAATTTTGACAATTTTCCCATCTTGAACCAAGACATCACACACTTGGTCTAAATCAGACTTGGGATCCATTACACGACCATTTTTGATTAGTAGCATCTGCTTTCTCCTTTATTCATAGAAATCAACTTGGGTATCCAACAATTTATCCCCATCATAAACAAACTTGGCTGAAAAGAAGGGTTTGTCCTCTAAAAGCCATTCAACAAAGGTGTGGTCACCTTCCCAAGTTGGCTTGCTCAAAACCTCGTCATAGGGAACCCATTCTAGCGTCCCCTCATTGCAGTCAATCAACTCACCTTCAAACTCTGTCACCTTAAAAACATAGGTGTACCAGTCTAAATCTGGCGTAAATTCAGGGAAAGTGATAATGCCTTTTAGAACTGGCTTGGCTTTGAGGCCTGTCTCTTCGAGGATTTCACGAGCTGCGCACTCCTGTGGTGTCTCACCTCGCTCTAGCTTCCCACCCACACCAATCCATTTGCCTTCGTGGACATCATTGGGCTTCTTATTGCGATGCAGCATGAGCAGTTCTTTTCCGTTATCAATGTAGCAAATCGTCGCTAACTGAGGCATATTCTCTCCTTATCTAAGCCAATCGATTGGCACTTGTCCTGTCTCTTTTAAAAATGCATTAGCCTTGGAAAAAGGCTTGGAACCCCAAAATCCTCTGAAAACAGATAACGGACTAGGATGGGCTGATTCGATAATTAAGTGGTGAGGATTGGTAACCAAGACCTTCTTCTTGCGTGCATAGGCTCCCCAGAGTACAAAGACCACTGGTCTATCTAGATGATTGACCACCCGAATCACAGCATCTGTAAATGGCTCCCATATCTGCCCAGCATGACCATTGGCCTGACCAGCAGGAACCGTCAAACAAGCATTGAGAAGTAAGACTCCTTGCTCAGCCCAAGCCGTCAAATCATGAGATTTCTTGACTCCGATATCATCTGACAATTCTTTCAAGATATTTTGCAATGATGGCGGAGCTGGGATAGAGTCAGGAACAGAAAAACTCAAGCCCTGCGCCTGACCTGGTCCATGATAAGGATCCTGTCCTAAAATCACCACCTTCACGTCTTCTAGGGGTGTGGACAAGAGAGCCTGAAAAACCTTTTCCTTGGGTGGATAAACAGTTCCCTGAGCATAGACCTGATTCATAAACTGATTGATTTTCCCGAAATAACCTTCAGGTAATTGCTCCTTAATCAAAGCATGCCAAGACGAGTGTTCCATAGCTAACTCCTTCGTTTTTACTGCCTCTATTATAGCAAAAAGTGGCTATCTAAACCACTTTTTACAGTTTATCTAAGCAATCCAGCAAGTCTTGATAAGAATGGACTTCGTAAGTCGGCTGGGCTTGTGTGTGATTTTCGAGGTGATGAGGGTTGTACCAGATCGTGTCAATCCCAGCATTATTACCACCTTGAATGTCGGCGGTTAGGGAATCTCCAATCATCAGCGTCTCTTCTTTGCTAAATCCAGCAATCTGCTGACCAATTTTTTCATAAAAGAGAGCATCAGGCTTTTGAGTTTGCAGCTGTTCAGAGATAAAAACTTGATTGAAATAGGGTGCCAGACCCGATTGAGCCAAACGACCTGTCTGAATGGCAGTAATCCCATTTGTCGCAGCATACAAGTCATAATCACGCTCAATGAGACTGTCCAAGAGTTCATGAGCGCCTGAAAAAGTTTGGCCCTGTTGGGCTAGGTAAAATTGGTAACGCTGGGCTAGAAAACTACCATCTTTTTCCTGTCCAAAATGGGCAAATAAACGAGAAAAGCGCGTGTTAACCAGCTCTTGTTTACTAATTTTCTTTTGCTCCAAGTCCCTCCAGAGAGCCTTGTTCATAGGAACATAATAGTCTTTATAATCCTGAATATCTGTAACCCCTTCTTCTTTTAGGAGTTGCGTCAAAGCCACATCCTCAGCAGCATCAAAATCCAGCAAAGTGTGGTCGAGGTCGAAGAATAGAAATTTGTAGGACAATTTGAGAGTTTCCTTTCTAAGATAAACAACTTTCGCTTCAGCCAGCTGTTTAATGTAAAAACTTAAAAGTAGTATAGTACCACAAAGAATAATAGTTCTAATGGATTAACTAAGCCATACTATTCTAGTCAAGTTTATTTTTATTATAGAAAAATCTTCTATAAATTCGAGCAATAGTTAAAATACAAACAAATATAATTCCCAAAATAGATAACACTATTTTCACAAAATTCATTTCAGAGCCTATTACATAGATATGAAAAAGAGGGGCTAGTCCTACACATAGAGACAATAGATAACTAATAAATCTTATCTCACCAATTCCTGTAAAAAAATGTTTCATTTTAAATATCCCCATTTTACCTTTCATCTTTATAATCCACTAACAAGCCACTAACAACTCTATTGACTTCTCTTTTTTTTGAAAAATCTTGACAGCAAATTTACTCCACTTAATGCCACTAAAATTTCAATGGGCAAAAAATAGTAATCCCATATCAAATGAGAAATCAGCAATGTTAGAAATAGTATACAGTCAATATAACTATTCTGAAAATACTCTATAATTACATAATACAGAAACACCACAACCATCAAAATTAAAATAACCATCATAATGCTATCATCCTGTTCTTAATTTATTGTTACTTTTTCCATCCCATTCATCAATAGCATTAAAAAATCCAATCAATAAATGATTAGCTACTCACTAATACTATTCTAAAATTTAATTTTTTTGGGGGTTAGTAACGCAATTCCAATTAGCAATACACCTAATATAAATAAAAGTATTTCCCAAAATTTATTCTCAGTTTTAATAAAAGGTATAAGATACATACTAACCAATATGGAACTTACTCCTAAAAGAGCAAATATTAATCTAACTTTATCACTTAGTTTAAACATATTTAATTCCCCATAAAATAAGCAGTGGCTACGTTTAATGTAACATTCCCCCGTCTTTATGTAGAGATAATTTCCCATCAAGACACCTCATTTCTTCTTACTCAATAGCAACATAATTATTTGGTAATACGAGTTTCATAAGATTTCTTCTCTTTAACGTTGCATGGTTAGGATAGTTCTCTAATAAGTAATCGTCGACTGCGTTTAAAGCACTTTGTTACCTAGATAAGATATCCTTTCTCTACCTGATTTGATTTTAAAGAGAACTAAGATTTAACCATGTCTATCTCACTTCTTATTTTTAAATAATTCATACTCTTTTTCTCTGATAAAGGGAAGTGAAAAATTAGAAAAAATTAGTAGAATTGAAAACAGATATTCGTCTTTTTGTATCACTAAAATATAACCTAAAAATATATAGATCATCAAATCTACTGCGAAAAGAGAAAATATCCTCCTTTTCATTGCCTTACTTGTCTTAAAGATTCTGTTTAATAGAACCTTTATCGTAGTATCTACACAAATTTTTATCAAAAAGATAAGAGTCAATACACGATTATCAACTGTAGCATGAATAATAAATGGAAATATAGTTAATATAAAACTAGAAATCTCTAAATATTTTATCCAAGGAGATTGAGACATCTTACTTTTAAACTGACTGATTTTCCTATACTCGCTAGCTAATCTAGTATCAAAATCTCTACCAATTTTATTAAAGATTAAGAACTCCAGGATAAAAATACTTATTAATACGATATAAGTAGAAACCTTTCCTGGGAAATATTTATTGATTAAAATCGGGAAACTCATTAACAGAATCGAATTTATGGCTAGACAGATAGATACTATTTTATTTTTCACAGAATATAGAGATAGCGATACTATCGAATAGAGAAACGCTAAAAAAAGAAGCAAGAAATACTCAGTACTGCTAATTAACGGCGCCCTTAACGATAAAAACAGATAGGCACTCCACACGATGATGTGAGCTTTACGAATTGACTCTAGATTACTCATCTACCTACTCCTAATATGTAAGTTGAAATACATTTTTTGCAAGTGAAAATATTATTATTATTTGGAGATCCAAAATATCTATCCCTCTTCTAGACCTAAACCAAGTCAGATTAAAGATACAAATATAATGTTAGGGCTTTCTTTTACTTTAGACTACCATAAAACAAGGAATCTTTCAACAAAATTCATTGGCAAAACACTATTCTAGAAGATTGACAGCCCAAATCTTTCAGAACAGAACAATTCTAACTATCGAACACTCTGACTTCATAAATATCCCTGCAATTCTATGCCTAGAATTCCTATAAACTAAATGTTTTGGCACTCTTCTAAGCCATTGATTGTCTTAAATTTTTATTTTTGAAGGATTCTAAAACTAGAATAGTCCCATCACAATCAGTTTTGATTGATTCACAATTTAGAAACATTATAGCTTTACTCCTGTTAAATAAAATAAAAAAGGAACTGCATAAAGCAATCCCTTTCTGATTTTGTAATAATCTACTTAAAATTTGATAGTTGAGATAATCAATAGCTCACCTATAAAAAGAGTTATAGTAAATTCCTTATTTGTTGATTTCAAGCTCAGCCAACTGTGTTTGAATAACCGACAGTTCTGCCCCAGCCTGAAGAAGAGCAGCTGCAGTATAGGCGCCTTCTACAATTGGAACACTGTTGATGATGATACTCTTATCACTGAAATCAGCCACCATTTCTAAGTTCATTTTAGCAGAACCTAGGTCAAAAAAGGCTAGTAAAGTATCTGCTTGATTTTCAGAAACAACCCTATCTACTTGATCAAAACTAGTTCCAATTCCTCCATCTTCGGTTCCTCCTACATAAGTAATCGGAACATCTTTAGCCACTTCACCAATCAGTTCAACAAGACCTTGTGCAATGTTTTTGGAATGTGAAACGATAACAAGACCAATACTTCCCATTAAACCACCCCGGTTTCTAAAAGAGCAGTAAATAGTAATCCTGACGAAAATGATCCAGGGTCAATATGTCCGAGAGATCGTTCTCCTACATAAGATGCTCTTCCTTTAGTTGCAAGTAAATCTTTGGTAGCATTCACTACCTTATCAATAACCTCTTGAGTCAATTGACCAGCAGACAAGGCAGCAATAACAGGAGTCCAAACATCAACAATTGTCTTTTCTCCAACTGTTGCTTTCCCGCGTTTGACAATCATATCCAAACCACTTTGTAAGATTTCTTCTAATTTCGAATTTGAATCAGCCTTGGCCATGCCCATAAAAGCAGAGCCATACAAGGGACCAGAAGCACCGCCTACCTTACTCAGTAGTTGCATTGAAACAAGTTTAAAAACATCACTACTTGTCTCAAATTGCTTGCCTTCTAAGTTTTCCATAACTGCAGCCATGCCACGCGCCATATTTCCACCGTGGTCTCCATCCCCTATAGGAGTGTCTAGCTCACTGAGGTAATCTTTCTGTTCTTGAATCTTTTCATTAAAAAGCTTCATCCATTCAAGAGCTTGTTCAGCATTCATTTGACATTTCCTCCTAAAGTTTTACCAAGCTGGTGTAGTAACAGGTGCATTTAGAGCATCCAACCACTCATCATCTGCCAATCGAATCAATGTTAATGACAAACCAGCCATATCGATTGAAGTCATATAGTTTCCAATTTTCTTAAATGCTAACTGAACACCTTTTTCATGGAGCAATTTAGCTACATCATTTGCAAATACATATTGTTCCATAAGTGGTGTGCTTCCTAAACCATTGATGAGAAGGCCATAGCGTTCACCAGCTTTAAGTTGGAAACCTTCAGATAATTTTTCAACCAACTCTGATGCCAATTGTGCTGAAGGTTGCATTTTCTCTTTTTTATATCCTGGCTCACCGTGAATACCAACTCCATACTCAAATTCATCGTCTTCTAGAACAAATCCTGGTTTGCCAACTTCAGGAACAGTTGCTCCAGACAAGGCAAGACCAATTGTTTTAATTTCTAAGACAAGTTTATCGGCCAAATCCTTCATTTCAGCTAATGATTTACCAGAACGAGCCGCAGCACCCAAAATTTTATGGACTAAAATAGTACCTGCAACACCTCGACGACCTTGGGTATAGAGACTATTTTCAACAGCGATATCATCATCAACCACAACGCTTGCTACATCAATACCTTCCATTTCAGCAAGTTCTTGTGCAATTTCAAAGTTCATAATGTCACCAGAATAGTTCTTGATGACCATGAAAACTCCAGCACCTTCATCAACCGCCTTAATGGCTTCTAAAATTTGGTCTGGAGTAGGTGAGGTAAAGACTGCTCCACAAATGGCAGCAGACAACATTCCATCTCCTACAAATCCAGCATGACTTGGTTCATGTCCTGAACCTCCACCTGAAATGAGTCCAACTTTTCCTGTCTTTTCTGCCTTTCTAACGATGACATCAAAACCATCTAAGCGTTCTACCAAGTCATCATGCATGAATGACAATCCCTGCAACATTTCATCAACAACCTGTGTCGGTTCATTTATAATTTTTTTCATGAGAAACTCCTTTCGGCATGTATCTTTGTTTTCGCTTTTATTATATATTTTTTATTGCTGGATGATAAGGGACAGATTCTATTATTTGTCCCCTTTTAAACCCGTTTAAAACATTTTTTTGGTAAAATGAAGGAAGTAAAAGAAAGGTTTCCTATGGCATCATCACTCATTACAAAAAAACGAATTGCCAAGGCATTTAGAGACCTATTAGCTACTAGAGAATTTGACAAAATCTCTATTGTAGATATTATGGAATCAGCTGGCATTCGTAGACAGACCTTTTATAATCACTTTCTTGACAAATATGAACTGCTCGACTGGATATTTGAAAATGACTTAACCGAGTATATCACAAATAACTTGGACTTCATTTCAGGCCAAAAATTATTACAAGAATTATTTTTTTATTTCGAACAAGAGCGTGACTTTTATATTCAACTTTTTGATATTCAAGGGCAAAATAACTTCTATGACCACTTTATCAGCTACTGTCGCTTGCTTGTATCAAAAATTTTAAGAGAATATGGTCAGATTGATATCGATTCATCTGCTTATACTTGTTTTTTGTTAGACTATCATTCACATGCTCTAGCAGAAATCGTGAAGGCTTACGTCAATAAAAAAAGTCCAGTTCCACAACCAGACTTTCTAATCATGACAATTATTGGAAAGAGACCACAATGACATTTATTTCAAATCATAAACAGAAAATTATTTCAAGTTACATTTCGGCAACTGTTAGCAGTCACCCTGAATTAGAAAAACACCCTACATTACCATTAGTCTATCAAAAAAATCGCAATCCTTATCAGGTTCCAATATTGTCGGGTGGAGGTTCAGGTCACGAACCTGCTCATATTGGATACGTGGGAGAAGGAATGCTTACCGCTGCTATCTATGGCCAATTATTTACTCCTCCTACAAGAACTGAAATCTTAGAGTCCATTCGTTTTTTAAACAATGGTCACGGTGTCTTCATCATTGTAAAAAATTTCGAAGCAGACATCAAAGAATTTAGCTCAGCCATTAACACTGCTAGAAAAGAAGGAATTAAAGTCGGCTATAGTCTAGCACACGACGATATTTCAATTGAACCTCACAATAGATTTCAAATTAGAGGAAGAGGGCTTGCAGGGACAATCTTACTTCATAAAATCCTAGGATTTGCAGCTCAGAACGGTGCTGACATCGAGCAACTAACTGATTTAGGTCATCAGCTTGCTCCCGAAATCGCAACAATTGGCTTTGCAACAAAATCCGCTAGTCTACCTCAAACCACCCTTCCACTATTTGACTTGGAAGAAGGATATATTTCTTATGGTATTGGGATACATGGCGAAGAAGGATATCGTATCGTCCCATTTCAATCATCGGAAATCCTTGCAAATGAAATTATAAGTAAGTTAAGATTGCACTATCATTGGAAAAAGGGTGATCAATTTATATTACTTGTAAATAATCTAGGCACTACTACCGGCCTAGAAATGGGCATATTTCTCAATGATCTCCTTCAACTCTTAGAAATTGAAGGAGTCACTATTACCTTTATAAAATCAGGAACATTTATGACCAGTCTGGATATGGCAGGTATATCTGTAACTCTATGCCCTGTAAAAAATAAGCAGTGGTTAGAAGCTCTCAATGCTTCAACGACAGCTTTTGCATGGTAATTTGCTTGTATAACTCAAAAGGGCTACATCACTGGGTAGCCCTTTGCTTTTATCTTACGTTTAAAAGAATTCATTATTTCTATTTCAAACAGTCCATCTATCCCTTAAAATTCTTTCGATGAGCTTTGAGTTTTTTCAGAGCCCAATCATAATGACTGGAGGTATTACTGACAAAGTAGGAACCTAGACTTGTCCCACCTGTCCACTGATAGCTACCTTTGGTAAAGAGTTCGTCAGTGCTGAAGCCTTCTATCAACTCTAAAACCTCTCTATGTGATTGCGCCAAGAGTCTAGTTGCTTCTTCTAATGTCGTTTTCTGGTGCTTCTTCCAAAAAGCGTCATTCATTTGTCCATAAGTTTTCCAGTTATAATGTTCAGGAAGAAAAGTTCTTTCTTGACCTTTTTGATTAGAATGTACCCAATTTAAAAGTAATTGCTGCCATTCATAAAGATGAATCAAGACATCCCGTAGATTCTTATCCCTTTTCCAGTGGGCTTCTTTTTTCTTTGGGTCTCTTGAAAAATCAAATGGAGTCTGCAGCTCATCTTCACTTAGTTGGGAGATGAAACGGTTGAGCTTGTCATAGTTTTCCTTAGAGGCCAGCATTAGCTCCTCTTTTGTTTTTGGTCTAGGCACAGGAGTACTCCCTTCACATTGCTAGTTATTATTAGAAATCTTTTATCCTTTAAATCTCTACAACTTATCCTTTAATTTCTCCACAAAGAGATAGGCTGCTGGACAGGTCAAGGTATTCTTAATCGTCAAATGGTTGATTTGATGGATCTTTTTGCGGTCTGTATGGGGAAATTCACGACAGGCCTTTGGACGAACGTCATAGATGGAACAGAGGTTATCTCCCCCTAAAAATGGGCAAGGCATGGATTTGAAAACCTTATCTCCATCTTCATCTACTTGCAAAAACTCTGCTTCAAAAGCGGGTAATTTCATCTTAAAGTACTTAGCAATACGGGTAATATCTGCTTCCTTGAAGTCGGGCCCCAAAGTCTTACAACAGTTAGCACAGGCAGTACAATCAATCTCCGCAAAGACTTCTTGATGAATCTGCTGGGCAATCTTGTCTAAGTTTTTTGGTGGCTTTTTCTTTAGATTAGCTAAAACTTTACGATGTTCCTTCTGCTTTTGTAAGGCTAGCTGGTGGTAATACTCAATATCAATTTCTTTAGACATAGTTTCTCTCTTATTCTAATTACTTCCCTCTATTATACCATGCCTCTGGAGCATTGAAAAGTGAACTTTATTAGACTATACTTTTCCAAAATACGTCAAAAAAACCTTGCAACTAGGTTGCAAGGTTAATGACATTAATCGAAGTTAACGTATTCTTTTTGAAGTTCAAGAACTTCTTCCATTGTTGAACACTCTGTAAGGGCACGGTTAGCGTACTCTTCCATCTTAGCAGTATCCAATTTCTTCATCAAGCTACGTGTACGGAGTACAGATGTTGCTGACATAGAGAACTCATCCAAGCCCATTCCAACAAGAAGTGGAACAGCTTTTTGGTCACCAGCCATCTCACCACACATACCAGCCCATTTGCCTTCAGCGTGAGCTGCCTTGATAACGTTGTTAATCAAGCGAAGGATTGATGGGTTATATGGTTGGTAAAGATATGAAACTTGTTCGTTCATACGGTCTGCCGCCATTGAGTATTGGATCAAGTCGTTTGTACCAATTGACATGAAGTCTACTTCTTTTGCAAATTGGTCTGCAAGCATAGCTGCTGCAGGAATTTCAATCATGATACCAACTTGAATATCATCCGCAACTGCAACTCCTTCAGCAAGAAGATTTGCTTTTTCTTCATCAAAGACTGCTTTGGCTGCACGGAATTCTTTCAAGAGGGCAACCATTGGGAACATGATACGCAATTGACCATGAACAGAAGCACGAAGAAGGGCACGGATTTGTGTGCGGAACATTGCATCTCCAGTTTCAGAAATAGAGATACGAAGAGCACGGAATCCAAGGAATGGGTTCATTTCGTGTGGCATATCGAAGTAAGGAAGTTCCTTATCTCCACCGATATCCATCGTACGAACAACTACTGGTTTACCATTCATTCCCTCAAGAACAGCCTTGTATGCTTCATACTGCTCATCTTCAGTTGGGAAGTCTTGAGAATCCATGTACAAGAACTCTGTGCGGTAAAGTCCAACGGCTTCAGCACCGTTATTGTTAACACCTTCAACGTCTTTTGGAGTACCGATGTTAGCAGCCAACTCGAAGTGTTTACCGTCAGCAGTCACTGTTTGAGCATCTTTCAACAGTGCCCATTCAGCTTTTTGTTTAGCATAAGCTTCACCAGCTGCTTTAAATTCTGCCGCTTGTTCATCTGTTGGGTTGATAATCACTTCACCAGTAATTCCGTTAACGGCAAGAATATCACCGTCTTTCACTACTTCAGTGATGTTATTTGTTCCCAATACAGCTGCAATTTCAAGTGTACGTGCCATGATAGCTGAGTGGCTTGTACGTCCACCGATGTTTGTTACAAAAGCTTTTACAAAGTTTTTGTCCAATTGAGCTGTATCAGATGGTGTCAAGTCATGCGCAATCACGATTACTTCTTCATTGATTGAAGCTGGGTTTGGCAATTTCTTACCAAGAAGGTTTGCCAATACACGTTTTGTCACGTCGCGGATATCCGCTGCACGTTCTTGCATGTATGGGTTGTCTTCCATACCTTCAAAGATAGTGATGAACATGTCAGTCACTTCTTTAAGACCTGCTTCAGCATTGACTTTCTTAGCACGAATTGTTTCTTTAATCTGACCAATCAATTCTGGGTCAGCAAGAACCATCAAATGAGCGTCAAAAACTTGAGCTGCTTCTTCACCAAGCGTACCTACAGCTTTCTCACGGATAAGAGAAAGCTCGTTTTGAGAAGCTTCAAGAGCTACATCCAAACGAGCCTCTTCTGCGTTTGTATCTTCGACTGAAACAGTCTCGAATGACAAATCCGGTTGAACGAGTAGATATGCTTTTGCAACTGCAACACCGTCAGATGCTGCGATTCCTTTAAGCATTTCTGTCATTTTCCTTATGCCAATCCTTCTTTTTCCATTGTTTCTGAGATTGCAGCGATAGCGTCATCTGCATCTGCACCTTCAGCTGAGATAGTTACGTCAGCACCTTGGCCAACACCAAGACTCATAACACCCATGATTGATTTAAGGTTAACTGATTTACCTTTGTACTCAAGAGTGATATCTGAAGCAAATTTGCTAGCAGTTTGTACCAACAATGTTGCTGGACGTGCGTGAATACCTGTTTCTGCCACTACGTGGAAATCTTTAGAAGCCATAGTTTGACTCTCCTTTTGTTCTTTCTTTTTTGAGTTATATGTGATAACCCTTACAATTTGGTATTATATCATCTTCTAGGATTTTTTTCAAGCATTTTATGGGATTTATTCGATTTCCTTTCAGATAACTTGCTGAAAATCTTCTATTCTAGATAACAAAACACAGGATATAGTTTTCCAAAAAACAACTTATAGGAGAATTATCACTATTTCACAAAACAAACACTACATATTGTGTTTTGTTTAGTTATGTACAAAAATAGACCACTATATTTAGTTTTAAATCATTGACAAATTTTTAATTTCTGATATACTAAGATAGTATTAAAATTTGAAAGAGGAGTTACACAATGGTAACCGTTTATTCTAAAAATAACTGTGTCCAATGCAAGATGACCAAACGTTTCTTGGACAGCAATAACGTTGAATATAAAGAAATCAATCTTGATGAGCAACCTGAGTACATCGATCAAGTTAAAGAGCTCGGTTTCAGCGCAGCTCCTGTTATCCAAACACCAACTGAAGTCTTTTCAGGTTTCCAACCAGGAAAACTGAAACAATTAGCATAATCTTAGTACATCATCCAGAAGAGACTGCTTCTAGGGCTAACTTAGAAGCCTTTCTTTTGTAATTAGATAAGGGAAATTTTATGGGATTAAAACATCTTGAGGACGTGACTTACTTCCGTCTCAATAACGAAATCAATCGTCCTGTTAATGGACAAATCATGCTTCATAAAGATAAAGAAGCCTTGGATGCCTTCTTTAAAGAAAATGTAGTTCCAAATACTATGGTTTTTGATTCAATCAAAGATAAAATCAACTACCTCATTGAGCACAACTACATCGAAACAGCCTTTATCAAGAAATACCGTCCAGAATTTTTGGAAGAATTGTCTCAATTTATCAAAGAACAAAACTTCCAATTCAAGTCTTTCATGGCTGCCTATAAGTTCTATAATCAATATGCTTTGAAAACCAACGACGGTGAATATTATCTTGAAAGTATGGAAGACCGTGTCTTCTTTAACGCCCTTTATTTTGCTGATGGTAACGAAGCCGTTGCAATTGATATTGCTAATGAAATCATCCACCAACGCTACCAACCCGCTACTCCTTCCTTCTTGAATGCTGGTCGTGCTCGTCGTGGAGAATTGGTATCATGTTTCTTGATTCAGGTCACAGATGATATGAACTCTATTGGACGTTCTATCAACTCTGCTCTTCAACTTTCACGTATCGGTGGTGGTGTGGGAATTACTCTCAGCAACCTTCGTGAAGCTGGAGCTCCTATCAAGGGCTATGAAGGAGCAGCTTCTGGTGTCGTACCAGTTATGAAGCTTTTTGAAGACAGCTTCTCTTACTCAAACCAATTGGGGCAACGTCAAGGTGCTGGTGTTGTCTACCTCAACGTCTTTCACCCCGATATCATCGCCTTCCTTTCAACTAAGAAAGAAAACGCTGATGAAAAAGTTCGTGTCAAGACCCTCTCACTTGGTGTTGTGGTTCCAGATAAATTCTACGAATTGGCGCGTAAAAATGAAGAAATGTACCTCTTCAGCCCTTACTCAGTAGAGCTTGAATATGGTGTGCCTTTCAACTATATCGATATCACTGAAAAATACGATGAATTGGTCGCAAATCCAAACATCCGCAAGACAAAAATTAAGGCGCGTGATTTGGAAACTGAAATCTCTAAATTGCAACAAGAGTCTGGTTACCCTTATGTCGTCAACATTGATACTGCTAACCGTGCAAACCCTGTTGATGGTAAGATTATCATGAGTAATTTGTGCTCTGAGATTCTTCAAGTTCAAGAACCAAGCTTGATCAATGATGCTCAAGAATTTCTTCAAATGGGAACAGACGTTTCATGCAACCTTGGTTCAACCAACGTGGTCAACATGATGACTTCACCTGATTTTGGTCGTTCTATCCGTGCTATGGTTCGTGCTCTTACTTTCGTTACAGATAGTTCACACATCGTTGCTGTACCGACTATCGACCACGGAAATAGCCAAGCCCACACCTTTGGTCTTGGAGCTATGGGACTTCATAGCTACCTTGCCCAACAACTGATTGAGTATGGATCGCCTGAGTCTGTTGAATTTACAAGCATCTACTTTATGCTTATGAACTACTGGACCTTAGTTGAGTCAAACAATATCGCGCGTGAACGTGGTATCACCTTCCATAACTTTGAAAAATCAGACTATGCTAACGGAAGCTACTTCAACAAGTATGTAACGGGCGAATTTGTTCCAAAATCAGACCGTGTTAAAGAGCTATTCAAAGATGTCTTTATCCCAAGTGCTGCTGACTGGGCTGAACTTCGCGACAAGGTTCAAGCAGATGGACTTTACCACCAAAACCGTCTTGCTGTAGCGCCAAATGGTTCTATCAGTTACATCAATGACGTTTCTGCTTCTATCCACCCGATTACGCAACGTATCGAAGAACGCCAAGAGAAGAAAATCGGTAAAATCTACTACCCTGCTGCTGGTTTGTCAACAGAAACCATTCCATACTACACTTCTGCCTACGATATGGATATGCGTAAGGTGATTGATGTCTATGCAGCTGCAACTGAGCACGTGGACCAAGGACTTTCACTCACCCTCTTCATGCGTAGTGATATTCCAAAAGGGCTTTACGAATGGAAGAAAGAAAACAAACAAACGACACGTGACTTGTCTATTCTTCGTAACTATGCCTTTAACAAGGGAATCAAGTCTATCTACTACGTCCGTACCTTTACAGATGATGGTGGAGAAGTCGGTGCCAACCAGTGTGAAAGCTGTGTGATTTAATCCTTGCTTGAGGAAACTACATTTTCTCAGGCTATCGATTCATTTACCAAGCTAAGCTGGAATAAGCATCTATACTATGGAAAAACACAAAAGTCGGACTTCCGACTTTTTGTGCGATACTCCTCTAGAATTATGATAAAATAGAATAATTGTGAGTTCGCAATACTAAACACAGAAAGAGATTTCAAATGGAAACTTACTACAAAGCCATTAACTGGAATGCCATCGAAGATGTCATCGACAAATCAACTTGGGAAAAACTGACGGAGCAATTCTGGCTTGATACACGTATTCCTTTGTCAAATGACTTGGATGACTGGAGAAAGCTATCAAATGTAGAAAAAGACTTGGTAGGAAAAGTCTTTGGTGGTTTAACCCTTCTCGACACTATGCAATCTGAAACTGGGGTTCAAGCTCTTCGCGCAGACATTCGTACACCGCATGAGGAAGCTGTTTTCAATAATATCCAATTTATGGAATCTGTCCACGCTAAATCTTATTCATCTATCTTCTCTACCCTGAATACCAAGGCTGAGATTGAAGAAATTTTCGAATGGACCAATACCAATCCTTACCTACAAAAGAAGGCTGAAATCGTCAACGAAATCTACCTAAACGGTAGCCCACTTGAAAAGAAAGTTGCCAGTGTCTTCCTCGAAACCTTCCTCTTCTACTCTGGTTTCTTTACTCCCCTCTACTATCTCGGCAACAACAAACTAGCCAACGTTGCGGAAATCATCAAATTGATCATTCGTGATGAGTCAGTTCACGGAACCTACATTGGATATAAATTCCAACTTGGTTTCAATGAATTGCCTGAAGAAGAGCAAGAAAAACTCAAAGAATGGATGTACGACCTGCTCTATACTCTCTACGAGAACGAAGAAGGCTATACAGAGAGCCTCTATGACGGTGTTGGTTGGACGGAAGAAGTCAAAACCTTCCTTCGCTACAATGCCAACAAAGCTCTCATGAACCTGGGACAAGATCCACTCTTCCCAGATTCAGCAGATGATGTCAACCCAATCGTCATGAACGGTATTTCAACAGGAACTTCTAACCACGACTTCTTCTCTCAAGTCGGAAATGGTTACCTTCTTGGTGAAGTTGAAGCCATGCAAGACGATGACTACAACTACGGTTTGAACTAAGTCAACTATTTCAGAAGCGATAACAAATATCATGGTTTGTTTAAAACAACCATGATATTTTTGTTTTTTGTTTTCTTTTGTTTTTTAAATTGATTGATTGAATACTTTATGATAAAATAGTAATAGAAATAGAGGTGATAACGATGTTAAAGCAGGAAAAACTAGACAATATTCTAGAAACGGTAAATACAAAGGGAACTATTACTGTAAAAGAAATCATGACTCGCCTGGATGTATCAGATATGACTGCTAGACGCTACTTGCAAGAGTTGGCAGACAAGGATCTACTTGTTCGGGTTCACGGTGGAGCTGAGAAAATTCGCACAGGTTCCATTTTAAACAATGAACGTTCCAATATTGAAAAACAAAGCTTACAGATTGTAGAAAAACAAGAAATTAGCCGTTTTGCAGGCCATTTAATTGATGAGGGTGAAACTATTTTTATCGGCCCAGGTACAACCTTGGAATCTTTTGCCCGTGAACTTCCAATCGATAATATTCGTGTTGTAACAAACAGTTTACCAGTCTTTCTCATCCTAAACGAACGAAAACTAACAGATTTGATTTTAATTGGTGGCAACTATCGCTCTATCACTGGAGCCTTTGTGGGAACACTAACCTTGCAAAATTTGGCCAATCTCCAATTTTCCAAAGCCTTCGTTAGCTGTAATGGTATTAAGGACAATGCGATTGCAACCTTTAGTGAAGAAGAAGGTGAATCTCAACGCATCGCCCTCAATAATTCCAATAAAAAATACTTACTAGCTGACAATAGTAAATTCAATAAGTTCGATTTTTACACCTTCTACAATATCTCTGATATTGATACCATCGTTTCAGACTCTAAACTGAACAAAGAAACGTTCGAACAACTTTCAAAACAAACAAAAATTATTCTTTCTAAACCATAAAACTGAGGATTGATAAAATATAAAATGCGTCATATCAAGAAAATAAGAATCTTGATATGACGCATTTTTTGATGAAAATTTTTACTGACAGTTTCCTAGCTTTTTTATGATTGTTGAAACGGCATAAAATCTGAATCAAAGGAGATATTATCCCATTCTTCAGGATTGATAAAATTTAAAAACAGATTTTTAAATTCTTCCAGCTCATAGTCTGAATGACAAATCCATTCCTTACCAGTCGAGACATACCATTTTCCAAGACTTTTCAATTTTTCATTCGTCAAGCACGGTATTTGAGAACATTTTTCGAAATTTATAATATAAACTTTTTCATAAATAGATTGAATAAAATCTTTGAACATCTTTTTGCCTCACTAGAATCCTAGATCTAATTACTAATCCTACTACTCAATCACTTGAGTTTCCGCTACTTTCTTGTACCAGTGAGCTGATTTCTTAGGATAACGTTCTTGAGTTTCAAAGTCTACATAGAAGAGACCGTAACGTTTTTCATACCCATTTGACCATGAGAAGACATCCATTAATGACCAAATGAAGTAACCTTTTACATTAGCTCCATCTGCAATAGCATCAGATAAGACTTCCAAGTGTTGTTTCACATAATCAATACGGCCATCATCGTAAACAGTATTATCGACGAACTCATCTTTATATCCGAGACCATTTTCAGTGATGTAAATCTTCTTATAGTTCGGATAATCTTTCTTTACGCGCATGATTTGGTCATACAAACCTTGAGGGTAGATAATCCAATCCCAGTCTGTACGTGGCACATAATCAGGAGCTACACGACGACCAACACCTTTGATTTGGTATTTAGAGCTTCCTTTTTCACCCTTACCATTATGGATGATTTCAGTTTCTCCATCAAAGGCTTCCATCCAGTCACTCATATAGTAATTAATTCCAAGGAAGTCATTCAAGTCTTTTGCGGCTTCTAATACTTCGAAATCTTCTTCACGAAGATCTAAGCTACCACCATTGGCAGCCAAGATAGCCTCTACCCCTGCCAGGGTCTTTTCAGAGTAGTGACCCAGATAAGTTGCATCCAAGATAAATTTGTTATGGATAATGTCCTCCAACTCTGCCGCAATAACATCTGCTGGATTTTCAGGATCTAGAGGATATTTAGTAGGCAGGGCATGAACAACACCAATTTCACCTTTGTAGCCTTTGTCTTTGTACAATTTCACAGCACGTGCATGAGACACCATCATATTGTGGTGTGATTGAAAGACTTTGGCAAGGTCATACTGAATACCTGGAGGGAATTTCCCAACCAAGTATTGACCATCACCGATTGGTCCAATTTCATTGAATGTTGTCCAATAGTTTACTTCTGGAAATTCTTCAAAACAGAAGGCAGCGTAATCTACAAAGTGTTCGATATTTTCACGGTTTAAGAAGTCTCCATTTGAGTGGAGAGCTTCTGGCGTGTCAAAGTGATGAAGAGTTACGAAGGGTTCAACGTGACGTTTGTGACACTCTGCAAATAAATTATGATAAAACTCGACACCTTTCTGATTTACTTGACCGTAACCGGTTGGGAAAATACGTGACCAAGCAATAGAAATTCGAATACCATTGACACCATACTCTTCTGCTAGCTTGAGATCAACTGGATATCGATTGTAAAAATCACTAGCTGGTTCCGCAGTGTACCAGTAGTTCTCTTCAAGATATTTATCCCAAGCAACTGGTCCTTTTCCATCAGTATGTGTAGCACCTTCTGCTTGATAAGCAGCTGTAGCGCCACCGAAAATAAAGTCTTTTGGTAATGTTTTTGACATGTAATTCTCCTTTTAATTAAAAAAGAAATAAGATGGAGAGGAGGCTAGTGAGGTTTTATTCTCCATCTCACTTCTTGTACTAAGTCACCGAATTGTGACATGAGAAGGTAAAAACGATATCTTTTTACCGACGAATTAACAAGGCAATTAGGGAATTCGCCATAGCGATTTCCGTAACGATAGGAAACTATTTCATAGTCCCTATTATTAATCGAATTGTGACATGAGGAGGTAAAAACGATATCTTTTTACCGACGAATTAACAAGGCGATTAGGAAATTCGCCATAGCGATTTCCGTAACGATAGGAGACTGTTTCACAGTCCCTATCGTTAATCGAATTGAGCTTGTACAAATGCTAGAGCACCTTTTCCATCACGAGTTAATTTGATGTATTGAGCGCCTTCTGTCTTAGCAAGTTTAATACCGAGTTTATCTGTTTCTGCTTTCATATCTTCAAAGTTAGAAGCTACTTGAGGGGCAAGGATAACCAAGTCAAACTCTGGCAACATTTCACGGTGAGCACCGTAACCACCAGCAGCAGCCTTCACAGGAACATTGTATTCTTCAGCAGCTTTATTCAAAGCGTTAGCAAGAAGTCCACTTGTTCCACCACCAGCACAAAGAACAAGGACATTTGTTTCTTTAGTAATTGTATTTTGAGCTGCTTCTACACCTGCTTTTTCAAGAATAGCATCTGCTTTCGCAGTGTTGAAGTTTGCAGCAACTTTTTCTTTCAATTCATCATTAGATTTACCTGAACGTTCTTCTTCAAGAATTTGTTCATCATAAACTTTAAGGAATGGGTAGTAAATAACTACGTCCACTACGATAAGTAACGCAGCAAGGATGAATGATAGTAGTTGGAAGTTAGTACCAAGAACTAGACCTAGTGGAGCTGGAGTTGTCCATGGTAGATTAGCAGTAAATGAGTTCATTCCAAGTGTTTCAATAAAGAATTTGAAAATCCATACGTTTGCGATTGGAGCAAAGATAAATGGAATGAAGAAGATTGGATTCAATACAAGTGGTGCACCAAACAAGATTGGTTCGTTTACACCAAAGAAAGTTGGAACTACTGAAGCACGACCGATTGCACGGTTACGTTTTGATTTTGTTAACCACATGAACATGAATGGAACAACCAGTGTCGCACCAGTACCACCCATGGTAACGATAAACATTTGTGTACCTGAAGTAAGGATCTTATCAGCGTGCATTCCTTGTTGAATCAAGTTTAAGTTTACTTCAGCATTTGCATAAGTAATCGCTGCGATAGCTGGTTCAACGATTGAAGGACCATGAATCCCTACGAACCAGAAGAAGGCAAAGGCACCAAAGATGATTGTAATTCCAAGGTAACCATCAGCAGCAGAGAATAGAGGAGCAAAGAACTTACCAATTGATTCCGCAACACTCGCACCAACAAAATGACGTGCAAGCAAGTCAAGAGCATAAAGAGAAACAACTGAAAGCGTGAAAGGAATAACGTCTTTAAAGACTTGTGAAATATTTGGTGGAACTTCGTCAGGCATACGAATTGTTACATTATTTTTCACACAAACTTTATAGATGCTTACTGTTACAAATGCAGCTAGAAAGGCTGAAAGCAAACCTTTTGTTCCTAGGAAACCAGTAGCAAGACCGTTTTCAATAGGGTCAGCTGCCAACATCAACAATCCAACAATGGCTGCCAAAAGTGTTGACATATAGTTGATTTGATTGGTTTTCTCCATACTACGGTTGACTGAGTCAGTCAATGACTTAGCTGTTGTACCAGCTACCAAGAGAGCCAAAATTCCCATTGAATAGCTGTATGGTTTCATCAGAAAGGCTACAACTTCATCAGACCATTTAAATCCCCATGAGTTTGGTACAAAGGCAATCAAGATAAAGATACTTGAGAAGAGAATAACAGGCATACCTGCAATAAAACCATCACGAATAGCACGAAGGTAGATATTACGCGACAGTTTCTCAAAGAAAGGCTTTCCTTTCTCGATAAATGCAATTAGTTTATTCATTATTTAACTCCTCTCTTGTAGAGTTCAATTAAATGGTGCATCAAATCTTTTAACAAAATAGTTGTCATCAAGTGATCTTGACCATGCATCATGGTTACACTATAAGCCAAATCTTCACCAGCTGCTTCCTTAGTCAATAGACTTGTTTGGGCATGATGAGCTTCAGCAATGCAAGAACCTGCTTCCTCAACTAAGCTATCCGCTTTTGCAAAATCACCAGCTTCAGCAGCTTTTAAAGCTTCCAATAGTTTTGAACGAGCGTCGCCCGCATAAGCTACGATTTCAAAACCTAACAATGTTACTTCTTCTCTATTCATAATAGAGACCTCCTTATATGTTATAATTTATTATTTTAAAGCAATCTTTGGATATGTAAAATTATATAAACACGTTCACTTCTATGAAGTTCAACACCAGTTTCACAAGCAATTATCCGATAAATTTTATCGCCTATTTCATAGGCCAAGGGATAAACTGTCTCAATATATCCTTCCATATCCAACAGGGAAGTATTGTCACTTCTAGATCGGTCAAGGTATTCTAGAAAGTAATTTAGATGAACCATAAAGCGATCAAATAAAGGAGCATTTTCCTTTCTTCTTACAATATTATGGTTTGCAAGTTCGCGCTTGATATGCTCAATAATTTGCTTTGATTGATCAATCTGTAAATTTATACCTTGATTGTCTCCACCTTTTGCATTGATAAAATGTAACGCAATTCTTTCCGTCTCATTATCTGGAAAACTATCCAACAACTTTTTCTTAAACATATCAAGTGCATATTCTGCCATTTCAAATTCTAGTGGATAATCAACAGAAATATCTGGAAGTTTACCATCTTCGTAAATTCCCTTATGAATAGCTTGATAAGCACTGTAAATATGATCTGTTAAAGTTACATATAGATACTCTTGAAAAGGATAATGATATTTAGATATTAGAGAATTAATAACATCATAAGTTACCGTAATAAAATCAAGAGGAACATCCTGTAATAAAGTTAGAAAATTATTCTTAGATTCTTCTGTATTCAATCTAAAAACCTTTTCAATTTTACTTTGAACAATGATATCACCCTTTTTCTTCTGAAAAGCGATACCATTTCCTGTTATCATTACTTCCTCATGATTTTCATTTTTCGCTAAAGCAACATTATTATTGATAACATTAACAACACGAAACATCCACTTCTCCTTTCCTATAAAATTTAAATTGAACTAAATGAAACAAAAGAGACCACAAATGGGCATAACTCACCAGAGTGAACGTTACTTTCCTCATTTGTAGTCTCGCCTAATATTACTCAGTAACGATCCACTCTATTCAATCTTTGATAGTATTATATCAAAAATAAGAACTATTGTAAACCCTTACTCAAAATTTTTTTGTTCATTTCAAACATTTTTAGTTTAGTTTTTCCAACACGAATTGAACAGCCTTTTCTGGATTTCTTGTAAGATTTATGTATTCTGCTCCCTCTGTCGCAATTAATTTAATACCTAATTTTTCTGTATCTTTTTTGATATCATTATAATAGGTTTTTACTTGTGGTGCCAAAATTACCATGTCATAGTATTTCATAATTTCATAATGTGAGCCATAAGCTCCGGCGGATGAGCTTAATGGTAAATTTAAACTGCTTGCACCTTCCGTAAGTGCATTAGCTAACATTGCACTAGTTCCAGCGCCAGCACACAATACTAAGATTTTAATCTCTTTTTCAAGTTTCACAGTTTCACTTTCATCTACTTTAGTAGAATTGTTAGTTTCAGATTTATCTACTGTATTAGCATTTTTTGTTTCTTCACTAAGTAACACTTTATCATACGCTTTACAAAATGGATAATAAATTATAAAATCAACAACTAATAATAACACTGTGAAGACAAAGCTAATGGGTTGGAAATGTGTACTCATTAGATTTCCAATTGGCCCTGGCGTAGCCCATGGTAAGACATGCATATATCCATTCATTCCTAATACACTAATAAAAAACTTACCTAAAATTACATTTACAATTGGTGCTAAACAGAATGGAATCAGAAAATATGGATTTAGAACAATTGGTGCAGCAAACAGAAGAGGTTCATTTACTGCAAACATTACTGGTACAATTGATGCCTTTCCTACAGCTTTTAACTGTTTAGATTTCATAAAAAGAATAAATATAATTGGAACAATAAAAGTTGCACCTGTACCTCCCAATTCTCCCACGAAATTACCAAAATTTTCGGTTAGAGCATGAAACGGATGTTGACCATTTCTAAATAGTTCTAAATTGGCTTCTGTATTGCCATATAAAGCTGCAGCTAATCCTGGTTTAACTACGGAAGGACCATGAACACCAACAAACCAAAAGAATGGTACTAAAAACCAGATAATTGATAACCCAAGATAAGTTTCAGCACCTTGAAAAACTGGAGATAAAATTTTTGAAAAAACTTCTGCAAATGGTACATTCAGGTAATATCTTGTTGCAATATCTATTATCGCTGCAAAAAATACTGAAAAAGAAAACGGGAAAACATCTCGAAAATTCTGTGAGATACTACCAGGAACTTCCTTAGGCATTTTAATTGTAATATCTTTTATTACACAAAATTTATAAACATTTACTGTTATAAACGCTGCTACAAATGATGAAAGAATACCTTTAGTTCCAAAGAAATCCCCTTGAAATGCTCCATCCATTTTAGTCACAGCTAATAATAGAAAGCTGACAATGGAAGCTAACATAACTGATACTTCATTTATAACTTTTCCAGAAGGCATTTTTCTATTCATACTTCCAGCTAAACATCTAGCTGTTGTACCAGCTACCAATAAACCTACTATCCCCATTGAATAATCGTATATTTTCCATAACCATGTCTCAAAACTTTCTGGCAACTTTATACCAACTAAAGGAGGTATTGCTGCACATAAGATGAAAAGGCTAGAAAATAATATTACTGGCATAGCTGTTAGAAAACCATCTTTTATAGCAGTCAAGTATATATTTGCAGAAATACGCTGAAATAATTCTTGATGTTTTTCAATTTGTTTAATAATTCCATTCATTTTATTTCCTCCTCTAAATTATAGTTTTAGTTTGACTAACTAACTTATACCAATAAGCTGATTCTTTAGGGTATCGTTTCTGAGTTTCAAAGTCGACGTAGAACAACCCATATCTTTTATCATAGCCGTTAACCCAAGAAAATACATCCATTAAAGACCAAATAAAATATCCTTTAACATTGACACCATCGTCAATTGCTCTTGAAATTGATTCAAAGTTTCCTCGAAGATAGTCAATTCTAGGTTCATCTAATATAATTCCATCAGTGAATTCATCTTTAAAACCAAGGCCATTCTCAGTAATATAGATTTCCTTATAGTTTGGATACTCTTCTTTTATAAACGTCAACAAATCATATAAACCTTCCGGATAAATAATCCAATCCCAATCTGTCTTAGGAAGGTCTTCTCTTGGTACTCTTTCTCCAACTCCTTTAATCCGATAAACTTGAGTTCCTTTTTCACCTGTCGTATTATAAAATAAAGTACTCTCTTCCTCGTAGGCTTTTACCCAATGACTGACATAGTTATTAATACCTAAGAAATCATTTCTTTCTGAAGCTTTTCTCATCTCTATAAAATCATTGCTATCAATTGAAACAGACATATTATTTTTATAGAGTATTTCCTGAACAAGATTCCAAGTTGAAGAACTATACTCCCCTAAATATGTTGCATCTAATAGAAAACGGACTGATAAAGCTTCATCAACCTTTGCAGCATGAATGTCTTCTGGTTTATCACTATATGGATACTTTGGTTCTAGAGAATGTACAACACCTATTTTACCTCTATAATTACCTTCTTTAAAAATATTAACTACTCTTGCATGAGCATACATCATGTTGTGAAGACACGTAATTACCTTTTCAAAATCAAATTTTATTTCTGGAGGGAAAACTCCCGTCAAATATTGATTAGTTGCAAGTGGGTAAATCTCATTGAAAGTGCTCCAATATTCAATTTCTTTAAATTCTTCAAAGCAGAATTTAGCAAAATTTACAAAATGTTCAATATTTTCCCTATTTAGAAAATCTCCTTTTTCAAATAAATTTTTTGGTGTATCAAAATGATGAATCGTTACAAATGGTATAATACCATTACTTATACATTCCGAGAAAACGGAATGATAAAAATCTACTCCAAGCTGGTTTACTTCCCCAAAACCATCTGGAAAAATTCTACTCCATGCAATAGATAACCTAATACTATCTATATTAAATTTTTTACATAATTCAATATCAACCGGATATTGATGATAAAAATCACTAGCTGGTTCTGCTGTATAGCGTCCTTTTTCAATTAAAAAACTATCCCATGCTACTGGTCCCTTCCCATCAATTTGAGTTGCACCTTCAACTTGATATGCAGCAGTAGCTCCACCCATGATAAAATCTTTTGGTAATGTCCTCATTTGTTCTCCTTTTCTTTTTTCTAATAACATTGTAGATCTTGTTTTTCCTCCTTTCTAAACAAAAAAACCGCAAATAGTCTAGCAAAAGCTAAGATTATTTGCGGTTTCGCCTTTAAGTTACGATCCACTATTATTAGTTTATTTATTATAACTATATTATATCGCTATTTATTCTGTTTGTCAATAGAAAATTGAATATTTTGAGAAGAAAAAAAAGCGATAGTCCATTATCTTTTCAGATATGAAGTATCACTTTTATAGAAACTTAATAACTAAATTTTGAACTATTGAAATTAATAGTTCTTACACACGCTCTTTCCATGAAGTTGCAGTTGTTTGAAGAACCTTGTTCAATTCATCAATGTTTTGGAATCCAGTAGTACGCAACCATTCACGAGCTGCTGCTTCCCCTTCTTTGATGTAAGGTTCTACTGAACCAGCCCAAGTAGCACGTCCGCAAAGTACTCCGTTGAAACGAGCACCTGAATCATGTGCAAATTGCAATGTTTCTTGGAACAATTTAGCAGATACACCAGCACTCAAGTAGATGTATGGCAAGTTAGTTGCTTCGTCTTGAGCTTTGAAGAATGCTGCTGCTTCTTCACGGCTGTAAACGACTTCTCCATCACCAAAACCTTCAACATATTTCACGTTTACTGGAACTTCAACTTTCAATACATCGATGTTGAAACGTGGATCAGAGAATACTTTCATAGCTTCGATAACTTTACGAGGTTTTACTTTCGCATATTCTACAGAACCTGCATCAGCAATTTTTTCATCGTAAGCCAAGATTTCCAAGAAGAAAGGAATATCTTCTGCAACACATTCAGAACCGACACGTTCAATGTAAGCTTGTTTTTGTTGATTTAACTCATCAGAGCTATCTACATCATAGTATAGCAAGAATTTAACTGCATCTGCTCCTTGTTCTTTCACGCGTTTAGCAGACCATACATCCAAACAGTCAGGTAAACGTTTTGTACTTGAAGTATCGTATCCTGTTTTTTCATAAGCAAGTAGAAGACCAGCTTCTTTATCCAAAGCTTTAGTCGCAGGAAGTCCATACTCAGGGTCAAGAAGCATAGATGAAGCGTATTTAGTCAATTCATCTGCCACCAAGACTTTAAGCTCTTCCATTTGTTCAACGGTTGGAGCTTCATCTTGATATTGAGCCATCAAACGTTTCAAAGCACCACGTTGGTCGAAAGCAAGAGCAGAAATGATACCATTTTTATCAGAAAGTTTTTCCAAATAAGCACGTTTTTGTGTTGTTAAAGCCATTTTATACCTCTTTTACTAATAATTGATTATGCAAAGTTTGATAGTTAGCCATATTAACATGACCCGTCATTTTTTCTTGAGCATTTAGCATGCCAAGAACGTTCGCTTTTTTAAGCAATTCTTCATCAGATTCGTGATGAAGAAGTCCAGATGAAATACCTGCCACAGTCGAATCTCCAGATCCGACAGGGTTGACTACCTGAATTCTAGGAATATCTACCTTGTAGAAAGTGTCCCCATGTTTGGCAAAGGCACCATTGGCACCAAGTGAAACGATAATCCATTCAATCCCTGCAAACAAAGGTTCTTGAAGGACTTCTTTTAATTCATCCAAATCCTCAGAAACTTCTCTTCCAAGAAGCTGAGATAATTCCTCATTATTTGGTTTGATTACTGTGGGTTTATGTGGTGATTCAAGAACCGCCTGAAGTGCTGCACCAGAACAGTCCAAGACTACAGGTTTACCAGCTTGATTAGCAAGTTCTACCAAGCTCGCATAGTAATCAACTGGAAGACCAGCTGGCAAACTACCTGAGATAGCTACTACTTCAACTGAGTCCAGAAGATTTTTGAAATGTTTCAAAAAGTCTTGACCTTCCTGTTCCAATACTATAGGACCTTTTTCAAGAACTTCTGTCTGGTTTTTTCCGTGGAGAATAGCGATACAGTTACGAGTTTCTCCCTGAATAGAGAAGAAGTCTTTCTTAACGTTATCATCAATATTTTCTACTAAAAATTCACCAAGTTTCCCACCTACTAAACCAGTTGCCGCAACAGAATCCCCAAATTCTGAAAGAACACGAGTAACATTAAGACCTTTACCACCAGCCGTTTTGGTTACATCCACCACACGATTGACAGTATCAATCTTCAACTCATCCAAAGGATAGGAAATATCAATGGATGGGTTCATTGTGACTGTTAAAATCATATGCTACCTCTTAGTCGTGGTATTCTCCGCGATCCCATTTTTCAAGGAATTCTGTAAAGAAGTTTGAATCCGCTTGATGTGCATTATGTGTTTCAACATGTTCAATTTTCGCAATCAATTTCTTATTTTCTTCAGATGGTTTGTATTCAGCATGGATGAAAGCTTCGATGATATCACACATGAGCAATTCACCAGTAATTTTACCACCAAAACCAATAACGTTAGCGTTCAATTGTTCTTTAGCATAAAGAGCTGTTGTCATATCACGAACCAAGGCAGAACGGACACCTGGAACTTTATTTACAGCGTTGTTGATACCAACACCAGTACCACAGATACATACTCCAAGATCAGCTTGACCGCTAGTTACAGCTTCACCAACTTTTTTACCAAAGATTGGGTAGTGAGTACGTGTATGGTCATATGTACCAAAGTCAATGACTTCATATCCTTTTGATTTCAAAAATTCTGAAACCGCCATTTTTTCATCTGTTACGATGTGGTCACATCCAATTGCAATTTTCATTTTGATCTTACCTTTCTTACTGTAATCTAATTAACACATTTTGTTCAACATATCAACACGAATTTGGTGACGTCCACCGTCGTATTTACCGTTAACAAATCCTTTAGCAATATTTTTAGCTAATTCATCACCAACAAGTTGTGCACCCATAGTGATCATACGTGAGTTGTTGTGGCCACGAGTCATATAAGCTGAACGTTCGTCAGAAACTTCTGCAGCAACCATTCCTTTGATTTTAGTTGCAACCATGAATGGACCAGCTCCATAAGCATCAATTACAATACCAAGGTTTTGTTCTTCTTTATTTACTTCTGCAGCAACAGCAAGAGTCACATCAACAAAGTCTTGACCTTCAGCTGTAACATCCACAACGTGGAAGTTTTCTTTTTCCAAGAAGTCTTTCACAACTTCTTTCAATCTCAAACCTGCAGCATCTGCACCGATAACAATAGACATATTGTATACTCCTTTTTATTTTTCTAGGCTAGTAAAGACTTTTATAGTTAGCAGTTTACCTACAAAAGATTTTCTAGCAGTTTATTGACAAATTTGATTGAATAAGATGAATAACACCTTATTCAAGTTTAGGAAATCAATTTCCTAGAAATAATCTCTCTTTCAAAGAGAATATAACAAGTGATTATTTGTTTGTTGCAAACATCATTTGTTGCTTACAAACATAATATACTCCTATTTCCGGAAAAAGTCAACAGTTAATGTTTGTTTTTGTGTTTTTTTAACTAAAAAATTTCGATATCAAAACCAATTTGATCCACTTGACCAGGTTCTAGGAGACGAACATTCTTCTTCTCTTCTAGATGATCTCCTTCTTCAAGGGATGTTGACAAGCCAGACCATGGTTCAAAAGCAATGAAAGGACCTTTATTCAAAGTTGACCATATAATGAGATTTGGAAACTCTGCGAAACGAACTTTCAATCCCTTATCATGTTTACGGGAACGAAGGGCAATTGTTCTAGATTGCAATTCATCTAAGGTAACTGCATCTGTACTGAACAAATCATAGCTGAGGTCTACTTCTTTTTGACCTTCTAGCCATGGACTTCTATCTTGGAAATCCAACATACCTGTTTCTGGGAAAGGACGTGGAACAGAGCAAGTCTCTTCTTTCTCAAACTCTAGATAATAATCTTCATAGACTTCATCATCCAGTAGAGGACAATTAAAGCCTGGATGTCCACCAATAAAGTAAGGCATGACCTTGCTAGTTTCTTTATTGAAAATTTTGTATTGAGTCCTTACTGTCTTTCCAGTAAGGCTATAAGTGATTTCTAGGCGGAAATGATATGGGTAGTTCTGATAGCTGTTCTCATCATCTTCAATTGCAAAAGTTACACTCTTATCTGTCTGTTCAACTAATTCAAACTCTTTCTTGCGAACCAAACCATGACGAGGAATCTTTCCTTTGCTTTCTTGCCCCTTCTCATCTATATAAAGTGCTGTATCCTCTCTCAATGAACCACAAATGGGGAAAAGAACAGGAGCTTGTCCACTCCAATAAGTAGCATCTCCTTGCCACAAATACTCAAGACCTTCAGCATCTTTTATAGAAGAAAGAGCCCCACCAAAACTGTTAAATTGAACTCTTAATTGTTCTGATTTTAATTCAATTAGCATTATTTTCTCCGATTTCTTGATAATTTATACAAAACTAGGCTGTCACTCCTAGAAGGTATGACAACCTAGTTTCAACAATTTACACTCTGCGAAAATCCAATTCAAACTTCGTCAGCGTCGCCTTGCAGTAGATATGTTCACTGACTTCGTCAGTCTTATCTACAACCTCAAAACTGTGTTTTGAGCAACCTGCGGCTAGCTTCCTAGTTTGCTCTTTGATTTTCATTGAGCTTACATTTTATAGGAGCGCATTATTTTGCTTTTGCTGCGTACTCTTCGTTACGTTTGATCATTTGTTTTCTGTACCAAGCAAAGATACCGATATAGAATACAAGGAAGACTACAGCACCAAGGATTGCTTTGATATCACCTGTTGTAGTGTTACCAATTGTCCAACCAAGAAGTTTTTCGATTGGTCCTTCAAGAGTTGAGTGAGTGATCAATTGAGTTTCGCTCACACCTGCTGGGAAGGCACCTACACCTTTAGCAAGTTCTGTTGCAAATGGTGCGATAAGTGTACCTGAAAGAAGGAAGAGTGGCAACAAGAGTGTTCCGAAGATAATCATACGGAGCAATTTACCACGTGTTACAACCAAGAGAGCTGGAGTAACACCCATAGCGATGATACCAGCAAGTGGCAAGATACCATTTCCGACTTTTGAAAGAAGCACTGCTTCAATCAACATGATTGGTGCAAGTACGTTGGCACAAGCCCAGATTTCAGCACGACCAGCGATGAATGGCCAGTCAAGACCGATGTTGAATTTACGTCCTTGAAGACGTTTAGTAGCAACGTTTGTAATACCTTGTGAAAGAGGTTCTACAGCGGCGATGAACCATGAACCAATAAGTGAGAAGAGTTCCAAAGATACACCAGCAGTCAAACCAAGAGACAACCAACCTTTGATAACGAGACGCCATTTATCTGCATCAACAACACCTTCAATTGGATGTGGAGTTCCCATAATACCGATAACGATACCAAGGATGAAACCGATAAAGAATTTAGATCCCCAGAAACCGATTTTCTTGTTCAATTTAGCAGCGTCAAAGTCATATTTATCAAGACCTGGGAAGAATTTTTCAAAAATCTTATCCAAAACCATGATAACTGGGTTCATCATGTAGTTCATGTGAGTTGAAGTCATTGGAGATGAACTTGGTGCATTAAGAAGGTCATCAAATGTAGGTTTCATCAAGTCAGAGTTGATGATTTTAAGAACCCCAACAAGTACAATAGCTGCTGTAGCAATCAATAGTGAAACCCCTTGGCTCACACCGTTGTTGTCTGCATACCATTTAATCAAAAGACCTGTGATAGACAAGTGCCAGATATCGAAGATATCAACGTCAAGTGTATCTGTTTTCTTCATAGCAAGCATCACTATGTTGACAATCAACATGATGAGCAAGAAGTAAAGTGTCCAAGCAGAACCCCAAGTGATTGTAGCAAGTGGTGCCCAACCAACGTCGGTAATACTCAATTGAATACCAGTATTTTCAACGAATTTTGCAAGTGACGCTGAGAAAGCAGTGTTTAGCATACCGATGATAGCACCGATACCAGTAAGGGCGATGGCAAGTTTGATACCACCTTCAAGCGCTTTGGAGAATTTCACTCCAAAAAGTAGAGCCAATATTGTCAAAATGATCAACATGATGACAGGTCCACCCATATCTAAGACGGGTGTAAAGACCTTTTTGATTAGGTCAAATATTGCATCCATAACAGTTCCTCCCTTTTTATGTTATATGAATGTTAACAAATTAGAATTAGCTTAATCCGTGTTCTTTGATAGCTGCTTCAATATTATCATATACTGGAGCACTCATAGCTGGGATACGGAATAAGATTGGTCCAGCTTCGATAACTGGAATACCTGGATCAAAACCAAGGTCTGTCGCAGCAATTGGTGTAAAGATGTCATAACCTTTAATAAGGTCTTCGTTGACGTCCTTAACCATAACTGCATCACAGTGAACATCGTAACCACGGTTTGAAAGTTCTTCTTCAAGAGCACTTTTAATTTGGTGGCTTGAGTTAACACCTGCACCGCAGGCGGCAAGAATTTTAATCATATGGATTTCCTCCGATTTAATATTTTTAATAGACAAGATTAAGCGATTGCTTCAGCAATATAAGCATAAAGGGCTTCTGGTTCAGAAATTTTTGATAAGTCTTCAAGATGACCATTTCCAGTAAAGAAGTCCATCAACTGAGCAAGAATGTTGGTTTGACTTGAACTTGAGTTATTAATGATAAAGAAGAGTAAGGATACTTCTACTTCCTTATCTGGCGCAATCATATTGTGGAAAGTTACAGGTTTATCTAGACGAACGACCACAACTTTTTCAGCAAGATTATGAATCGTATCTGTGTGAGGAATAGCCACATTCGGCAAATCCTTACCTAAAAATTCCATATCTAAGCCAGTTGGAAATGACTTTTCACGCGTGATCAAGGCTTCGCGATAGGTTGGAGTTACGATCTCTCGTTCTTCCAATAAAGTTGCAACCTGATCAAAGAGATGTTCTTGATTATTCGCTTCTAAACAAAACACAAGGTTTTTGTCAAAGAAATGATCTAATCCCATAAGGTTTTCCCTTCTTTCCATTAACTTTATGTTATAAGTATAACACTATATGAAATCGTTGTCAATATTTTTTGTTGTTTTTTGTCTTCTTTTGATTATTTTGTTTATTTTTTATCTTTACAATCAAAACAAACAGTAAAAACAAACACTTTAAACAATTTAATCCTATTCTAAATGCAAAAAACAGGCCTTTTCAGCCTGTTTATCATTTTTTTCTTATATTAACGCCTTATACACAATAAAAACTATTTTGAAAATCTACTCTTCATCCATACTCAAGACGCTGAGGAAGGCTTCTTGCGGAACTTCTACTGATCCGATAGCTTTCATGCGTTTCTTACCAGCTTTTTGTTTTTCAAGGAGTTTGCGTTTACGAGAAACGTCACCACCGTAACACTTAGCAAGTACGTTCTTACGAAGGGCCTTGATATCCGTACGAGCCACGATTTTGTGTCCAATTGCTGCTTGAATTGGCACCTCAAATTGTTGACGAGGGATGATTTTCTTGAGCTTATCAACGATGAGTTTCCCACGTTCGTAGGCAAAGTCCTTATGAACGATAAAGCTGAGGGCGTCCACCTTGTCTCCATTGAGAAGGATATCCATTTTCACCAGCTTAGATGGGCGATACTCTGACAATTCATAGTCAAAGCTTGCATAACCACGCGTCGAGGACTTGAGCTTATCAAAGAAGTCAAAGACGATTTCAGCAAGTGGAATTTGATAGATGACATTAACACGGTTATCATCTATATAATCCATAGTCACAAAGTCACCACGCTTGCGCTGAGCTAGCTCCATGACTGCTCCAACAAACTCCTGCGGTACCATGATTTGCGCTTTAACATATGGCTCTTCAATAGTCGCAATCTTGGTTGGATCTGGGAATTCAGATGGGTTAGACACATCCATAGACTCCCCGTCGGTCAAATTAACCTTGTAAATAACGGAAGGAGCTGTCATAATGAGGTCGATATTGAACTCGCGCTCCAGACGTTCTTGGATAACATCCATATGGAGAAGTCCAAGGAAACCACAACGGAAACCAAATCCAAGTGCCTGAGATGTTTCTGGTTCAAACTGCAAGCTGGCATCATTTAGTTGCAATTTTTCAAGGGCTTCACGAAGGTCATTGTACTTGTTTGACTCAATTGGGTAGAGACCCGCAAAAACCATAGGATTCATCTGCTTGTAGCCATGTAATGGCTCTGCCGCAGGATTGGTTGCCAAGGTAACGGTATCCCCGACACGAGTGTCCTGAACCGTCTTGATAGAAGCCGCAATATAACCAACGTCACCAGTCGCAAGGAAATCACGACCAACTGCTTTGGGTGTAAAAATACCGACTTCGGTAACATCAAAGGTCTTGCCATTGCTCATGAGCTGAATCTTATCGCCTGGTTTGACCACTCCGTCCATGACGCGAACTTGGAGGATAACCCCACGGTAAGCATCGTAAACAGAGTCGAAAATCAATGCCTTCAGTGGCGCCGTCACATCACCTGTTGGCGCTGGCACTTTTTCTACGATTTGCTCGAGGATTTCTTCAATACCGATACCAGCTTTAGCTGATGCTAAGACTGCTTCACTGGCATCCAAACCAATGACGTCCTCAATTTCTGTACGCACGCGCTCAGGATCCGCTGCTGGCAGGTCAATTTTATTAATGACTGGCATGATTTCCAAATCATTGTCCAAGGCTAGATAAACGTTAGCAAGAGTTTGAGCCTCAATCCCTTGGGCAGCATCGACCACCAAAATAGCCCCCTCACAGGCAGCTAGCGAACGTGAAACTTCATAGGTAAAGTCCACGTGCCCAGGTGTGTCTATCAAGTGGAAAATATAAGTTTCCCCATCTTTAGCAGTATAATTGAGCTCAATGGCATTCAACTTAATAGTAATCCCACGTTCCCGCTCTAAATCCATGCTATCCAACAGCTGAGCCTGCATTTCACGACTTGAAACCGTCTCCGTCTTTTCCAAAATGCGGTCTGCTAGAGTCGATTTCCCATGGTCAATATGGGCGATAATAGAGAAGTTACGAATCTTCTCCTGTCGTTTTTTCAATTCTTCTAAGTTCATGATTCTCTTCCTTTCAGGGTATCTATTTATTATAAATTGTTTTTGATTTTTTGACAAGACTATACCCTGCTAGGAGTACTAATCTTCAGCGACAAAGCCGTCATTTTCGATAAAGTAGTGTTCTTTCATTCCTTGGTCAGTAAAGACAATCCCATGAAGGACACCACCATAAACAGCTCCTCCATCCATCCCAATCTTGCCATCTTCTGTAGTCCAAAGCTCAGCTGTACCACGCTCTTGCTTCAATAAACCATAAACTGGTGTATGACCAAAGACAATGGTTTTTCCAGTATGATTTTCGGCTTCGTGGAATGGTTTTCTAAGCCAGACTTTCTTATAATCTGTGGTTTCATGCCAGTCATCCAAGGTCAAATCAATACCTGCATGAACAAAGATATACTTGTCTGTCTCTACTACAAATGGCATTTGACGAATAAATTCGACCAAGCCTGCCGCTTCAGTAGCAACACGCTTGGCATCTTCTACTCCATCAACTGGGGCATCCAAGGGACGACCTAGGATAGAGTTAATGGTTGTATCTCCGCCATTGCGACGATAGTGGTCATAGCTTTCTTCTGGGTCATCGAGCCAAGTCAAAAACATATACTCGTGATTTCCTGACAAACAGATAGCCCCTTGATTATCGACCAAGTCCTTAACCATCTCTAGAACACGGCGACTATCCTCACCACGGTCAATCAAATCTCCTAGAAAAAGCAACTGGGTCTGACCATCCCAGGTTTTGAGAAGGTCTTCTAGCATCCCAGCTTTTCCGTGAACATCTCCAATTACATAATAGTCTGTCATCTTATTTCTCCCTGTTTCTCAACAATTCTCTGGCTTGCATCAGGGCTGCTTCCGTCACATCATCGCCTGCCAACATCTTGGCAACTTCCTCCACTCGCTCTTCAACCGTCAAAAGACGAACAGTCGAAACCGTTGAATGCTCATTACTAATCTTCTCAATAAAGAATTGATAATCCGCAATCGCAATCACTTGTGGCAAATGGGAAATAGCCAGTACCTGACCATGCTGGCCAATCTTGTGAATCTTCTGTGCAATAGCTTGAGCTACACGACCTGATACTCCTGTATCCACCTCATCAAAGACAATGCTAGTCTTACCTTCTTTGCGAGAAAAGGCAGACTTAATGGCTAGCATGAGACGGGATAATTCCCCACCAGATGCAACCTTGACCAAGGGTTTAAAGTCTTCGCCAGGGTTGGTTGAAATGTAAAACTCGACCGTTTCATTGCCCTCACGACTGAATTTACCCTTGCTAAAACGAACCTGAAACTGGGCTTTTTCCATATAAAGGTCTTGCAGTTCTTGTTTAATCTCAGCTTCAAGCTGCTGAGCTAAGTCATGACGAGCAGATGCAAGCTGTCCTGCCAAATCGACAAGATTAACTTCTAACTTCTTAAGCTCTGCTTCCATGTCCTCAGACGAAAGGTTATTGCCTGTCAAGAGATTGTATTCATCCGTAATCTTGGCAAAATAAAGCAAAACATCGTCCACAGTCCCACCATACTTGCGGGTAATAGTATGAATGAGATCCAAACGATTCTCAACCTGCATGAGACGATTGCCATCAAAATCAAGGTCCTCAATAATAGCTTCCAAACGCTTGCTAATATCCTCTAAGACATAGTAGGTCTCAGACAGAGAACTTGAAATTTCACGGTAGTCAGGGTCATACTCTTCAACACTTTCCATGTCATTCATGGCCGAACGAACATTGGCCAGACTCGAGAACTCTTCATTGTCCAACATGCTGTAGGCATTGGTCAGCGTATCCGCAATATTTTTATGGTTGAGAAGCTTATCTCTCTCTTGGTTGAGAGCCAGATCTTCACCAGCCTGCAAGTTTGCAGCCTCAATCTCTGCCATTTGAAATTCCAACATTTCAATACGAGCCTTGTGTTCCTGTTGGTTTTTCTTGACTTCCAGAACCTGCTTGCGCATTTTTCGATAAGCATCAAAACTCGTTTGATAGGTTTCTTTCAAGTCCCAAAAAGCTGCATCGCCAAATTCATCCAACATCTGAATATGAAGTTGAGGACGCATTAACTCTTCCTGGTCATGCTGACCATGAATGTCTACAAGATGTTGCCCAATAGCACGTAAAACAGACAGATTGACCATCTGGCCATTGACACGGCTGATACTCCGACCATTTTGCAGAATTTCCCGACGGATGATAATCTCATCACCCAATTCCAAACCTTGCTCATCGAAAATTTCCTGTAAAAGACGACTATTCTCAACTGAGAAAAGCCCCTCAATCTCTGCCTTTGGCGCACCATGACGAATAACATCTGTCGTCGCACGAGCCCCCAACATCATATTCATGGCATCAATGATAATCGACTTCCCTGCGCCGGTCTCACCAGTCAGGACAGTCATTCCCTTTTCAAAATTGAGGGAAATAGCCTCAATAATGGCAAAGTTTTTTATCGAAATTTCAAGTAACATATAGACCTACCAATTTTTTACTTGTTCAAAGATTTCCTCAGCTAGACTTTCACTTCTGGCAATAACTAAAATCGAGCTATCATCAGCCAAACAGCTAAAAATCTTGTCCGCAAAAATCTCGATTAACTGAGCTTTTACAAAAGCCGTATTTCCTGGAATCACTTGGAGATTGATCATCTTATCCATCAATTCTGCCGATTCGATATTGTCTTCAGCCAGTTGCAAACTTTTTACGATTGATTTTGGCAATTCATAAACATAAGTATTGTTTCTTAAAGGAATTTTGACAATACCTAGCTCTTTGATATCTCGGGATACTGTCGCTTGAGTGGCAGTGATTCCTGCCTCTTTCAAATGTTCTACGATTTCTTCTTGTGTACCGATTTGATAATCTGTCACAAATCGTCTAATTTTTTCAAGTCTCTCTTTTTTATTCATTTTTAAATTGACTATGCGCCCTCTCTACTACTTCTTCAATATCAGCAAGAACTTGATTACTTGCTGACTCTTCTTTTTTCAAATATGCTAAAAACTCAATATTGCCATGACCACCTTGGATGGGAGAAAAATCCAAACCAAGGACTGAAAAGCCTTCCTCTACTGCCATAGATGTGACAGATTCAAGGACATTTTGGTGAACCTTAGCATCTCTAATAATTCCATTTTTTCCAATCTGCTCACGTCCTGCCTCAAACTGGGGCTTAACTAGAGCCACAACCTGTCCTTGATTTGCCAAGACTCGGTGCAAGGCTGGCAGAATCAAACTGAGGGAAATGAAACTCACATCAATACTGGCAAAGCTCGGTTCCTTTTCGAAATCAGTCTTTTCAGCATAGCGGAAATTAAACTGCTCCATGCTGACAACCCGTTGGTCTTGGCGTAATTTCCAAGCCAACTGATTGGTACCAACATCAACTGCAAAGACTAACTCAGCGCCATTTTGCAGCATAACATCGGTAAAGCCACCAGTAGAGGCCCCGATATCAATCGTGGTCGCACCATCCACTGACAACTCAAAGACCTGCAAGGCCTTTTCTAATTTCAAGCCACCACGACTCACATACTTGAGTTTCTCGCCCTTGAGTTTTAACTCGGTATCGTCTGGAATTTTCTCTCCTGGTTTGTCAAATCGTTCTCCATTCAGGACTGCTACGACTAGTCCAGCCATGACACCACGTTTAGCCTGTTCTCGTGTTTCAAACAAACCCTGTTTATAAGCTAGTACATCCACTCTTTCCTTAGCCATTGATTCTCAAACTTTCTACTACACTTACAATCGATTCTATCTCAAAGGGAACCTGCTGGGCAATTTCTTCTAATTTAGCCTCGGCTTGATCCAAGGTTTGGTTGCAAAAGGCAATGGCCTCTTCCAAGCCCAGCAAGGCAGGATAGGTTGATTTTTCAGCCTGCAAGTCCTTTTGCGGTGTCTTGCCAATTTCCTCAAAACTGGCAGTCACATCCAGTACATCATCTCGAACTTGAAAAGCAAGCCCAATCAATTCACCAACAGTCTTCAGTTTTGCTTGCATTTCAGGTGCCAATTCAGCTATAATAGCAGCCGCTTGGAAGGGAAAGGCTAGTAGTTTTCCAGTCTTATTGGCATGAATGGTCTGAAGTTCTTCCAAAGATAAATGCTGATGTTCGCCCTCCATGTCCAAAACCTGCCCTGCTACCATGCCCAGACTTCCTGAAGCAAGGGATAGGTTGGCAATTAAGTCTACCTTAATCTGACTTGGCAAATCTGCCTGCGCTATTAGGGCATAAGGATCTAGGAATAAGGCATCTCCAGCCAAAATAGCCATTGCTTCACCGAATTTCTTGTGATTGGTCAAGCGTCCCCGACGGTAATCATCATCATCCATAGCTGGAAGATCATCATGAATCAAGCTCCCTGTATGAATCATTTCCAGGGCAGCAGCCACCTGCGCGTGAGCAGGTTTGATAGCGACCTGCAAGGCTTCCAGAACTTCTAACAAGAGAAAAGGCCGAATACGCTTGCCACCAGCATGAATGGAATAGAGAACCGACTCTCTCAAACTAGAAGCAAACTGCTGATCTCCATAAAAATCTTCCAAAGCCGACTCGACAAGAGCTAATTTTTCTTGCTTCTTCATTCAAAATCACTTTCTGTTCCATCTTCTTGCATGACCTTGACCAAGGTCTTTTCAGCCTTGTCCAGCGTCGCTTGGAGCTCTTTTGACAAGACCATGCCCTTTTGAAAGGCAGCAATCGCATCTTCTAAAGCAATTTCACCATTTTCCAAACTTTGGACAATGGTCTCCAGTTCTGCTAGATTTTCCTCAAATTTCTTTTGTTTTGACATCTTTAACCTCTAATTCTACTTGACCATCTCGCATCAAAAGCGTTACTTGGTCTTTTTTCTTCAAACTCTCAACCGAATCTACAACGGACTCTTCTTTTTTGACAATAGCATAACCACGCGCCACGATTCGACTGGTATCCAACATCAGTAGGGCTTCTGAAAGTCTTTTCACTTCAGCAACCTTGGCATCATAAACCAGCGCCATTTGGCTACGTAGGAGCTTATCCAACTGACCTAGGCGGTCTTGATAGCGTTGGATTTTGGTCACAGGTGATAATTGCACCAGTTGATGTGTCCTTGCTTGTACTAGCTGTTTGTTATCGGAAATCTGTGTGCGCAAACTTTGTTTTAAGCGCAGTTGCAATTGATCCAATCGTTGCAAATAACCATCATACAAGCGCTCTGGCTGTCTAAAGATGACTGACTGACTGCATTTTTTCAAAGCTTCTTGTTTCTTAGATAGGACATTTCGGACTGCTGTTGCCATCCGTTTTTCTTGATTTTGCAAATGAGCTAATAGATCCAACTTGGTCACGGGCGTTGCTAGTTCAGCTGCAGCAGTCGGTGTAGCAGCCCGTCTATCTGCCACAAAATCCGCCAAGGTCACATCTGTCTCATGGCCCACACTAGAGATAACTGGCAGACGAGATTCAAAAATAGCCCGTACCACAATTTCTTCGTTAAAGGCCCAGAGATCCTCGATGGAACCACCACCACGACCAATAATGAGCAAGTCCAAATCGTCACGTTGATTAGCACGCGCAATATTTCGAGCAATTTCCTCCGCAGAACCCTCACCTTGCACCTTGGTCGGATAGAGAAGAATGTCCACACCTGGAAAGCGCCTGCTGACGGTCGTGATAATATCTCGAATAACGGCCCCACTGCGGCTAGTCACTACACCAATTCGCCTAGCAAACTGAGGCAGAGGTTGCTTGAAGCGTTCTTGAAACAGACCTTCTTCTGTCAATTTTTTCTTGAGTTGTTCAAACTGAATCGCAAGTGCCCCAACTCCATCAGGCTCTGCCTTTTCAATGATGATGGAGTAGCTACCACTCGGTTCATAGACCTGTACACGCCCAATCACATTGATTTTCATCCCTTCTTCCAGGTCGAAACCTAATTTCTGATAAACCCCAGACCAGATGGTCGCTTGAATAACTGCATGGTCATCCTTTAGGGAGAAATATTGGTGAGTAGGTCGTTTACGAAAATTGGAAACTTGACCAGTTAAATAGACCCGTTCCAAGTAAGGGTCTTTATCAAATTTCATTTTCAGATACTTGGTCAAAGTTGTTACCGATAAATACTTTTCCATCTCCACCTACTATTCATTTCCTTGCTCTTTCATGGGTATTATTATACCAAAAATATGCCTAAAAATCTTCATTTATGTACCATTATGAGGGAAAAATAAAAAAGGAGGCAAGGCCTCCACGTATGATTATTTGCTGTTTCGAGCTTCTTCCAAAATCTTTGCAATCTTGGTCGTCAACAGGTCGATAGCAACGGTATTGCTGACTCCCTCAGGAATGACGATATCAGCATAACGCTTGGTTGGTTCTATAAACTGGTGGTACATTGGTTTAACCACGCCTAAGTACTGGTCAATAACACTATCAAGACTACGGCCACGCTCTTCCATATCACGCTTGATCCGACGAATAATGCGCACATCATCATCCGTATCCACAAAAATCTTGATATCCATCAAATCGCGCAGGCGCTTGTCCTCCAAGACCAAAATCCCCTCAACGATAAAGACATCTTGAGGCTCCTGACGATAGGTCTTGCTACTTCGTGTATGCTCTGTATAGTCATAAGTCGGAATGTCCACCGGACGCCCTGCCAACAATTCCTTAATTTGCTCGATCATCAAATCTGTATCAAAGGCAAAAGGATGGTCATAGTTGGTTTTGACACGCTCTTCAAAGGTCAAATGAGACTGATCCTTGTAGTATGAATCATGCTCAATCATGGAAATCTTTTCATCAGGGAAATGCGATAAAATGGCCCTTGAAACACTGGTTTTTCCTCCACCAGAACCACCTGTCACTCCGATAATGATTGGTCTATTTTGCATGCTATCCTCCGTTTTTTTATCCGTCGTCTATTTTATCACATTTTTTGCAAAATTTATAGTCTGATTTGGATAGTCTATGGGAAACAACATTCCCTACACCTCAGTTAGACTAGCTAAAAACCTTCCTTGGTTTGTAGAGATTGTCTCGCTTTTCTAGAATGGCTAGCAATGTATCACCTTCAAAGGCAGCCAGTTCTTTGTCCGTTTGGTCGAGCTCAATAAAGCGACCAAAGCGCACTTCTGTAGCTTCTTCTGGACTTAGGAAAACTTTAACAAGGTCACCCGTCCCAATCTCTAAAGGATGGAGAAAGTCCAGCTGACCAGACTCCAATTTTGCAGCAATTTCTTTCAAGGTCAAGGCATCTTCTAGATGTAAACCTGCAGCACTAGTCCGTGTCAGATGTGACATATGAGCCGCATAACCAAGCTTCTCACCTAAATCAACCGATAAGGTACGGATATAAGTTCCCTTACTGCATTTTACACGAAAAGTGAATCGTGCAAGATGGCCATCATAAGAAATCGGACTTGTCCGCTCAAAGCTATAAATAGTTACCTGACGTTCTGGACGCTCCACTTCCTGACCAGCACGCGCATACTCATAGAGCTTACGACCATTGATCTTGACTGCCGAATACATAGGCGGAATCTGAATAATAGGTCCTGTCAGACTGGCGATTGCTTCATCAACAAGCTTTTCATCCAAGTGCGATAAAACAGGTGTCTCTGCGACCACTTCCCCACTGGCATCCTCAGTCGTTGTTGAATATCCGAGAGTAATCTCCCCCTCATAGACCTTGCCCTCATCCTGCATAAACTCGACCATTCGTGTCGCCTTGCCAACCGCAATAGGCAAAACACCCACTACATCCGGATCCAAGGTCCCACCATGACCAATTTTCTTGGTTCCCAAAATCTTACGCAGTTTAAAAACCGCATCGTGCGAGGTCATTCCCGCTTCTTTTTTTAAGTTGATAATACCGTTCATATCTTGTTTTCTCACTCCCCCTTCAGTGCTTCAAATTTAGCTTTCATAGTTGGATTTTTTCGAGTTAATTTTTTTACTGAAACGTCTTCCAGCTTATTATTAGCTAGACGGAGTTGGTTTTCAGATGTGGTTAGGAATTTCTTGACCTCTTCCATGCGTTTGATGGCCTTGTCAATTTCGTCGATTGCTTTGCCAAAGTTGGTCGAAGCTGAGTTGTAGTTTTTGGCAAAGGCTAGTTTAAAAGCATCCAAATCTTCTTCAAAATGAGTGATATCAATGTTTTGTTCACGGACAAGTGCCAACTCTTGCTTGTATTTTAGAGAATTAAGAGCCGCATTTCGCAAAAGCCCAATCAACTGGATAAAGAACTGAGGGCGAACCACATACATCTTTTCATACTCGTGGCTGACGTCAACAATCCCTGTGTTAAAGTAGTCGTTATCAGCCTCAAGCATGGTCACTAAAACCGCATATTCACAGTTCTTTTCACGACGGTCCTTGTCCAATTCCTTATAAAAATCTGCATTCTTATGCTTCTTCTCTGTTCCATCCGCTTCATTTTTCATCTCAAACATGATGGAAATGATTTCCACTCCATTTTCATCACTCTCTCGGAAGATAAAGTCCCCTTTGGACCCACGCGCAGAGACCTTGTTATCCTTCTCAAAGTAAGCATTTGGAAAGGCGAAACTACGGACCTTGTTAAACTCACTTTCCGCATACTGTTCTAGGCTTTCCCCAATCGCTTTTGTAGATTGTTGAGCCTTGAAATTCTTGTAAAATTCGACTTGTTCACTGGCTGCCTTGAGCTGGGCTTCATAGTTTTGTTTAACAGAAGCCAAAGACAACTCATTTTCCTTTTCTTGCAATAGCAACTGATTTTTGACCTGATCTCGTTCTTTTTCAAGGTCAGAAAGGGTCTTTTGCAGTTGATTTTCATGCTCCAAACGCAAGGTGGCCAATTGATTTTCCAAGGCCTGCACTTCCTTGTCCTTTGCTAATAAGGCCTCATGACTTGTTTGTTCAACCTCTTTCTTGGCCAACTCTTTCTCTGTATCAAAGTTTTGGATTTGACTCTGCAATTGCGCGATTTCTTGGTCTTTTTGAGCTAGTTTAGACTGTTGCTCATTCATAGCCTTTTGCTCAACCAAAGCCAGTTCCTGCCTCATGCGGTCGTGTAATTCCTTATCAAACTCTGCCGTTCTCACTTGAGACAATAGTTCAGCATACTGACTTTCATTTACTGTAAAGACTTCCCCACAGTTGGGACATTTGATTTCGTTCATATCGTTCCTCTTTCTAGACTTCTTTATCCATTATATCATGCCTAAGGGAAAATCAAAAACAGTGAGTCGAAACCCACTGTTTATATCTTTTACTTTAAATTTTTTCCAAGGCCAAGCGCAAGTCTTCAATCAAATCCTCTACATTTTCAAGTCCGATTGACAAACGAATTTGGTTTGGTGTAACACCTGCTGCTTCCAGGTCTTTTTCTGACAACTGACCATGTGTTGTAGTCGCTGGATGAACAACAAGAGACTTAGCATCTGCCACGTTCGCAAGGTCAGAGAAAATTTCCAAATTATCAATCACCTTGCGGGCTTCTGCCTCCCCACCTTTGACATGGAAGGTAAAGATCGACCCCACACCTTTTGGTAAATATTTATCAGCCAAGGCATGGTAAGGACTGTCAGCTAGTTTTGGATAGTTGACTTTTTCTACCTTAGGATGATTGACAAGGAAATCAACAATTTTCTCTGCATTTTGCACATGGCGTTCCACACGAAGTGAAAGAGTTTCAAGCCCTTGGAGCAAGAGAAAGGCATTAAATGGTGACAAGGTCGCCCCTGTATCACGAAGCAATTGGACACGAACAGCGATAATAAAGGCTGCAGCACCCACATCACGAGTATAGCTCAAGTTATGGTAGCTTGGGTCTTCCTCAACAAATTGAGGGAATTTCCCTGAAGCCTCCCAGTCAAAACGACCACTATCGACAATCACTCCTCCAATAGTCGTACCATGCCCGCCGATAAACTTGGTCGCAGAGTGAATAGCAATATCTACACCGTGAGAGAAGACGTTAATCAAGTAAGGTGTTGCAAAGGTATTGTCAGAAATAAGTGGAATCTGATGTTTATGCGCAATCTCTGCCAATTTTTCCAAATCAGGAATGTTAATCAAGGGATTGCCCAAGGTTTCAATCAAGACAAGCTTGGTATTGTCATTGATAGCTGCTTCTACTTCCTCCAAATTATCCACATCCACAAAGGTTGTTGTGATACCATAACGAGGAAGGGTTTCTTTCAAGAGATTGAAGGTCCCACCGTAGATAGTTGAGGCCGCTACTACATGGTCACCAGCGTGGGCAAGAGCCAAAATCGTATAAGTCACTGCTGCCATACCTGAGGCTGTTGCAAGCGCACCAACACCACCTTCAAGAGCAGCAATTCTTTCTTCAAAAGCAGCTGTTGTAGGATTGGTAATACGAGTATAGATGTTGCCTGGTTTTCTCAAGGCAAACAAATCGGCACCCTCCTGCGTATCATCAAAAACGAAGGATGTTGTCTGATAAATTGGCACTGCACGAGACTTAGTTGCTGGATCCACAACTTGCCCAGCATGTAGTTGTAGAGTTTCAAATTTAAAATCACGAGTCATATGGCGACCTCCAAATAGTTTGATTAAGGATATTGTAGCACTATCGACCTATCTTGACTAATACCTCTTTTCTATATTTTGATATAAGGAGTAGCTATTGCTTCTTACAAAATCGAAAAAAGCACGACTCAATCGTGCTCATTTCTTAATCTACATAAGTATCTTCGTTTTTATTGAGGAAGGCATATGGAAGACCCATCAGGAGGCCTCCTCCGATAAAGTTTCCGATGAAGGTTACTCCCCAATGACGGAGCATATTTCCAACACCAAAGTTAGCAATTGAATCAGCAGCAACACTGAATTTTACAATCGCGAAAGAAGCAAAGTTCGCCGCAATGTGCTCATTTGTTAAGAATACAAACATGTAAATCGCTGATAACACAAGCCAAAGTTTGGCACCACCATCTTTGACCAAAACAAATGAAAGAATCGCAATATTTACAAAAATATTTGCCAAAATTGCCTCAAGTAAGACTAATTCATTTGAACGGCCTAACTTCATCTCAACAACCCCCGAGATGAAACTATCGTGTGTCAGATGTGCATAAGCTGCTGAGTGAGCAAAGCCCCAACCTGCTATCAAGGCTCCGATAAGGTTGAACAAGGTACAGTAAAGTAAAATCTCAGCTGTTTTTCTCCAAGAGATTTTTTTCAAGAAACTACCAGCAGTCAAAAACATCATGTTTGATGTTACCAACTCGGCATTCAAGAAAACAATGTAGGCCAAACCCCAAGCAAAGACAAATGGGAAGAGGAAGCGTCCACTACCAGGCGCAATTTTATTAATCAAGTCAGCCCCGACTGCACCTGCTGCTGTACTGAAGGTTAAAAATGCACCTGCAAACATAGAACGAATCGCATACTTAAATTTGCTTTGGCTATAAAGACTTTCTTTCTTCTTGCATGCAAATTCAATCTTTGAGATAAATTCTGAAGAAACCATAATAAACTCCTAAAAATTTTTTACCTGATAATTATATCACAAACTCTTGAATTTAGGAAGCGTTTTCTGTATTTCATAAAAGTTTATTTTTATGAAAAGCTTAAAAAATCAGTGAAATCCTGGATTTCACTGATTTGTATTAATAAAATTGTTTATATGGTTGATTGAAAGCTGTTAGGATTTCATCAGATGTTTGTGAATAATCTTTTGTTTCTTTCAAATCGCCTTTTACAATAATACGTTCTGTAGCGGCAAGGTCTTCACAGGTTACTAATGTAATCTCATTTACCCCATCTCTATCATCAACTTCATCAACACGATCCGGTGTAACCCGTTTGACTTCACGTATTTCATAAGTATAAACTTTATTTTTATCGGTTAGATAAATCTTCATACCATTTTTAGCGTTATCTAAAGGAGAAAATAACATTTTATTAGCATTATTGACACCAAAAATATGATGACTAGCTAGACTATAATTTCCTTTCCCCATCACTTGATCGCGTTTCATCGTACCAGCACCATAGAAGAGGTTGACATTATCAAGCCCTTTAAAAATTGGCAGATTCATTTCTAATTCAGGAACTGCAATTCCGCCGATAACTGGTAATTTTTGAGCATCCCATTGAGAAGCTAGAACAGCTTCCGAAGAGATAGCATTGACAGAATCAAAATCAAAATTTCCTTCTGTATCCTGATTTTCTTCTATTTTTTCTTTTGATACCTGACTAACTTGGTACTTATTGGTATTCCAAACTATGAAAATATCACGAATTTTAGCATTAAAAATCAAAGCAATTGATAGTAGTATCAGAAATCCTGCTAGGATATTTGTCAGCAGATTTTTTCGTTTGTTTTTCTTCTTATTATTTTTTTGAGACATTATGCTTCACCTTCTGTTTCGTTTTCTGTCCCAACTTCTTCTTTTTCTGCCGCTGCAACCGTTGTAAAGGTCACAATTTTAGCATCTTGATCCAGACGCATTACTTTAACTCCCATAGTTGAGCGTCCTGTTTGTGAAATATTGGCAACATTGGTTCGAATCATGACACCTGTATCAGTGATAATCATCAAGTCTTCATCGCCTTTAACGGTCATAAGACCAGCAAGGGAACCATTCTTTTCTGTAATTTTAGCGGTTTGCATCCCTTTACCACCACGGCCTTTAGTAGGATATTCAGTCGCAACTGTGCGCTTACCAAATCCTTTTTCTGTGATGATAAGAACCTCGTCCTGGTCTGTTATCACACTAGCACCAACAACTGTGTCTTCATCACGAAGGTTAACACCTTTTACACCAGTGGCGATACGACTCATGCCACGAACAGCTGATTGATTAAAACGAACTGCATAACCAAACTTGGTACCAATAATAATATCCGTATCTTCTTCCGTCAACAAGACATTAATCAACTCATCTTCATCCTTGAGGTTCAAAGCCTTGAGACCATTCTGGCGAATGTTAGCAAATTCCTTGACGCTGGTTCGCTTCACAATACCATGACGGGTTGTGAAGAAGAGATAAGCATCATCACTACGTTCAGACTCAACATTGATAATAGTCTGAATACTTTCACCTTCGTCCAATTTCAAGAGATTGACTACTGGTAGCCCTTTGGCCGTCCGACCATACTCAGGAATTTCATAACCTTTCAGGCGATAGACACGTCCTTTATTTGTGAAGAAGAGCAGGTGATCATGGGTGCTAGTTGACACTAACTCTCGGACAAAATCGTCATCCTTAACACCTGTTCCTTGAACACCACGACCCCCACGTTTTTGAGCGGTAAATTCAGCTTGGTCCAGACGCTTGATGTAGCCTTTGTTAGACAGTGTAATCAAGACATCCGATTCTTCAATCAAGTCTTCATCTTCGAGATTCAAAACTTCACCGACCATCAACTCTGTACGACGTTGGTCGCCAAACTTACGCTTAACTTCATCCAATTCGTCTTTGATGATTTGAGAAACACGTTCTGGCTTAGCAAGAATATCCGCCAAATCTGCAATCAGAGCCAAGAGGTCATCATATTCAGACTGAATTTTATCGCGTTCCAAACCTGTCAAACGACGAAGACGCATATCTAGGATAGCCTGACTTTGACGTTCAGAAAGCTTAAACTTACTCATCAACTCAGCTTGTGCTTCTGCGTCTGTTTCACTAGCACGGATGATACGAATCACTTCGTCGATATGGTCTAGCGCAATCAAGAGACCTTCTAAGATATGCGCACGCGCTTCAGCTTTTTCCTTATCAAAACGAGTACGACGAACAACCACTTCTTTTTGGTGCTCAATATAAGCATCCAAAATCTGACGAAGGGACAAAATCTTCGGTACACCATTTTGAATCGCCAACATATTAAAACCAAAGTTGGTTTGCATCTGGGTCATCTTGAAGAGGTTGTTAAGGATAACATTGGCTGAGGCATCGCGCTTGACCTCAATCACGAAACGAACACCTTCACGGTTGGACTCATCACGAACCGCTGTGATCCCCTCAATGCGTTTCTCCTGAACCAAACGAACAATATGCTCATGTACCTTTGTTTTATTGACCATGTAAGGAAATTCTGTTACAACGATGCGCTCACGGCCAGTCTTAGTTTCTTCAATTTCAGTACGAGAACGAAGAACAATAGAACCTTTACCTGTTTCATAAGCCTTATGAATGCCTGATTTCCCCATGACAAGGGCACCAGTTGGAAAATCTGGACCAGGCAAGACTTCCATCAAGTCCTTAGTGGTCACTTCAGGATTATCCATAACCAACTTCACTGCATCAATGGTTTCACCCAAGTTATGAGGGGGAATATTGGTCGCCATCCCAACGGCAATACCAGTTGCTCCATTGACCAAAAGGTTTGGAAAACGAGCTGGCAAGACCAAGGGTTCACGCTCATTGGCATCATAGTTATCAACGAAATCAACCGTATTCTTATTGATATCACGAAGCATTTCCAGAGCAATCTTGCTCATACGTGCCTCAGTATAACGCTGGGCGGCAGCACCATCGCCATCCATGGAACCAAAGTTTCCATGCCCATCTACAAGCATGTAACGGTAACTCCACCATTGAGCCATACGAACCATAGCTTCATAGATAGAGGAGTCCCCGTGTGGGTGGTATTTACCCATGACATCCCCTGTAATACGAGCAGATTTTTTATGAGGTTTGTCTGGAGTAACACCCAATTCATTCATTCCATAGAGAATCCGACGGTGAACAGGTTTCAAGCCATCTCGAACATCAGGAAGAGCCCGCGCTACGATAACACTCATGGCGTAATCGATAAAGCTCGTCTTCATCTCCTTTGTCAGATTGACATTCACTAAATTTCTATCCTGCATTAATAAATGCCTCATTTCACTATTAGTAATTAATAATATTATACCATAATGTCGACTATATTTCAGGTATCTAAAACCACTAAAACGTTTACATCAAGAACTGAAAGGCATATTCGTGACAAAGCTTTTTAAAAGTGATAGAATTAAAATAACTGGGGAAATCCCTGAATAAAATTAAGGAGATGTTTAGAACAATGACTTCAACTAAACAACACAAAAAAGTTATCCTTGTCGGAGATGGTGCTGTAGGTTCATCTTACGCTTTTGCACTTGTTAACCAAGGAATTGCACAAGAGCTTGGAATTATCGAAATTCCACAATTGCATGAAAAAGCTGTTGGTGACGCGCTTGACCTTAGTCACGCCCTTGCCTTCACTTCACCTAAAAAAATCTATGCAGCTCAATACTCTGACTGTGCAGACGCTGACCTTGTTGTAATCACTGCAGGTGCTCCTCAAAAACCAGGTGAAACTCGTCTTGACCTTGTAGGTAAAAACCTTGCTATCAACAAATCAATCGTAACTCAAGTTGTTGAATCAGGTTTCAAAGGTATCTTCCTTGTTGCTGCTAACCCAGTTGACGTTTTGACTTACTCAACTTGGAAATTCTCTGGTTTCCCTAAAGAACGTGTTATCGGTTCAGGTACTTCACTTGACTCAGCTCGTTTCCGTCAAGCACTTGCTGAAAAACTTGACGTTGATGCTCGTTCAGTTCACGCCTACATCATGGGTGAACACGGTGACTCTGAGTTCGCTGTTTGGTCACACGCAAACATCGCTGGTGTAAACCTTGAAGAATTCCTTAAAGACACTCAAAATGTTCAAGAAGCTGAATTGATTGAATTGTTCGAAGGTGTTCGTGATGCAGCCTACACAATCATCAACAAAAAAGGTGCAACATACTACGGTATCGCAGTAGCCCTTGCTCGTATCACTAAAGCAATCCTTGACGATGAAAACGCAGTACTTCCACTTTCTGTATTCCAAGAAGGTCAATATGGTGTTAAAGACGTATTTATCGGTCAACCAGCTGTTGTTGGTGCACATGGTATCGTTCGTCCAGTAAATATCCCATTGAACGACGCAGAAACTCAAAAAATGCAAGCATCTGCTAAAGAATTGCAAGCTATCATTGACGAAGCATGGAAAAACCCAGAATTCCAAGCAGCTTCTAAAAACTAATTAAAGTTGAAATAACTCCTTGAATCCTCAAGGGGTTATTTTTTGTGTTTAAATTCAATATCTTATTAAGTTTGCTTGCTTCTTCTTAAAACTATCATTGTGCGTGTAAGTCATAGAGACGCTAAGAAGACCAATCAGATTTATACTCACATCACAAAAAGTATGGAACAAGCAACGATTTACTCTTTGGCTACAGTCGCATTAAATCAAAAGTAGAAAACTTTTCCCATATACAAAAAAGCCCATCATACAGGCTAGAAAGCTTGATATGATAGGCTATTTTTCTATTAATTAACGTACTGTACGGATACGCATTGTGTTTGTACGTACAGCTTCCCCAAGTGGTACACCAGCTACGATAACGATATCGTCACCAGATTGTACAAGACCTGCTTCAACTGCTTTACGTTCAGCGATTTCGAACATATCGTCAGTTGATGATGGAGCATCTGTCAACATTGGGATAACACCCCAGTTCAACATCAATCCACGTTCTGTCAATTCGTCGAATGTCAATGCCAAGATGTCAGCATTTGGACGGTATTTAGAGATCAAACGTGCAGTGTGGCCTGTCTTAGTAAGAGTTACAACCAATTTAATGTCCATTGAGTTAGTAGCATCTTTAACAGCTGAAGCCATTACTTCTGTCTTAGAGTTACGTTCGAATGAATCTGAGTTCAAACGTCCGTATTCGTTAAGAAGAGTTTGAGCGTTCTTATCGATTGTAGCCATTGTAGTTACTGACTCAAGTGGGTATTTACCGTTTGCAGACTCACCTGAAAGCATTGTAGCGTCAGTTCCATCGATAACAGCGTTGAAAACATCTGATACTTCTGAACGAGTTGCACGTGGTTTTTCAGTCATTGTTTCAAGCATGTTTGTTGCAGTGATAACAACTTTACCTGCAGCATTGACTTTAGTGATAATCATTTTTTGGTAAACTGGAACCATTTCGAATGGTACTTCGATACCCATGTCACCACGAGCAATCATGATACCATCAGCAGCTTCAATGATTTCATCCAAGTTATCGATACCTTGTTGGTTTTCGATTTTAGCGAACAATTGAACATGTCCGTTTCCAGTTTCTTCACAGATTGCACGAACTTCGTTAACGTCTTTTGCAGTACGTACGAATGAAATCGCGATGAAGTTGATACCTTGTTCAAGACCGAAACGGATATCGTCGTTATCGCGTTCAGCAAGAGCTGGGAAAGGAATTTTAGTGTTAGGAATGTTCACACCTTTTTGTTTAGCAATGATACCATCGTTTTCAACTTCAACTTCAAATTCACGAGTTGCATCATCTTTAGCAACCACACGAAGACCAAGTTTACCATCGTCAACCAACACTTGACGACCAACTTCAACATCATCATAGATATCAAGAGCACCAGCAACGTTCAATGCAATCACTTCACGAGTTGATTTGATTCCTTGTTTAGTTGCAACACGGATTTTCTCACCAGTTTTGTATGAATACTCTTTAGCTTCACCTTCGAACAATTCTGTACGGATTTCTGGTCCTTTTGTATCAAGAAGGAAACCAACTTTTTTACCTGCAAGTTTTTCTGCAAGTTTAACAGTTGCCATACGCTCACCTTGTTCTTGGTGGTCACCGTGTGAGAAGTTGAAACGGAATGTGTTAGCACCAGCTTCAATCAATTTAGCAATGTTTTTAGCTGAAGCTTCAACATCAAGTTTTTCACCCCAGTATCCGTCATCACCAAATTTTTTACCACCACGGATTTCTACCGCAGGACCCAAAGTTGCAACGATTTTTACACGTTTATTCATGATTTTTGTGACTCCTTTATATATTTGACCTTTTTGGTCTTATTAACTAAATTGTAAATTATGACAAGCTCTTATTCAAGCTAGATAGCTCAAGGTCAGCCTTGTGTGGGTTGTTAACCACAATTTTACCATCTGCAGTAAGGCTAAACAATGCTCCTTCTTCTGCAGTTCCAAGGATTGGGTTTTCAACCATTTTCTCGTTACGGATACCAACCGCAACACCACCGATACCTTCTTTAAGAAGTTTAACAGCATGCGCACCCATGCGTGACGCCAATACACGGTCACGCGCAGTTGGAGAACCACCACGTTGGATATGTCCAAGTTCTGTTACACGAAGATCACTTGTGTCTCCAGCTTCTTTAAGTTTTTGACCAAATTCAGCCGCTGACATCACACCTTCTGCCAAGACGATGATATTGTGTTTTTTACCACACTCATAACCAGCTTTGATACTTGCTACGATATCTTCCATCTTGAATCCTTCTTCAGGAATGATGATTTCATCAGCACCAGTTGCAATACCAGCCCAAAGAGCGATATCACCGGCGTTACGTCCCATAACTTCGATAACAAAAGTACGACGGTGACTTGATGATGTATCACGAATCTTATCGATAGCGTCCATAGCAGTCGTAACCGCTGTATCAAAACCGATTGTAAAGTCAGTACCAACGATATCGTTATCGATTGTACCTGGAAGACCGATAGCTGGGAAGCCATGTTCAGTCAAACGCATAGCACCGTGGTAAGATCCGTCACCACCGATAACAACTACACCTTCAATACCGTGTTTTTTCAATTGCTCAATCCCTTTAAGTTGCCCTTCAAGTTGAGCGAACTCTGGGTAGCGAGCTGAGTGAAGGAAAGTACCACCACGAGAAATGATGTCTCCTACTGAAGCTGCATCTAGGGGATGAATTTCACCAGCAACCATACCAGCATATCCATCATAGATACCAAACACTTCCATTCCTTCTGAAATTGCTTGACGAACAACTGCACGGATAGCAGCGTTCATACCAGGGGCGTCTCCGCCACTAGTCAAAACAGCAATACGTTTCATATTGGTTTATGCTCCTTTTTCTTTTAACATTCTTATTGATTATACCACATTTGATTTTAAAATTCTTCTATTTTCCGTATTTTTAGCGATAAATCGTTTTCATAACGATTTCATTCAATTTCGCTTCTAATTCATTGGATTTAGCTACAAAATGATGATGGGAAACGATGGTTTTCTGTTCCTCTTCATACCTGATGATGACTGGGATTGGGCCTTTATATTGGTCTAAAACACGTGAAATTTCTTGATCCGAGTCATGATTTTTCACCTGAATCCAAAAGCGTTCAGCTACTGCTTCTCTTATTTCTTGTGCAATCATTTGCAGACGGCCATCACGTGACTGAACTTTACCTTTGATATAGCAGAAGGCTCCCTCTTTTATTTCCTGTCCAACCTGACGATATAAGTCTGAAAAGAGAGTGACATCCAATTTTTTCTTACTGTCATCCACCTGTAAGAAAGCCATGTTTTCGCCCTTTTTGGTACGAATTACTTTTATTTTCTGAACTTCAACCAAAATAATAGCGTAGCTATTTTCTGATAAATTACTAATAGGAGTAATTGGGTAAATAGCCTTACTTGCGATAGTTTGTAGAGGATGTTTGCTAACACCTATTCCTAAAAGCTCTTGTTCCATATAGAATTTTTCTTGCTCCGTCCAGTCCTCCGAATCTTGCCAACTATAGATGGTCTCACCAAACAAGCTTCCTAACTCTTTCACAAATTCAAATAGATTAGCTAAATTATTGAATACTTTTTGACGATTTTTTTCAAATGAATCGAAAAGACCAACTTTTACCAAAGGTTCTAGCAAGGGAAGTTTCAGATAATTCTCAGGTAATTTAGCTATAAAATCTTCAATGTTAGAATAAGGTCTATTTTCAAGAATCCATAGAGCCAAATCCTTGCTGACTCCCTTAATCGATTTCAATCCTAGATAGATGGCCTTGTTTGCAATTTTATCGTGATAGGGAATGGTGTTGATGGACAGAGGCGCTACTTCAAAGCCTGCTTCTAGGGCATCTGTTAAGTAATCACTGTTGGCAGAATTTAACATGACCTGATAAAAAATGGCTGGATAATGCGTTTTGAAATAAGCCAACTGGAAGGCCAAGGCTGAGTAGGCATAGGCGTGAGATCGGTTAAACCCATAACCTGCAAACTTCTCCATGACATCAAAGACCTGCTCTGCCTTTTCCACGGTATGTCCAGCTTCTAATGAACCTTGGATAAAGGAAGCCCTCATCTCATGCATAGCAGAGGCATCCTTTTTCCCCATAGCTCGACGCAAAATGTCGGCTTTCCCAAGACTAAATCCGCCAAAACGCTGGGCAACTTGCATAACCTGCTCCTGATAGAGCATAATGCCGTAGGTTGGAGCCAAAATATCCTCCAGTACTGGATCCAGAACAGTCACTTCTTCCTGCCCATGCTTTCTTGCCACAAAATTATTGATATAGTCACTAGCACCTGGTCGATTTAGGGAAGTAGTTGCTACAACATCTTCAAAACAGACTGGTTGAACACGCTTAAGCAGGCGAATGGCACCAGGTTGTTCAAATTGAAAGATACCTTTTGTATTACCAGCAGCAAAAAGAGCTAACGTTTCTTTGTCTTCTAAATTGATTTCTTCTATTTTCAGATGAATCCCTTCTGTTTCAGCAAGCAACTCTTGCATTTTCTGGACAAAGGCCAAATTTCGTAGTCCCAGAAAGTCCATCTTCAAAAGCCCGCTAGCCTCAACACCATGAGCATCATACTGAGTCAGTGGAATTTCATCACCATGCTTTAGAGGAATGTAGTCCGTCAAATCTTGGTCGCTAATCACAACACCAGCCGCATGGACCGAGGTTTGTCTTGGATAGCCCTCTATCTTGCAAGCAATCTCAAAGGCTTTTTGGTATTCTAACTTACTATTGATTTGCTGACGAAACTGGAGATTGCCCTCATAGGCTGACTTGAGATTGTCCCGAAAACTGATTTTCTTAGTAATTGCAGATAATTCATACTCGGGTACACCAAAGCGCTTCAATACATCTCGTAGAGCTTGCTTGGCACCAAAGGTAGAAAAAGTAACGATTTGAGCTGCATGCTTACTACCATATTTATTGCCAACATATCTGATAAAATCTGGACGATAAATATCAGGAATATCAATATCAATATCAGGCATGGTATAGCGTTCACGATTGAGGAAGCGTTCAAAAATGAGATTTTTCTCTACTGGGTCAATCCCCGTGATATCTAAGGAATAGGACACCAAGCTGCCTACTGCAGAACCCCGTCCCATTCCCATGTAGTAGCCATTCGAACGTCCAAAACGCAACAAATCCCAGACAACCAAGAAATAATCATCAAAGCCCATATCATGAATAACAGCCAATTCTTGGTCAAGACGATCTTGATATTCTTTACTAGACAATCCCTTCTGAGCAAGCCCCAATTCAGCACGTTCTCTCAACTCTTCTACGGCTGGTCTAGCTGGGTTAAAACGAGGCAATTTCAGACTCGTATCCAAATCATAAGAAATACCTGAAATAAGCTTTTCTAAATTGTCCAAGGCTTGCGGAAAACGCTCTTGGAATAATTTCTCTAAAGAATTTGCCGATATAAAGACATCTTGTCGTGAACGCAAGGGAACTTCTCTAAGTGGTAGATTTTCTTTAATCGCTGTTAAGACTTGCAAAACTTCTCTATCCCTGCTCTCAAAGGCATTGACCCGATAAAGGGGTAATATAGGATGATGAAATTCGCTTGCCAGTGTTTCTGGGTAAACCCCAATATAGTAATCACAGCCTAGTTCCAACGACTCAAATCCATCAAAATAAGGCACAATAACCGCGATATCTTCCAGATACTGGGACAGGACTGACCAAGTTGTCTCCCCCTGCATCTTGGCTGTTGAAAGCTTCATCAACTGCTGATAGCCCACACTAGATAGGGCTAAAAAACGCAGATTCACTTCCTGCTCATCCACTAAAAGAGTCATTTCAAGCCCTAATAAAGGATGAATACCGTATTTTTTTGTAACCTCTAGAAAGTCAAAAGCACCATAAAGATTATCAATATCCATCATAGCCAAATGAGTGTAGCCAAATTCTTTAGCTGCTCTCACATACTTATCAATCGAAATGACGCTCTCCATAAAACTATAGACTGTTTTTGTATCTAGTTGTGCGATCAATTTACACTTCTCCTCTATCCTTCTCACTATATTATACCATTTTCAAAAAGAGAAAGACAAAAGCAATAACTCCTATCTCTGTTTTATATTTTAAATAAGGTATTTTGGATGAAAAATAACAAATATAGTTGCAGTAAAAATGTTTCTGTAAACTATTTTGAACTTTTTATCCCAATAAATGGATATCTCTTTTAAAAAAGTGAGATAAATTCACTCAAAATTCTTGTTAGGTATAGTTTAATTTATGAACACTATAGAATATCACATATTATTTCATATAAATTGTATTCATTATTCTTTAATTAATTTCTTTCTCACTTAATAATTCCCTTTCTCCTATTTTTTTGATATAATAACCTTAATTATTATTTTATGAGGAGGTTTTATGCGCTTTAATCAATTCAGCTATTTATCACTTCCAAGAGATACTATTTTATATGAATTAAAAAAGTATGGATTTGATTTTCCATCTGAGTCAACAAATAAAAAGATGTTGGAGTCTTTTCTAAGTCGTTTCTTTTTCACTTATCAAGACACCAACTATCCACTCTCCATCCTAGCAGTTGATAAAGAAACTGACTTACTGGCTTTTTTTCAGTCAGACAAAGAGTTGACTGCAGATATTTTCTATACTGTAGCCTTTCAACTTTTAGGCTTTTCTTATTTTGTTGACTTCGAAGACAGTGACGTTTTTCGTAAAGAAACTGGATTTCCCATTATATATGGTGACTTGATTGAAAATCTCTATCAGTTACTCAATACTCGCACCAAAAAGGGAAATACTCTTATCGACCAACTTGTTAGCGATGGTCTTATTCCAGAGGATAATGACTACCACTACTTTAACGGCAAGAGTTTAGCAACTTTTTCCATCCATGATGTTATTCGAGAAGTGGTCTACGTTGAGTCTCGTGTCGATACTGACCGAAAAGGTCTACCAGACCTAGTCAAGGTCAGCATTATTCGCCCTCGTTTTGATGGACAAATCCCTGCTATCATGACAGCCAGCCCTTATCACCAAGGAACCAATGACAAGGCCAGTGACAAAGCTCTCTACAAGATGGAGGGCCAGCTTGAGGTTAAACTTGCTCACAAGATTGAGCTAGAAGAACCTCAACTAAATCTCGTCCAACCTCATGGCCAAGCTGAGCTTGTGGCAGAAGCTGAGGAAAAGCTAAGTCATATCAACTCTAGCTATACACTCAACGACTACTTCCTTCCACGAGGTTTTGCTAATCTCTATGTTTCAGGTGTTGGTACTAAAGACTCTACTGGTTTCATGACTAATGGGGACTACCAGCAAATCGAGGCTTATAAAAATGTCATCGACTGGCTCAATGGTCGTTGCCGTGCCTTTACCGACCACACGCGCCAACGTCAAGTCAAGGCTGACTGGTCAAATGGAAAAGTAGCCACAACTGGACTTTCCTATCTAGGTACCATGTCTAATGGTCTTGCTACTACAGGTGTCGATGGTTTAGAGGTCATTATTGCCGAGGCAGGCATTTCTTCATGGTACAACTACTACCGTGAAAACGGTCTGGTGACCAGCCCAGGTGGTTATCCAGGTGAGGACTTTGACTCCCTTGCTGAGTTAACCTATTCTCGTAATCTCTTGGCTGGCGACTATATCCGTGGCAATGAAGCTCACCAAAGTAACTTAGAAAAAGTAAAAGAACAACTAGATCGCAAGTCTGGTGACTACAATCAATTTTGGCATGACCGCAACTATCTGCTCAATGCTAATAAAGTAAAGGCAGAGGTTGTCTTTACCCACGGTTCTCAGGATTGGAATGTCAAACCACTTCATGTTTACCAGATGTTCCATGCTCTTCCTAATCATATAAACAAGCACCTCTTTTTCCATAATGGCGCACATGTTTACATGAACAACTGGCAGTCCATCGACTTCCGTGAGTCTATGAATGCTTTGTTGACAAAGAAATTACTGGGACAGGATACAGATTTCCAACTTCCTACTGTTATCTGGCAGAACAATACAGCCCCTCAGACTTGGTTATCACTTGATAACTTCGGTGGGCAAGATAACTTTGAAACCTTCTCACTTGGTCAAGAAGAGAAAGTCATTCAAAACCAGTACCCAGATAAGGATTTTGAGCGTTATGGTAAGACTTACCAGACCTTCAATACGGAACTCTATCAAGGGAAAACAAATCAAATTACTATTGACCTTCCTGTGACTAAAGATCTTCACTTGAACGGTCGCGCTCAACTCAATCTACGTATCAAATCTAGTACAAACAAGGGGCTTTTATCTGCTCAACTACTGGAACTTGGACAAAAGAAATACCTGCAACCTTATCCAGCTATTTTAAGTGCTAAAACCATTGATAATGGACGCTACCATATGTTGGAAAATCTCTGTGAATTACCATTTAGACCAGATGCACAACGAGTCGTGACAAAAGGTTACCTTAATTTACAAAATAGAAATGATTTACTGTTAGTAGAGGATATTACTGCAGATGAATGGATGGAGGTGCAATTTGAACTGCAACCAACTATTTACAAGTTAAAAGAAGGAGATACTCTTCGTTTAGTCCTCTATACTACTGACTTTGAAATCACAATCCGTGACAATACCGACTACCACTTGACTATCGACCTCTCTCAGTCCACGCTTACCATACCTCACTAAAAAAGGAGTTAAATTATTATGAATAAATCCGAACACCGACACCAACTCATACGCGCTCTTGTTGCAAAAAACAAGATTCATACACAGGCTGAGTTGCAAGCCCTTCTTGCTGATAACGACATTCAAGTTACCCAGGCAACTCTCTCACGCGACATCAAAAATATGAACCTGTCAAAAGTACGTGAAGAAGACAACTCTTACTACGTGCTCAATACAGGTTCTATCTCAAAATGGGAGAAACGTCTCGAAATCTACATGGAAGACGCCCTTGTCTTGATGCGCCCAGTTCAACACCAAGTCCTACTAAAAACTCTTCCTGGACTTGCTCAATCCTTTGGTTCTATCATTGATGCTTTGAGCTTCCCTGACGCTATCGCTACCCTCTGTGGCGATGATGTCTGTCTTGTCATCTGTGAAGATGTAGAGGCAGCCCAACATTGCTTTGAAGAGATGAAACGGTTCGCCCCACCATTTTTCTTTGGTGAATAGCAAAATCCCGTGTCCTGATATGGCACGGAATTTTTTTATCTATTTTATTGAGATGGTTTTTCTTTTTTAGTTCGTGCCAATCTCAAGGCACGATTTGGATTGAGACGATTAAATAGTTCTTCCAATTTCTTTTCATTCCAAACGTCTGCGGCGGAAACAAAATTGCCATCCGCATCTCGGAAAGATATCGGTTTATCTCCCATATCAGTCTCCTAGTCTACAAATTCAAACTCAAATTTACCAATACGGACCAAATCTCCATCTTTAGCACCACGCGCACGAAGAGCTTCATCAACCCCCATACCACGAAGTTGGCGGGCAAATTTCATGACTGATTCGTCACGATCAAAGTTGGTCATATTGAAGAGTTTCATGAGTTTTTCACCAGAAAGCACCCATGTTGCATCATCATCACGACTAATTTCAAAGGCTTTTTCTTCCTCGTCAAAGCCGTAGTAGGCTTCTTCTTCCATATCTGACTCGTCATAGAGCAAGAATTCTGGTGTCTTATCTAACAATTCAGCTGTAGCATCCAAGAGCGTTACCAGACCTTGCTTGGTCAAACCAGAAATTGGGAAAATAGCTGGCAACTCTTCAAATTCATCATAGTTTTCAGCCAATTTTTTCTTGAATTCTGCAAGATTTTCTTGACTCTCAGGCATATCCATCTTATTGGCTACGATAATCTGTGGACGCTCCATGAGACGAAGATTGTATGACTCCAGCTCTTTATTGATCGCTAGGTAGTCCTCATAAGGATCACGGCCTTCACTAGCTGACATATCAATGATGTGGAGGATGACACGTGTACGCTCGATGTGACGGAGGAACTGAGTTCCCAAACCGACACCTTGACTAGCCCCTTCAATCAAACCAGGTAGATCCGCTACTGCAAAGGATTCACCCGATTGGGTGCGAACCATACCTAAATTCGGCACAATGGTGGTAAAGTGGTAGGCACCAATTTTAGGTTTTGCTGAGGTGATAACACTTAGAAGTGTTGATTTTCCTACAGATGGGAATCCTACTAAACCAACATCCGCAAGGATTTTTAGTTCCAATTGTAACTCACGTTCCTGACCTGGTTCTCCATTTTCAGAGATTTCCGGTGCAGGATTTTTTGGTGTCGCAAAGCGAATATTTCCACGTCCACCACGACCACCGTGAGCTACGATAAATTCTTGACCATGTTCAATCAAATCTGTTAAGACCTTGCCAGTCTCTGCATCACGAACAGTCGTTCCTTGTGGTACACGAACTCTAAGATCCTCGGCACCACGACCATGCATCCCTTTGGTCATTCCTTTTTCACCAGAATCAGCCTTAAAATGACGATTGTAGCGGAAATCCATCAAGGTACGTAGACCCTCGTCTACAACGAAAACTACATTACCTCCACGACCACCGTCACCACCCCAAGGACCACCATTAGGGACATATTTTTCACGGCGAAAGGCAACCATACCATCGCCACCATTACCAGCCTTAACCTTGATCTTGGCTGTATCTAAAAACATACTCATTTTTTCTTCTCACTTTAAAAAAGGGCTGGGAAATCCCAGTCACTAAATTTTCTTGAATCTATTTTATAGATTACTGAGGGCACCAATTGCAGTTGCAAAAATTCCCAATAAACTTGCTACTAGCATGATAATCACGATAAACAAGGTTATTTTCTCAAACAAGGTTTTTTTACGATTTCCATTATCTCCAAATGCCATTTTTCTCTCCTTCGTTACATTCTATTTTCTATTATCTTAGCATGAATTGAGCTAGTTTTCAATAGTCAGTTGATACAGGTGCAATAATCCATAAAATGATATAAGCTATAATTCCTGCTCCGTAACCAAAAGCAAGAACACCCCAAATGACTCGAACAATAGTAGGATCTATATCAAAATAATAAGCCACACCGGCACAAACACCAGCAATCTTTTTATCACGACCGCTTCTCATTAATTGTTTTTTCATAACTGTTCCTCTTTCTATTCTTCATGGTCTTTCCAATAATCTCTTATGCTGATCAACTGTGTTTTTGAAGCCTTCAGCATGCGTCTAGAGCCTTTTACCGGTACAGCGACCACCTTTTGCGGAAGATACAAAACTGTCTTAAAAATACGCTGACTAACCGTATCATCTTTGGCTAAATCTTTCTGGAAGTTATTTGAAATGATGGCATCCAGATAGAACTCATGCACTCGTTTCCCAAAGTTTTCAGCTGAAATCTCGTACAATTTCTCTGATAAGGTATGCTCATTCATATCTGGCGTTGCAATCAGGGCTTCCAGAATAGCTCCAGCCAAATCATATTCACCGTAATACAAAGTTCCAAACATTTTATCACTGATAAGATTGTCCAGATAAGGATTTCCGTGAGCAATGACAGGCGTTCCACTAGCCAAGCTTTCCAAGTAAGTCAAACCTTGGGTTTCACTTGTCGATGCTGAAATGAAGAAATCCGCCGCCTTATAGTAAAGGGCCGTCTCACTAGGAGCAATCATCCCTGTAAAGATGACTGAGTCTTGAATCTCTAGTTTATGGGCTTGCTCTTTGAGGTCATCCAGATAAGGACCGTCCCCAGCTACCACCAGTTTAACCTTGTCTTCTTCTTTCAAAACTTCTGCAAAGGCTGCTAAAACTGCTTGAATATTTTTTTCATAGGAAATTCTCGAAAGACTCAGCAACATCTTTTCACCATCTTGAATCCCTAGTTTACTACGCAGTTCTATCAAATTTTCCTGCTTGATTTCAGGACGCTCAAACTTAGCTAATTCAATCCCAGTTGGAATAACCCGTTTTTCCACCTTGACCTTATAGTCAGATAGCAAGTCACGAACAATCTCACTCGGACAAATAACCCCATCCACATCATGCAAGAAACCTCTAACTAGGTACTTGACCATACTCGGACGAATCAGCATCCCCTTGGCAATATAATGCACATAGTCTTCATACTGGGTGTGATAGGTATGGATAACTGGAATCTTCAATTCACGCGCAATCCAAATCCCCAACAAGCCAAGAGAAAATTCTGTCTGAGTATGGATAATATCTAACTGGTACTGTTTGGCAATTTCAAGCGCCTTGCTAAATCCTCGATAGGCAAAGCGGCGGTCCTTAAAAGCAAAGAAGGGAACACTTGGAATGCGGATAATTTGCCAATCTTCATAACGATTGACATCCTTATCTGTCGTCGTAAAGATAAAAACAGCGTGTCCTTGCTTCTCAAGTTCGGTTTTCAAGGTTCGAATACTGGTCGCCACACCTGAAACCTGAGGAAAATAGGTATCTGTAAATAAACCAATTCGCATAGATTACCTCACTTTTTACTTTCTCCCTAAAGCGGCTTGTTTCTCATAAAAGTCCAACCAGATTTGTAATAGATGCTCTTCAGAATACTCTCTGGAAATATTCTTAGCTTTTTCTTTGAGGGCTTTTAAGGCAGCAGGATTGGCTTGATATTCCAAAATAGCTTCTTTCATCTCTTCTCTATCTGCTGTCGCCCGATAATTTCCCTCCAAAATTACCTTATAGAGATCCAAATCACGTAACATGATAGGAGCTTCACAACTCGCAGCCTCTAAAATAGTCATAGGGAAGAGTTCATTATAACTAGGCAACAAGAAAAGGTCCGCTAGGGCATACAATTCGCGCATCCGCTCTGGCGGTACAATACCTGGAAAAATCAAATTTTTAGGGGGATTTTCCATCATTTTCTTGTAGCGTTCATAACCATCTGTTATGCCACCAAAAGAGAAACCACCCGCCCAGATAAAGGTAATTTGCGGCAATTCCTCAGCCAGACGGATAAAGTCATCAATGCCTTTGCGTTTCTGAACTTGCCCAGCACCTACTACGATAAACTGATTTTCACTAAGACATAACTCTGTTCGCAGTCTCACTACCTCTTCTTGTGGAAGGGGATGCCATTTTTCCTTATTGACAAAGTTAGGAATATAGGTCACTTTTTCACGTGGAATACCCGCTGCCACCAAATCCTCGATAAACATAGGATTGACCACAACCAAGTGCTCCATCCGGTTGTAAAAAGAAAATACATAGCGTTTAACAATTCCCTTTAAGAAAAATGGAATTTTCAAACTCCCCTCAAGTGTATCAGGCAAGAAATGCACATAGCCAATTTTTCTCCCTGAGCGTTTCTTTTGGAATGTTGATAAATAATAGGGGAAATCAATTGTATGAAAGTGAGTCACATCTGCCTCGATTGGAAGATTTTCAGTAACAATCAATTGGTCCTTGGCATCACGATGAAGAAGACGAACTAATTCACGGTAGGCACCTGAAACTCCTTGCCCAGCTACTTTCTCACTTGAACTCAACATATTGATGCGTAATTTCTTTTTTTCCATAACTACTATTATATCATTTTCTTTGAATAAAATCAGCAAAAGAAAGGAGAGACTAAAGGAAAAGAAGGGGAAATTTCCTCACTTCTCCAACGGTCTCTCACATGCTTTTATATGTTTATACTCAATGAAAATCAAAGAGCAAACTAGGAAGCTAGCCGCAGGCTGTACTTGAGTACGGCAAGGTGAAGCTGACGTGGTTTGAATTTGCTTTTCGAAGAGTATTACTTAATGCCTAGGGCAATGCGTGCATAGCGACTCATTTTTTCAACTGTCCAGGCTGGATACCAGACTAATTTAACCTCAGTATCCGTTACTTCTGGGACCTCTGTCATGGCATCATAAATCTGATCCGTCAAAAGGTCTGCTAGTGGGCAACCCATAGTTGTCAAAGTCATATCAATCTCTGTTTGCCCTGTGTCGCCATCAAAACGAATCTCATAAATCAAACCAAGATTGACAATATCGATTCCCAACTCAGGGTCGATGACTTCTTCCAAGGCTGTTAAAATGCGTGTTTTGATATTCTCAATTTGCTCTTCTGTATAAGCCATATTTATCCTCACTCTTAGTCTTCAATAAAATCACGAAGCGGTTTGCTGCGACTTGGTTGACGTAGTTTTCTCAAAGCTTTAGCCTCAATCTGACGGATACGCTCACGAGTCACGTTAAAGACTTTACCAACATCTTCAAGGGTGCGCATTTTCCCATCATCTAGTCCAAAACGTAGACGTAGAACATTTTCTTCACGGTCTGTAAGAGTATCCAAGACCTCATCCAATTGCTCACGCAAAACGATACGAGTTGTATAGTCTACTGGATTTTCAATCACTTCGTCTTCGATAAAGTCCCCAAGGTGGCTATCATCCTCTTCACCGATTGGTGTTTCAAGAGATACTGGTTCTTGAGCGATCTTCAAGATTTCACGAACCTTGTCAGGAGTCATATCCATACGCTCTGCGATTTGTTCTGGCGTTGGATCTTGTCCCAATTCTTGAAGGAGATTACGCTGTTCACGAACCAATTTATTAATAGTTTCAACCATGTGGACTGGAATACGAATGGTACGAGCTTGGTCCGCAATAGCACGAGTGATGGCCTGACGAATCCACCAAGTTGCATAAGTTGAGAACTTAAATCCTTTAGAATAGTCAAACTTGTCAACCGCCTTCATCAAGCCCATGTTCCCTTCTTGAATCAAGTCAAGGAACTGCATACCACGACCGACATAACGTTTGGCAATAGAAACAACCAAACGAAGGTTGGCTTCCGCAAGACGTTGTTTGGCTTCGATATCGCCAGCTTCAACAGCCAGTGCCAATTCTTTTTCCTCTTCATTGGTCAAGAGAGGAACGACCCCGATTTCTTTCAAGTACATACGAACAGGGTCATTGACCTTAGCCGAAGTTGACCCAATCAAGTCCTCATCGCTGAGTTCTGGCTCTTCTTCTGCACTAAGCACACGCGCACTTGGGTTTCCTTCGTTATCTGTGATTGAAATTCCTGCATCCTGGATTCGTTGCAAAAGGTCTTCAATCCCATCAGCATCCAAGGTAAAAGGAAGGACTAGACTAGCATTGATTTCATCGTCTGTTGCTGTCCCTTTTTGTTTATGATTACGGATAAATTCTGCTACTTGTACGTCAAATGTTGTTACTTCTTTTTGTTTTGTTGCCATTATTACTCCATTCTTCTCTTTTGGGAAATCAAACGTTCCAATTCTTCTAGGGCTGTATCGGTATCTCCTACATGGCTAGCTTCCTGCACCTTCTTTTTGATTCTCATATTGTCCTGATTCAAGAGGGCCTTGTTTCGAGTCATCTCTACTTCACTAAGTTCCTGTGGTGACATCTCGGCAGGTAAATCCTGAGCTAAGACTTGGTACCAAGCTCTTTCAACTTCCTCTGTCTGTTCTGCTAAAACTTCTGGAGGAAGATTGCCATACTGGCCAAGCAAGTCATATAAAACCTGAAATTCAGGAGTGTCAAATGCAAAATCTTCTCGCAAACGGTAATCGTTCAAAACAAGAGGCGATTCCATCATTCGATAAAGTAGATGGGCTTCTGCCCTCATAATAGCCGATAACTGTTTGGTGACAGGCATAGTGATTGGCGTCGGTCTGGAAATCCCTTCCATGCGATTCTGCCTTTGTGCCTGTCGACTATCATTAACAATCTGCTCAATCTGAGCATAATCAAAGGATGCCAGACTGTCAGCTAAAATATGAATATAGCTGTTTTGAGCAGTGATAGACTTTTCTTGAACAATCAAGGGAGCTATTTTTTCAATAAACTCAATCTGAGCCTGCAGATTTTCACTGTTTTCAGGCTTGTACTGGTGAATGTAAAACTCAATCGGACTAATACGAGTTTTCGTTAATAGATAGGCCAAATCTTCTGGTCCATTTTTTTGTAGATACTCATCTGGATCCAAGTTATCAGGCATACTAACGATTTGCACAGGCATATCGCTAATTTCATCCAAGGCTTTCAATGTCGCAGCTTGTCCAGCCTTATCGCCATCGTAAACAAGAACCAACTTCTTGGTTAATCTTTTCAGATGCTCAACATGCTCCCGACTCAAGGCCGTACCCATAGACGCCACAGCATTTTCGATTCCAGCCCGATAGGCTGCAATGACATCCATGAACCCTTCCATGAGGTAAATCTCACTGGCTTTACCAGAAGATTTTTTTGCCCTATCCATATGATATAATTCGTAACTTTTGTTAAAAATTGCAGTCGATCGGCTATTTTTATACTTAGAAGTTTGTGAATCCGTTTTCTGCCAGATACGACCTGAGAAGGCAATGACCTTTCCCTGATCATTGGTCAAGGGAAACATAATCCGATTGTGAAAGGTGTCTACAAATTGATTGGCATCCGAGAGGTAAAATAATCCTGAATCTAGAAAATCCTCTTCACGATACTGACCAGACAAACGTTGATAGAGATAGTTTCGTTCTGTAGGTGCTAAACCAATCCGAAAATGTTTGAGGACTTCATCTGTCAAACCACGCTGATAGAGGTAATTTCTGGCCTCCTCCCCCATGGTCGTTGTCATGAGAATAGCATGATAAAATTTGGCAGCATCTTCGTGCATATCATAAAGAGCTTGGTGGGGGGAGGCGGGCTTCTGCTCACTATAAAGTGGTTTTTCCACCTCTATCCCAACACGCTGACCTAAGATTTGGACAGCCTCCATAAAGGAAACCCCTTGGTACTCCTCGATGAATTTAAAGACATCACCTGAGCGACCACAACCAAAACAGTGATAAAACTGCTTGTCCTCAACAACGTTGAAAGAAGGTGTTTTTTCACCATGAAAAGGACAGAGCCCTAGATAGTTCCGTCCTGCCTTTTGTAAAGAAATCACATCTCCTATGACTTCCACAATGTTGGCATTGTTTTTGATTTCTTCAATGACTTGTTTGTCAACCATACACAATACCTCCATGTTATCATAGTTTACTTTATATAGTATACTTTATTTCAGAAAAAAAGTAAACCATTTCACTCGTTTTCCCTACTTTATTCAAAGAGTTGATAATAATCAGAGATTTTCATTTTTGCTTTTTCTTCTTGGTTCAAATCTTGGATAATTCGTCCTTCTTTCATGACAATCAAACGATTACCATATTTGAGAGCATCTTCCATATGGTGGGTAATCATAAGCGCTGTCAGCTGATCTTTCTTGACAAACTCATCCGTCAATTCCATCAAGGCCACACTGGTCTTTGGATCCAGGGCTGCAGTATGCTCGTCCAACAAGAGTAATTCAGGACGCTTCAAGGTTGCCATCAAGAGACTCAAGGCTTGTCTTTGACCACCTGATAAAAACTCAATCGGTGTATTCAAGTGTTTCTCAAGACCATTCCCTACTTTTTCAATAGTAGCCTGAAACTCATCCTTATAACTAGCCAGACGTCTTGGTAACAGTCCGCGCTTTTCACCACGAAACTTGGCAATCAATAGATTTTCAGCCACTGTCATACGAGGAGCTGTCCCCATCTTGGGATCTTGGAAAACACGAGACAGATACTTGGCTCTCTTCTCTGGCGAATACTTGGTAACATCTTCACCTAAAATACGGATGGTTCCACTGGTTAAGGACAAGGTTCCTGCAATGGTGTTAAAGAGGGTTGATTTCCCAGCACCATTTCCACCTAAAATCGTGATGAAATCCTGTTCAAAAATTTCTAAGGAAACATCATTTAAAATAATCTTTTCTTCATCAAAGCCATTTTTAACGACTTTGGTTGCATTTTTTAATTCTACAATTGCTGTCATTTGCTTAATTTGGCTCCTTTCAAGATTGTTTGCTTAAATGTTGGAATCATGAGGCAGACTGCTAAAATCACGGCGCTGTACAAACGAAGGTAACTTGTATTAAAGCCAAGCGCAATAACTGCCCACACTAAGAATTGATAAGCGATAGAACCTACAACGATGGTAACCAGACGTTCTGCCAAGCTCAAACTCTTGAAAATAACTTCTCCAATAATCAAACTTGCAAGCCCCACAACGATAACCCCGATTCCTCGAGACACATCAGCATAGCCTTCTTGCTGGGCAATGAGGGCACCTGCAAGGGCAATGACACCATTTGATAAGATCAAACCCATGAGCTCCATGCGTCCAGTATGAATCCCGAAACTTCTAGCCATATCAGGATTGTCACCTGTGGCAATATAGGCCTGTCCAAGTTTGGTGTCCAAGAAAAAGAGCATAAGAGCAATGACAAGACTGACAAAGATAAGACCTGTCAAGAGTTGATTCAAGTCTGAATCAAAAGGTAAGACATCCTGAATTTGCTTAGTTCCAAGTAAGCCTAAATTTGCACGTCCCATAATCAAGAGCATGATAGAGTGACAGGAAGTCATCACCAAAATCCCTGAGAGCAAGGTTGGAATCTTCCCTTTTGTATAAAGAAGGCCTGCTGCCATTCCAGCCAAACAACCTGCTCCTACAGCAACAAGTGTCGCTAAAAAGGGATTTACACCTTTGGTTATCAGAGTGACAGCAACAGCTCCCCCAAGAGGGAAGGAACCTTCTGTTGTCATATCTGGAAAGTTTAAAATCCTAAATGTCATAAAGATTCCCAGACCTAAAATAGCCCAGACAAATCCTTGAGAAATAATAGATAATATCATCTGTTTCTTAACCTTTTCTATATGATTTCTATTGTAAAAAATTGGAGGAGATGTCCCCAACTCCTCCATTACAGATTATTCAATCACTTGTCCTGCTTCTTTTAGAACAGACTCAGGAATAGTAATACCTAACTCTTGTGCCAATTTTTTATTGATAACTGATTTACCAGTTGAAAAGACATTGACTGGTGTATCAGCTGGTTTTGCACCTTTCAAAACTTGCGCAATCATTTTACCTGTTGCCACACCAAGATCATGTTGGTCAACTACAACGGATGCCAAACCACCTGCTTCTACCATAGCAGTTGCGCTTGGGTAGATTGGTTTTTTAGCTGATTGGTTACTTGATACAACAGTTGAGAAGGCTGAAGCAATAGTGTTATCAATTGGAACCCAGATAGCATCAACCTTGCTAGTCATAACGTTAACTGTTGAAGCAATTTCATTTGTTGAAGGAACTGCAAATGTTTCCACTGTCAAACCTGCTTTTTCAGCATAAGCCTTAAATTCTTCTACCTGTGTTTTTGAATTGTCTTCGCTGCTTGAGTAAAGTGCTCCAATTGTTTTCACATTTGGTGTCAGAGCCTTGATGAGTTCAACTTGTTGTTGGGCTGGGTTGTGGTCTGATACCCCTGTAATGTTGCCACCTGGTTTTTTCAAATCTTTAACCAGGTTCGCACCGATTGGGTCTGTAATAGCAGCCATGATAACCGGTAGGTCTTTTGTTGCACTAGCCAAACCTTGAGCAGCTGGTGTTGCGATACCAACAACCAAGTCATTGCCATTAGTAACCAATTGTTTACTCATTGTCGCAACCTTACTTTGGTCACCTTCTGAGTTCATAAAGTCAATCTTCAACTGATCATCTTTATAACCTTCTTCTGCAAGTCCATCTTGAATCCCTTTATAAATCAAATCAAGAGATGGATGGCTCACAAACTGAAGAACACCAACTTTGGCAACTTTCTTTTCATTCTTAGCTTCTGGTTTATTCATTGAAGAGTAAATCAAGCTTCCTGCTACTAAAACCGCTAATGCAGCGATAATTCCAATTAAACGTTTATTTTTCATTCTATTTCTCCTTTTTAATTCCTTTAAAATACTTCACTTATCTAAACAAGCGACGCCATCGTTTTCTTTCCATACTAACCTCCGTCAAAAAAGTCCTCACACAAAAAACTTGTGTGAGGACGTCGATGCGCGGTACCACCTCAATTATAGGGAATTTCCCTATCGCTCTGTCTCGCAATAACGAGATGCACTGTAAGGTGTGCTCACCGAATTTTTATGATTTCAAATTCTAAATAACATTCAGCCCAATTTTCATCATCACCACTTATCTGTTTTCAGCTACCACAGACTCTCTAAAAAGTTTGTATGATTACTTTTCTGAATGGTTAAATTATATCATTTTTCAACTACTTGTCAAGACTCTTTTAGCATTTTTTTGAAATATTCAAAAACTTCCCCTATAGAAAAGAGGAAGTTTGATGGGTATCAGCCTGAATTACGCAAGCCTGTTGCAATTCCGTTGATGGTTGTATGGATTAATTTTTCTTGATCGCTAGACAACTCTCCTCGACGTTGACGTTTAATCAACTCCAACTGGATATAGTTGAGGATATTAAAGTATGGCATACGGTAATCCAAACTTGCTTTTAGATATGGATTTTCAGCTAATAATTCGTCATAGCCTTCAATCTCTAGGATAACATTTTTAGTTAATTGCCATTCGTCTAAAATAGTATCATAAATAGCTTTCACTTGATCATCTTCACATAACTTAGCATATTCAAAAGCAATATTCATGTTAGATTTTGACAAGACCATGTCTACATTTGAAAGGAGAGATTGGAAGAAAGGCCAATTTTGGTACATATCTCGTAAGATAGCAATATTTTCTGGATTTTTATCGATAAATTCCTTGAAGCTTGAACCAACCCCATACCAACCAGGGAACATGACACGACTTTGTGACCATGAGAAGACCCAAGGAATGGCACGCAAACCACCGATTTCTGTAATGGTCTTACGAGCAGCTGGACGCGAACCGATATTAAAGCTGGAAATAGCCTTAATAGGACTTGACTCAAAGAAATAGTCATAGAAATGGTCATTACCAAAGACCAAATCACGGTAGATATCATAACTACGGTCTACTACTTGATCCATAATAGCCTCATAGCGATTTGAGGTATTAGTATCACTCTTCCACTGAGTAATCATGCGGTTAATAGCTGCTGAAACTAACATTTCAAGGTTATAATAGGCAGCATCTTTATTACCGTATTTATTGCCAATTACTTCTCCCTGCTCTGTCAAGCGGATACGATCCTTAATAGACTTGAGCGGTTGAGATGTGATAGCTTCATAAGTTGGTCCACCACCACGACCAACAGTACCACCACGTCCATGGAAGAAGGTAACCTTAACGCCAAATTCATCTCCAATAGCAGTCAATTGTTGTTGAGCCTTGTAGAGAGTCCAACATGATGAAAGGTAACCACCATCTTTATTACTGTCAGAGTAGCCAAGCATGATTTCTTGGTAGTTATTACGTGAAGCAATCCATTTTTTAGCAAGAGGAAGAGAAAGGTATTCTCTCATGGTTTCTTCTGAGTGGTCCAAGTCCTCAATTGTTTCAAAGAGAGGAACAATTTGGACACGGGCTCTTTCTTTATCAACTAGTCCTACTTCTTTTAGCAAGATTGCCAATTCCAGCATGTCTGATACGCTGGTTGCATGTGAAATGATAGTCTGACGAATAACATCATCACCCAACTTATCTTTCAAATTACGAGCAGCCTTAAAGATAGCCAATTCTTTTTCAAGTAACTCTGATTTTTCAACATGAGTAGCAGAAAGAATGCGTGGATCTTCTTCCAATTCTTTCAAGAGAAGCTGGCATTTTTCTTCTTCACTTAGTTCGCTATAACGCGAATGAATTCCTGCTGATTTCAAAAGTTCAGCTACACAGGCCTCATGAACACTGGAATCTTGACGCATGTCAATGGATGCCAAATAGAAACCAAAAATTTCAACTGCTTGAATCAACTCAACAAAATCACCAGAAATAAGTGCTTCTCCCTTGTTTTCCAAGAGGGAATCACGGATAGTAATTAAGTCCTTATAAAAATCATTGGCTGTTTCATAGCGAGCCCCAACTTCCTTATCCTCAATCAGATAAGCTTTTGTTGCTTGGATTTTTGATTGAATATCAAACAGGGCACGACGATACAGCTCTTTTTCACGATAAATCGAGTTATCCTTGGATTGACGAGCCATTTCTCTGACTTGCTTGCTGACATTGACAATACTGGTTGAAAGAGAGAACTCACGATAAAGCTGGTAAATCTTTTCATCGTAGTAGTTCATGATGACTTCACACTGGGTCATGGCAGATTTCTTCAAGGTATCTGCTGTAACAAAGGGATTCCCATCACGGTCTCCACCAATCCACATTCCCATGGTAATTGGTTTAGGATGTTTCAACTCTAAGCCATGTTTTTTAGCCAGGCGCTTGTACTCAGCAGTCAAATGAGGAACAGCTTTCAAGAATGAACTATTGTAGTATTCCATAACATTCGTGATTTCATTGGTCACTTTCAATTTCTTTTCACGAATCATATCTGTTTGCATGATAATCTCAATATAACGACGGAGATCATTATGCCATTTTTCCTTATTAATCAAGCCTAATTTCACATCACGGTACTTACGCAAGAGGGTGTGGATATGGTTAGTCAAATCCAACATACTCTTACGTTGCACTTGTGTTGGATGGGCTGTCAAAACAGGGACAACATTCAAGTGTTCTAGAATTTCAACCGCATTTTCTTTTTCTGCAACCATTTTGATTGTTGCTGACAACTTACCAAGATAATCTTGATCGATATTATTTTGGTGGTTGATTTCATAGGCCAAATCCACGTCTTCTGAAATATTAATCAAAAGGGGCAAGATAGAGAAATAGCGTGAAATATAAGCCATTTCATCATTTGTCAGACTAGTTACCAATTGGTTCAAGCCTTGATAATCTTCTTGAGTTGACAATTCTTTCAACTGCATGATTTTTTCAAAAGTCTCTGGGGCAAGCATATTTTTAGTGATATCTTCCAACAATTCTGTTAAAATCAACACTTCTTCTTGCACGACAGCTTTATTACTATAGTTTTCTAATTTTTGAAGAGACATAGATAATCCTTTCCACTCTCAGCTCTACATATAATGTGATGAGTGAGCTTCTAACTCCTCATATAATTGGGCACGCTTTTCACTTGCATCAATATTTAAGACAAAGGCAATGGCTACAGACAGAACTAGGAGACTATTCCCTCCTTGTGATAGGAAAGGGAAGGTAACTCCCGTTGAAGGAATAATACCAGAAATTCCACCGATATTAACAAAGACCTGTACCAACATCATCCCCCCAACTCCAATCGCCATCATGGAATTAAAGGGATTCTTAGCACGAATACCGACTAGGATAATTCGCAAAATTAGGAAAAAGACAAGGGCTAAAATCAAGCTGGCCCCCACAAATCCAAACTCTTCAATGACAATTGAAAATACAAAGTCTGTATGGGCTTCTGGTAGATAGCCACGTTTTTCGATCGAGTTTCCTAACCCTAGACCAAACCAACCACCATTTACCATGGCAAAGTAGGAATTTGCGAGCTGGTGACCAGCTCCTGCCAAATCAGCAAAGGGATTAAAATAGGCGCTGAAACGTTTAGCCACATATCCAAATACTGGAACTTTTGAAAACTTATCAACCCCTATCATATCAATAGCTGTTAAGGAAAGGGCCGAAACTCCAAACAAAAGACCGATAAAGGCTATAAACCAACGATGAGCAATCCCACTAACTGTATACATAATCAAGGCAACCAAAGCTAGGATAGTAGCATTCCCCAAATCTGGGAAAATAGCCAGACTTCCTATCATTACCAAGAGGACAAAGCGCCAATCATTAAAAGCACGAGGAATCCATTGATTTTGAGTTAAAACTTGGAAATCATAAATAGCTATATCCTCTTGTTGTTTGGAAAATTTATTTGCTAGATACCAAATAATAATAATTTTCAAATATTCAGCTGGCTGAATGGTCAAAGGTCCTACAGAAATCCAGCCATAGGCTCCATTGACAGGAATACCAATCAAACGAGCCAAAGCTAAGAGAATCAGCTCAACAAACATAACAATAAATAAAAGACGTTCATTTCTTAAAAAATTCAGTCTCAACTTATATATCAAGGCAATCAGTATCAAACTAAATATCCAAAATAGTCCCTGACTTCGGACCAATTGCAGTGCACTTTGGCCTTCTTGAATTAAAATAGCACTGGTTGTCGAATAAACCACAATCAAGCCCAGAATAGATAAAAGTAAGTAAGGAACTAGAATAGAATAATTTAACAGGTGCCTTTTACTAATCTTCATAGTATCACCAATCTAATGAGAACAACACAATTGCTTCCCAAATTCCGTTTGTTTTCTAGTTTTGATTGCTATTATACCATTTTTTCCGAAAGAAAAAAACTCTTATCCATCAGATAGACCATTTTTGTTATAAGAAAAAGAGCACTTGGCTCTTTTCTGTTTTATTCTTTTGAAGAACTGCTTGAGCTTGAATCTCCGCCACCAATATATTGGGTAAAGATATTTTGGAAGGCTTGGTCCTTAACCTTGATATTAGCTGCTTGTAATTCTTTTCCGATAATGCTTTGAACAAATGTTGAATCATTTTGTTTTTGAGTCAAGATAACAGTTTTTAATTTTTCTTTGTAGTCATCAAGATTAGATGATTTTTCTGTTTTCTTAGTGAGTTTTACAATGTAATATTGGCTGCTGTAGGCTTGTGCACCAGCGGCTGTGATCACATCAGAAACGCCGTTTACATCTAGAGCAAATGCCGCTTTCTTAACTTGTTCTGGCACTTCTGTTGAAGCAGAATCAAAGGTGATTTCTCCACCGTTCGCTTTGGTTTTCTCATCAGTTGAGTTATCTTTAGCTAATTGAGCAAAGTCTGCATCACTAGCCTTAGCTTTTTCAAGAATTTCTTTAGCCTTGTCTTCATTGTCCAAACGGATGATTTGAGCCGTTACATCTGGAGTGTACTCATCAAAGGCTTTCTTATAGGCATCATCTGTCAATTCAGCTTCTGCTGCCTTCTTAACTGCCAACTCAACTAATTTGCTTGTACGAATTTGAGCTTTGCGTGTTTCAAGAGTCATGCCTGCTTGTGACAAGACACGTTGGTAGTTTTCGCCATATTGTTTTTCTTCTTCTGCAATCGTGTCATTGACTTCTTTGTCATCTACTTCTGAACCGTATTGTTTCTCAAACACTTTTTGGATGGTCAAGTTCAACAACACTTGTTGGGCTGAAGGGTTGCTTTTCACTTGCTCATAAAATTGATGTTCTGTGATGACATCCCCTTTCATGCTGATGAGGTCTGCTCCTTCTGAACCTTTCGAACAAGCTGCTAAAGTTGCTACTGATAATAGTGTAATGGCACCTGCCAATAGTTTTTTCTTCATGTCTACTCCTTTAAGATAAGTGTTACCCCATCTATTTTACTATATTTTCTTAAATTTTTCTGAAAATCATTCGCCGTCAGGCAATTGAACATCTGCTACATTTTTACGAAGCATAAGAATGCCGTCACCCAGAGGTACTAATGTTGCGGTAAGTCCCGGATTGTCTAAAGTTGCATCAAATAGTCTTTGAAGGCCTCGATAGATAGTTCGCTGACCACGACGAACTTCCATGATATCCTTGGCAACATCACCACCTTGGAAAATATCATCCAAGACAACCACACCACCAACTTCCAAATGTTTGAGGATTTCTGGTAGAAAGACGATGTATTTAGACTTGGCAGAATCCATAAAGACAAAATCATAAGACTCTGTCAAGGTAGATAAGACATCTACCGCATCTCCCTCTAGAAGCGTGATTTGCTTGCGGCTATCAAACTGGGCCAAATTTTCCTTGGCAAAACCAATCATCTCTGGATTGCGATCAATGGTTGTAATCTTGGCATTTGGCGCATGTTCCGCCATCAAGAGAGCTGAAAAACCGATAGCCGTCCCAATTTCCAGAATATTTTTAGGCTGCATGGTTTCCATGAGAAAACGGAAATAAGCAACAGTTTCATGGGGAATGATGGGAATATTTTCCTTACGGGCAAAATCTTCCAATTCTTTCAAAGATCCTGTGACTTGCTTTTGGCGCTGACGCATCAAGTCCACAATTTCTTCCTTGACAACAGGACGACGCATGTTATGGTTGGCATTTTTACTATACGATTCAACCATTTTATGCCAATCCCAATTTTTCAACAAGGGCTTCAAACTCATTTAAACGGCGTTCAAAGACTGCAAAGGCATCGTTGAGGTAGTCTTCTTTCTCCATATCAACACCAGCTTTTCTCATGACATTAAGTGGATAATCAGACTTACCGGCCTTGAGGTAGTCGATATAACGATCACGGTCTTCTTGACTACCATGAACAATCTTTTCAGCCAAGGCTGAGGCTGCTGCAAAACCAGTTGAATATTGATATACATAGTAGTTATAGTAGAAGTGTGGAATGCGGGCCCACTCGTATTGGATTTCAGGATTGTCTTCCTTGCTCAAACCATAATACTCTTGGTTCAAGTCTGCGTAGAGTTTATTTAGGAAATCGCTAGTCAAAACTTCTCCATTTTGGTCTGCTTGGTGGATAGCGTGTTCAAACTCAGCAAATTGAGTTTGGCGGAAAACTGTTCCACGGAAACCATCTAGGAAGTTATTGAGGATAGCAAAACGCGTTGCGTCGTCTTCCACTTCTTCCAATAATTTCTCTGTCAAGATATTTTCATTGGTAGTTGAAGCAATCTCAGCCAAGAAGATCGAATAATCTCCGTAAACATAAGGCTGAGTTTCACGAGTATAACTGGAATGCATACTGTGACCTGTTTCATGAACAAGGGTAAAAAGATTGTCCAGATTGTCCTGCCAGTTAAGGAGCATAAAGGCATTGGTATCGTAAGAGCCACCAGAATAGGCACCTGAACGCTTGCCTTGATTTTCATAAACATCAATCCAACGCTCACTGAAGGCACGTTTAACACGGCTCAAGTAATCCTCACCCAAGACTGCCAAGGCCTCTTCTGCCTTTTTCAAGGCTTCCTCGTAGGTAAAGCTGTATTCTACTGAAGATAGTGGTGTGTAGACATCGTACATCTTGAGGTCTGAAATTCCCAAGATTTTTGAACGAAGGTTAAGATAGCGATGCAAGAGTGGCAAGTGCTTGCGAACTGCTGCTACCAAATTGTCATAAACACTCTCTGGAACAAAATTGGCCGCTAGGGCTGCATGACGAGCACTCTTGTAGTTACGAACTTTGGCACGGTAGTTTTGGACCTTAACATTGGTTTGCAAGGTTTTGGCATAGGTATGTTGGAATTGTTCGTAAGTCGCATAGAGGGCTTGATAGGCACCTCGACGAACCTCACGATTTTTAGATTCCATTAAACGCATATAAACGCCATGTGATAATTGTACTTCGTTACCATCTTCATCAAGAACATAAGGGAAAACAATATCCGCATTGTCCAAGATAGCGAAGGTTTCACTTGCCGAACCAAAGATTTCTCCAGCTCCAGCCAATAATTCTTCTTCACGTTGTGAAAGAACGTGATCCTTACCTTGCAAAAGCTTGTCAAAATAGTGTTGATAAACCTGCAATTTTGGTTGAGCTTCTAAAAAGTCAGCATACTGCTTTTCGCTAATATCCATAAATTCAGGCTCATAGAATGAAAAGGCTTGGTCCAGCTGGCTGTAGAGAGTCATTGCCTTGGCATAGTACTCTTGATACTTGGCTTCACGAGTGTCCTGGTCATTTTTCATATGAGCATAAACGTAAAGCTTCTCCATCTGGCGTTCCATGTCAAGAGAAAATTCAGTAATTTCGAGTAGGCTATCCGCACTATCCAAGAGATGGCCTTCATACTGGGCCACTGTCTCCAATTGTTCTGTTAAATCTTTTAAGGTTTCTTCCCAAGCCTGGTCAGTTGGGTAAATCGTTGATAGATCCCATGTATCTTTTTCATTTATTTCATGTCTTTGTAATACCATTAGATTCCTCCATCCTTTCTATTCTACCATATTTTTCAAGAAATATTGCTGATAAAAGGCTGGTGGATAAAGCTTTTGCCAATCATTTTGAGGATTTTCTTGATAATATGTTTGAAAATACTGATAATAGCGAGTCAAATCTTTCTCAATTTGGCAAAAATTACCTACTATTGGTCGAATTTGTGGATACCATTCTTTTAGCCCATAAGTTAGGAGATTTTCTCCCTTTTGATAGGCTTCTGCTTGTTCTTTCATCCAAAAGGGATTTTGATAAAACAGTTGTTCCCGGATATAGCGACAGATGTCCTTGTCCTGAGAAACTGTAAAATGAGAGATTTTTTGTTTCTTATAGGGAAGACGTAATATCTCCAGTAGACTGCCTTGACCATAGGGAAATTCCTTGATTTGATAATGGAGTTTACCTCGGAGGTCTTGGTAAATCAGGTATTTGAGCCTTAAAATCTGTTTTTCTTTGTCTAATTCCCAAACATAAAAGCCCATATTTTGACTGAAATAGAGAAAACCTTGTTGCAGACGGGTTAAACGGTCGTTGAGCCATAGTTTTTCTCCCAGCAACCACAGTACTTGGTAACCCTGACTACGATAGCCCTCACTGCGCTCTTTAAGAACTTTTTGAGGCAAGGGACTACACTGAACTTCTAAAGCCAGATTGCCATTTACAAATACATCCGCAATCTGTTTAAGTTCTGAAAGCGGGTGTTCTAATTGTACCTCTGTCTCTTTTTTCAACCAGTGGTAGAGGAATTCCTTATTTACCAAGTGTTCTGGACTTTCATTTTCAAATGAAAAATCACAGTCTTTTAGGGATTTGTGGGCAAAATGGGTTCGGACACTTGGTCCTTGCCGCAAACGGAGCTGACCTCCACAAGCTGGGCAGGTGTAGTTTTGCTTCTCAAGCTTATCCTCTAGCACATTTACCAACTCTCCCCTAGCATCTCTCGCAACAAACATAATTTTCCTCCTTTTCTATATTATTCGTAAAAAAGAAAAAAGATCAGGAAAATTCCTAATCTTAATCATTCTATAATTTTAGAGTTGCAAGCGACTTTCAAGAGCTTGTGTCAACACTTCAGAATAGTTCACTTTCTCACGATCTGCAAGTCTGACTAGCCACTCTGGAACCGTAACATTTTTTCGAATCGCCTTATTATTCTTTACGAAAGGCAAGGGATTGACCTGAATCAAAGTCACAAAGCCATCAGGAGCTTTCAACATAGAAATGTCACTAGGAGTAGGCAAAGCCTGTCCTTCATCAATATAAGAAGCTAAAACACTCTCAAGCATTTCCCGAGCATTTTTCATTGCAAGTTCAATCGTTGCTCCTTCTGTTCCACCTCCAAATTCAGGAAATTCAACCCAGTATCCAGTGCCTTCTCTATGAAAAATAGCAGGATAAGATTTTAGCATAATACACCTCCACAATTTCCAAATCAACTACAGTCCCAAATCTTTTACTATTTTTCTCTCTAAACCTTTTCCTAAATCCTCATTACCGTGAACTGGAATAGTGACAAGATAGGGAACTCCTTCTTTCTTAAAATGATGATGACTTCCTCTCTTACGTACTTCAATCCATCTATTTGCAAGAGCTAATACTCTTCGAAAATCAAATTCAAACCACGTCAGCTTCTCCTTGCCGTACTCAAGTACAGCCTGCGGCCAGCTTCCTAGTTTGCTCTTTGATTTTCATTGAGTATAATTTTACCATTTCCTTACCTGTGATTGGCATTTATGGTCACCTTTCTAGCTAAAATTATACTTATAATGCGTATTTTTGTCAATTCTTCTATCTTATCTATTCGTAAAAAAGAAAAAAGATCAGGAAAATTCCTAATCTTCATGTGTGTTTACTTGATTTTCTTAGCTAGCATGGTCGCGAAACGTAGTTGAATGCGATTGCCATTCTCATCGCGACGGTGCAAATGGCCTGGATTTTCATTGTACTTAACCAATTCCCAGTCCTTGTAGTAGTCTGCCAATTCCCCTTCTTTAAAAGTGAATGGGAAGTTAACCGAGCAAGGATAATCCTCCGTATCCATGGCACAGACGATAAGATTGTAACCACCGACCGTGGTGTGCTCCTGCATGTTTCGGATAATAGCTGGAATGCGGTCCGCTTGTAGAAACATGAGAACAACTGTTGAAACGATAAAATCATAGGCTTGCCCAATGCTGGCTGAATTGATATCGTAAAGACCAACAGGCATATCCAAATCTTCCTGCTCCACAATGCTTTGCAAGATTTCAAGAGCCAGTTCATTTTGATCCACAGCCGTCACATCAAAACCTTGCTGGGCTAAAAAGAGGGAATTACGACCCTGACCACAACCCAAATCCAAGGCTTTACCCGGTTTCACTGTTTGCATAGCCTCTAGAACCTCTGAATGAACAGGATTGGTATTGTATTTCTTAGGGAAATAGTCCTCAGGTTTACAATAAAATTCCAAGTACCATTCCACATCGTCTGTGGCAGCCTCCACTCGGTGCCAGGCTTGTGGTTGCGCCATTGGATTATCTACCCCTGCTTCAAAGAGGTGTTCAGCTAGAACTTCTCCTTCTTCGGTCAACTCAATAAACTTGAGAACTCCTTTTACAACAGTAATCTTGCCCCAAGTTCCGACCTTGGTATTGTGCTTTTGCTGAACCGCCTCTGGCATGGTCTCTTTAGTCCACAGTGGCATGCGTTTATAGGCAACTAGTTTTTCCATTTTCATTCCTCTTTTTATCGCTGGTTGACAGCTTTCATGACGCGCGCAATATCGCGGTTTTGTTCACGACGTTTGATAGACTCCCGTTTGTCGTAGTCATGCTTCCCTTTAGCTAGGCCTAAAAGGAGCTTGGCATAGCCATCTTTGATATAGACCTTAAGGGGAACCAGCGTCATTCCTGTCCCTTTGGTCTCTTGTTCCAATTTTTGAATTTGCTTCTTATGGAGCAGGAGTTTGCGACGGCGTTCTGGTTCTTGGTTCCAGATATTGCCCTCTTCGTAAGGGGCGATATGGACATTACTCAACCAAACCTCCCCATTTTTCACTTGGGCAAAGCCATCCTTGAGATTAATTCGAGCAGCTCGCACACTCTTGATTTCAGTCCCAGTCAGGACCATTCCTGCCTCTAGCGTATCTACGATTGTATAGTCGTGGCGCGCCTTTTTATTTTGTGCGACGACCTTTCCCTCGCCCTTTGCCATGCTTGGCTCCTTTCTTAGCTACTTCCTTGTAAAAAGGTTTCTTACCTTTTTTCTTCTTGTCTTTTTGTGAATGCTTGCGCTTATCATTTGAGCGTCCTGATTTTCTCTTATCTTCCTTCTTATCTGAACGACGACTTGAACCACGCCCTCTGTCACTACGACTAGACTGTTTCAAGCCTTTTTCAATCACATCAAATTCACTTGGAATGTAAGAGAAATCAATTTCCCCCGTCATCTTGTCAGCTCTTTCAACTCGGATACGGATTTGCTGACCTACACGGAAGGTTGTACCCGATTTTTCCCCACGCAGAGTCAAATCACGCTCATTAAAATGATAAAATTCAGGTAAATTAGTGATGTGAATCAAACCCTCAACCGTGTTTGGCAATTCAACAAAGAGACCGAATTTAACGATACTTGATACAACTGCATCATACTCTTCACCCACGTATTCTTCCATGTACTCAGCCTTTTTCATAGCTTCAACTTCACGCTCCGCCTCGATGGCACGACGCTCACGATTGGAAGACTGGGTTGCAATCTCTGGAATCACTTGCTCAAAATGCTCGGCTATTTCCTTAGAACGGCCGTAGTCCCGAATCATACGGTGAACAAGGAGGTCCGGATAACGGCGAATCGGGCTAGTAAAGTGAGTGTAATAATCAGCCGCTAGACCATAGTGACCGTGATTGTGCTCCGAATAGCGAGCCTGCTGCATGGAACGGAGAAGCATCATGGACAATACATCCGCATAAGGTTCTCCCTCAACAGTACGCATGATGTCTTGGAGGGCCTCCTGGCTAATCTCACTGGCAGTCCCATAAATGCGCAAGCCAAAGCTCGAAGCATAATCAATAAACTTCTGAACTTTTTCAGCCTTAGGCTCCTCGTGAATTCGATAGATGAAAGGTAGGTTCAACTTGCTAAAATGCTCGGCAACTGTTTCATTGGCCATCAACATAAAGGACTCAATCATGCGCTCGGCAACACCACGCTGCCGAAGAACGATATCAACAGGCTTACCTTGTTTATCCACTAAAATCTTGGCTTCATTGGTATCGAAATTGAGGGCTCCACGTTTCACACGCATGTTTTCTAAAATTTCATGGAGCTTAGCCATAAGTTCAATACTTGGAACAATTTTCTGATATTCTTGTCTCTTTTCCTTGTCTCCAGCTAGGATATCATTGACATCACTGTAGGTCATCCTGAAGCTAGTCTTGATAACCGTTTGTGTGATGGTGTAGTTGACTACACGACCATGTTTATCAATCTCCATAATGGCTGACTGGGTCAGGCGGTCAACTTGAGGATTAAGGGAGCAGATGCCATTTGACAGTCGTTCTGGAAGCATTGGGACCACACGGTCTGTCACATAAACAGAAGTCGCGCGGTTAAGGGCTTCCTTGTCAAGGGCAGAACCCTCAGTCACATAGTAGGAAACGTCTGCGATGTGAACTCCAAGCTCCAGATTTCCATTTTTCAGAGCCTTGATATGTACCGCATCGTCCAAGTCCTTGGCATCCGCACCGTCAATGGTAAAGGTAATCTCATCTCTCAAATCCAGACGGCCTTCCATATCCTTTTGAGACGGAGCATCAGGAACACTTTCTGCTTCCTTAACAACAGCCTCTGGAAACTCTGAGACAATGTCCATAGACTCCAAAACCTCCAGGACATCAATCCCAACATCCGTCGAGTGCCCCACCACATCGAGGACACTCGCCACAAAGAAATCATGTTTCTTGCTTGGGTATTTGTCGATAAAGACCTTGAGAACTTCCGTCCCTTCTAGTTTAAGGGCTGGTTTCTTAACATAAATTGGTTGGCTGATTTTCTGGTTTTTAGAACGGATGTAGCCGGCATACTTAGGTTTTTCCTGATCCAGTACGATTTGACCGACAACGGTTGTCAAACTGTGCTCTAGGATATCAATAATTTTGGCTTCTGCTGCTGTTCCCTTATTGCGGTCAGCGACTTTCTTGATCACGACCTCAACGGTATCACCATCAATGGCATAGTTGACATCGTTTTTTCCTACAAAAAGGTCGTCCTCTTCTCCTTCCAGACTGACAAAACCAAAGCCATTTTTATGGGCATGAAAAATCCCCTTTAGGGTAATCTCATGTTTTTTCTTGACTTCCAAAGTCAGACTACCATCTTCTTCAAAGCGTATCTGGTGCTTTCTTTCCATTAAGGACAAGGTTTTAATCAACTCACGAAAATCCTTGGACCCGTCTTTTCCCAAATCTTGAGCCAAGTCATTGACAGTCACCTTTCCCTTTTCTTGTAAATATTCTTTTATTCTATCTTTCATATTTTCTTTCTAGATTTTTTAATTTTCTTTTACTGTAAAACCTTCTCAAACATCCTTTAAAAATAAAAAGAGGCAAAGACCTAGTCCTGCCCATTATTTTCTTATCTACTTGATAATACCGTCAATGCTAAGGCAATGGCTAGCCAGAAAAAGACTAAAATCCCTGTCAAACGCTGCATCACAGCTTCAAAACCACGTGCTTTACTGCGTTCAAACAAATCACCTGAGCTGGCATCAAATACATTGCTGGATTGGTTTTTGGTTGGTTGCATGAAAATCGCAATCACAATCACAACAGATAATACTAATAAAATGGTTAATAATAGGTTATACATATCAAACTCCTTAAAATCCTTATTATTTTACCATAAAATCTACTTAGATTCAAGATGTAGGGTTACTTTTCTTTCCTTGGGACAATACTTTAAAACCTCAATCTTGTCTGGATGGGTTTTTGAATTTTTACTGGTTAGGTAATTGATACTGCCACAAGAGGAGCATTTGAGATTAATTTTTACTCGCACTAGATTTCCTTTACTTTTAATAATGTTCGAAATTGAAGCAGGTTAAAGAGACAACTAAAGGCAACACAAAGGCTTGTCGCATAAAAGACAGCATGGTAGCCAAATTGACCTGCTACTGCAGAACCTGCCATGGGACCAACGACACCTCCCAGATAAAAGAATACCTGATTGAAGGCAAAGACCCTCGAAATGCCGGCTTTGGGAGTCATTTTGCTGAGTAGGGCATTGACCCCAGGTATCAAGGCACCAGTTCCCAAGCCAAAGAGGAAACGATAGAGTCCTAGTTGAAGGGGGCTAGAGGCATTGGCACAGAGAAGATAGATGATAACTGAATAAAACTGGGCGACAACCAAGAGACGATGATTGCCCACCTTGTCACCTAGCTTGCCCATAACTCCTGCACTCATCATGCTGGAAAAGCCCATACTGGACACAATCAAACCAGAGACAAAAAGAAGATTCTCTGTCTGCCCTAAGTCGCGCACATAAAGAGCCAAAATAGGGCCGATCGATTGGGCTGAAAATTGGATGACAAAACTGGTTAGAAAGAGATTGACCAAAAGATAGGGATATTTAAGTGATGTAAACAATTCCTTTGTTGGGATGGCCTTTTCCTTGGCTACTGGTTGAAAATCTTCCTTAATAAAGCAAATAGTCAAAACAGCAGCTAAAAATAGAAAACTACCAACAAGTAAGAAAACTGTACGAATGCCAAATAATTCTGCGATAAAGCCACCAATAAAGGGACCAGTTAGAGTACCTGCAACTACGCCTGTAGACAGAGTACCTAAGGCAGAGCCTGATTTCTCCTTGGGAACCTGACTGGCTATCAGGGCCGTTGAATTGGGAACAAATCCTGCAAATACACCATTCAGTAAGCGAAGAAAGATTAACCAATAGATATTTGGGACAAAGGCCAAGCCTCCCATAGTGATAGTCATGGCAAGACCTGCCCGAATCATCATGGGTTTTCGTCCGTATTTGTCAGCAAGGATTCCCCAGATGGGAGAAAAGAGCGCCGCTGAAATAGCTGATACAGAAATTGCTAAGCCTGCATAAAAAGCGACTTGCTCACTCCCAACACCTAGATTTTCCACAAAGATGGGCATAAAGGGCACAACCAAAGAAATACTGGCTCCTGTCAGAAAATTACCAAACCAGGCAATGCGCAGATTATCCTTCCAGTTAATCTCTGTCATCTTGCCTACCTCCCTCAAGAAGGATACGCACTTGATTAAGAAGCTGGTCCTGATTGCCATTGTTGTCTAGAACATGGCTGGCCAAATCTTTCTTTTCTTCTAAAGGCCACTGGGCCGCCAGACGAGATTCAGCCTCAACTTTGGACAACTGGTCTCTTTTTATTAAACGTTCTACCTGGACATCTCGGTCCACATAGACCAACCACGTCTCATCAAACCAAGCGCTGTAGTCTTGTTCAAAAAGCAGGGGAATATCCATGAAAAAGATAGCTTCTGTCTGAACCAACTGGTCTCTCAAAGTAGCCAGTTCTTCACGGATAATCTCCCCCTGAGTTATCCTAGACCATTCCCGTTCTTCAGGATTTGAAAAGATGAGACTAGCTAGGAGAGGGCGATTAAGTTCTCCATTTTCTAGAATAATTTCTTGACCAAAATGCTGAACTAGAGCCTCAAACAGACGACCACCAGGTTGCTGTAGTTGGTGGACAACTGCATCGGCATCCACCACTTGAAAACCTTGCTGTCTTAGAAAATTTGTCACAGTTGACTTACCAGAGGCAATTCCTCCTGTGATTCCTATGATTTTTCCCATCAGTCCCTCCTTTGACACTGAGGACAAAAGTGTGTTCCACGTCCACCTAATTGGATTTTCTCAATGATGGTACCACAGCGTACACATTCTTGACCAGCCTTGTCATAGACCTGATGAAAATCCTGCATGGTTCCATCTTCCCCAAAGGCATTGGTATAGGTCCGAATGGTGGAACCACCTTTTTCAACAGCCTGGCCCAAAACAGCAATGGTCTGGTCATGAATGGCTGACGCTTCTTCTGCTGTCAAAGTTTGGGAAGGTCTAGCTGGATGAACCCGAGCTCGCCAGAGAACCTCATCCACATAGATATTACCAAGTCCAGCTACCAAAGTCTGGTCTAGAAGGTGGGATTTGATAGGCTTTTTAGACTTAGCTAGGGCAGCTTGAAAGACCTGTAAATCAAAGTCTTGCTCCCTTGGTTCAGGACCTAATTTTTTAGAAATAAAGTAGGCTTCCAAAAGGTCAGGAGCCAAGAGTTCCATAGTCCCAAACTTGCGTACATCCTCATAAACAAGCGTGCCACCGTCTTCAAACTGGAAGAAAACATGGGCATGCTTGCGTTCAGGAACCTGGTCCGGATAGTAAAAATACTTGCCCTCCATCCGCAGATGGGAAATCAAGACCTTGTCTGTCAGGTAAAAAAGCAAATATTTTCCACGCCGTCTCATTGACTTGATAATCTGACCAGGCACTTCCTTTCGAAACTCGTCCAAATCCGTCTTAATCATCTTGGGATAACGAATTTCTATACTCGAAATCCTCTTACCCAGAATCAATTTTTCCAAGCCACGACGAACGGTTTCAACCTCAGGTAATTCAGGCATAAGTCCTCCTTCTGTAAAAACAAGAAGCAGGCATGAGCCCACCTCTACTTAATATTCTTTTTCATTATAGCCAAAGTCAGCCAAATCTAGTTTTTTATCACGCCAGTTTTTCTTGACCTTTACCCAGGTTTCTAGAAAGACCTTGTCTCCTAGCATGAGTTCAATATCACGACGAGCCATGCTACCGATTTTCTTAAGCATAGCACCACCTTTACCGATGATAATCCCTTTCTGACTATCACGCTCGACCATGATGGTTGCACGGATGTGAACCTTATCTGTTTCTTCGTCTCGTTTCATAGAGTCAACCACTACAGCAACTGAGTGCGGAATCTCTTCACGAGTTAGGTGCAAGACTTTCTCGCGAACCATTTCTGAAACCAAGAAACGTTCTGGATGGTCTGTGATTTGATCAGATGGGAAATATTGGAATCCTTCGTCCAGATTTTCACTCAAAATATCCACTAGACGAGACACATTATTTCCCTGAAGGGCTGAGATAGGAACAATTTCCTTGAAGTCCATCTGATTTCGGAAATCATCAATCTGAGACAAAAGCTGGTCTGGGTGGACCTTATCAATCTTGTTCACCACCAAAATGACAGGGACCTTGGCAGCCTTGAGGCGCTCAATAATCATATCGTCCCCCTTACCACGCGCTTCATCAGCAGGCACCATGAAAAGAACGGTGTCCACTTCACGAAGGGTGCTATAGGCAGATTCGACCATGAAATCTCCAAGAGCTGTTTTAGGCTTGTGAATCCCTGGTGTGTCGATAAAGACAATTTGCTCCTTATCAGTCGTGTAAATTCCCATGATTTTGTTGCGCGTTGTCTGCGCCTTGTCACTCATGATGGCAATCTTTTGCCCCATAACGTGATTTAAAAAAGTTGACTTCCCGACATTGGGACGTCCTAAAATGGCTACAAAGCCTGATTTAAAAGTCATAATTTCCTCTTACTGTTTAAAATATTAAGTCCCAGATTCGTGGGAGAAAAATCAATGCGCCTGTTAAGGCTGCGAAAAGAGAGACCACTAATACCGCACCAGCCGCCATATCCTTGGCATTTTTAGCCAGCATGGAAAAGTGATAGTGACTGGCCAAATCCACTACATTTTCAATAGCAGAGTTGATAATCTCAAACGCTACTACCAAGAAAATGCTCAATAGGAGAAAGAGCCATTCGATTCGTGACACCTGAAAAATAAAACCTGCAAGGATGACCACTAGAGCCGTCACTGCATGTTTTCGCATATTGCGTTCTTCCTTGATGGCAGTAAAAATCCCTGTAATCGCAAATTCTAAACTGGATATCAGGTCACGATTTTTCCATTTTCGTTTATTGTCTTGTGAGTCCATACGCTGTCAAAATTTCTTCTTGTAAACCGAACATCTCCGCTTCTTCTTCCGGAGTGTAGTGATCATAGCCATTGATATGTAAAAAGCCGTGTACTGCCAAGAAACCCATCTCACGCTCAAAGCTGTGGCCATATTCCTCGGCCTGCTCATGAGCCTTATCGATAGAGATGAACAGTTCTCCAATATAGGCATCAAACTCAGACATCATCTCTGCTAATTCTGGATTTTCAAGTAAATCTTCTTCGTCAAAGGCAATTTCCAACTCTGGCTTATACTCAAGGCTGATGACATCTGTCGGACGGTCTGTGTCACGGTACTCCAGATTGAGTTCATGACTACGCTCGTTGGTCACAAAAGTGACTGCCATCTCCTTGTCTTCTTTGCCTAATTTTTGAGCTGCAAATTCCAAAATTTCTTGGGTTTGTTGCAACATTTCTTTTGAAACTTGACCAGTTTCATCTACCATTTCAATATACATGTGCTTCTCGTTTCTCTTTACTTGGCTTTATTATACCACATTTCCATGATTTTATTCTACCTTTTTGATATAATACTATGGAATACAATCACAAGGAGAGAACGATGTCATTTGACGGATTTTTTTTACACCACATGGTTGAGGAATTGCGAAGAGAGTTAGTTAACGGTCGCATTCAGAAAATCAATCAGCCTTTTGAACAAGAGTTGGTCTTGCAAATCCGCAGCAATCGCCAAAGCCATCGTCTGCTCCTTTCTGCTCATCCAGTTTTTGGACGCATTCAGCTGACCCAAACGACTTTTGAAAATCCAGCCCAACCCTCTACCTTTATCATGGTTTTGAGAAAGTATTTGCAGGGGGCCCTGATTGAGTCGATTGAGCAAGTGGAAAATGACCGTATTGTGGAAATCACGGTTTCCAATAAAAACGAGATTGGAGACCATATTCAGGCTACCTTGATTATCGAAATCATGGGTAAACACAGTAACATTCTACTGGTTGATAAAAGCAGTCATAAAATCCTTGAAGTCATTAAACACGTCGGCTTTTCACAAAATAGCTACCGCACCTTGCTGCCTGGTTCAACCTATATCGCTCCGCCAAGCACGGAATCGCTCAACCCTTTCACGGTCAAGGACGAAAAACTCTTTGAAATCCTGCAAACACAGGAAACGACAGCTAAACATCTTCAAAGCCTCTTTCAAGGTCTGGGACGCGATACGGCAAATGAATTGGAAAACATTCTGGTTAGTGATAAACTATCTACTTTCCGTAACTTTTTCAGTCAAGAAACCAAGCCATGCTTGACAGAGACATCTTTCAGTCCAATTCCTTTTGCAAATCAGGTGGGAGAACCTTTTACCAGTCTTTCTGATTTGCTGGACACCTACTATAAGGACAAGGCTGAACGCGACCGCGTCAAACAGCAAGCCAGTGAACTCATTCGTCGTGTTGAAAATGAACTTCAAAAAAATCGCCATAAGCTGAAAAAACAAGAAAAAGAGTTACTAGCGACAGACAATGCTGAGGAATTTCGCCAAAAAGGGGAATTACTGACAACCTTCCTTCATCAAGTACCTAATGACCAAGATCAGGTTACCTTGGACAACTACTACACCAATCAACCTATCACCATTGCGCTTGATAAGGCCTTTACTCCCAGCCAGAATGCCCAACGCTATTTTAAACGTTACCAGAAACTCAAAGAAGCTGTCAAATACTTGACTGATCTGATTGAAGAAACCAAGGCAACCATTCTCTATCTGGAAAGTGTCGAGACCGTCCTCAACCAAGCTGGACTAGAAGAAATCGCTGAAATCCGTGAAGAATTGATCCAAACAGGCTTTATCCGCAGAAGACAACGCGAGAAAATCCAGAAACGTAAAAAACCAGAACAATATCTGGCCAGTGATGGCAAAACCATCATCTATGTTGGACGAAACAATCTTCAAAATGAGGAATTGACCTTTAAAATGGCTCGCAAGGAAGAACTTTGGTTCCATGCCAAGGACATTCCTGGAAGCCACGTTGTCATCTCAGGCAATCTTGACCCATCTGATGAAGTCAAAACAGACGCAGCTGAGCTGGCCTCCTACTTCTCTCAAGGGCGTCTGTCAAATCTGGTTCAGGTGGATATGATTGAAGTCAAGAAACTCAACAAACCAACTGGCGGAAAACCCGGCTTTGTCACCTACACAGGACAAAAGACCCTCCGTGTCACACCAGACCCCGAAAAAATTGCATCTATGAAAAAATCCTGATTCGACTTGAAATCAGGATTTTTAGCTTATACTCAAATCATATCCAATTATAGGACTAATCTTTGCCACCTAGTTTTTCATTGATTTTCATCATCACACTAGCAATTTTTTCGCCCCAATAAGGGTCTGAGGCATATTCTACATTCATACCAGATGCCTTGTTTCCAAGGAAGGTTCTGCCCCTATCGATATAATTTTCCTTAATCCACTTGGTTGCCCCTAAAATTCCCTTATCCACATCATCAAATGTCTTGGCAGAAAGGTAAGGCGTTGTATCATATGCTGTAATTCCAAAGAAATTATTCTTATCTTTGGCAATCTTGCTACGTCCCCAGTCGCTTTCTAAGGCACTATGGGCAAGGAGGTAAAGGGCATTGATATGGTAATGTTCTTCGGCTTCCTTAAAGGTAGCCCCCTTGTTCTCTAAGAGGCTATTGTTAATGTTTAGCAGACTAAATACCTTATCCAAGTCTTCAGCACTGTAGTTTGTAGCCTCTGTTAAATCTTTGAAAAGGAAGGGATTTTCAAGCTTAAAACCATCAAAATGCAACCCATCTGCCGAATAATATTTCTTGCCTACTTCCATATCAGAAACATGAGAAGCTACTGGGATACTAGCATTTTGAGCCACATAGTGATAAAAACGATGTCCATCACTCTCATAATAAGGGATAAAATCCTTGCTGGCATCTAGTGCTTGTAAATCTTCTGTTTTCATATAGCCTGACAAACCAGAGACAGTAATAGCCAAGCGCTTGTCATCACTTTTTCTATCCTTATCTAGCCAGACGACACTAGCTTGCGATATATAGGAGAGCTTTTCACCATCTGCATTATAAACATTTGCTGTGACAGGCACTACTTGATAGTAATCTGCATTTTCATTTGTAGCTTTTTCTCCAAGCCATTTACCATCGCTTCCAAACTGATAACCATCAATAGTCTCGTTTTTTGCCATGTAACCGCCGGATTTGAAGTAGTACCAGGCTTGACTATGAGAATCATATACCCACTCTTTTTCAGCCATTTTGCCATCAGATTTGAGGTAAAACCATGACTCTTTATCCCAAATCCATTCATTTGCTGCCATATAGCCACCAGATTTTAGATAATAATAGTGACCATTATCAAAAATCCATTCTTTATCAGCATGATTTCCATTTTCATTAATGTAAAACCAAGATTGGTATTGTTTGTCAAAAAGCCAACCTTTCTGTACTTTAGCTCCACTAGAATTCACATAAGCCTGGTCAATCCACTGACTTGTCAGTAAATAACCACCGGATTTGAAATAATAGTCCTTCCCCTTGATCTGGAGCCATTCTTTCTCTGCGTGCTGTCCATCTGCTTTGATATAAAACCAAGCATCGTATTGAGAATCATAGACCCAATCTTCTATTACTTTGGCACCTGTTGCACCAACATAGAAAGTACCCACCCAGGCATTTCTTTTCATCTTTCCATTTTGGTCAAGATAATAGAAGGCTCCCTTGTCTTCTACCCATTCTGACTTGGCCATATAGCCACCAGATTTTAGGTAAAAATAATCATCACCTTGCTTCAGCCATTCATTTTCAGCATAGTTAGCATCTGCTTTTATATAAAACCAAGATTGATAATGAGCATCAAAAACCCACTCATTCGCTGCTTGACTGCCGTCTGCTTTCAGGTATTGTTTTCCTTGCCAAGTACCATCACTAGCCATTGCACTCTCTGGTCTGGCTAAGAAAAATAGCAGGGCTAAAAAAATAAATCTCAATTTCTTCATTAATTTACTTCCTCTGTTCTTACTCATTTCATTATATCAAAATTCTCTATAATCAACATTACAAACTAATAAAAATCAAGAACAGATTGATTGCAGTTTACCTCAAAGACTCTTTTACTTCTTTGCGTAGATCTTCTAGACTGCTGATGCCGTATTTGTCCATGACTTTTGGTAAATTTTCGATGATATCAGGGCAGGCATAGGGATTGGTAAAGTTGGCTGTTCCAACTCCGATGGCAGATGCCCCAGCCAGATACATTTCTAGGGCTGCTTCTGCCGAATCCACTCCTCCCATTCCAATGATAGGCAGGTCTGTTGTTTGGGCTACTTGGCGGATGAGTTTGAGAGCGACTGGAAAGACTGCTGGACCTGACATTCCGCCTGTTCCATTAGCCAAGATTGGTTTGCGAGTTTTGAGGTCAAAGCGCATTCCAACTAGAGTATTGATCATGGTCAAGCCACTTGCTCCCGCATCCTCTGCTGCCTTTGCGACAGTAACGATATCGGTCACACTAGGGGTTAGTTTGACATAAACTGGCACATCAGAGGCTTCCACAGCTGCTTTCACCACATCATAAGCCAGATCCGGATCTTGACCAATCAATAGTCCGTGATTACAGTGATCTACGTTAGGGCAAGAAATATTGAGCTCAATAGCCTTTACATTAGCTGCCTTGGAAATACCATGAGAAACGGCCGCATACTCTTGTTTTGAAAAACCAGCTACATTTGCGATAATAGGAAGATTTGGGTACTCTCTTTCCAACCAAGGAAGTTTTTCAGACAAAACAACTTCCAAACCCGGATTTTGCAGGCCAATTGCGTTGAGCATACCTGCAGGCGTTTCTGCAACCCTTGGAGTAGGATTGCCAAAACGTGGTTCAAGGGTCGTCGCCTTGATCATAATAGATCCTAAAAGGTCTAAATCATAGTACTTGGCATACTCTTGGCCAAAACCAAAACAGCCTGATGCTGGAATGATGGGATTTTTCAAATCCAAACCAGGGAGAGAAACTTGTAAACGATTTGTAGTCATGATTTTCTCCTTATAATACAACTGTTCCTGTACGGAAAACAGGGCCATCTTCACAGACGCGTTGGCTGACCGTCTCGCTTTCTGGCACTTTTAGAACACAGGCATAGCAAGCACCCATCCCACAAGCCATACGGGATTCCAAAGATAGATAGGCTCTTGGATGGTTATAGAAGGTTTGGTTGATATACTTCATCATTCCAGGTGCCCCACATGAGTAAACAGCATCAAATTGATTGTCTAAATCCTTGATAACAACGGAAATATTTCCCTTGATACCATAAGAACCATCATCTGTCGTTACAAATACTTGACCATATTGAGCTAATTCCGTCTCTAAAATAACAGCATCCTTATTAGCAAAACCGAGGACTGTCACTACTTTCACACCACGTCCATGCAATTCCTTGGCTACTTCAAGCAAGGGCGGAACACCAATCCCCCCACCAACAAGGAGAACCTGGCTCTGCTTATCTAGGTCAGACAAGTCAAAACCATTTCCCTGAGGCCCCATCACATCAAGAGTATCTCCCTGACTTAAGGTTGAAAAAATAGCTGTCCCAGCCCCCTCAATCCGATAAATGAGATGACACTGCTTGTTTGCCTTGTCAATAGACGAAATTGAAATAGGGCGACGCAAGAGATGGGCATCATCAGGCACACGTAGATGAAGAAATTGGCCCGCTCGCATAGCTTCAACCATTTCTCCTTCTAGGACTAATTCAAAGATTGATGGCGCAATTTCCTCCTGTGTAACCACCTTCATGGTTTCCAAACGAATGGCACCCAAACGTTTCTTACATGTGGGATTCATGACTTTTCCTCCTTAAATTTTAAGGGGACCAGACAAAGAAAAGACCTTGCGATTGCAAGGCCTCAGTTAAAATCGTACAAGACAAGAGAGCACACTCAAAAAGTCTTCTCTAGAAAATTGTACTATTCTTTTATCTGACACCTTGTGAGTCTCTCTGGACTCCCCTTAAAGGTTAAATTTTTATTAGTATACTCTTTCAGCTAAAAAAAGTCAAGTAGAAAACGAACATTCTACTTGACCTCACGAGATTATTTTTCACGAATGACTTCGACTTTGTAGCCATCAGGGTCTTTGACAAAGTAATAGTTAGGTGCAGTTCCTGGTAGACCATTTGGCTGAGTCACTTCATAGCCTTTTGCACTGTGCTCTTGATGAAGAGCTTCAAGATCAGGTGTACTTAGGGCGATGTGGGCAAACCCATCTCCAACCACATAAGGACCGTGATCGTAGTTATAAGTCAACTCCAACTCATAGTCGTCACCCTCAAGACCTAGATAAACAATCGTGAAAGCATGATCTGGAAAATCTCTGCGACGCAATTCTTTAAAACCAAAAGCATCTTGATAAAATGCAATTGATTTTTCAAGATTTTCTACTCGCAAGCAAGTGTGTAGCATTTTTGAAACCATATTTTTCTCCTTTACTTTCAAAAAGACTGGGACAATCCTGTTCCAGTCTTATCTGTTATTATTTACCAAGTTTTGCTTTAGCTGCATCTGCAAGAGCTGTGAAAGCTGCTGCATCGTTAACAGCCAAGTCAGCAAGCATTTTACGGTTAACTTCGATCTCAGCCAATTTCAATCCATGCATCAATTGTGAGTATGAAAGTCCGTTCATACGAGCTGCCGCGTTGATACGAGTGATCCACAATTTGCGGAAGTCACGTTTTTTCTGACGACGGTCACGGTATGCATAGTAGTAAGAGTTCATTACTTGTTCTTTTGCAGTACGGAACAAGATGTGTTTAGCTCCATAGTAACCTTTTGCTAATTTAAGAATACGTTTACGACGTTTGCGTGATACAACGCCACCTTTAACACGTGCCATGTTTTATTTCCTCCAAATATTTCCTAGAATTGTTTACTTACAGTCAAGCTATTATTTCAAGCGAGTAAGCATTGCTTTGATACGTTTGTAATCTCCTGAATGCACCATAGATGCTTTACGAAGATGACGACGTTGTTTCTTAGTTTTTCCGTGGAAACGGTGAGAAGTGTAAGCACGGAAACGTTTAAGTCCACCAGAACCTGTACGTTTGAAACGTTTAGCTGATGCGCGGTGTGTTTTTTGTTTTGGCATGATTTTTTCTCCTTTATTTAACTTTCTGACAATTATTTTTTGTCAGTCGCTGGCGCCAATTGCATGAACATTTGACGTCCATCCATTTTAGCACGTTGTTCGATGATGGCAATATCTTGAGTTGCTTCAGCAAACTCGGCTAAAACTTTTGCACCAATCTCTTTATGGGTAATCATACGACCCTTAAAGCGAATAGATACCTTAACTTTATTTCCTTTTTCAAGGAATTTGCGTGCATTGCGAAGTTTTGTATCAAAGTCACCCTTGTCAATAGTTGGACTTAGACGAACTTCTTTTACAGTAACAACACTTTGTTTTTTACGTTGTTCTTTTTGCTTCTTCTGGTACTCAAATTTGAACTTACCGTAGTCCATAATCTTTGCAACAGGCGGTTTGGCTTGGGGTTGAATCAATACTAGGTCAACATTAGCGTTATCAGCCAAAGCTTGTGCTTCACTGAGTGGCTTGATGCCTAGCTGTTCTCCTTCAAGACCAATCAAGCGAACTTCACGTACACGAATCTCATCATTGATGAATAAGTCTTGCTTTGCTATGGTTTTCACCTCTTTTGTTTTATTAGAGAAAAACAATAGCGGACTCGTAAATATACAAGCCCGCACGTTATGATAGCGTTTCTTAGAAACTTTTCATCCGTAGGGCCAGGCAACTTAATGTCACAAGGCGAGAAGCTCTCACTTCTGCTTTTCTCAACTTTTATATGATACCAAGTTTTCTAGCCCTTGTCAAGATAAAAAGTTATTTTTTTGAAAAGTTTCTGCTCATTAACCAACCGTTTCAATCTTCCAACTATTCCACCCTTTAAACCGTATAGCTCCCTGCTGGTCAGTTCGGTAAACTTTACTATTGATACCTTCCAGTCGTGTCAAAGTTTCCTGATGGGGGAGTTTCGTTCGATTGTTCTTTCCAACTGAGATGAGAGTGATCTCTGGTTTGAGTTTTTCTAGGAAAACTGGATTTGTTGAATTTTTAGAACCATGTTGACCAGCTTTCAAAACATCCATTTTCAAGTCTGGGTAGTGCTTCAGTAAATCCTTCTCTCCTTTTTCCTCCAAATTGCCTGTGAAGAGAAAGTGCTTATCCAAAAGTTTTCCATACAGAACCAGGGAATCTTCATACCCTCCATCTCCAATTTTCCTTGGATATAGGACTTCTAACTGACTTCCGAAAATTGGCAAATTCTCTCCCACTGACACACTACGCACCTTGGTTTGAGTCGCCTGTAGTTCTGCCACAAATTCCTTCTGTTTCAGACTGCCTTTTGACACTAAAATTTCGCCTACATGAAAATCCTTAGTCACCTCCAACAAGTCTCCAACATGCTCCTTGTCTGTGTTGGTCAAAATTAGCTGGTCAACCTTGGCTACTCCTCGACTTTTGAGATAAGGAATTAAACTTCGCTGGGCATTGCTGGTTGTCGCCTTTTCTTGCCATTTTTCAATTTTCTTATCAGATTCTACCTTACCTCCCACATCTATGAGAATGGTCTTCCCAGTTACATCCCGTAGGAAAAGACTCTCGCCTTGCCCCACATCCAGCATAGTGATTTCATTTTCCAGTGGATACTTGGTCAAGAAAAAGAGACCTGTAATCAATAAGCTCAACACCATTAGCCTTTTAATGTTTTTCCTCAAATCATAGACCAAAGCCAAAGAAATTAATAGTAGTATCAACAGCCATGCATTGGGTTGTCCAAAGACCAGAGGTTTACTTGCCAGCTGCGATACCAAGCGAATAATCTCCTCCAACCACTCAAAGATAAAGTTCAGTTGAGTGACTGGATAGAGAAAGGAAAGGGCAAATAAAATAGACAAGAGTGGTAAGAAGACCAAGTCAAATAGAAAGGAAAAGACAAAGGTCAAAAGGATGGACCATGGTTGAAATTCCGCAAAATAGAAGGATAGAATGGGCAATATTCCCAAGGAAATGACTAGACTTTCTCTAGCAACAGCCTTGAGGCCCTCTCCTTCTTTGCTGGTCATGGTCAAGATAAAAGCATAGGCGCAGGACAAGACACCTCCTGCTGTCAAGAAAAAGTTGGGCATGATGATAAAGAGGACAAGCACAGTCAGGGCAAAATTATCTAAGCCCTTAACACCATGTTGAGCCAATAGCTTTTGCAAAAGACTACGAATGACCGATGCTGAGAATCCTGTCAGGCCTGCATAGATAAGGGAAAAGGGATAAGTCAGCCATTTCAACTTTTCTTGGGTCAAACCCAATCGCAAGAGAAGTTTCTTAAATCCATCCATGAAAAAGCCTACCTGCATACCCGACAAGGCAAAAAGATGGATAATTCCTAGACTGGAATAAAGCTCATTCATCTCCTCAAAGTCGGTGTCCAGATGTCCCAATAAAAGACCTGTCATGTAATTGCGCATAGGGTCTGGAAAGTGTGTCTTAATCCAAACTACAGCCCTTCGACGTAAGCTGGACAGGTTTTCACCTATATCCCAACTGCCAACCTTTTGAAGTGACTGGATTTTTTTAATATTGAGTGTCTGGTAAATTCCCTGAGTTTTCAGATAGGCTTGATAATCAAAACCACCAAAATTTCTCTGCCCTTCTGGTTCTGAAAGTTTTCCTTCTAGCTCTATCTCGTGAAGATCTGTTAAAGCTTGAAAGGCTTCTTTCTCCTCCTCGGACTGGAGTTTATAATAAACTTGAAAAATGCGTCCATCAGACTTGCCCCGAAAGGATAGACTGTCACCATTGACCTTAATAGTGTCAGGCAAAACCCTTACCCTTTCAACAGAATCCGCTAGGTTTTGACCAGCTTGACTCTGTTGCCAATTTTGAAACAGAAACCAGAAACCAAAGATTCCACAAATCACTAGAACTCTGCCTGCTGATTTCCAAGGAAATTGGAGAAAGAGACAGACCAGCAGAAAAACGAAGCCTAGCAGTGCGATATAGGATGCTGAGAAAATAGCATAGTAAAGCCAAAGCAATAGAAAACTCAGATAAATTAGGGGAAGGGGGAAATTCTTAATCCACTGTAACATAGTCTTTTAGCTTTTCTATGGTTTTAGCACCAATGCCAGAAACCTTCTTGAGTTCATCAACCGACTTAAATTTTCCATTTGATTCACGATGGTCGATAATATCCTGAGCTCGTTTGCCACCCAGACCCTTGACCTGCTTGAGTTCTTCCAGACTGGCCTTGTTTATATTGACCTTCTTTTCCTTGCTCGTTGAAGAAGCCGTTCCAGAACCAATCTGCTGACTTGCTGCTTCTTCTCCCTTAGTTGGGACGTAAACCAGAGCCTCATCACTAACTTTCTGAGCGAGATTGAGTGACTTGCTGTCTGCTTGCTCTGTCAAGCCACCCGCCTTTTGAACGACATCATTGACCCGACTACCTACTGGCAAGTCATAAATCCCTGGCGATTTGACAGCCCCCTTCACATCTACTGTGATCAAATCTTGTTCAAGAGGTTCGTCCTTCTCTTCCTGTTTCACTTCCTTTTCGGTCGATGAATCCTTTGAAACAGCTGCAACTTCTGCCTGTAAATTCGTTTCCTTAACAGGTGTTTGTGAACCTGGTTTTAGTAGGAAAAATCCACCAACAAGCAAGCCCAGACCAGTACAGATGACAATGATTTTATACTCTTTAATTTTCTCGATAATTGTTTCCATATTTTCTCCTCTCTTAGATTATTCGTAAGAGGAGGAAAAAACAGTTGAAAATTTCTTCTCAACTGCTTATTTATTTGCAAAATAGTCTTCCTTGGTCAAGACATAATGAACTCTTGTAACGATTCGTCCTGGTTCGTTTTTGTCCATTCTGGCATATGGTTCTTCATGGGAAAAGCGCATGCCTGATTTCTCCATGACCTTGCCAGATGCGGGATTATCCTTATCATGAAGGGCGGTCAACTTGTTCATTCCAATCTTCTCAAAAGCCAGCTCAATCACGGTACGATTGGCTTCTGTCGTCAAACCTTGATTCCAATATTTTTTATTGATAATGTAACCAATAGCTGCCTTCTTAAGAACTGGATCAATCTTGTGTAAGTCAATAGTTCCGATAAACTTGCCATTATCTTTTAATTCGATCCCCCAACGCCCCAAGGGATTAGCCAAGTAGAACTGAGCAATGTTATTCTTGGTTTCTTCCAAACTTTGATTTATTTGAAAAGTGTAGCGCGTATTTTCTCTGTCCGAGGCATACTCAAACATTTCTTCCGCATCATCCAAAGTTACAGGTCTAAGCAATAAACGCTCCGTTTCTATATACGGATACTGGGCAAATTTTACAAAAATTGATTCCATACTTCTCCTCCGCTTGAAAAGTTTCTAACTAATATAAGGATATTGACTGAAACATTGTATTGAGATAACTTTAAATACAAAAGAACTATCCTTCAGACAGAGGTTTAGACTCTAATTCTTCACTCTCTTCTTTTTTAACTGGAGCTGGTTCATAAGCTCGGATAATCTGAGCGACAACTGGATGTCGAACCACATCCTTGGCTGAAAAATGAACAAAGTCGATTTGGTGAATGTTCTTTAGTTTCTCTTGGGCATCAATCAAACCGGACTTGACATTCCGTGGTAGGTCAATCTGACTGATATCTCCATTGACAATCATCTTAGAATTAAAACCTAAACGAGTCAAGAACATCTTCATCTGCATGATGGTCGTATTTTGCGCCTCATCGAGAATGACAAAAGCATCATCCAAGGTCCGGCCACGCATATAGGCAAGGGGGGCGATTTCGATAATTTCACGCTCCATGAGACGAGTCGTTTGGTCTTTCCCCAGAATCTGATACAAGGCATCATAAACTGGTCGAAGGTAAGGATCGACCTTCTCCTTAAGGTCACCCGGAAGAAAACCTAGACTCTCTCCTGCTTCCACTGCTGGACGAGTTAGGATAATCCGTTTGACTTGCCCACGTTTAAGAGCTGTCACTGCCAAGGTCACTGCAAGAAAGGTCTTCCCTGTCCCTGCTGGTCCGATTCCAAAGGTCACATCATGCTGTTTGACACTGTCCACATAAAGCTTTTGACCCAGTGTTTTGACACGGATTGGTTTCCCTGTATTGTCCTTGATGATTTCTTCTTCGTAAAGGGCGACAAACTTGTCGATTTCATCGTTTTTGACCATGCTAATCGCAGTTACCACATCTGGCGTACCGACGGTCATCCCACGGTTCACCAAGACCATCAAGGCCTGAATAACCTGACGTGCTTCCTCACAGGCAGTCTCTTCTCCCAAAACCTGGACAATCTCCGTACGAGCATGAATCACAACATCAAGCTCTTCTTCCATCAAACGAAGATGGCGTTCATTGGAACCAAAAAGATGAAACAGGTCATCTGGATGACTCAGTTGAATGTCTATTGAATGTTCCTTCAAATAAAGAACCTCTCTAATCCTTTTATTTCTTTTTATTATAGCAAAGGGGTGGAGAAATTACTAGCCCAAACCCAATGAATAAATGCTAGTGTTCTAAGTATTCTTGCCAAATGCTGTCAAAGTCTCCTAGGTTAAAAGAAAAACTGGCATGTTCTTCCAAAAAGCGACTGACCTCATCGAAATCATCCGTATGTTTTGGGAAGGCTGACTCTTCAAAAGCGAGGTCTGCCAAAATGGCTTTGGGACTGTTACTCTTAGGATTACGCTCAGTCATGAGCCAAGTGTAAAATGATTTTCTCATAAGTCACCCTAAATCAACTCGGTCCCAAACTGGTCTTGCTTGATTTTACCAGTCTTCATCAAGCCGCCAAGTGCTTTCTTGAACTGACCTTTAGAAATGCCAAAGGTTGCCTTGATGTCATCAGGGGATGACTTATCATTCAAGGTCATAAAACCGCCATTGCTTTCCAAATAGGTCAAAATCATCTGAGCATCATTTTCCAACATTTCAAATGAACGTGGTTTGAGGGAGAGGTTCAAGGTACGGTCCACTTCACGGAAACCAATGACACGCGCATCTAAAACTTGACCCAATCGTGGCTCTGCGTAACGTTCGCTAGGATGGATAAAACCAAGCATATTATTTTCTGGTAGGTAAACAAAAGTTCCTGACAACTTGAGGCGGTATACAATGGCTGGCCAGTTTTGATTCTGCATGTTGTTGTAAGCAGGACGAGCCAGACGTTGGAAGTCTTCTTGATAGGCCAATAGTCCCCAGATACGGTCTTTCTTGTCCACTTCAAGACGGATGTAGAGTTGGTCGCCCTTCTTAGGCCAGAGTTCCTTGAGCTCAGGGAGAATATCGAGTGACACTACGATTTCCTTATCAGGAAGACCTGTATCTACAAAGACACCCAAGTCCTTGCGCACTTCTGTGACACGGCCCCAACCAAATTGTTCCTGCGTAGCAGTCACTTCTAGAGTTGTCAAGCGGAGTTTTTGCTTCATATCTGTATAGGCGAAACCTTTAACCGTATCACCCACTGTATGTTGACCTTCTTCCTTAGCAAGAGCATAAGTTTGGCCAGCCTTTTGCACAAAGTAAAAACGGTCGTTTTCATCGATGATCAGTCCAACGATAAAACTTGCAAGATTTGTATTCATATTTCCTTCTTTCGAATAAAACTCAGCCAGCAATGCCAACTGAGTTTTTCTGTTTATTTTTAGACTTCCAAGAGTTCTTTTTCTTTGTTGGCAGTCATGTCATCGATGTGTTTAACAGCATCGTCTGTTACTTTTTGAATGTCTTTTTCAAGAGTCTTCAATTCGTCTTCAGTGATTTCTTTTGCTTTTTCTTGTTTCTTAGCTTCGTCCATAGCATCACGACGGATATTGCGGACAGCCACTTTAGCATTCTCACCGACCTTCTTCACTTCTTTAGCAAGGTCACGACGAGTTTCTTCTGTAAGAGCTGGGATAACCAAACGAATCACAGAACCATCGTTAGCTGGTGTAATACCAAGATCAGAAGCGTTCAAGGCACGTTCGATGTCTTTCAATGAAGATTTGTCAAATGGTGTTACCAACAAAACACGCGCTTCTGGAATGGTAATTGAAGCGATTTGGTTAAGAGGAGTTTCTACTCCATAGTACTCTACATGTACACGGTCAAGCAAGCTTGCATTGGCACGACCGGCACGGATACCACCAAATTCACGAGCAAGTGATTGGTGAGACTGGGTCATTCTCTCTTTAGCTTTTTCAATAATTGCGTTAGCCATAATCTTTCTTATTCCTTTTCTTCGATATTATTTGAAACTGTTGTTCCGATATTTTCACCAAATACGACACGTTTGATGTTGCCTGGTTGGTTCATGTTGAAGACAACCAAGTCAATGTCGTTATCCATTGAGAGGGTTGAAGCTGTTGAGTCCATGATACGAAGACCTTTATTGATAACGTCACGATGGGTCAATTCTTCAAACTTAACGGCCGTCTTGTCCTTCTTAGGATCGGCATTGTAAACACCGTCGACACCATTTTTAGCCATAAGGATAGCATCCGCTTCGATTTCAGCTGCACGAAGGGCTGCTGTTGTATCTGTTGAGAAGTAAGGTGAACCAATACCAGCACCAAAGATAACGATGCGGCCTTTTTCAAGGTGGCGAAGAGCACGTCCACGTACATAAGGCTCTGCCACTTGTTGCATCGCAATGGCAGTTTGCACACGCGTATCGACACCAACTTGTTGCAATGAATCTGCCATCACAAGAGCATTCATCACGGTCCCAAGCATTCCAGTGTAATCTGCCTGAACACGGTCCATTCCTGCTTCTGCAGCAGGTTCCCCACGCCAGAGATTTCCTCCACCAATAACAAGGGCAATTTCGATACCTAAGCTATGAACTTCTTGAATCTCTTTTGCGATTGTTTGAACTGTCTGGATATCAATCCCTACGCCACGTTCACCGGCAAGGGCTTCACCTGATAACTTGATTAAAATACGTTTATACTTGGGATTCGCCATTTTTACTCTCCTTTTTTTATCCTACCTATTTTATCACAATTTCTAAGATTTTTATAGTGCCATGAGCAATTCTTTCAAAAAAATTAGACTGTTAAAAATTCCTCTAAGTCGCTAAGAGCACGCTCTGCAATTTTTTCATAACGAGCCTTCTTATCACGGATACGCTCGCCATCCAATTCCTTGATAATCCCAAAATTGACATTCATTGGTTGGAAATGTTTGCTGTCCGCATGAGTGATGTAATGAGCCAGACTTCCAATCGCTGTTGTCTCTGGGAAAATAGCTTCTCCTTCTCCCTTAAAAAGACGAGCTGCGTTAATTCCTGCAACCAAGCCTGAAGCTGCTGACTCTACATAGCCTTCCACACCCGTCATTTGACCAGCAAAGAAGAGGTTGGGCTGTTTCTTAGAACGATAGGTTTGCTCAAGAAGATTTGGTGAATCCATGTAAGAATTGCGGTGCATGACACCATAGCGAACAAACTCAGCATTTTCAAGACCTGGTATCATTTGGAAGACACGCTTTTGTTCTCCCCATTTGAGGTGGGTTTGGAAACCGACGATATTGTAGAGGCTACCAGCCGCATTGTCCTGACGAAGTTGGACAACCGCGTACGGTGTTTTGAACTCTCCATCACGAGGTCCTGTGTAGTCATCTGGATACTCCAGACCGACTGGTTTCATGGGACCATAAAGCATGGTTTTAATACCACGTTTGGCCATGACTTCGATAGGCATACATCCTTCAAAGTACTTTTCTTTTTCAAAGGAATTCAGCGGTGCTTCTTCTGCATTGACCAAGGCTTCATGGAAATTCATAAACTCTTGTTTGGTCATAGGGGCATTGAGGTAGGCTGCCTCTCCCTTGTCATAACGAGACTTGAGATAGACCTTACTCATATCGATAGTGTTGACATCAATAATAGGTGCTGCCGCGTCGTAGAAATAGAAACCATCACCGTCATTAAGGGCATGAATCTTCTCAGCCAGGGCATCGCTAGTCAAAGGACCAGTAGCGACCACAGTAATAACGTCAGTTGGCAATTCTGTAATTTCATCACGCACCACTTCAATCAAGGGGTGGTTGGCAACTTTTTCAGTCACCATTTGAGAGAAACCATCACGGTCCACCGCAAGAGCTCCTCCAGCGGGAACACGAGTTGCTTCGGCTGATTCCAAAATAACAGAACCCAGGCGACGCATTTCTTCCTTGAGGAGCCCTACGGCGTTTGTCAGAACATCCCCACGCAGGGAATTGGAACAAACTAACTCAGCAAAATTGTCTGTTTTGTGCTGGGGTGTTGACTTGACACCACGCATTTCATAAAGTTTAACTGGAATACCACGTTCTGCGATTTGGTAGGCTGCTTCAGAACCTGCCAAACCAGCACCGATAACATTGATATAAGATTGAGACACGACACTAATACCTCTTTGGGTGGGATCTAAGTCCATATCAAAACAAACTACTAGACTGTTTGACACCCACAAATCTTTCTATTTTTTTCTTCTACTAGTATAACAAAAAAAGGGAAGAAGGCAAACTTCCCTGTTTAGTCATTTTCTTGATTTTCTTCCCAATCGTGGTATGCAGCGTAGAGCTGACTTTTATTCCACTGGTAAATCTTAGCAACTTCCTTGATAGCTTGGTTTTTCTTCATGCCTTGCTGAATACGAACTTGGATTTCTAAGAACAAGTCTTCCTCGTCTTTTTCCTCCACATCTTGGTTGGCACCTTCAACAATGAGAAGGCATTCGCCCTTGAGTGGCGTTTCAGCGATGCTTTCTAGCAATTCAGAGATCTTTCCTCGTTGGTATTCTTCATAGATTTTGGTCAATTCCCTGACCAAGACGACCGAGCGGTCACCGTAGACTTCGAGCATATTTTCCAATGTATCTGCCACACGATGGGGTGATTCGTAGAAAATTTGTGTTTCAGGATAGTCTTTTTTCGAGTCGAAAAATTGCTTTTGCTGGCCTGATTTTCTCGGTAAAAAGCCGTAAAAGATATGTGGCTGTGGCGCTAAACCACTGGCAATCAAGGCAGAAATACCTGCAGAGGCTCCTGGAACTGTGACAACCGCAATTTCTTCCTCAATAGCTGCCTTAACCAAATCATGACCAGGGTCTGAGATGCTAGGCAGACCCGCGTCGGATACCTGAGCAATACTTTGCCCTGCTTTCAAGAAACCAATCAAATCAGGAATTTTTTCCTTGGCATTGTGCTCATGAAAACTGATCTGCTTAGTGGAAATGTCAAAATGCTTGAGCAACAGACCTGTATTGCGCGTGTCCTCAGCTGCAATCCAGTCCACTTCTTTCAGGGTTTGGATAGCACGAAAGGTCATATCATCTAGATTGCCAATCGGCGTTGCCACTAGATACAGCTTGCCATAGGGAGACTGCCCCTTAAAACTTTTTTGAATCTGCATGCTTACTCCCTGTATAACAACTCGTCACAGAACATACATTCCTCGTCCTGTTCTCGACGTTGTCCATAAAAATCATTACATACGTGAAATCCATCACGGTAAATGCGACGGACACTTTCGCGAACATGCTTGGCCTTGACAGGAGCATCTGCCTCCACCTCACCCAAGCGTTCGCGCAACTTAGAATTTTCCAAGCGAAGAGCTGTATTTTCCTCTACCAAGCTCTTGAGATTTTTCTTGATGGCTTCCACATCGGCCAAGGTCACCAATAACTGTTGGGAAAAATCATCCAGCGCGTCAAATAATTCTTTTTTGTCCATAAACCAGCCCTTTCCTCTCTTTATCGTTCATTTTTGAGTTTACATTTCTTTCAAGACCAGATATTCCATGGCATTTTGAAAGCTGACATTAGCTTGCCACATTTTTCTAGCTTCTAACAAATCTTGTAGAATCACCCTTACTCTTGCTTGCAGAAGGTCCTGCCCACAGAGGACTTCGAGAATCCGTAAAACCTGATCTTGTTTTTCTTTGTCATCTGCCAAGTTGGCTAATTTAGCAACCTGCAAATAACTTTCTTTTTTCTTAGCTAATAACCAGGTCAGCAGGCGTTCACTTTCATCGACCAAGGTCCAAAAACTTGCCTGATTAGCCAACTTTTCTGCTTCAACTCGCGATTGACTAAACTGGGCTAAAAGAGTCGCTTTTTTCTTAACCAGCCCCATTTGTTCTAAGAGCAAGATGAGCTTTTCTTCTTGCTTTTTAAAGTGGAAAATCTGGGTCCGACTACGGATGGTCGGTAACATCTTTTCCTCATCGCTGGTCAAGAAGAAAATATAAACCTCACTCTGGGGTTCCTCGATGACCTTGAGCAGAGAGTTAGCTGCGTTGGGATGCATTTTCTCAGCTTGCTCGATAATAAAGACCTGTTGCTGACTTTCAATCCCTGCTTGGGAAAACTGCCCCACCAATTCCCGAATGCGTTCTGTCTTGATGACCTGATTGACTGGTTTAATCAAGGTAACATCTGGAAACTCTTCCTGTTCAATCAGCTTGCAATTTCGGCATTTCTCACATGGTAAAACGCCTACTTTATCCGTACAAAAGAGGCTCTTAGCCAAAAACTGTGCCATTTCCAAGCTTCCAAAGAAACCTGAAAATAGATAGGCATGATTAAGCTGATCTTGTTCTAGGATACGGATAAAGCGGTCAAACTGGTCTGGTTGCCAAGCCTTTAATTCTTCTTGTTTCATTTAGCCAAGCCCATTCTATCAAACAAGACAGCCTTGGTAGTTTCCACAACTTGTTCCAAAGGGAGACTAGCATCAATCTTGACAATGCGATTTCCTTCTTTGTCCAGAAGAGAAAGGTAACCTTGGCGAACTTTTTTATGCAAGTCCAAACCTTCCAAGTCCAAACGATTAACCTCGCGATCACTATTAGCAGCAATGCGAGCCAGTCCTTCTTCCACCTCAATGTCAAAATAGAGGGTCAAATCAGGTTTGAGGCCATCTGTCGCAAACTGATTGAGCCAATCAATGGCGTCAATATCCAAGCTACGACCAAATCCCTGATAGGCAACAGAACTATCGATGAAGCGGTCCATAATGACCAACTTGCCAGCTTCAAGGGCTGGAAGAACTTTTTCCACCAAATGCTGTCTGCGACTAGCAATATAGAGAAGGAGTTCTGTCTTAGCATCCATCTGAGTATGACTTGGGTCCAAAATCACTTCACGAATCTTCTCCCCAATCAAGACTCCGCCTGGCTCACGGGTCGTCAGCACCTCTACCCCTTTTTCCTCTAAAATTGGGAGCAGAGCCTCTAAAACACTGGTCTTGCCTGCTCCCTCTGGTCCCTCAAGAGAGACTAAAAATCCTTTTGACATGTCTAACTCATTTCTTTTTTACTACTTCTATTCTATCAAAAAAATAGGGGTTTGTGACAATCTTTTTGTCTTCTCATTTCATACTCAATGAAAATCAAAGAGCAAACTAGGAAGCTAGCCGCATGCTGTACTTGAGTACGGCAAGGTGAAGTTGACGCAGTTTGAATTTGATTTTCGAAGAGTATCAACCACCATAAAAGAGGCAGACAAATCCACCTCTTATTTACCTAGTTCTTGTGTTCGTTTATAGGCTTGACCAACTGCATCCATGACTGTGCCTCGAAAAGCATGCGCTTCTAAGCTCGCTACTCCAGCGATAGTCGAACCTCCTGGGCTACAAACTTGGTCTTTCAAGACCCCAGGATGCTCTTGGGTTTCTAGGACCAATTGCCCAGCTCCTACCACAGTTTGAGCTGCCATTTTCAAGGCCATTTCTCGTGGCAATCCAGTCTGAACACCTGCATCTGCCAAGGCCTCGATAAAAAGATAGACAAAGGCTGGACCACAACCCGCAAGACCTGTCGCTGCATCGATTAAGCCTTCTCCTAGTTCCACCAAGAGACCAGCATTTGCTAATAACTGACAAAAGAGCTCACTATCCTCAGCCCTGCAATTAGAAGACAAGGCATAACTAATCACTCCTTGCCCGATAGAAGCAGGGGTATTTGGCATCATACGAATAATTCTGTGTTGACTCGGGATAAGACTTGCTAGTTTTTCTAAACTCAATCCAGCTGCCATCGAAATCACAAGAAGACTCTCTCGTTTTTCAAGAATGGTCTGATATTGAGAAAGCAAGTCTGAGAACTGGGCTGGCTTAACACCTAGAAAAATCACATCTGCTTCTGCGAATATTTCTTCATTGCTAGAAGCCTGACCACCGAAGTTGGCGATGAAAGCATCCACCTTGGCTTGGCTACGATTGGCAAGGAGAAGGTCATCACCCGTCTTAGCCTGCAAGACAGACTTGGCCAAACTAGCTCCCATATTCCCCAAACCGATAAATCCAATCTTCATCTCTTACTCCCTTATCTGTCCGTCACCAGTAACCACATACTTGTAGCTAGTCAACTCTTTCAAGCCCATTGGCCCACGCGCATGTAGTTTCTGAGTAGAAATCCCCATTTCACAACCCAGACCAAATTGGCCACCATCTGTGAAACGAGTTGAGGCATTAACATAAACCGCTGCTGAGTCCACCTGATCTGTAAAGTAAGCTGCAGCTTCAGCATTTTCCGTTACAATGGCGTCCGAATGATGCGTACTGTGAGCTTCAATATGCGCAACCGCTTCTTCTAAACTGCTCACAACCTTAATTGCTAGGACATAGTCTAAAAACTCAGTGTCAAAGTCTTGAGTTTCAGCTGCTTGACCTGAAACAAACTGACTTGCTTTACTATCCAAGCGGAATTGAATTGGTTCCAGTCCAGCTTCCTTACGCTCCGCAACTAGCACTTGCTCCAAGCGAGGAAGGAAGCTTGCTGCTTTATCTTCATGAACCAGCAGAACCTCCATGGCATTGCAGACAGAAGGACGACTGGTTTTGGCATTATTGATGATAGATAGAGCCTTGTCCTCATCTGCATCCTTGTCCACATAAACATGGACAATGCCTGTTCCTGTCTCGATAACAGGTACGATAGCATTCTCAACCACGGCATTGATCAAGCCAGCTCCCCCACGAGGAATAAGAAGGTCTAGATAGCCCTTGGCCTTCATCATAGCATAACTACTTTCACGGCTAGTATCTTCCACTAGTTGAATCACATCTGGATGAATGGTCGTGGTCTCCAAACCCTTCTTCAGGGATGTGACAATGGCATGGGCTGTTTGATAGGCATCCTTCCCACTACGAAGAACAACCGCATTTCCACTCTTGAGAGCCAAAGCAGCCGCGTCAGACGTCACATTTGGACGGCTTTCATATATAATACCTATGACCCCCATAGCCACCCGTTTCTTGGTAATAACCAAGCCATTTTCAAGCTGATTTGTTTCTAAAACTTCACCGATTGGATCTGGTAAAGCAACCACTTCACGAATCCCGGTTGCCATTGCTTCTATACGTCCTGCATCCAAATAAAGACGATCTAGCATCACATCTGAGATTTTACCCTTGGCTGCTCCCATATCGAGGGTATTGGCCACTAAAATTTCCTCAGTAGCTGCTATTAAGTGATCAGCCATGGCTAGCAATGCTTGGTTTTTAATCTCTTCACTAGCTGTGTTGATCGATTTTTTAACAGCCTGTACCTGTTCAAATTGTTCTTGTGTACTTACCATAATTTACCTCTAAAATTCTGTAAAGAGTAGTTGGATTTCAGGAGTAATGGAAATCCAGTCATCACGGTGAATCAAGACACCCTTGGCTTTTTGAGAACGCAACATATCCTCCAAAGCAGATGCTCCAAATTGCACGCGCCCTTTTCCAAGTGAATTTCCACTTTCCTTGTCAAATACTGTCACGATATCACCGTAAGAAAAGGCTCCTTCCGCTTCAACAACACCAGATAAGAGAAGACTCTTTCCATGTTGAGAGAGAGCTTCTGCAGCCCCTTTATCAACCCAAATAGAACCTTGACTCTGAGCATAGAAGGCAAGCCATTGTTTCTGGGTACGAAGTCCTTTCTCTTGCGCAACAAAGTAGGAACCATCCTTGGTCTCTTCAGCAGCTTCAATCATGGCATCTGCCTTCAAGGATGAACAGATATAAACTGGAACTCCTGATTCTGTTGCGATAGTCGCAGCCTTAATTTTGGTTAACATGCCCCCAGTTCCGTTTGAAGAACCTGCTCCGCCAGCCATATCGATAATCTCACGATTAATGGTCTCGATTTTCTCCAAGCGTTTAGCTCTTGGATCTGAATGAGGATTTCCAGTATAGAGACCGTCCACATCTGTCAAGAGAACCAAAAGGTCTGCTTGTACCATGGCCGCTACCTGGGCACTTAAAGTGTCATTGTCCCCAACCTTGAGCTCATCAATAACAACACTATCATTCTCATTGATGATAGGAATCGCACCACGGCTAAGTAGAACTGACAAAGCCTGATGGGCATTTTTATAACGGCGCTTATCCACAAAGTCATCCTGGGTCAGCAAGATTTGCGCAGAAACGATTTGGCGCAAGAGAAGATTGGTCGTGTATTCTTCCAACAAAAGCCCTTGCCCTACCGCAGCTGAAGCCTGTTTATCAGCAATCTTAGTCGGACGCTTTTTAAATCCTAAGGCTCCAAAACCAGCAGCAATGGCACCAGAAGACACCAAAATCAATTCATGACCAGCCTCGTGCAACATCGCCAACTGCTGGGTAATAGCCTTTACCTTACTACGTGATAAACTTCCATCCTCATTTGTCAGAGAAGAAGTTCCCACCTTAAAGACAATCCGTTTGTATTTCATAGTCTCACTCCGATTCTTCATATTTATCCATTATAACATGAATAACAGGAAATAGAAAAGAGTTGATAGGAAAAAGAAGGCCCTAAAACCTTCTTTTTTACTACTGTTCTGATTCCGATTTGTTTACAGTCGTTTCAGAGCTTTGCGAAATTACTGAAGTCAAATCTTGACTAGTCGAAGAACTTGTAACACTTTCGTTCTGAGTCGTTACTTTATTTTCAAGATCTTTTTTCACTACTTCTTTAGATTCTTTTGTCTCTGAATTACTTGTAACTTTAGTTGTAGCGGATTTCTCTACAGGAACATCCACTAACCAGGAACCATTTGAATCAACAGTATAACCTTCTGGTGTCTTGCCATTTACAAGTAATTGACCATTTTCTTTCAAGAAATACCATTTATCCTTGTCTTTGATCCAGCCCACAGCTCGTGAACCGTCTGTCTTGTAGAAATACCAATCATTTGCCTTTTTAAGCCAGCCTTGCTTCATAGCTCCTGATTCTTCTAGATAGTAATGATGACCAGCAACTTCTATCTCGCCTGTCTTCATGATACCAGTAGAATCCATATAGTACCAGGTTTCTTTATCTTTTACCCAGCCCGTTTTCATTTCCCCTGATTGAGCAAAGTAATACCATTGGCCCTTATATTGAAGCCAACCTGTTTGCAGCGAACCATCCTTGGATAAATAATAATTCTGACCTCCAGTATTTATCCAACCAATTTCCATCTGGTTTTCTTTGTTGAAATAATACCAGATTCCATCAATTTTCTTCCAATTTTTAGTAGCAGCACCAGAGTCTGTCAAATAAAACCAACGATTGTTCCATTTTTTCCACTGATTCTGTAACAAGATACCCGTTTGGTTGAAGTAATACCATTCACCTTCGATTTCATTCCAACCGACAGCATATTCTCCTGTGGAATCAGGCGCTTGATACCACCAATTTCCATATGCACTCTTATGCCAACCAGCTTGAAAACTTGGAATCGGCTTGTAAGAAGTTGAAATGTTGACAAATCCGTCTTGTCGAATATCAAAAACTGTCGCATCATAGTCTTTGCTGGCCGCGTTAATTCTCTCAATTCCTCGTTCTTTGAGCCAATTGACATACTCACTATCGACACCATTTTTCCAAGGTAGACTATCCGAAGTTTGAACAATCAAACTCGGACTCAAATTTTTAATAAAATTCTTTGTGTTTGATTTGTTGGTATCATGGTGATGATTAAACTTCATCAAATCAACTTTTCCAATAAGAGGTCCATACTTATCTTCCGCTCCATGCACATTATCTAAGTCGCCCCCAAGGTAAATTTTCTTGCCATTGACTTTGACTACACTAATCAGGGAATTGGAATTGTCATCCCAAATTTTCTTTAACTCACCTGAGGAATCAGTTTCATTTTCATAGTTATAGAGTTGAATATCCATGTCTCCAAACTGAAAATGAGCATCTCCCTGTGTGATGTTTTGAATAACTGCAACACCTTTTTCGGCGGCAGTCTGTAAAACCTTATCATAACCGTACAGATTATCCCATAAACGTTCAGAATTAGTAATACGATTATCACTATATTTTTTAAGATAGACTCGGTCAACTGGATAGGTAGACAGTAATTCATCAACATTTCCAATATGGTCACTGTGAGTATGGGTTACCAAAATAAAATCAAGTTTTTGAACACCCAATTCCTTCAAACGACGAAAGACACGATCTGTTAGAACATGCTTATAAGACGTTTCAATTCCTTCTCTCCATGGATAACGAGAATCACTTCCATCTGGGAAATCATAATCTTCTCCTGTATCCACCATGGCAAAATGTCCATTGCTTTCAAGAATAATCGCATCACTGCCACCTTCTTGAACATTGATAAAGTGGATTTTATTTCCTGAACTTTCTTGAGCTTGAACATTTCCATACCATGACAAACCTAAAAAAGCGCCTGCAAGTACTAAACTAGTTAATTTCTTTTTCATTCTTACTTTCTCAATCTCTCCAATGTTTCCTTAAAAATCTCTGGGATATCTGCTGTAAATTCCAAGGTCTCACCTGTTCTCGGATGGGTAAAACCTAGGGTCTTGGCATGAAGAAATTGTCCATGTCCCTTAAGTGTCTTGCGAGGACCATAGACTTCATCACCAGCGACTGGATGGCCAATATAAGCCATGTGGACACGAATTTGGTGGGTACGTCCTGTTTCCAGCTGCAACTCTACCAAGCAATAATCACCAAAGCGTTCCAAAACGTGGAAACGGGTCACTGCAGGCTTGCCTTTAGCAGTCACAGCCTGTTTCTTACGATCTTTTTCACTACGACCAATGGGTGCTTCAATCACACCACGATCATTGGGCAGATTTCCATGAACAATCGCCCAATATTTACGAAGAGACTTTTTATCCTTGAGTTCTTGGGCAAGGGCCAAGTGGGCCTCATCATTTTTAGCTATCATAAGAAGACCTGACGTGTCCTTGTCAATACGGTGAACAATTCCCGGACGCAGAACCCCGTTGATACCAGACAAGTCCTTAATATGATACATGAGGGCATTTACTAGGGTTCCACTGGTATGACCAGCACTCGGATGCACCACCATTCCCTGAGGTTTGTTTACGACGGCCACGTCCTCATCTTGGTAGATGATGTCTAGCGGAAGATCCTCAGCCACATAATCTAAGACCTCTGGTTCTGGCACATGGTAAGTGACGATATCTCCCTCTTGGACAGTGTATTTAGCTTTCTTGACTTGGCCATTGACCAAGACCTGGCCTGATTTAATTTGTTCATTCGCGAGACTGCGTGATAATTCTGTCAAATCCGACAAAGCCTTATCTAAACGCAGTCCACCAGTTTCAATTTTAATTTCCATTTATTTCCTCTTTTAGCATTGCAATCAATAAAATAATCACTCCAACTGTCAGATAACTATCTGCAACATTGAAAATTGCAAAATTAATAAAGTCAAGGTGGAACATATCCACAACAAAGCCCTGACTGATCCTGTCTATAAAGTTTCCAAGACCACCTGCGATTATCAAGGTCAAACCCAAGACCATCCAGAGTGAGTCCTCCATGTGTTTATGTAGATACCAAATGGCACCTACCATAACGACCAATGTAATGATAGCAAATAACCACTGCTGGTCTTGTAACATGGAGAAGGCTGCCCCTCGATTTTGCAGGTAGGTCAAGCTAACGAAATTGGGTATCCACGAACGAACCTCACCCAGTGGAATCTGCCAGACGATATAGGATTTGACTAACTGATCCAGCGCAATCAAAAGCAGTACAACGACTGCCACTATTCCTCTTTTTTTCATGATTTCCTCTTCTGATCAAAATATTCTTGCATGACTTCTACAAAGAGAGTTCCAGCTTGACTGAGCTCCACTTCCTCACGTTTAACATAGACCATACGATTATCTAGGTTATCCTTGAGACGAATAACTGTGATGCCATTGACGCTGTCACTATCTAAAAATCCAGAACCTGTCGCATAAGCGTCCGTCCGCTCCAAAATACCATTCAAAGTAGCACGGTCTGTCACATTGAACATCTGTGAACTCGCACTGGTATCAACAAAATTTTCCGAATAATAAAGGTACTCGTCTTTCTCTTGAGTAAAACGAACCGTTGGTAGATCCGCTAAATCCTCCATGACCAATTCCTCTTTCTGGGCCAAAGGATGCCCCTCACGGAGATAAATGTGGGTATGGAAAGGAATCAATTCAATGACTTCAAGGCCTAGTTTTTCAACCCGCTGCATAATCCCCTTTTTATTTTGATTGTTAAGGTAGATAATCCCAATCTCACTGTGACCTTGTGCTACTTCATCTAAGATTTGAACAGTAGTTGATTCAAAAATACGGAAGTTCTTATAATCAGGATAGCGCTCTGAAAAGGCCGTAATAGTTGGTGGCAAGAAGTCATAGTGCTGGCTAGCAATGGAAAATTCATCTTTTTCTTCCTCAGGATTGGCATACTGATTTTGAAAAATATCAAATCCCTTGACCAATTCTTGCGCTTTTTCATAGAATTCCATCCCACGACGAGTCAAGAAAGTCCCTGAGCTGGTCCGACGGAAAATCTTAAAGCCCAATTCTTTTTCCAAATCTCGCACAGAAATAGACAAACTCGGCTGACTTACATACATCTTTTCAGCTGCTTCACGGAAAGTACCACTATTGGCAATGGCAACAACATAGCGTAATTGTTGAATGTTCATCTTCTACCCCCAACTTCTTTATCTTTTCATTATACCATATTTTAGAAGTTTTCCAAAAAGGAAAAAAGTCTGGAAATTTTCAAATTCCAATGAAGAGTCTAACAACCCAATTCAAAAATTAGAATGATATCATTTTTCGTTCCTCAATTGATTTCAAGCAAATAAAAACAGTAAATCCTTTTGATTTACCGTTTATAATATGATGCAAATTCAATTCCCATAATATGGGTATCAGCGTGGGTATAAAAATAAAAAATAGGCTCTCCGAAAACTCGGAAAGCCTTATTTAATGCTATTTCTAGCTTCCTCGCCTTTTCATTTCAAGGCTCGGGATAAAAAGGTTCACTGGACCTTTTTATTTAGCAATTGGGTAAACAGAAACTTGTTTTTTATCGCGTCCTTTACGTTCAAAGCGTACTACGCCTTCAACTTTAGCGAACAAAGTATCGTCTCCACCACGTCCAACGTTTACACCTGGGTAGATGTGTGTACCACGTTGACGGTAAAGGATTGATCCACCTGTTACAGTTTGTCCGTCAGCTGCTTTAGCCCCAAGACGTTTTGCTTGTGAATCACGTCCGTTTGATGTAGAACCTCCACCTTTTTTGTGGGCGAAAAGTTGCAAGTTGTTAAGAGTCATTTTTAACATAATGTTTTCCTCCGTGTTAGTTTTCTGTGATAACTCTGGTTTGGACGAACTCAGAAGAGTTCTCCGATAAGTTTGCCATGCCTAAGAAAAATGATTCAAAGAATAACTGGGTCATTTCTCTCTGGTGTGAAGGAAGATCTTTTGGAATCTCAACCATCAGATAGCCACCTTCATCTTCGTTTAATTCTAGGATTGGTTCATAGCCTGCAAATTTCTCAATAGAATTGATAAAGTTAATGGCAAGCGTAGAAACCGATGCACACACGACATCTAAGCCGTATTCGCCACTCTCGGCGTGTCCAGTAATTTCCGCACTCCTCAGCTCGCCATCTTCGGCTCTCTCAAAGACTGCTTGTATCATGTGTTCTCCTTAAAATTAAGCGTTGATTGCGTTGATGACAACTTTTGTATATGGTTGACGGTGACCTTGTTTACGATGGCTACCTTTTTTAGGTTTGTACTTGTAAGTAACAACTTTCTTTTGTTTTCCTTGTTTTTCAACAGTTCCAACTACAGTAGCTCCAGCAACAAGTGGAGTTCCGACAACAGTGTTTTCACCACCAATAAGAACAACTTCGTTAAAAGTAACTTCTTGACCAGCTTCAACGTTCAATTTTTCAACGTAAACTGCTTGACCAACTTCAACTTTAACTTGTTTTCCGCCAGTTTTGATAATTGCGTATGTGCTCATTATGCACCTCCTATGATTTTTATGGGTTTCCCCGAATTTTTTGTGAAGACTCGCCTAGCATCGTGGGACGAACCACTTAAAAGAAGAGCTCTATGTAGAACAAAGTTTAAATTTGTACTACGACGAGCAACGATGTTCGTGCGGTTGCACAGGAACGTGCATAGTCAACTCTTCAAGTATATCATATCTCCTATTTTCTTACAAGTAATAATACCTAAAATGAAGCTTTTTCTTTTACTTTTTTCTGCCATGAAGCAAAAAGCATGCTGAGGTAAAAAATGCTCATCATAATAGGAACACCAAGAATGGTCTTTTCATGATAAAAAATCGTTAAATAGGCTGAAAAGACAACGCCAAGGACAAAACTACTAAGCAAACTAACAAATATGAAACCTTCACGCAAAAAAGGTGTGTGCTTGGTTCTAAAATAATCCCCAAAAGCCAGCATGGTCCGTTTGATGTTCCCTGTCATAAAAGCATTGTTATAAGCAATCCCAGATACTTCTCCAAAAGTAGTTGTCACTAACCCCATACAAAAGGCCAAGGGCGGTACTAGATAGATATTCTCTACAGTTTGTGGTACAAATCCAATAATGATCGATAGGATTGCCAAAGGAATCAATGATAAAATAGGTTTTTTCACAATTCTCAATTTTTCCTTATAAATCGTTAGTAAAAAGACCCCCATCATAAAAGCTAGCAAGGTCATTACTTTAGCACTAGCATCTGACACATTGTGTTGAATGAGACCCACTGATAGAAAGACGACATTCCCAGTTTGTCCAGCTACAAGAGTATTACCTCTCACAATAAAAGTATAGGCATCTACATATCCTGCACAAAAAGTCAAAAAAAGCGCTAGCCTCTTAGACTGACGTGATATTTTTCTTATAGGCAGTAACCTCATTTTTCCTCCCATTTCATTTACTCATCTCATTATTGTACCACTTTCTTTTGGAAAGTCCTAGTAGCTTATTTGAAATTTTTTACCCCCTGTTGGATAGTCAAGTCTATCTATGTTATAATGAAAGAAGGATTTAAAATCGGAAAAGGAGTATCTATGCTTAAATTAGGTGTCATCGGAACAGGTGCTATCAGCCATCACTTCATAGAAGCAGCCCATACCAGTGAAGAATACCAGTTGGTCGCAGTCTATTCTAGAAAACTAGAAACTGCAGCAACCTTTGCTTCTCGCTATCAGGATATCCAACTCTTCGATCAATTAGAGGACTTCTTTAAGAGCTCTTTTGATGTAGTCTATATCGCCAGTCCAAACTCCTTACATTTTGCTCAGGCAAAAGTTGCCTTGACTGCTGGTAAACACGTCATTCTTGAAAAGCCAGCTGTTACTCAGCCACAAGAATGGCTGAATTTGATTCAAACGGCTGAGAAAAATCACTGTTTTATCTTTGAAGCAGCTCGTAATTACCATGAGAAAGCTTTTACTACTATCAACAACTTTTTAGCAGACAAACAAATTTTGGGAGCAGATTTCAACTATGCCAAATATTCTTCCAAGATGCCAAATTTGTTAGCTGGTCAGACACCAAATGTCTTTTCAGACCGTTTTGCTGGTGGAGCCCTTATGGATTTGGGGATTTATCCCCTCTATGCTGCCGTTCGTCTTTTTGGAAAAGCTCAGGAAGCTACCTATCAGGCTCAACAGCTTGACAATAGCATTGACCTAAATGGAGATGGAATTCTCTTCTACCCTGACTTTCAAGTTCACATCAAGGCTGGGAAAAATATCACTTCCAATCTTCCTTGCGAGATTTATACGACAGATGGAACCTTGACTCTCAACACGATTGAATATATTCGCTCAGCTATTTTTAGCGACCACCAAGGAAATCAAGTTCATCTTCCTATCCAACAGGCTCCTCATACGATGACTGAGGAAGTCGCTTCATTTGCACAGATGATTCAGCAACCAGACCAGACACTCTACCAGAATTGGCTGGATGATGCAGGCTCTGTTCATGAGCTACTATATACCATGCGCCAGACTGCTGGCATTAGATTTGAGGCAAAAAAATGAAAAGCAAACTACCAACTGAATGGCAAGAACTAAGCGACCAACTCGGTTTCCAAGAATTTACCCCCATTCAAACTCAACTATTTGAGCCTATTCTTGCAGGAGAAAATCTCCTAGGAGTGAGCCCAACAGGAACTGGTAAGACCCTAGCTTACCTCCTCCCAAGTCTTCTCCGACTACAAAAGAAAAAAGCACAACAACTCTTGATTCTAGCACCAAATACAGAACTTGCTGGACAGATTTTTGACGTATGTAAAACGTGGGCAGAGACTATCGGTTTGACAGCCCAACTCTTCCTATCAGGTTCAAGTCAGAAACGCCAGATTGAACGACTCAAAAAAGGACCAGAAATTCTGATTGGAACCCCTGGCCGTATCTTTGAGTTGATTAAATTGAAAAAAATCAAGATGATGAATGTGGAAACCATCATCCTAGATGAATTTGACCAATTGCTAGATGATTCTCAGATTCACTTTGTTGAGAAAATCACTCACTACGCACCTCGTGACCACCAACTCATCTACATGAGTGCGACAACCAAGTTTGATCAAAAGAAGATTGCGCCTAACACACGTACCATTGATCTCTCTGACCAAAAACTGGACAACATTCAACATTTCTATATGCAGGTAGACCAGCGTCACCGAGTGGATATGCTACGAAAACTGGCTCATGTAGAGTATTTCCGTGGTCTAGTCTTCTTCAATAGTCTGTCAGACCTTGGCAGTGCGGAAGAAAAATTACAATATCGTGATATATTGGCTGTTTCCCTCGCTAGCGATGTCAATGTGAAATTTAGAAAAGTCATCTTAGAAAAGTTTAAGGACAAGCAGCTAACCCTACTCCTTTCAACTGACCTTTTGGCTCGTGGAATTGATATCGATAGCCTAGAATGCGTCGTAAACTTTGACGTCCCAAGAGATATCGAAACTTACACTCACCGTACTGGGCGTACAGGTCGCATGGGTAAAGAAGGCTATGTTATCACTCTTGTAACCCATCCAGAAGACCTTAAAAAACTCAAGAAATTCGCAAGCGTACGTGAAATTGTCCTAAAAAATCAAGAACTCTATATCAAATAATCTTCATTGCTCTATGCACATCAGGTGTATGGAGCTTTTTTATAAGCAATTTTTTAATTTTAGTTCAATATTCGAAAAAAAGAACCTTGCAAAGCAAGATTCTTTTAGTGTCTGACTTAAATAATTGTTCTTCTGGGAACTAAATCGAATTAAGCTTCGATTTCTGTAACCATACCTGAACCAACAGTACGTCCACCCTCACGGATAGAGAATGTAGTACCTTGTTCTACGGCGATTGGGTGGATCAACTCAACGTCGATTGTCACGTTATCACCAGGCATTACCATTTCAGTACCTGCTGGAAGTTCGATTGAACCTGTAACGTCAGTAGTACGGAAGTAGAATTGTGGACGGTAGTTGTTGAAGAATGGAGTGTGACGTCCACCTTCTTCTTTAGTAAGGATGTAAACTTCACCTTTGAATTTAGTGTGTGGGTTGATTGAACCTGGTTTAGCGATAACTTGTCCACGTTCGATTTCATCACGTTGAACACCACGAAGAAGGACACCTACGTTATCTCCGGCAAGACCTTCGTCAAGTTGTTTACGGAACATTTCAACACCAGTAACAACTGCTTTTTGAGTTTCTTCTTTGATACCAACGATTTCGATTTCGTCGTTGACTTTAACGATACCACGGTCGATACGTCCTGAAGCAACTGTACCACGTCCAGTGATTGAGAATACGTCTTCGACTGGAAGAAGCAATGGTTTGTCAGTGTCACGTTCTGGTTCTGGGATGTACTCATCAACTGTGTTCATCAATTCCATAACGATGTCTTCGTATTTAGTGTCACCTTCAAGGGCTTTAAGAGCTGAACCTTGGATAACTGGAAGATCGTCACCTGGGAAGTCGTATTCTGACAATAGGTCACGGATTTCCATTTCAACCAATTCAAGCAATTCTTCATCGTCAACCAAGTCAACTTTGTTCATGAAGACGATAAGGTGTTTAACACCAACCTGACGTGAAAGAAGGATGTGCTCACGAGTTTGTGGCATTGGTCCATCAGTTGAAGCTACTACAAGGATAGCTCCGTCCATTTGAGCGGCACCAGTGATCATGTTTTTAACGTAGTCCGCGTGTCCTGGAGCGTCGATGTGAGCGTAGTGACGTTTTTCAGTTTCGTACTCAACGTGCGCAGTGTTGATTGTGATACCGCGTTCGCGTTCTTCTGGAGCAGCATCGATAGACGCATAGTCTTTAGGTTGGTTAACTGATGAAGGCAAGCGACGTGCCAAAACAGTTGTGATAGCTGCAGTTAGGGTAGTTTTACCGTGGTCAACGTGTCCGATAGTACCAATGTTAACGTGTGGTTTACTACGATCGTATTTTTCTTTTGCCATTTGAGTAAAAGCCTCCAATAAAATATATTTTATAGATAGACAGTAGGCAATACAGTCTAACTTTCCTTACTATTTTATCAAATTTCAGCTAAATTGCAAGTGTTTTACAAAGTTTTTGTGAATTATTCTTAATCGGCTAATCTAAATTGCACTTCCAATCCTATAATTTACCTAAAGAAAAAGAAAAATCAGGAATTTCCTGACTTTTACTTAGCTAATTCTCTTTCTCGTTCTTTCATTATTTTATGATTTTCATACAAGCGAGATAAGAACTTAGAAATCTCTTTTAAGATAGAATAAGTTGGTACAGCGACAATCATACCAATAACACCATAGATATTACTTGATAACAAAAGTAATACTAAAATCGTAATTGGATGAACCTTCATTACTCCACCTACGATGCGAGGGTAGAGGATGTTTCCATCCACTTGTTGAATGATTAGCATGTAAACAACTGCAATCAGCATTCTATGAGGATCAGTAAAGACATTAGCGATAATCATTGGAATCAAGCCAATACTTGGTCCCACATAAGGAATGAGATTGGCCAATCCTGAAAAGATGGCAAAGACCAAAGCGTATTTCAAACCAATCACGCTATATCCGATAAAGGCCAAACAACCGATAATAATGGCATCAATGGCGACTCCACTAATATAACGAGCAATTGTCGCATTCAAATTCTTTAAGAGACCTGCAATATGCAACTTATCTCTCTTTAAAACAGTGCGCTCAAGCATCGGTAAAAATTTGTTACCATCTAACAAAAAATAAACCAAAAACACAGGGGTCATAATAATAATCAAAACAGTACTAAAGAGAGCGGATAGGACACTTCCTACACTATTAGTAACGCTATTTAGGATATTTTGTAAAATATCTACATAGGATAGGTTTAACTGTTGAATAGTCGCTTGAATATCCAAATTTTGAAAGGCTGGATAAGTAGATAAATCCACAATCAAATCTTGTAAACGACTATAGATAGTCTGACTAGTCGCAATCAAGCTGGTCAACTGATTGACCAAAATCGGTAACAGATAGACTACCCCTATGACAAGCCCCCAAACCAAAGCACACAAGGTTAGTAGAATACCAATGATACGATTAATTTTGAAATACTTTTGTAAAAAAATTACAATAGGATTGGTCAAATAATATAAAAAACCACCTAGAAGAAAAGGAATCATGATGGTGTTTGCGACACTCACAAAAGGTGTAATAATCGCTCCCATCTCTCTCCATAAGTAAAAGATGATGGTTAATAGTAAAATCTCACTAGTCCAAAAAAATAATTTATTCTTACGAAACATGAGCTACCTCCATTCATCTATTTTACCATACTTTCAAAAAAGCTTCTTTCTTCTATCATGAAACTGGGAATATTTTTTTCTTTATGTTAGAATAAACTTACTATGAAAAAAATCATTTTAACTCTACTAGCCCTATCCGTTATTGGCTCAGTTTCTACTGCTTCTGCCCAAGATTTTAATATTGCTGCTAAACATGCGATTGCTGTTGAAGCAAATACTGGTAAAATTCTCTATGAGAAAGAAGCAACTCAACCTGTCGAAATTGCTTCTATTACAAAACTACTTACAGTTTATCTTGTCTATGAGGCTCTAGAAAATGGAAGTATCACACTATCCACCCCAGTAGATATTTCTGATTATCCTTATCAATTAACGACAAATTCCGAAGCCAGTAATGTTCCTATGGAGGCCCGTAATTATACCGTCGAAGAGTTGCTTGAAGCAACCCTGGTATCTAGTGCCAACAGTGCCGCTATCTCCCTAGCTGAGAAAATTGCTGGCTCAGAAAAAAACTTTGTTGATATGATGCGAGCCAAACTCCTGGAATGGGGAATCAAAGATGCCACGGTTGTCAATACAACTGGTCTGAACAACGAGACTCTAGGAGATAACATTTACCCAGGGTCTAATAAAGATGATGAAAATAAGCTCAGTGCTTATGATGTTGCTATCGTTGCTCGTAACCTTATCAAAAAATACCCACAAGTCTTGGAAATAACGAAAAAACCTTCTTCTACTTTTGCTGGGATGACAATCACTTCGACCAACTACATGTTAGAGGGCATGCCTGCTCATCGCGGTGGTTTTGATGGACTTAAGACAGGAACAACAGACAAAGCTGGTGAATCTTTTGTTGGTACTACTGTCGAAAAAGGCATGAGGGTTATCACAGTTGTTTTGAATGCAGACCATCAAGATAATAATCCTTACGCTCGCTTCACAGCTACATCGTCACTAATGGATTATATCTCTTCTACATTTACACTTCGCAAAATCGTTCAGAAAGGTGATGCCTATCAAGATAGCAAAGCCCCTGTACAAGATGGAAAAGAAGATACGGTCACTGCAGTGGCCCCAGAGGATATCTATCTAATTGAACGTGTTGGGAATCAATCTTCCCAATCTGTTCAATTCACACCTAATTCCAAAGCAATCCCAGCACCACTTGAAGCTGGAACAGTAGTTGGCCATTTGACTTATGAAGACAAGGATTTGATTGGTCAAGGTTACATTACCACAGAACGTCCTAGTTTCGAAATGGTAGCAGAAAAGAAAGTTGAAAAAGCCTTCTTCTTAAAAGTTTGGTGGAATCAGTTTATCCGATTTATCAACGAGAAATTATAAAAAAATCGCGATTTAAACCGCGATTTTTTTGTTATAAGTTCTTCTTCAAAGTCCTTGATTTTTAGTAAATCTAAAATCAAATTTTATCCAACTGACCCTTCCATCTCATAGCTAATCAAGCGATTAAGCTCAACGGCGTATTCCATTGGAAGTTCTTTTGTGAAAGGCTCTACAAATCCCATGACAATCATCTCTGTTGCCTCAGATTCTGACAATCCACGGCTCATGAGGTAATAGAGTTGTTCTTCTGAAATCTTAGAAACCTTAGCTTCGTGTTCCAAAGCAACTTGCGAGTTGTGAATTTCATTAAATGGAATAGTATCTGATGCTGATAAGTCATCCATGATAATGGTATCACACTCGATGTGAGAGACAGATTTCTTAGAGTTTTTGTTAAAGGTTACTTGTCCACGATAGTCTACCTTTCCTCCGCCTTTAGCGATGGATTTTGAAACAATAGATGAGCTTGTATGTGGAGCGTTGTGGATCATCTTAGCACCAGTGTCTTGGTGTTGCCCTGCATTAGCAAAGGCGATCGAAAGCATGGTTCCACGCGCACCTTCTCCATCTAGGTAAACAGATGGGTATTTCATGGTTGTTTTGGCACCCAAGTTACCATCAATCCACTCAACAGTCGCATCTTTCAATGCTTTGGCACGTTTCGTTACCAAGTTATAAACGTTGTCAGACCAGTTTTGAATAGTCGTATAACGCATATAAGCTCCGTCCAAGGCAAAGATTTCTACAATGGCTGCGTGCAAGCTGTTGCTTGAATATGTTGGTGCTGTACATCCTTCTACATAGTGGACACTTGCTCCCTCGTCAACGATAATCAAGGTACGTTCAAACTGACCTGTATTTTCGTTGTTGATACGGAAGTAGGTTTGAAGCGGAATATCTACCTTAACACCTTTTGGTACGTAGATAAAGGTTCCACCTGACCATACTGCTGAGTTAAGGGCAGCCAACTTGTTATCAGTCGGCGGTACCAACTTCGCAAAGTATTGTTTGAACAAATCTGGGTATTCCTTGAGGGCAGAATCTGTATCTGTAAAGATAATCCCCAATTTTTGGAACTCTTCCTTCATGTTGTGGTAAACCACTTCTGACTCGTACTGGGCAGAGGCACCTGCTAAATAAGCACGCTCAGCTTCTGGTATACCAATACGTTCAAAGGTTTCTTTAATCTTTTCAGGAACGTCATCCCAAGAACGGGCTGGTTTATCAGATGGTTTTTGGTAGTAGATCAAGTCATCAAAGTCAATCTCTGACAAGTCTGCTCCCCAGGTTTGCATAGGCATTTTTTTGAAGGTTTCATAAGACTTCAAACGGAATTCTAACATCCACTCAGGTTCTCCCTTAGCAGCTGATAATTCGCGAATGACTTCTTCGTTCAATCCTTTTCCTGTCGATAGGACAGGCTCTACATCGTCATGGAAACCAAATTTATATTCACCAAGATCAATTGGTTTTGGTTCTACTCTTTCTTCAGCCATAATATCCTTTCTTTCATTCTTCATTTCTACTGATTCGTAAGACAAAAGAAACTTGTCTTACTTGTTTTCTTGATTTTCAATTGTTTTCTTAAGGGCATTCCAAGCCAGAGTTGCACACTTAATCCGTTGTGGGAATTTTGCAACACCTGATAAGAAAGCTGCATCGCCTAGTTGGTCTTGGCGGTCATCTTTTTGCCCTTGAACCATTTCAGAAAAGATGGTTGCAAGTTCTAAAACTTCTTGCTTGGTTTTTCCTAAAACGGCATCTGTCATCATACTAGCAGAGGCAGTTGAGATGGTACAACCTGAGTTTAGAAAAGCAATATCCTCCAAACGGTCCTCTGCATCAAACTTGACAGAGAGGTTGATGACATCGCCACAGGTTGGATTATTGAGACTGATTTGTTCAGCATCATCCAACTTCCCTTGATGATGTGGATTTTTCGAATGGTCCGCTACCACTGCCATATAAAGGCTATCTAGTTTAGAAAGTGCCATTGAAAAACTCCTTTGTCTTTTGTAAGGCATCGACTAGCTTGTCACAATCTGCCTTAGTATTGTAGATATAAAAACTTGCACGAGCTGTTGCAGGGACTTCCAAATACTGAAGCAAGGGTTGCGCACAGTGGTGACCCGCACGAACTGCTACTCCTTCATAATCCAGTGCTGTAGCTAGATCGTGAGGATGAAGATCGCCTAGGTTAAAGGCAATAACACCTGAACGTTGAGCTAAGTCCTGTGAACCGTAGATAGTCAGTCCTTCAATGGCCTGCAGTTTTGGAAATACGTATGAGATTAATTCCTGTTCATGGGCTTCAATGGCATCCATACCAATCTTTTCCAGATAATCCACTGCTGCAGCTAGTCCGATAGCACCTGCCATATTTGGCGTTCCAGCCTCAAATTTCCAAGGCAATTCCTTCCAACTAGCAGATTGCTCATATACGAAATCAATCATCTCGCCACCAAATTCAACTGGTGACATTTGTTCCAGATACTTCTCTTTGCCGTAAAGGACACCGATACCAGTCGGACCAGCCATCTTGTGACCTGAAAAGGCAAAGAAGTCCACATCCAAGTCCTGGACATCAATCTTCATATGAGGTGTAGACTGAGCACCATCTACCACCATGATAGCTCCAACTTGGTGGGCCATTTGAGTAATTTCCTTAATTGGATTGACTACTCCAAGAACATTGGAGGCGTGAGCTAGGGAGACAAATTTCACCTTATCAATCAATTTAACTCGCAAGTCATCCATATCCAAGGCACCGTCCTTGAGATAAACATAGACAAGCTCAGCTCCAGTCTTGCGACAGGCTTCCTGCCAAGGAATAATATTGGAATGGTGTTCCATGACAGAAATCAAGACCTGGTCTCCCTCAGTCAGAACTTCCCCAGCAAAGCGCGCCACCCAGTTAAGACTGGTTGTCGTTCCTCGGGTAAAGAGAACTTCTTTTGTAGACCCTGCATTGATAAACTTACGAATGGTTTCACGAGCAGCTTCATAAGATGCTGTCGCCCGTTCCGCTAAGGTATGAACACCACGGTGAACATTGGCATTATCCTGCTCATAATAGCGGTTGATTGTTTCCAGAACTGCTAGTGGTTTTTGTGTCGTCGCAGCATTGTCCAGATAGACCAACGGTTCATCATTAACAATCTGGTCTAAAATTGGAAAATCCTTGCGAATCGCTTCTACATCTAACATCGGCTTCCCCTTAGCGTTTTGACAATTTTTCTTCGATAGTTGCAATCATTTCATCACGAACTTCTTTGACTGGAATCTCAACGATAACAGATCCAAGGAAACCACGAACAACCAAACGTTCTGCAGTTGCCTTGTTCAAGCCACGGCTCATGAGGTAGTACATGTCCTCTGGATCCACCTGTCCGATAGAAGCAGCGTGACCAGCAGTAACGTCATTTTCGTCAATCAAAAGAATTGGGTTGGCATCTGAACGCGCTTGGTCTGAAAGCATGAGAACACGACTCTCTTGCTGCGCATCGGCTCCCTTAGCACCCTTGATGATGTGACCGATACCGTTAAAGGTCAAAGTTGCTTTTTCAAGGATAACTCCATGTTGCAGGATATTTCCAATTGAGTTGCAACCATAGTTAGTTACTCGGGTATCAATCCCTTGTACCTGACGGCCACTTGAAAGAGCTACGACTTTAAGGTCAGCATGGCTACCGTTACCAATCAAGTCGCTATCAAAGTCCGCAACGACATTTCCTTCGTTCATGACACCGATTGCCCAGTCAATGCTTGCATCGTTGCCTAATTTACCACGACGGCTAATGTAGGCAGTGACATTTTCACCTAGACGGTCAATAGCCGCAAACTTCACTTGCGCACCAGAACGTGCAATTACTTCGACTGTGATATTGGCAGTTGCTTTGGCACTTCCTTCACCGCGTGACTCTAAACGTTCAAGATAGCTTATTTTACTGTTTTTACCAGCAATGATAAGGATATGCTTGTTAAATGGCACATCGCTATCGCTGTCTTGGTAGAAAATACCTTCAATTGGTTCTGTAATCTCAACATTATCTGGAATATAGAGAACAGCACCACTATTGAAATAAGCTGTATGGTAGGCTGCTAATTTATCATCGTCGTACTTAACAGATGACATGAAGAATTCCTCGATCAGCTCTGGAATTTCTTCTAAAGCTGAGTGAAAGTCTGTGAAGACAACACCCTGTTCAGCCAACTCAACCGGAGTTTGCTCAAAAACAGTTTGAGTTCCTACTTGCACCAACTTCAAGTGGTTATCTAAAGCTGTGAAATCTGGAACATTTGCTGATGGTTCACTTTCTGTAATCGTTCCATCACCTAGATTCCAACGGTGGAATTTCACACGCTCAATAACTGGTAATTCTAAACTCTCAATCTTATCAAAAGCTTTTTGACGAAGGTCAGCCAACCAGCTTGGTTCAGCGTGCATTTCTGAAAAAAGTTTAATATTTTCTTTAGTCATTTACTTCTCCTAAAAGATACGAGGGAATTACAATTCTTCCTTGTAGTCGTAGCCAAGTTCTTCAGCTAGTTTTGCGTATCCTTCACGTTCCAAACGCGCAGCCAATTCTGGACCACCAGAAAGGACAACACGACCTTCCATCATCACGTGTACCACATCAGGTGTGATGTAGTTCAAAAGACGTTGGTAGTGAGTGATAATCATAGCACCAAATCCTTCACCACGCATGGCATTCACACCTTTAGATACAACTTTAAGAGCGTCAATATCAAGACCAGAGTCAATCTCATCAAGAAGGGCAAAAGTTGGTTCCAACATCAAAAGCTGAAGAATTTCATTACGTTTTTTCTCACCACCAGAGAAACCTTCATTGAGGTAACGCTCTGCCATTTCTTCTTTCATGTTGAGCAATTCCATTTTCTCGTCCAACTTAGTGATAAATTCACGAACTGAGATCTTCTCATCATCTTCTTTACCAGCATTCATGGCTGCACGAAGAAACTCAGCATTGGTAATTCCAGGAATTTCAGACGGGTATTGCATAGCAAGGAAAAGTCCCATACGCGCACGCTCATCCACTTCCAACTCAAGGATGTTTACGCCATCAAACAAGACTTCACCTTTGGTAACTTCATAGTTTGGATTTCCCATAATAGCGGCTGAAAGAGTTGATTTACCAGTACCATTTGGTCCCATGATAGCGGCAATTTCTCCTGTTTTCAGGGTCAGGTTAACCCCTTTTAAAATTTCTTTTCCTTCAATCTCAACGTGAAGATCTTTGATCTCTAATACTGACATGATAGTTCCTTTCTTTTTCAAGGCCTTTACAGTACTTACTAGAAACATACTCGTTTTCCCTAGAAAATACGGTAATAGGTCAATAAATATACTTTTATAGTATAACAAAAAAAAGCCTAAAAGGCTTTGATTTTGTCTAGAAGCTGAGGACTAGTCTTTCCCTTTTAAATGCTGGTCAATGACATCTACTATTTTGCCCATCAAGTAACTCACTCGAAAATTTCTAAAGAGCAAAATGGCCCAAAAGGCTGCCATAATATAGCGACCAGTCATCCAGGCTTCATTGAAAAAATAGGTCTCAGCAGCTGTAAACAGCGCGATGATAATAAATTGTTGTCTATTCATAAACTTATTGTATCATGAAATCTTTCTTTAGTCTTCCTCTACCTTCACTTTATCTGCCAAAAATTCAAATCCTTCCGGAATCAGACTTTCTTCTGCTTCTTTTTCAGCTTGAGAAGATTTGGCTTTGGCTGAAAAGGCTGCACGAACTTCTTTCCATTCCTCCATGGAAATAGCTAAAATTTCAGGTGAAAAACCTGCTGCCTGACTGAGGATATTGCCAAACATGGTGTTGAGATTGTCCCGTTTCATTGTTTGACCAGCATTGAAGTTAGATTCAAAAGCAAGAATGGCATGGTGTTCATTGGCCGCAACCGGTTGAGAACCAACCAGCAAAGCCTTGTCCGGTCCACCTAGACTTTCAATTACCTCTCCCCAGGCATTCTGCAAGCGAATTAAATTTTGACGTGCTAAATCAGGATTTTCGACGGCCTCTTGTAAAATAGATTGCACTTTATTGCGATCCACACGATAGACTGCCTTGCCCGCCGCTGGACGACTAGGTGCTGGACTAGTTGGCTTGGGTATAGTTCCTACATTTGCGAGTTCTTGGTTGAGACGGGCAACTTCCTGTCTCAATGCAGAAATTTCATGTTCAACTGCACCAGAAAAAGCTGGTTCGGGCTTAATCTCCGCCAAACGGATGGTCATCATCTCAGCATAAATCTTGGGCTGCAAACTAGACTTAATATCTGCTAAACTGACTGTCGCCAAGCGAATCATTTCAAACAGATTTTCTTGAGGAAGTGCCAAATTTTCTACAAAGACTGTACTATGATGAGTGTTTTCTCCACCTGTTTGAACAATTAACAAGTCTCTTAAATAGTGCAAAAGGTCAGTCACAAAACGAGTCATACTCTTACCATTCTCAAAAAGAAGATTCAAGCAAGACAAAGCCTTGGGAACATCCTGTTGAGATAAGGCAGCCACATAATCATCCAAGGCAGACAGGCTAATGGTACCTGTAATTTCTTCAGAGATGGCAGTCGTCAGCTCGTTTCCCTGTGTCAAACTCAGGGCTTGATCCAAAATAGACAAGGCATCCCGCATTCCACCTTCAGCCCGTCTGGCAATGATTTCTACAGCCTCTGGTTCAGAACTGATATTTTCCTTTTCTAAGATATAATGGATATGTTCCTTAATATCCTGTGTCTTAATTGATTTAAACTCAAAACGTTGGACACGTGATAGAATAGTGGCAGGAATCTTGTGCAATTCAGTAGTAGCTAAAATAAAGACCACATTCTGTGTTGGCTCTTCCAGCGTCTTTAGAAGAGCATTAAAAGCCCCTGTAGACAGCATGTGAACCTCGTCTATGATATAGACCTTGTAGCGGGCAAGGCTAGGGGCGTAGGTTGATTTATCACGGATTTCACGAATTTCATCCACCCCATTATTAGAGGCCGCATCCATTTCAATGACATCTTCTAAACTACCGTCCGTCACTGCTTGACAGATATAGCAGTTATTACATGGTTCACCACCCACTTGATTGGGACAGTTCATAGCCTTGGCAAAAATCTTAGCCACACTGGTTTTTCCCGTTCCACGAGGACCAGAAAAAAGATAGGCATGACTTATTTTCTCTTGCTCCACTGCTTGTTTAAGAGTCTTAGCCACAACTTCTTGACCAACCAACTGAGAGAAGTTTTGACTTCTATATTTTCGATAAAGTGCTTGATACATTAGGCTTTCTCCCCAAACATTGTAAAGTCCCATTCTGTCTTTTCAAGCAAAATAGCGACAAATTGTTCCAAATAATCTCGATCCATAGCATCATAATCATCAATCTCTGAAGAATCCAAATCCAGAACCCCAAGTAATTGACCATTCTTTACCATCGGCACAACAATTTCACTTTTAGCCCGACTATCACAAGAAATATAGTTGGGATAGGTCGTTACATCACCAACTAGAACAGTTTCCTGAAAATGAGCTGCCTCACCACAAACACCCTTGCCTAGTGAGATACGGATGCAGGAAACACCTCCTTGGAAGGGGCCCAAAACCAATTCCTTTCCATCGAACAGATAAAAGCCTGCAAATACGGTATTAGGAAAGCGTGATTTTAGAAGAGCACTAGCGTTGGAAAGATTAGACAAAACATTGGTTTCACCTTCCAATAAAAAAGAGAGCTCTTCATTTAACATTTGATAACGTGATTGTTTTTCTGATTCTAACATAGAACTATTATATCAAAAAAGGCTTGCAGACAAAAGAAAAATCCCTTGTTTAGAAAACAAAGGATTTTGTGAATTTTCAATTTGATTAAAGTTCGATATCACCGAACAAGTCAGCCATTGAGAATCCTGTTTGTGTTTCTGGAAGTTCGAAATCACGTTTTTCTTGACGTTTTGGACGACGTGGACGAGCAGCACGTTTTTCTTCTTTTTGTCCTTCTTCTTGAGCTGGACGCTCTTCAAGAGCTTTGATAGAAAGTGATACGCGTTCTGCATCTGCGTTAACTTCAAGAACTTTAACTTGAACTTCTTGACCAACTTTAAGAGCTTCTTTTGGATTTTCAATACGTTTGTGTGAAATTTGTGATACGTGAACAAGTCCATCGATACCTGGCAATACTTCAACAAATGCACCGAAGTCAGTCAAACGTTTAACTGTTCCTTCTACTACATCACCTTTAGCCAATTTTTGCTCAACGCCATCCCATGGTCCAGGTGTTGTTGCCTTAAGTGAAAGTGATACACGTCCTTCTTCTTCGTTAAGATCAAGGATTTTCACTTCAATTTCTTCACCAACAGTTACAACTGATTTTGGTGAAACGTTACGTTCATGTGACAATTCAGTCAAGTGAACCAATCCGTCAACACCACCAAGGTCGATGAAAGCACCGAAGCTTGTGATACGAGCAACTTTACCAGTTACTACATCACCAACAGCCAATTTACCGAATACTTCAGCGCGAGCTGCTGCTGTAGCTGCTTCAACAACTTCACGACGTGAAAGGATGAAGCGGTTTTCTTTAGCGTCAACTTCTTTGATTTTAGCATCAAATTCTTGACCTACAAAACGCTCAGTGTTACGTACGAAACGAGTATCCAACATTGAAGCTGGGATAAATCCACGAACACCTTCAAATTCTACTGAAAGTCCACCTTTAACGGCACGAGTTCCTTTAACAGTAACAACTTCTTCTTCGCGACCAACAAGTTTGTCCCATGCTTTGCGAGCTTCAAGGCGTTTTTTAGATACAAGGTATGTAACTGTATCAGTATCTTTACCAACTACTTGACGAAGTACAAGAACATCCAATACTTCTCCTACTTTAACAAAGTCATTGATATCTGCATCGCGATCGTTTGTCAATTCGCGAAGAGTCAAGACACCTTCAACACCAGTTCCAGAGATTGCAACGTTAGCTTGAGTCGCATCAACTGTCAATACTTCAGCACTAACAACATCACCAGTCTCAACTTGGCTAACGCTATTTAGCAAATCTTCAAATTCGTTCATCTAAAAAATCCTCCAACAATCAAGTTTTTCTTAAACTTGACATACTTATAATTTTTTTCCTAAGCACCCGCAAGAACATGTTCATATCGTTCACGTCTTTCAATTATAAAAATAAAATACCCTAAGATATTTTGCTTTTTATCTTGATCATTACCTAAGAACTGGGGTAGCTGGATTCGAACCAACGCATGAGGGAGTCAAAGTCCCTTGCCTTACCGCTTGGCTATACCCCATTGATGAAATGGAGAGAGAGGGATTCGAACCCCCGAACCCGAAGGAGCGGATTTACAGTCCGCCGCGTTTAGCCTCTTCGCTATCTCTCCTACAATCAACATGAACTATTATATCATGAAAATTTCAAAAAAACAAGACTTATTTTGCTAAATTATAATTTTCAATCAAAATTTCCACAGCTTTTTCCAATTTTTTATAAAAACTATCGACATTCCCATTCTTTATGATGGCAAATTGTCCATCTAATTCGGCAATTTCTCCGATAACTTTTTTACCGATAGTCAATGTATAACCTTCAAAACTGTCTTTTCCTACATTAACCTTGGCATCTGCTACTTGAATTTCAATTTTTTTATCTTTCTTACTCATTTCATACCTCTCTTCACTTTTTCTATTTTACAAGAAAATCCTAAAACTAGCAAGAAAAAACTCCATATCATTCCAAGTCTGATATAGAGTTTTCTACTTTATTTAATGTGTTTTTCTAGTTCTTTTTGGTACTTACCGTTTGATTCCAATTTTTCTTTTTGCCATTTTTTCAGTGCTTCTTCATATTCTTTGGTTGTAACGATATCTTTTTGCAATTTCATACCTTTAAAGATATATGGGTCACCCTTAATACCAACTTGTGAGTATGGTTTTGAGAATGGCACTACATTACTTACAACTGGAGAACCACCAGATGAGGCTGTTGGCATCAATAATGAACTATCTGTCAACCAAGCTTGAGCTTTGGCATATTTTTCATAGCGTTCTTCAAGATTCGTAGTTTCTGAATCTGCATCATCCAATAATTTCTTATATTGGTCCAAACCAAGTTTAGCTACAACATCCTTATCTTTTCCTTTCGTAATACCAAGGTGTTTCATAGCAGAACCTGATTTAGGATCCATGATAGTTAAATAAGATGCTGGGTCTTGATAGCTTGGAGCCCATCCTGTGCTGTTCAAATCATAGTCTTTTTGAGAAGGAACACGCGCTTGTGAAGTGATTGTTTCCTTTTCATTATCTGTCATTTGAAGAACATCGATGACAACATTTTCAGCACCAAGAGTTGATTCGATAGACTGTTTGAAAGAGTTACTTTGTTGAACGGCGATGGTATCTGTCTGTTCAACTGGGACATCCAAATGAATTGGGAAGGTTACCCCTTTAGATTCCAAGTCTTTCTTAGCTTTTTCAAAGGCAGCCTTAGCCTTGTCAGGGTTGTAGATAGAATCCTTACCGTCAACTAGCTCAACACCTTTCCACTGGTCACCATAGTTCACCAACTCTGCTTGAGCGATTTGACCAAAGTTCTTACCACCTGCTTGTACAAAGTTGTCAGGGACTAGGCTGTTACGAATAATCTTATCCGCACCGTCTTCACCATTTAGCTGGGCAGCATAAGAATGGCGGTTGAAGGCAAAGTTGATAGCCTGACGGAAGTCCTTATTAAGCATAGCTTCTTTTGTAGAAGTCTTTTGCTCTTCACTTGTTTTCGCAGTTTTATTATATGACTGACGATTTACGTTAAAGGTGAAGTAATAGCTACTTGAGTCCTGTGGGCTATAAGTAATTTTATCTCCGTATTGTTCCAAAGTTGAAGCAAAGTTTGAACTACTTGGGAAGAGACGAGCTGTCGTATAGGCACCTGAAGAGAAGCTACGAATCAACGATTCCTGATCTGAACCATCGTAGTAGGTCAATTTAATCTTCTCAATTTTTACCTTTTCTTTATCCCAGTAGTTTGGATTTTTCTCATATTCGATCAACGATTTAGACGTCAAGGTCTTCAAGATATAAGGACCATTGTAAAGAATCCCTGCTGGAGTAACTGCTCCATAATCTTTGCCTGATGCCTTCAAAAACTCTTCATTTACAGGCAACATCGTTGCTGTTGTAACTTTAGAGTTCCAGAAACTTTCTGGTTTGTTGAGGGTATATTCGACTGTGTAATCGTCCAAGGCCTTAACACCAACTGTAGAGAAATCATTTGTTTCACCAGTCATGTAGGCATCCAAACCCTTGATTGAATTTTGGATGAGAGAGACACCGTCTGACTTACCGTCAGCAACGTGTTTCAATCCTGTTACAAAGTCATGGGCTGTTACTTCTGCGTATTCTTCACCTTCAGAAGTGTACCATTTAACTCCTTTACGAAGTTTATAGGTATAAGTCAGACCATCTTTTGACACAGACCAATCTTCAGCCAAGGAAGGAATAACATTTCCGTATTGGTCGTTTTCCATCAAGCCATCAACCACGTTCCCGATGACATCTGTTGTAGATGTACGAGTCGCTATACTATAGTCCAAAGATGCTGGATCTACTGCATAGACATATGAAAATGTTGTCGGTGCATCTGCTTCTTTATCAGCTTTTCCACAAGCCACTAAAAGAGCTGTTGTGCTCAGGACCACTCCTGCTGTTAAGAGCCACTTTTTCGATTTCATCAAAAATCTCCTTTTGTTTATTTTAATCTACTTTTACAATCCAACCTTCTGGCGCTTCAATATCACCAAACTGAATACCTGTCAATTCATCATAGAGTTTACGAGTCACAGGACCAACTTCTGTTTCACTATAGAATACATGGAAATCATCACCGTGCTGAATTCCACCAATTGGCGAAATAACTGCTGCCGTACCACAAGCACCTGCCTCTACAAAACGATCCAGCTTATCAATTGGAACATCACCCTCAATAGGAGTCAAGCCCAAGCGATGTTCTGCCAAATAAAGTAAAGAATACTTAGTAATAGATGGCAAGATAGATGGACTCAATGGTGTTACAAATTCATTATCAGCTGTAATTCCAAAGAAGTTAGCTGAACCGACTTCTTCAATCTTTGTATGAGTTGAAGGGTCTAGATAAATAACATCTGAGAAATGGCGTGATTTAGCCAATTTCCCTGGCAAGAGACTGGCAGCATAGTTCCCACCAACCTTAGCAGCACCTGTACCATTTGGCGCTGCACGGTCGTATTCATCCTGAATCAAGAAGTTAGTTGGAACCAAACCACCCTTAAAGTAATTACCAACTGGCATAGCAAAGATAGTGAAAATGTATTCCTCCGCTGGTTTTACTCCGATAATATCTCCTACTCCAATCAAAAGAGGACGAAGATAAAGGGTTCCACCTGTTCCGTATGGTGGTACGTATTCTTCATTCGCGCGGACAACTGCCTTACAAGCTTCTACAAACATATCTGTCGGAACTTGTGGCATCAAGAGACGATCACAAGTACGTTGCAGGCGTTTAGCATTTTCGTCAGGACGGAAAAGTTGAACACTGCCATCCTTAGTCCGATAGGCTTTTAAACCTTCAAATGCTTGTTGACCATAGTGAAGACTTGGAGAAGACTCTGAAATATGCAAAGTTGCATCCTCTGTAAGCTCTCCTTGATCCCATTGTCCATTTTTAAAATGAGCAATATAGCGATAAGGTAATTTCATATAGGAGAAACCAAGGTTTTCCCAATCAATCGTTACTGTCATATTCCACTCCTTATTCTAAAAACTTATTTCTTTTATTCTACACTATTTTTCTAAAATAGCAAGCATATTTTGTAATTTTCAGAAAATTTCTTCAATAAAAAGAACCAGCTCTTCGAACTGATTCCTTTTACAAGTGAAAAATTAGTTATTTTCAACTTTTTCATCGTATTTTGGTCTTAGTGTTGTACCTGAGTTAATAATTGTACGTTTTTGAACAAGAGGAAGGTCTGTGCGATTATAAACTGTACGCCATGGTTCCCAAACAAGACCTGTTTTTTCTTGAATCTTCACGCGTATATTACGTACATTTCCTTTAAATTGAAGTTCAGTTTGGAAGCCAGCTGTTCTGTTCTTACCATTATCTTCCCATTGACGTGAGCGAATACTTTCAATTCCATCCTTATCATAAGTTACTTCATCCCAGTAAACATAGTAGCGAGCAATATAAGCTCCCTTATGTTGTAAATTGAGATAGCCATTTTTGTATGAAGTTACTTTAGTTTCAATGTAGTCTGTATTGCTTTGAATTGTGGCTACTTGATTATCTTTCAAGAATGCAGTCTTATAAGAAATTGGAACAGCAGGGTTTTGTGTACTGAAAGTAGCTCCTTCTTGAATCAATTTCTTCAAATCTTCTACTGTACCTGTCACAACACGTGCAGCGCCATCAGCATTTCCACCTACGATTGAAACGGTTACAGTTGTATTCTTCAAGACACGCGCCCATTCAGATTCTGGTTTAATAGGCACCCCTTTGATAACAGCATTGATGGCTGCTTTCAACTCTGTACTCTTGCTTGTTGTTTCAAATTTGACATACATTTGACGTCCGTATGAAACGCTTGACACGTATACAGGAGGTGTTTTTTCATCAATTCCACGTGCTTTCAATTGATCAACCGTTACTCCTGGCGCAAATACATCGGATGGATTTTTTGGAGCATCAAAGTTAGCAGTATAGTAAATTTGTTTAAAATCAACAACTTCAACTTGTTTTTCACCCTTGTTTACAGCCTCAAAGTCAATTTTTAAATTAACACCGACTTTTTCAAAATCACTTCCGAATTTTGCTTTCAATTGATTCATGCTGTAAGCAGAAGTTGATTCGTACTGCATACGTGCTGGAGCAGGATTTTTCGCAGCATATTTTTCATGCCAACGATTTAACAAGGTATTCACACCTTCCTGCATACCACTTACAGTTGGATTAGCATCTACATAGCTATCTCCGCCTACCATTCCCGGTAAATCAACACTGATTCTACCTTTGCTACGATCTAAACTAATTTGTTGTGGTTTATTTTCTAGGAGGTCTTGATTTGCTTTAAACAAAGCACCTAGGAAGATATCTCCATTACCATTAATAGCAACATCCGCAGAACCATTAGAGAGGTTTTTCTTCACTTTTTCCACAACCACAAATTCATTTCCTTGTTGTTTTGTGCTTGTATTAGTGTAATTTTCTAATGCTTCGCCTTTTCTAGTTAAAATATTTAACTTATCATAATTTAAACCAAATAAATAGTTATTTAGTTCTGCAGTAAAGTCTGTTTTTGCTTTACTTTCAGCTTTAGTGTTAGTCGCTGCTTTTTCTTTTGCAGAGCGATACACTTCTACCTCTGCTAAGCTAAGTGGTGTTTTTGAATTATTTAACTCCACTTTAACATATCGTGCATTCACTCCTGAGAATTGAACATCAACTGTTGGTTGATTGTTTAAGCTATTGATGTGTTGACGAGTTACCTCATTTCCATCTTTATCCAACAAAATAACATCAAAATTAGATAAACGATTTGCTACATCCCCATCTCCACGATTGTAAATACGAACAGTTCCTACTGATTCTTCTTTCTCTAAATCAACTTTCCACCAAGAATGATCTTGAAAATCTGTATGGGTAACAGAACGGTGGCTCCATGCGTTATCACGATTGCCGTCAACTGCTCTAGAAGCATCTCCTCCATAAGCAATTGAACTCTGACTTGCAGGTTTATGAGCAGCAATATTTTCACCAGCAACTGCAGCCACACTTGGCTCTGTCGCTTTTACTACATTTGATTGAAAAATTAGTCCAGAACCTAGTAAAAATGTTGCAATGGCAACGCCACATACTCCAACGCTACGTTTACGAATAGAAAAACGAAATCCTTTATCTTGTTTGTTTTGAGACATACAAAACTCCTATATATATTTGAACGAATTATTTCTTGAACGCGCTTTCTTGAAACGATATCAGTATAACATAAAAACATTATATATGCAACCGTTTTCTTAAAAAATTATTATTTTTTATTAGCTCAACTTGTATAGTTGCTCATATGTTACTAATTTCACATTTAAACATCGGGTGGTCTATACCACTAAAAACAAGAAAACGAGCAGGCTAAGTCCCTATTAGTTGGGAAGTAGCACTGTTCGTTTTTGTATATATAATCAGATTTAACTCTTGAAATCTATAGATTGACAAATTTCTCAATGAAAAGCTTTTCATTGTTGTTTATCATTTCTTAGATTCAAATTCTGTATAAGCTTCCTGAAGATAAGCGTCAAAAACTTCTTCATCCGAAATCGTGTCAGAGATGAAACTACCGTTGCTAGTTCGTTCTGACAGATTCAAGTCTTGCAATCGGCTTTCATAGATTGTTCCTTTATTGGATTGGACAAACAGAATCTGGTCGTTTTCTTCCACTTCTGTACTGAAGAGATCACCTACAAATCCTTGTTCTGCAACTGCTCCTGCTAAAAAGACACGGTGCGGTTTGTTTTTCAATTCACGCAAGACTTGTAGTCCTCGTTTGGCACGGCTGGTTGCTGGAATTTCCTCAATAGAAACACGTTTCAAACTTCCACGCTGAGTCAATAGATAGAAGGATGAGGTATTACAAATAAAGGCCGATTGGAGGACATCATCTTCTTTCAAGTTCATAGCCCTAACACCTGCCGCCTTGGCACCGACAACTGGAACCTCTTCAATATTGAAACGCAGAGCATAACCGTTTTGGCTAATCAAAAGAACATCATCTAGTTTAATCGGAGCCACTGCTACAATCTGGTCTGTCTCGTCTTTTAGCTTAGCATACTTAACCGACTTAGACTTGTAGGTCCGCCATGGGGTGAATTCTTTTCGTTCTACACGCTTGATTTGACCGAGACGAGTGGCCGCAAAGTAAGTTGTCGCATCATCAAACTGATCCACTACTTCAACATAAAGGATTTCTTCATTCGTTTCAAAGTTTGTGATGGTTTGGCTCAGATGCTCACCGATATCCTTCCAACGAATATCTGCCAATTCATGGATTGGTCTGTAGATGACATTTCCAAGACTTGTAAACATCAAGAGGTGCTGGGTTGTCTTGGCAGATTGAACAAAGATCAAACGATCGTCATCACGCTTGCCAATTTCTTCCAGCGTTGAAGCCGCAAAGGAACGTGTACTGGTACGCTTGATATAACCAGCCTTGGTCACGCTGACATAGGTATCTTCCTCAGCGATAAGACTAGCTGTATCAATCTCGATTGCTTTTGCAGTGTCTTCTAAAGAACTCAAACGCGGAGTCGCAAATTTCTTCTTGACCTCACGAAGCTCTTTCTTCATGAGATTGTACATAGTCCGTTCATCACCGATGATCGCCGCAAGCATAGCAATCTTTTCACGAAGTTCTGCTTCTTCTTCCTGCAAGACAACCACGTCTGTATTGGTCAAACGATAAAGTTGCAAGGTAACGATGGCCTCAGCCTGCTCTTCTGTAAAATCATAGCTGACCTTGAGGTTTTCCTTGGCGTCAGCCTTATTCTCAGAAGCGCGGATAAGAGCAATGACTTCGTCCAAAATCGAAATCACGCGAATCAAACCTTCAACGATATGGAGACGCTTCTCAGCCTTTTCCTTGTCATAGCGGGAACGCGCCAAAATTACTTCACGACGGTGGGCGATGTAGCTAGACAAAATTGGAACAATCCCAACCTGACGAGGTGTGAAATTATCAATCGCCACCATGTTAAAATTGTAGTTAATTTGCAGGTCAGTATATTTGAAGAGATAATTGAGAACAAGCTCCGTATTTGCATCTTTCTTGAGTTCGATAGCAATACGAAGGCCGTCACGGTCAGACTCATCACGAACCTCAGCAATACCTGCCACCTTGTTATTGACACGAACATCATCGATTTTCTTGACCAGATTGGCTTTGTTGATTTCATAAGGAATCTCAGTGATAACGATTTGTTCCTTACCACCTTTAAGTTTCTCAATTTCAGTTTTAGAACGAACGACCACGCGCCCTTTTCCTGTTTCATAAGCTTTCTTGATTTCATCACGGCCTTGGATGATGGCTCCTGTAGGAAAGTCTGGCCCAGGCAAGAATTCCATGAGTTTGTCAACTTTGGCCGTTGGATGGTCAATCATATAAACAGCAGCATCAATGACCTCAGCCAAATTATGCGGTGGAATATCTGTGGCATAACCAGCTGAAATCCCAGTCGAACCATTGACTAAAAGATTTGGGAAAGCTGCGGGTAAAACAGTTGGCTCTTTCTCGGTATCATCAAAATTCCAAGCAAAGGGAACTGTCTTTTTCTCAATATCTTGAAGAAGGTAGCCAGCAATCTCAGACAAACGCGCCTCAGTATAACGCATGGCCGCAGGCGGATCCCCGTCCATAGAACCATTATTACCGTGCATTTCAACCAAAATCTCACGATTTTTCCAATCCTGAGACATACGAACCATGGCATCATAGATGGAGCTGTCACCGTGTGGGTGAAAATTCCCCATGATGTTCCCGACTGACTTGGCCGACTTACGGTAGCTCTTGTCAAAAGTATTGCCATCTTTATTCATCGAATAAAGAATACGACGCTGAACCGGCTTCAAACCATCACGAATATCTGGCAAAGCCCGGTCTTGAATAATGTACTTGGAGTAGCGACCAAAGCGCTCTCCCATAATGTCCTCAAGGGACATGTTTTGAATGTTACTCATATAGGATACAGAGCCCGTATAATACCAAGTGAAAATAGAAAATTCTTGAAGTAAGCATGCTCACAAGAAAATTCATCTTTTTCACACAGCATTCAGGGCGTGTTCAACTCCTTTCAAAGAATGTAGAGTAGTTTTATCTAGAAAAAGGATTTCAGATACAATCAATCCTTTCTGTAGTTTAATCTTTTAAATTAGTCAGCGATTTAGAAGTCTCTCCTCAGCATACTGAATCATCTTCTCAGCTACTTTCATATCACAGTCAAATCCCATCTTGTTAGCAAGAAATTGAGCTTCTTGGTGGAAAAGTTCTATCGTAGCCAACAAAGACTGAGTGATTTTATCTAAACTTGCGAAATCAAGTAGACTTGAGAATTCCTTCTCTTTCTAAGTAGGTAAATAATTAAAGAGATACTTGTAGTTCTTGCCAATATCAATCTTTCCCCTATCACTTACCACTTGCCAAGCCAAGACTTTTAACAACTCTTTCTGACAAATACCATAGAGATGGTCTGTCGCATAGATGACTTGATGACGACAAATTCCTTTGACCACGTAGGATGACACCCACCAAAATTCATTGCAGGAATTTTTAAAATCTGTCTCAGTAGCTGGGATTATCCAGTAACGCTCTAGATTTGGGAAATAGGTTTCAAATAAATTTTCTGGATCATCCAAAACAGCAAATCCTGCCTCACTATCCACCCACTCTTGCATGTATTCTTTAGGGCAAAGAGTCAAATCAATACGATTGCCATCTTCAAAGAGCATGAGATATAGGCGACGGTGACCAAGGGTGACTTCTTGCTCAATAATGCGTTTGCCAAACTGGTCTAGCCAAGAAAGGTCACTCGTCAGATTATCAAAATCATCCACAATATAGACTATATCATAGTCTTGAAATTCATCTTTTGGAGCTTTTGGACAAGCTCGCGAACCAGACATGGCGACAGCTTTGACTTGTAAAGTTTTGGCTGTTTGTAAAATCACATCGAGCATTTCTGTTTCAGTTCTCATGTTAATACCCATTCGTTAAAGACCGACTTAAAACACTGTTGTTTCTTCCAGCGTAAATTTGACATTGTCCTCAATCCACTTACGGCGTGGTTCAACCTTGTCACCCATGAGGACATTGACGCGACGTTCAGCGCGTGCTAAGTCTTCGATTGTAACACGGATAAGAGTACGTGTTTCTGGGTTCATAGTCGTTTCCCAGAGCTGATCCGCATTCATCTCACCAAGACCTTTGTAGCGTTGGAGGGTGGCACCTTTGCCAAAACGCTTGCGGAGTTCTTCTAACTCGCCATCTGTCCAAGCATAGGCCACTTCTTCTTTCTTGCCTTTACCTTTGGACATCTTGTAAAGAGGCGGAAGGGCGATATAGACATGTCCCGCCTCAACAAGCGGACGCATGTAGCGGTAGAAAAATGTCAAGAGCAAGGTCTGGATATGAGCACCGTCGGTATCCGCATCGGTCATAATAATGATCTTGTCATAGTTGGCATCTTCAATGGAGAAGTCTGCTCCAACACCCGCACCAATGGTATAAATCATGGTATTTATTTCTTCATTTTTGAGGATATCCGCCATCTTGGCTTTAGCTGTATTGATAACCTTACCACGAAGTGGCAAGATAGCCTGGAACTTACGGTCACGACCTTGTTTGGCAGAACCACCGGCAGAGTCACCCTCGACTAGATAGAGTTCATTCTTAGCAGGATTCTTAGACTGGGCTGGCGTTAATTTCCCAGACAACAAGCCCTTGTCTTTCTTGTTTTTCTTACCATTTCGGCTTTCATCACGCGCCTTACGTGCTGCTTCACGAGCATCACGCGCCTTGATAGCCTTTCGGATAAGGTTAGAAGCCAATTCACCATTTTCCATGAGGAAGAAGGTCAACTTATCAGCCACAATTCCATCCACAACCGGACGAGCTAGTGGACTTCCAAGTTTGTCTTTGGTCTGGCCTTCAAACTGCAAATGTTCTTCAGGAACTAAGATAGAAAGAACGGCTGCTAGTCCTTCACGGTAATCTGAACCTTCTAGATTTTTATCTTTTTCCTTGAGAAGACCTGTCTTACGCGCATAGTCATTCATAACCTTGGTAATGGCAGACTTAAGTCCTGTCTCATGCGTCCCACCGTCCTTGGTGCGAACATTATTGACAAAGGACAAAATGTTATCTGAAAATCCATCATTGTACTGGAGAGCGACTTCCACTTGGAAACCATTGTCTTCGCCTTCAAAATAAAGAACTGGGGTCAAGGTTTCCTTGTCTTCATTCAGATAAGAAACAAAGTCCTGCACCCCATTTTCATAGTGGAACTCAATCGCTTCATCTGTACGCTTGTCCGTCAAAGACAAGGTTACATTTTTCAAGAGAAAAGCTGACTCATTAAGGCGCTCTGAAATGGTATTGTACTTGAAGTCTGTCGTAGAAAAGATGGTCGCATCAGGCATGAAGGTAACCTTGGTACCTGTCTTAGACTTAGATGCTGTACCGATTTTCTTCAAGGTCGTGACAGGTTTTCCACCATTTTCAAAACGTTGCTTATAGATTACACCATCACGGGTAATTTCGACTTCCAACCAGCTTGATAGGGCATTCACCACAGAAGAACCAACCCCGTGGAGACCACCAGATGTCTTGTAGCCACCCTGACCGAATTTCCCTCCGGCGTGAAGAATGGTAAAGATAACCTCAACTGTTGGGATTCCCATTGCGTGCATACCCGTCGGCATTCCACGGCCATGGTCTTGCACAGTCAAACTCCCATCTTTATTGATGGTCACATCAATACGGTCACCAAATCCAGACAAGGCCTCATCAACAGCATTATCGACAATTTCCCAGACGAGATGATGGAGACCTGCCCCATCAGTCGATCCAATATACATACCTGGACGTTTACGGACCGCATCCAATCCTTCTAGCACCTGAATGGCGTCATCATTATAATTATTAATATCGATTTCCTTTTTTGACACAAGGAACCTCCTATTCGTTCATCTTTACTATTCTACAGGTTTTCCAAGGATTTTGCAAAATTTTTTTTCTCAGGTGTGACAATTTCAGAAGAGATTCTCTGCCTTTCTTTTCCAATTCATGATATAATAGGAGTATGATTACAATAGTTTTATTAATCCTAGCCTATTTGCTGGGTTCGATTCCGTCTGGTCTCTGGATTGGACAAGTATTCTTTCAAATCAATCTGCGCGAGCATGGTTCTGGTAATACAGGAACAACCAATACCTTCCGCATTTTAGGCAAGAAAGCGGGTATGGCAACCTTTGTGATTGACTTTTTCAAAGGAACCCTAGCAACCCTTCTTCCGATTATGTTTCATCTGCAAGGCGTTTCGCCTCTCATCTTTGGACTTTTGGCTGTTATTGGCCATACCTTCCCTATCTTTGCAGGATTTAAGGGTGGTAAGGCTGTCGCAACCAGTGCTGGAGTGATTTTCGGATTTGCGCCTGTCTTCTGCCTCTACCTTGCGGTTGTTTTCTTTGGAACCCTCTATCTAGGCAGTATGATTTCACTATCTAGTGTCACAGCATCTATCGCGGCTGTTATCGGGGTTCTACTCTTTCCACTTTTTGGTTTTCTTCTGAGTGACTATGACCCTCTCTTCATCGCCATTATCCTAGCTCTTGCTAGTTTGATTATCATTCGTCATAAGGACAATATCACACGTATCACAAATAAAACTGAAAATCTTGTCCCTTGGGGACTGAACTTGACTCATCAAAATCCTAAAAAATAAAACGCCAGTTTGAACAGAACTGACGTTTTTTGTATGCTTATTTTGATTTGATATAGTTGATACCATCTGCTTTTGGTGCAACTGCTTTTCCAAAGAAGGCTGCCAAGACCAGAATAGTCAAAACATAAGGTGCGATTTGAAGGTAAACCGCAGGCACTCCTTGTAGGAATGGCAATTGAGAACCGATAACTGCCAAACTTTGTGAAAGTCCAAAGAAGAGACTAGAAAGCATGGCTCCGATTGGATTCCATTTCCCAAAAATCATCGCAGCAAGAGCGATAAATCCAGGTCCAACAATAGTTGTCACTGAGAAGTTAACTGAGATTGATTGAGCATAAATCGCTCCGCCAATTCCACCTAGGAAACCTGAAATGATAACCCCTAAATATCTCATCTTGTAGACATTGATTCCCAATGTGTCCGCTGCTTGAGGATGTTCACCTACAGAGCGGAGACGAAGACCAAAACGAGTCTTAAAGAGGATAAACCAAGCAAGGAATGAGAAGGCAATGGCCAGATAACCTAGCAGACTGGTTGATTTGAAGAAGATATCACCAATCACAGGGATATTTGCCAAAACTGGGAAGTCAAAGCGTCCAAAAGTCTGACTTAGGTTATCTGTTTGTCCTTTATTATAAAGCACTTTCACTAAGAAAACAGCCAAGGCAGGGGCCATCAAGTTCAAAACTGTACCGCTGACAACATGGTCTGCACGGAAATGAACTGTTGCCGCTGCGTGGATGATAGAAAAGATTCCCCCTACCAATCCTGCTACAAGCAAAGATAGCCATGGAGTTGCTGCTCCAAATTGTTCTGCAAATTCAAGGTTAAAGACGACTCCAGAGAAGGCTCCCATAACCATAATTCCTTCAAGACCGACGTTTACCACACCACCACGTTCAGAGAAAACACCACCGATACTTGTAAAGATGAGGGGTGCTGAGTAGATCAGCATAGAAGACACCAAGAGGGTGAGCAAGGTTGTAATAGACATCTTTACTTACCTCCTTTAACTTGTTTTTTCGGTTTGACAAAGCGTTCGATAAGATAATGAACACTGACAAAGAAGATAATAGACGCTGTTACAATGCTAACAAGCTCAGATGGTACCTGCGCCGCATTCATACCAGGAGCTCCAACTTGGAGAACACCAAATAGGAAGGCTGCAAAGAGAATACCAATTGGTGAATTTGCCGCAAGAAGACTAACCGCCATCCCGTTAAATCCGACAGCCAATGATGCCCCTTGAACATAGACGTTCTGGAAGGTTCCTAGACCTTCAACAGCTCCACCAAGACCTGCCAAGGCACCTGAAATAATCATTGATAGAATGATTGTTCGTTTGGCAGAAATACCAGCGTATTCTGATGCGTGAGGATTAAGACCAACCGCACGGATTTCAAAACCAAGGGTTGTTTTCTTGAGCATGAACCAAATGACTGCAACGGCAATAAGAGCAAAGAAAATACCAATATTCATCCGCGAGTTACCAGTCAACTCAGCCAGCCAAGGTGTCTGGTAGGTTGCATTAGCTCCAACACGAATGGTCGAATCTGTACTTTGCATGAAGTCTTTAGGAAAGGCATGGATAAAGGCATTTCCTACATACAAGACAATGTAGTTCATCATGATAGTTACGATAACCTCTGACGTCCCTAGATAAGCTCTAAGAATACCCGGAATGGCTCCGACAATCCCACCAGCAATCAAGGCAATCACGATAGTCGCTAGAATCATCAAGGGACGTGGCATATCTGGATGCGACAAGGCAAACCAACCACTGAGAATCCAACCTGCTAAAGCCTGACCAGGAAGTCCGACGTTAAAGAAACCAGCACGACTGGCAACGGCAAAACCAAGACCAATCAAGACCAGAGGTCCCATAGCACGGAAGATTTCCCCAATCCCGCGTAGACTGCCAAAGGCTGTATAGAACAATTCTTCGTAGCCCCAAATGGCATCATAACCGAAGATCCACATGACAATGGCTCCGAGCAAAATTCCTAGGAAGACAGAAATCAAGGGAACCGAAATTTGTTGTAATTTTTTAGACATCACTCTTCTCCTTTCCCAAGTTTCCACCAGCCATCAAGACACCAAGCTCTTGTTTATTGGTTGTTTCTGGTGATACAATACCTTGAATCTTACCATCGTGGATAACGGCAATACGGTCTGAGACGTTTAAAATCTCATCTAGTTCAAAGCTGACAACAAGGACAGCCTTACCATTATCACGCTCTTCAATCAAGCGTTTGTGGATATATTCAATGGCACCGACATCCAAACCACGAGTTGGCTGGCTGACGATAAGGAGATCAGGATCTCGATCAATTTCACGAGCAATAATTGCTTTTTGTTGATTTCCTCCTGAAAGTGCAGCTGCAGGAACAAATTCACTGGCAGCACGAACATCAAATTCTTCCATTAGCTTCTTAGCATAAGAAGTAATATTTGAATAGTTCAAAATTCCATTTTTACTATGTGGTTCTTTGTAATAGGTTTGAAGGGCAATATTTTCAGAAATCATCATTTCCAAAATCAAACCATCACGGTGACGGTCTTCTGGAACGTGCCCAACACTCAACTCTGTAATCTGACGTGGGTGCAAGCCTACAATTGAATCTCCTTTTAGCTCAATGCTACCAGATTCAACCTTGCGAAGACCTGTGATTGCTTGAATGAGTTCAGACTGACCATTTCCATCAATCCCCGCAATACCGACAATCTCTCCCGCACGAACATCCAAGGATAGATTTTTGACAGCTGGGACACCACGGTTTTCATTGACCACTAAATCTTTGATTGACAAGACCACTTCTTTTGGTTGAGAGGCTTGTTTCTCTGTTTTAAAGGAAACAGAACGTCCTACCATCATTTCTGCCAAATCAGCATTGGTAGCCCCTGCGATTTCTACAGTTTCAATTGATTTCCCACGACGGATAACTGTAACTCGGTCAGAAACTGCGCGAATCTCGTCCAACTTGTGGGTAATCAAGATAATTGATTTTCCTTCTTTGACAAGATTTTTCATAATAGCCATCAACTCCTCAATTTCTGATGGAGTCAAAACAGCCGTTGGTTCGTCAAAGATAAGAATGTCAGCCCCCCGATAAAGGGTTTTTAAAATTTCTACACGTTGTTGGGCTCCAACTGAGATGTCTGCTACCTTGGCAGAAGGGTCCACAGCTAATCCATAACGTTCAGAAAGAGCCTTGATTTCTTTGCTAGCTCCAGCGATATCTAGCACACCATTTTTAGTCAATTCACTTCCTAAAATGATGTTTTCAGCCACCGTGAAAGCCTCTACCAACATAAAGTGCTGGTGAACCATTCCGATTCCCAAACCAGCTGCTTTAGATGGGGAGTCGAGGTTGACAACTTGACCGTTGACCGCGATTTCACCACTAGTTGGTTCAAGAAGCCCTGCTAACATGTTCATGAGCGTGGACTTACCAGCCCCATTTTCTCCTAAAAGTGCATGAATTTCACCTTTTCGTAGGTGCAGGTTGATTTTGTCGTTGGCAACAAATTCACCAAACACCTTGGTAATATCACGCATCTCAATGACATTTTCGTGTGCCATGTGCTCTTCCTTTCAGAGTCTTATTTTATTTCAATAAAACTTGCTAGTTTGTCTAGTAGCAAGCTTTACTGAGACAAAATGACTTTGTCTCAACTCTTAAAAAAGCGACCGAGGGCCGCTTCCTAAGAAATGACTTCCATCCATTATTTTGCAGGAACTTTTACGCTTCCATCAAGGATTTTAGCTTTAGCATCTTCGACAGCTTTTTTACCTTCTTCTGAAAGGTTAGTTGTTACCAAGTCAACCCCTTTATCTTTCAATGAGTAAACGATCACTTGACCACCAGGGAACTCACCTTTTTCTGCTTTGTTAGAAATATCTTTTACAGTTGTACCAACTTGTTTCAAAGTAGATACAAGAACAAAGTTTGATTCTTTACCATCTTTAGAAGTGTATTTACCTTCTGCTTCTTGGTCACGGTCAACACCGATAACCCAAACTTTTTCATTTTCAGGACGGCTTTCGTTGAGTGATTTTGCTTCTGCAAAGACACCAGCACCTGTACCACCAGCTACTTGGTAAACAATATCTGCACCGGCTGCGTATTGTGCGGCTGCAATTGTTTTACCTTTAGCAGCATCACCAAATGAACCAGCGTAGTCAACTTGTACTTTGATAGATGGGTCTACTGACGCAACACCAGCCTTGAATCCTGCTTCAAAACGAGAGATAACTTCTGACTCCTGCCCACCTACAAAACCAACTTGTTTTGTTTTAGTTGTTTTTGCTGCAGCTACACCTGCAAGGTAACCTGACTCATTATCAGCGAAAGTTACGCTCGCAACATTCTTTTGATCTTTAATCACATCATCAATCAAGACATAGTTCAAATCAGTGTGCTCTTTAGCTGCTTCTTCAACCGCATTGTGAAGGGCAAAACCAACACCGAAGATCAGGTTGTAACTTCCAGCCGCTTGTTGCAAGTTGTTAGCGTAGTCAGCTTCACTTGTTGATTGGAAGTAAGTGAAACCTTTATCTTTTGAAAGATTGTGTTCTTTACCCCAAGCCTGCAAACCTTCCCAAGCTGATTGGTTGAATGATTTGTCATCGACACCACCAGTATCAGTGACGATTGCTGCTTTTGTCTTCAAATCAGAAGATGAATCTGCCTTACGAGAAGAGCGGTTACCACATGCAGCAAGTCCAACTGCTGCCACTGCAACTAGACCAAGGCCTAGCCATTGTTTCTTGTTCATTACTGAACCTCCTAAATAAGATGTGCAACGATGTTGCAAGTATGGATTTATTGGCCACAAGGACCGTGCCACTCAGAGAGCGACTCAGACTAGTTTAAGTCTGTAAAAGAGTATGGAAGTAACTCCCCGACCGTCATCTCGACCGTCGATTTATCTTTTGCGACTAAGGTCACTTTTAGATCTTGTTCAAAAAATTCGACCATTACTTGGCGACAAGCACCACATGGTGAAATTGGTTTTTCAGTCTGTCCATAGACAACCAATTCTGAAAATTCTCTTTGTCCTTCAGATATAGCCTTAAAAATGGCTGTTCTCTCACCGCAATTGGTCAAAGGATAGCTAGCATTTTCGATATTCACTCCCGTGTAAACACTTCCGTCTTTTGCCACTAAAACTGCTCCGATAGGAAAGTGAGAATAGGGGACATAGGCATGTTTGCTGGTTTCAATTGCCAGTTCAATCAACTCAGTAGTCGCCATCTGCCAATTCTCCTTTTAAAATAGCTACACCAGCTGACGTTCCGATACGGGTCGCACCTGCTTTGACAAAGGCAAGAGCATCTGCATAAGAACGAGCTCCACCAGCAGCCTTGACACCCATATCAGGTCCAACTGTTTCACGCATTAATGTAACATCTGCTATCGTAGCGCCGCCAGTTGAAAAGCCAGTAGATGTTTTGACAAAGTCCGCTCCCGCTTTTTGGGCTAATTGACAAGCCACAACTTTTTCTTGGTCTGTCAGAAGGCAAGCTTCAATAATAACTTTCACTAACTTGTCATCACTTGCTTCTACAACAGCACGGATATCTGATTCAACCAAATCAAGATTTCCTGATTTGAGAGCTCCAACATTGATCACCATATCAATCTCATCTGCACCATTTTGGATAGCTTCTTTGGTTTCAAATGCTTTCACGGCTGAAGTTGTTGCTCCCAGAGGAAAGCCTACCACTGTACAGACCTTGACATCTGTACCTTCAAGCCCTTTTTTAGCATGTTCAACCCAGGTCGGATTGACGCAGATGCTAGCAAAATCATACTCTCTAGCTTCAGACAACAAACAATCAATTTGTTTTTCTGTCGCATCTTGCTTCAAAAGCGTATGATCGATATATTTATTTAATTTCATATACGGATTCTCCTGTCGTTTATGAGATAATTTCTATAATTTCTCGTAAACTTTGCACCCTATCATTTATTTTAACATATTTTTGAAAATCTGTAACTAGCTGAGGAGAATTTTTTCCATTTGTGTATACTTTTGCAACAATTTCTCCTTTTTGAACGGAATCTCCAACTTTCTTTTCAAAAACAATTCCAGTTTCATAGTCCAATCCATCAGTCTTGACTGCACGACCAGCACCCAGTCTCATAGCATAGAGGCCAAATTCCATAGCTGGAAGCGCTGAGATAATACCTGTTTCTTGGGCAGGGATTTCCACCACATGGGACACATTGACTGGACGATAGAGATCTTCTAAATCTCCACCTTGAGCTTGCACCATCTCCTCAAACTTAGCAAGTGCTTGGCCATTTTCAAGATGTTGGCGAACTTCCTCAACTGTCTTGTTTACATTTGCCAGATCAAGCATAATCTGAGCCAATTCACAGATGAAGTGGGTAATATCCTGACGGCCTTGTCCTTGTAAAATCTCCAGTGCTTCAAGGATTTCCAGACGATTTCCAATCGCTCGTCCCAAGGGCTGGCTCATATCCGTAATCACTGCTACCGTCTTCCGACCAACAGCCTTACCAAGATCTACCATAGTTTGAGCCAGTTCTCGTGCCTCATCAACGGTCTTCATAAAGGCACCCTCACCGACAGTCACGTCTAGCAAAATAGCATCCGCTCCTGCCGCGATTTTCTTGCTCATCACCGAACTCGCAATCAAAGGAATCGTGTCGACAGTTGCGGTCACATCACGGAGAGCGTAGAGAAGCTTATCTGCTTTAACCAGCTGATCTGATTGCCCAATGACAGACACTCCAATGTCCTGCACCTGACGAATGAAATCTTCTTGACTGCGCTCGACTTGATAGCCCTTAATGGACTCCAATTTATCAATTGTTCCCCCAGTATGACCTAGACCACGACCACTCATTTTGGCTACAGGTACACCAAAGCTAGCCACAAGAGGAGCCAAAATCAAGGTCACCTTATCACCAACTCCACCAGTAGAATGCTTGTCAACCTTAACCCCATCGATAGCAGACAAGTCAAACTCTTGACCAGTCTGAACCATCTTCATAGTCAAATCTGAGATTTCTCGTGTCGTCATTCCTTTGAAATAAACAGCCATAGCAAAGGCAGACATCTGATAATCAGGAACAGTTCCTGACACATAACCTTCAACTAACCATTCAATTTCACTCGAAGTCAATTCTTGACCGTCTCGTTTTTTTTGGATTAAATCAACTGCTCTCATTCTTTCACACTTCTAAGGATATAGTATCCCTTATCTTTTTTGACGATTTCACAATTACCAAACACATCTTCCATCTTGGACTTGGCACTTGGAGCCCCTTGTTTTTTCTGGATAACGATAGTCAAATCCCCACCAGTTTCCAAGAGATCTTTGCTTTTCTCAATGATTTCATGAACAACTTGCTTGCCCGCACGAATAGGGGGGTTGGAAATGACATGGTCAAATTTTCCTTCAACTTGTTCATAGATGTTGGACTGGAGAATCGTCGCTTCTACTTTATTTCGTTCAGCATTTTGTCGCGCCAAATCCAAGGCACGATTATTGATATCGACCATGGTCGCCTGAACTCCATAAGCCTTAACCAAGGACAAGCCCAAAGGACCATAACCACAGCCTACATCAAGGACAGTCTCTCCTTGGTTGACCTCAAGACACTTGAGCAAGAGTTGACTGCCAAAGTCAACCATTTTCTTGCTAAAAACACCCGCATCCGTCAAAAAGGTCATGTTTTCTCCCAACAATTCCACTCTCAACTCATGAATATCGTGAGCAGCATCAGGATTTTCTGCATAGTACATTTTATTCATAACCCTATTCTATCATATTTTGGATCGAATTGTAAATCGTTTACATATCCAGAATGAGACAAAAAGATTGAAGGAAGTTGCGTTACAATAGCTCCTCTTCAATCTTTTTCAACTTTTCTAAGCAACTTGTATTTCATCTAGGACTACAGCTATCATTGTCATGATAAAACACGTAACACAAAGTTTATGGTCTATCATCAGACGCATTTTGATTCCTATTGCTTAACCTTCAAATGCTTAATCATCAACAAAATTCCCAACAAAATGTTTAGATAAAAGCCCAACTGATACGTTTTTGTCAGGAATTCCAAACTTGTCCAAAGTCGGATTAAATCTTCTAGTGACATACGGAATAAATAACCCTCTGTAGCAATCCACAAAATCAAAAATAGATAACTACCAGCAGCAAGCCATTTCGTCCACCGTTTTTTTAGGAAGAAAGCAATCAAGAGCGAACAGATAAAGACAGCTGTTACAATGGCATGTTCCATCAAAAAAGTAAAACCGTAATAGATTTCCACAAAACGTCTACCATTATCCGCATTGGCTCCTTTTAAAAAAGGTAAGGCAAAACTTAAAATAAAACAGAGTTCCAATATATAACGTTTTAAGATTTTCATGACACACCTCCTATAAGTTGTGATTCCCAAAGCCCCCTTTATTAGCTTATAAGTCAGGAGAAAGTAGCTCCTACTTCATCACTAAATTGTTCATCCTCTATCTACATCTATTATATAATATTGACTGACCACATTCAAGAAACCGCTTTATTTTTTTAGCTTTTTATGGTATGATAGACAAAATATCTAGGGGAAAACAAATGACCAACGAATTTTTACATTTTGAAAAAATCAGCCGCCAAACTTGGCAATCTTTACATCGAAAGACAACACCTCCTTTGACTGAAGAGGAATTAGAATCCATCAAGAGTTTTAATGACCAGATTAGTCTACAAGATGTTACCGATGTCTATCTTCCTCTAGCCCATCTCATCCAGATTTACAAGCGTACCAAGGACGATTTAGCTTTTTCCAAAGGAATTTTCCTACAACGTGAAAGCAAATCTCAACCTTTTATCATTGGGGTTTCTGGGAGTGTTGCCGTTGGAAAATCCACAACTAGCCGCCTACTACAAATCTTACTGTCCCGTACGCTTACAGATGCTACGGTTGAGTTAGTAACAACTGACGGTTTTCTCTATCCCAACCAGACCTTGATTGAACAAGGGATTTTAAATCGCAAGGGATTTCCTGAAAGCTATGATATGGAAGCACTCCTCAACTTCTTGGATCGGATCAAAAATGGTCAAGATGTGGATATTCCTGTCTATTCTCATGAAGTCTACGACATCGTACCTGAGCAAAAGCAAAGCGTCAAAGCTGCTGATTTTGTGATTGTCGAGGGGATTAATGTCTTTCAAAATCCACAAAACGAGCGTCTCTATATCACTGACTTCTTTGACTTTTCCATCTATGTTGATGCGGCAGTGGATGACATCGAAAGTTGGTATCTTGACCGTTTCTTGAAAATGCTAAGTCTAGCCCAAAACGATCCTGATAGCTACTATTATCGTTTTACTCAAATGCCAATTGGGGAAGTGGAATCCTTTGCCCATCAAGTCTGGACCAGTATCAATCTCACAAATCTACAAAATTATATTGAACCAACCAGAAATCGCGCGGAAGTGATTCTTCATAAAACAAAGAACCATGAAATCGATGAAATTTACTTAAAAAAGTAATTTCCCCTTGTCAAAACGTAAGTTTTCAGATATAATGGTATAGTTAGTAAATATGGAGGTAAGAACATTGGCAAATATTAAATCAGCTATCAAACGCGCTGAATTGAACGTTAAACAAAACGAAAAGAACTCAGCTCAAAAATCAGCTATGCGTACTGCTATCAAAGCTTTTGAAGCAAACCCATCTGAAGAACTTTTCCGTGCTGCTAGCTCAGCTATCGATAAAGCAGAAACTAAAGGTTTGATTCACAAAAACAAAGCAAGCCGCGACAAAGCTCGTCTTTCAGCTAAACTTGCTAAATAAGAAACAGTCCATAGAGGCTGTTTTTTTGTCCTCAAATAGAAAAAGGTAGAAAATGAAAATCGCAATTATCGGATATTCTGGCGCTGGTAAGTCAACGCTAGCTGAAAAGTTATCTCTCTACTACTCCATCCCAAAACTTCACATGGATACACTCCAATTTCAACCTGGTTGGCAAGACAGTGACCGCGAATGGATGTTGAGCGAGATGAAAAACTTTCTCACAAAGCATGAATCTTGGGTTATCGATGGGAATTATTCTTGGTGCTATTACGAAGAAAGAATGCAGGAAGCTGACCAAATTATCTTTCTCAACTTTTCACCATGGACTTGTCTATTTCGGGCTTTTAAACGTTATCTCAAATACCGAGGCAAGGTCAGAGAAAGTATGGCAGAAGGTTGTCAAGAACAGTTTAATTGGGAGTTTATCAGATGGATTCTCTGGGATGGTCGAACAAAAAATGCTAAGGATAGATACCAATACTTAAACAATACTTACCCAGAAAAGATGCGTATTCTCCATTCTCAAGCAGAGATTGATTGTTTCTTACAATCTCTTAAAAAATAGACGATAGAGCAACATTCATTTAGGTCACAGTATGGACTGAATGACTAAAAAAGGAAGATTTTCTGGATGAAAATCTTCCTTTTTTGTGTTTTCTTTTATTCCGCAATCAAGGTTTCCAAACCAACCTTCATCATATCGGTAAAGGTATTTTGGCGTTCTTCTGCAGTTGTATCTTCATCTGGATTGACCAAGCTATCAGAGATTGTCATGATAGCTAGCGCATCAACATGGTGTTGGGCAGCCAAATAGTAAAGCGCTGCTGCTTCCATTTCCACAGCCTTAACTCCCCATTTACCAAGCTCGATGTTCTTTTCAAAGTAGTTTGAATAAAAGACATCAGATGACAAGACATTTCCCACGTGAGTAGTCATGCCAAGTTCTTTTGCGATATGATAAGCCTTATCTAGCAAGTCAAAGCTAGCGATTTGTGGAAAATCATACTGTGGCCAGTCATTACGGACGATGTTTGAGTTGGTTGCAGCTGCTTGCGCCAAAACCAATTCACGAACATGAACATCTTCATTCAAAGAACCCGCAGTTCCCACACGGATCAATTTTTTCACACCGTAGTCAACAATCAACTCACGCGCATAAATCGAAATAGATGGCATTCCCATCCCAGTTCCCATGACAGATACACGGTGCCCCTTGTAAGTACCAGTGTAACCAAACATGTTACGCACTTCGTTAAAACAAACAGCATCTTCAAGGAAATTCTCCGCAATAAACTTAGCACGAAGAGGATCTCCAGGAAGAAGAATTTTATCAGCAATTTCACCCTGCTGAGCAGCAATATGGATAGACATAATTTATGATACAAAGAGCGACAAGAAAACGACTGAAAATTAGGAATCTGACGAGAAATCCTGATTTCTCAGTCAAATTATCTATTTTCCGAGTTTTCCGCTAGTGTTCAAATCCAAACACACGCTCTACCTTTCTTATTTTTGATATTTTGTAAAAACTAGCACAAATTAAAATATCTAGTTTGTCTGTAATTCTAATTTGTAAGCGAATCTAAAAAATTATGCAATTTTGCATTCATTTCAGAATAATCGTTACCACGCAATTCTTCAGGTGATTGAACAAAAGATAATGTTTGATGTTGTTCTATCAATCGTTCTTCACTATCCGCAGCAACCAATAAATCAATCGCTTCTAAATCAAACTCTAAATGCACTTGAAAAGCATAATGTTTAGGGCTAAAGCGAACAATCTGTCGCGGACAACCTTGACTGGTAGCAAGGATTACCGCTTCGTCTGTCAATCCCGGCATATCACCATGCCAGTGACCAACTAAAAGCTCGCTACCAAAATGTTTGAGGTGTTTATCTGCTAGTCCTTGACTAGTCATCTTAATAGGGAATACACCTATTTCTCTTTCAGGACTATGCTCATATTGACCCCCATAAGCAACAGAAAGTAGTTGCGCCCCTAAGCATACACCTACAATATACTTATCTTCTTCTATTGCTTGTCGAATGAGCCTAATTTCTTCTTTTGGATGATAATAAGGGAAATGTTCTTTATCTTCATCAGGAGATTGAGGACCTCCCATAATGATAAGAAAATCAATATCAGAAACTGTTTGGGGTAAAGCTTCTCCCTTATAAACCTTTGTTATTCCAATATCATGACCTCTTGATTGAGCCCAAGTTAGATAAGCACCTGGGATTTCAAAACTCTCATGTAGTATAAAATGCACTTTCATTAGTTTGTCTTCCTAAATTTTTAGAAAAGTTTTCCGTTCGTGTTGAAATCAGAACACCTTACTCTACCTTTCTTTTTTAATTTTATTCTCTCACAGATAGCTACCTGAGTCCTATTCAAACTCAGGTAGTTTTTTTATAAACTAAATTATCTAACTGTCATTGTATCATCAGATTACAAGACATCATCGTCACTCACCTTGGAATTCAATGTCGTACCCCAATGAGTGATTTTTCGATGTGATTGGGCAAGGAGAGGTCTGTTGTCATAGATCGTTTGCCATCTATTCCAGATAAGACCTGTTCTCTTTTCGATCTTAATTCGAAGATTACGCATATTTTCTTTAATTGGGAAATTGAGGACAAAACCTGCAGTCTGATTACGTCCATTTCCTTCCCAAGAATGACTGCGAACAACTGAATGACCATTTTTATCTACTGTAACTTCTTCCCAAGTTATAGAATAGCGTGCAATGTAAGCTCCACTATGCTGAATAGTTAGGGTTTTATCTTTTACAGGAGTGTAATTTAACACTTGTACTGGCTTAGAAGTTGGTGGTGTCACAGCATTCTTAGCCATAAATCGAAACACTTCTACTTCAGCAAGACTGAGAGCTTGATTTTTCTGACGCAATTGAATACGGACACGGCGACCTAGTTTCCCATTCAAATGGAGGTCTAAACTGCTTCCTTCTAAACGAGATACATATTTTCTAGTAACTTCTTTCCCTTTTTCATCATATAAAATCACATCAAAATCTGCCAAACGTTTAGAAAGTTCGCCATCTCCACGATTATAAAGGCGGACAAGTCCTACCTGTTCTGTGCGACCTAAATCAACTTCCCACCAAGGCTGATTTTCAAATTTTGTATGCGTAATCGATTGCTGGCTGTAGCTACTATTGGTATTGCCATCCAAGGCACGACTAGCATCTCCTCCAAACTCGGTAGAACTTTGGCGTGCTTGCTTTTTCCATGCGATGTTCTCAGCACGCAAAACTTGAACTTCTGCGAGACTGAGAGCATTGTAACCATCTAACTCAATACGGACAAAACGAGCTTTCTTATAATCAATTGCAATTTGTGCAGAAATATCTTTCAGAGATGCAATGCGCTTTCTTTCAATTTCTTTCCCAGAACTATCTAAAAGAATCACATTAAAATTGGTAAGCCTATCCTGAGCAGTATCTGTTCGATTATAGATATTGATTTGACGAATCGTTTCTTCCTTGTCTAAATCGACTTGCCACCAAGGCTTAGATTGAAACTCTGTATGCGTTACAGAATGATGAGCATAATTTCCATCAACTTTTCCATCCACAGCCCTTCTAGCGTCACCTTCAAAAGCTGTCGAACTTTGGGTAACCCGTTTCCCTAGAGCTATATTTTCAAGAGGTTCAGCGCTTGGTTGATTAGATGATAGAGGGAGTTGTTGTTTCTTAAAGAAAGAAATTTTTTCTAGTTTTGGATCACGGTAACCATGCTTATCCAATGTTGTTCGTTTTCCAATATTAAAGTTTGGAATATCATTCATACGGCTTTCAAAATAGCCACGCGAACGGTGCTTAACATTGGCACTTCCTGTAGATGTCACAACATCACTATCATTTTGTAGCACAGATGTAACCACATTGTCATTATCCACTACATAATGTTTAATTTTTCCATTTACAGCAAGTTTCCGACTTTCTAATCCTACATCCCAGAAACCATTTTTGGCATTCCAGATTGTTCTTGAAGTAATGACCTTAGGCGCATTAAATGTTGTCACTTTTTTCAAAACATTATTATAAAAAGTAGGATATTTCTGATAGGCTTCAACCGCTGCTATTTGAGCTAGATAGCCTCCTAAAGAATGGCCTGTCATATACAGATTGGTAATGCTGGAATCCTGCGCCAATTCTTTTACAACATTACGGATATCATCCGCTTGTGCAGGTTTATTTCCTCCTAGCAAGGTCAAGTCCGTTCTCAAATCTTTTGCATCATTCAGTCTTGTCCCTCGAATAGATAACATTTGAACCGTATGATCCTTTAGATAAGGAAGATCACTCTTAGTTTCGAATAGATAAGCATCCAAACCACTAGCTGTATGGTAAGATTTTTTCATCTTCCAAAACGGAGCTAACTCATTGTGCATCATCTTATATTCTTGACGATTCAAATAGAGACTCGGAAATGGATTCTTATGATCTAGGATTTTTTCGATATAGTCATCCTCACGATAGGATAACTCCATGAAGAGAAGAGCATCTCGATCTGTAACATACCATTGTTTCTTATTATCATCTTCCCCATCTGCTAATCCGTCCCCATCACTGTCCGCCAGTAATGGATGACTGTTATATCCTAAATAGTCCTTACCATCTTTATGATAAACATAAAGTTCATCCTTATTTTTGATACCATCCTGATCGTCATCACCTTCTAAATCAAGGACTTTTTCACCATAAAGAGAATTGTCAAGTAAATCATTTTCTGAGTGCAGTTCTCCTTTTGAGATTTTCAAAAGATCTTCTGCTGTCACAGGACGAGAAGTTGTAGCCTCATTCTTTACATTTTCCTCTTTATTCACGTCTTCAGGAACTAGAACAGGCTCTGGTTTATGGGATTCCAGCTTTTCTTCTTCCTTCTGATTTTTAAGGACTTCTTTTGTTTCTGGAACTGGTTGGATAACTTCCGCCCTTTTCTCTATAAGAGGTGTTTCCTGTTTTTTATCAGTATTTTCTAGTTTTGTCGGACTATCCGTTGCATTTACGACTAGAGGAGCTTCGTTTTTCACAACTGGACTTCCTTCATTGGCAGAAATTCCTGTCGGTGCTAAAAAAGCAAAGCCAACTGCAACAGATACAACTCCGATACTTAATTTTTTTATGCCAAAACGCATAAGTCGTTGACCGATTTTCATTCTTTTCTAACTTTCTTTTATTTTCTCCTATTTACCAATCAGGTTACTAAGCCTGTAAGCTATTTCGTCTTTTCAAGTCATTTCTCCTAATTGATGAATAAGAATGTGACAAATTTTTTGTAAAAATATAGTAGTTGATTGGATTTTTGTTCATCTTTTAATCACAACAAACCCAATCTTCTCTACTAAAGGTGATGAGAACTAAAACCTTCATTTCTAGTCTAATCCCGTCACCAAGTTTTTTACAATTCAGCAAGAATCGCTTTCAGCAAGCCTTTGAAGTCGCCTTTGACACGTTCTGTTACTTCCACAACTTCCTCGTGGTTGAGTTCTTCTTGGAAACCAGCCGCAAAGTTAGTGATACATGAAATTCCTAGTACTTTCAAGCCAGAGTGGGCTGCCACAATCACTTCAGGAACAGTAGACATACCAACTGCATCCGCTCCTAGTGTCTTATAGGCACGGATTTCTGCTGGTGTTTCATAAGTCGGACCTGTTACACCGATATAGACACCTTCATCTAGTTTGATACCAAGTTTTTTAGCCACTTCATGGGCAGTAGCACGGTATTCTGGTGTGTAGGCTTTAGACATATCAGGGAAACGTGGACCAAAGTCATCCAAGTTTTCACCCATCAATGGATTTTGCCCCGTCATATTGATATGGTCTGAGATAGCCATCAAAGTACCAGGACCAAATCCGATACCACCAGCCGCATTGGTTACAATGACACCTTCACATCCAAGGACTTTCATGACACGAACTGGGAAAGTCACGACTTCCAGAGGATTTCCTTCGTAGAAATGGAAACGACCTTGAAGAGCCAAGACCTTGCGACCTGCCAGTTCACCATATACCAATTTCCCAGCGTGTCCGACTACTGTAGAACGGCCCCAGTTTGGAATGTCAGCATAGTCTACTACAACTGGATTTTCAATTTCTTCTGCCAATTCTCCAAGTCCTGATCCAAGGATTAAACCAAACTCAGGCTCTTGGATTCCCTTGTCTTTCAGGAAAGTAGCTGTTTCATTGATTTTGTCTAAAAATGTCATTATGTGTCTCCTTTATTATTTTTTAGCATTTGACCGATTTTGTCAAAGGTTTTTGCATTACGAATGGTAATGTGGCGATAGAAAGGCATCTTGAGCAAGTACTTATGATAGGCAGTCTTAGAGTAGGATTCTTCAGAGAATTTCCCCCAGAAAATCCCAAGTTTTCCAAAATGAACGACCTCATTTTTCATCTCTAAACTTTTAACCGTGTCGATGACTTGGTCTACATCCAAGCCCTCAGTATAAAAGAGAACATCCTTTCGCGCCAAGTCTCTGGTCCACCAAGCTGGTAGATTCTCCACTTCTGTTTCATAGTCTTCTTGACTCAGTAGGGAAAAACTCTGAATAAATAGATAATGGACTTCAAAGAAAGCCTTTATCTTTTCAATCAACCGGGCTTTAGGGATTGTCGAAGTAAAGAAGATATTGCCACTGTTGATGTAGGTCTCAACTTTTCCCAGTCCCAACTCTGTCAATTCTTGACAAAGCTCCGCCATGACGACCTTATTCTTGCCACCAACATTGATGCCTCTAACCAGCAAAACATAGCGCGTCATCTTATACCAATTTATCTAAGAAACTTTCCCCAATCATGGCAGTTTCCACGCCAAAGTTATCGGCAACAGTCGCTGAGATATCTGCAAAATGTCCGACTGGAATGACACCATTTCCCTTAAAGGCAGGGCTGTAGGCCAACAATGGAATATATTCACGAGTGTGGTCTGTTCCTGCGTAAGTTGGATCATTTCCATGGTCCGCAGTAATCAAGAGAAGGTCGTTCTCTCTCATGGCTGCGATAATTTCAGGCAAGCGTTCATCAAACTCATGCAAGCAATCACGGTAACCATGAGCATTGCGGCGGTGGCCGTAAAGGGCATCAAAGTCCACCAAGTTTGTGAATGAGAATCCTTTTTCAAACTCAGCAAGGCCCATGGTCTTCAAGAGTGTATCAATTCCATGACTATTTGACTTGTTGTGGCCCATGTCGTGGTTGATACCCACACCGTTAAAGATATCGTTGATTTTTCCAACAGCGTAAGTATCGATGCCAGCTTCGTTCAATTTATCCAAAACAGTTGGTGCAAATGGGGAAACGGCCAAGTCACGACGGTTGGCTGTACGAGTGAAGTTACCTGGTTCACCAACATATGGACGAGCAATGATACGACCTAGAAGGGCAGGACGCTCAAGGGTAATCGAACGAGCGTATTCACAGATACGGTACAATTCATCCAAAGGAATAATATCTTCATGGGCAGCAATTTGCAAAACAGGGTCAGCTGAAGTATAGATAATCAACTCCCCAGTTTCCATTTGACGTGGTCCAAAGTCATCGATAACAGCTGTTCCTGAGTATGGTTTGTTGGCTTCACGAATGACCTTACGTCCTGAAAATTCTTCGATTTTTGTCAAGATTTCTTCTGGGAATCCGTTCCAGAAAGTATCGAAAGGCTCAGTAATATTAAGTCCCATGATTTCCCAATGTCCAGTCATTGTATCCTTACCAAGTGATACTTCTTCCAATTTTGTTGCATAACCTGTTGGATTGCTTTCAGCTGGGACAGTCTTCAGAGGAGTTTCACGAGGAATATTTCCTAGACCGATTTTAGCCATGTTTGGAACATTCAAACCAACTGTTTTTGAAATGTGTCCTAGTGTATCAGAAGCTCCATCTGGAACCCCTGCATTGACAAAGTTATTGGCATCTGGTGCAGCACCAATTCCCACAGAATCCAGTACCACCAAGTGAATACGATTAAATTTTGACATAGTGTATCTCCTTATTATGTTGATTAGTTTGCTTTCGTTGAAGTTAAAATCTGAACCCCGTCTCGTCCAGCAACGATTACCTTATCCACCATTTGGTTGAATAAGCCGTGCTCTACGACACCAACGATATGGTCCAATTCTTGCCCGAAAGTAATTGGATCCTCGATGACCTCCAAGGCTAGGTCAATGATAAAGTTCTGCATATCGGTCACAAAACGTTGGCCGTCTTTTTCACGAAAACTCGGTTTGTAGCCAGCTCGCTCAAAACGACGGAAGACCTGTTCTGCACCATACTGGACCACTTCCACTGGCAATTTAAAAGCACCCAATTTCTCGACTAGTTTGCTTTCATCGACCACCCAAATATATTCTTTTGAGGGCGTTGCCACAACCTTCTCCATGAGAAGGGCACCACCACCGCCCTTGATTCCGTTAAACTGGCTATCCACTTCATCCGCCCCGTCAACCGTCACATCAACAAAGTCTACTTGGTCAATAGACTTGAGCGGGATATTAAGACCTTCAGCCTGTTTACTGGTCACGCTAGAAGTCGTTACAGCAGTAATTTTCAGTCCTTCTTCCTTGATACGACGACCGATTTCTTCTACGAAATAATAGGCAGTAGACCCCGTTCCCAGTCCGACTACCATGCCATCCTTGACAAACTCAGCAGCCTTGATACCTGCCATTTTTTTCAGATTTTCCACTCAAACACCTCCATTAAAGAGCTACTTCTATTATACCATGTAAAGGCTTTTATTTCATCTAAAAGTACCTCTAGAATACTGCTTATTTATCCTGGAAATTGAATTTTTTTAATAAAAACAGAGCTCTGACAAATCACTTTAAGTACGGATGTAAACCAAATCAACTCTAACAAAAATAGATTTACAAGAGTAAAAAAACGAACAAATTTAGTTTCTTAGTAAGAAGAATACTAAACGTTCGTTTTTTGTGAATTAAGAATAATGATACAAATTATCAACATTTTTTGTCTAACTATTTTAGACATATCTTTTCATTACTTTAGGAAGACAATTACTAATCTCCGTTGGCAAGACCACATAATGTTCTTGAGCTAGCTCTTGAGCAATGGCTGAATGAAGATGAGCCGCTACGGTTACACGTTCGTAAAGATTAGCTTGTTTAAATTGGCCTGCAAATCCTGCAATCATACCAGCCAAAGTATCTCCCATTCCCCCAGTCGCCTGATAGGGACCGCCAACCTGTAACTGGTAATAATCAGATTGGCCAGCTTGCCAAATACGAGTAGCCGGACCTTTCTCCACCAAAATTGTTCCTTTAGGGAAGGTAATCAGCGCACTAGCCGTTGCATCTTCGTTTTGCTTTTCAATCGTAATTCCAGACAGTTTTTCCCATTCCTTTTGGTGGGGAGTTAGGATAAGCTGACTCAAAGGAAATGACAAACTTGTCCTAGCAAGAATGGTCAAGGCCCCTCCGTCTACAATCAAAATCTGATTCTGTCTTAGGATAGCAAAGACCTGTTTTACTAGATCTTCTCCAAAAGCATCGTCTCCTAAACCAGGCCCCAGCAAAACAACTTCTGCCTTCTCCAACTGCTCTTTTAACAATTGCTGGTCTTGAAGAACAAAGGCCATAGCCTCAGGTAAATGGCTGTGTAGAGCAGGGATATTTTCTCTATCCGTTCCAACGGTTACCAATCCTGCACCGCTTTTTACAGCTGCTAAAGCAGCCATGATAATAGCACCACCATACGGATAGGTCCCACCAAGCAACAGCAAACGACCGTAGTCTCCTTTATGACTTGTACGAGAACGTTCAATAATGACTTTTTCTAGTAAGGTTTGATCAATCACTTTCATCGTTTTTTCCTCAACTATCCTTTATCTGATTGTTTTAAAACAACTTGATAGATTTTCTTAGTCCACTCTTCTAAGCCTTCTCCAGCATAGTCAAGATAATGCACCCTATCTTGTATTTTAGTTGGAATAATATTTTCAAATTGGCTCTTATTATGAGTTGGAATAATGCAAATATACAACTCACTAAATAAATTCAACATATCCTTAATTTTTGCAACATGGTAGCCATCAAAAATATAACCTGGTGCTTGAATTAATTCTTCATACAGAAAATGAAAACTAACGCCAGGAATGAACTTTTCTTGCAATTCCTCCTCAGACGGTGCCCGCCCTAACAAACGCTCCATAGCGAGTCGGTAACCCGAAGTCGTATTAGACCATCCGAACATAATATAGTCAAAATAGTCTGCTGGATCAGAAGCTCCATTACGACTATCCAAAACCAACTCCTCAGCATCTCGCCCAAAGGCTTTCACAGCAGATAAGAGCTGACCTGTTTTAAAGATAGAAATCGCTGCATCTATAGTCGTAGTATGACTACAGTAGTCTGAAGTCACTAACTTCTTATGTAGATCATAAGTCGAGGCTACTCTTTTATCTGTAGGGGTAAATGGTGGAAAAAAGGGATGCTGACAGATGTAATCTAAAATTTCTTTTTTTAAACAAGAATCAGCACACTCAATACTTGTTTGACGTTTATGAAGTTTTTCGTAAGCTATAAATTTAGCAATTTTTTCTAATTCCCACTCTTGAATATTTGGATAATCAATTAGTGCTAAGTAGTATATTCCATCCCATTGTAAACTATATTCCCCATTATAAATTTTTAAAATCATCTAATCACCTCACTCCATTATACAACAAAAAGGAGGCGCAGACCTCCTTTTGTAATCTTATTTTTACAACTATTGTATGCTATTTTAAATATAGCTATAGAAAATACACCCTATTAAGCGAATGTTTCTTTTATTTTCTATCCAATGTCCGAAGTGCTGCTTGATAAGTTTGCTCCATTAGCATAGTAATGGTCATAGGGCCTACACCTCCAGGAACTGGTGTGATGTGGCTAGCAAGTGTGGCAACTGCCTCATAATCAACATCTCCACAGAGCTTACCATTTTCATCGCGGTTCATCCCTACATCAATGACAACCGCACCTGGTTTGACAAAGTCAGGAGTCACAAATTTAGCACGACCGATTGCGACCACAAGAATATCTGCTTTTGCAGCCACCTTAGCAAGATTATGGGTACGTGAGTGAGTCAAGGTCACTGTTGCATTTTTGGCCAAAAGAAGCTGAGCCATGGGTTTACCGACAATATTGGAACGACCGATAACAACGGCATTTTTACCTTCCAAATCAATCCCATATTCATGAAACATCTCCATAATCCCTGCGGGTGTTGATGGAATCATGACTGGATGTCCAGACCAAAGGCGTCCCATATTTAGAGGATGAAAACCATCCACATCCTTTTCTGGATCAATGGCTAATAAAACTGCCTCTTCATCGATATGTTTTGGTAAAGGCAACTGAACCAAAATCCCATGCCAAGCTGGATCTTGATTGTATTTAGCAATTAAGTCTAACAGCTCCTCTTGAGTAATAGTCTCTGGAACTCGCACTACTTCGCTACGGAAACCAGCCGCAAGGGCAGAACGTTCCTTGTTGCGAACGTAAACTTGGCTGGCTGGATTGTCCCCAACCAAAATCACTACCAAACCAGGTACTAGACCTGTTTCTTCTTTTAGTTTTGCAGTCTTTTCAGCCAACTTCCCCTGCAATTTGGCCGCTAAAGCTTTCCCATCAATAATCTGTGTCATATCACTTCTCTTTTCTTTCAAACTATCTTCCATTATACCAAAAACTGCTAGTCCCCTCTAACACTTCTTTCCTAGGCAATCCTATAGTTTCAAACTATAAGAAAAAGCTCTGGTCGAGCTTTTCACTAATCTTGTCTTGCAAATTTCAAAATAGATTATAGAACCTTACTCAAGAAATCTTTAGTTCGTTGTTCTTGGGTTTGTTCAAAAATCTGCTCAGGTGTTCCATCTTCAACAACCACACCGTCTGCCATAAAGATGACACGGTCTGCCACCTCACGGGCAAATCCCATCTCATGTGTTACGATAACCATGGTCATTCCTGATTTGGCAAGGTCTTGCATAACAGCCAGAACTTCTCCAACCATTTCAGGGTCCAAGGCTGAAGTTGGCTCGTCAAAGAGCAAAACATCTGGTTCCATTGCCAAACCACGCGCGATGGCAATCCGTTGTTGCTGCCCACCTGACAAACTCTGTGGGTAAGCGTCTGCCTTATCTGGCAAACCAACTTTTTCCAAAAGCTCTTGGGCTCTCTTCTCAGCCACTATCTTGCTCTCACCTTTGGTCTTGATAGGTGACAAGGTAATATTTTCCATCACAGTCATATTAGGAAAGAGGTTAAATTGTTGGAAAACCATGCCCATCTTCTCACGCATAGCAAACAGGTCATTCTTCTTGTCCGTAATATCGACTCCCTCAAAGATAACCTTCCCCTTGCTTGCTTCTTCCAACAAATTCATAGAGCGAAGTAAGGTAGATTTCCCGCTCCCTGAAGGACCGATGATAACGACAACTTCTCCTCTTTTAATCTCGAGGTTGATGCCCTTCAATACTTCATTCTTTCCAAATGATTTATGTAAATTTTCGATTTTTATCAAGGTTTCTGTCATTATTTCTTATCTCCTTGTCCCATACGTTTTTCAAAAGCTTTCAATGCTACGGTCAAAATAGAAGTCATAATCAAGTAGTAAAAGGCTGCAAATAAAAGTGGAGTCAGAGGTAGATAAGTTGTTGTAGAAACTGTTGTAGCCCCGTTCCACAACTCCATGACCCCAATAGCTGATAAGAGGGAACTATCCTTGATAATGGTGATAAATTCATTCCCCAATGCTGGCAAGATATTTTTGATTGCTTGTGGCAAAATCACATAACGCATGGCATTTTTAGGACGAATCCCTAGCGAATAAGCCGCTTCTAACTGACCTTTAGGCACCGCATTAATCCCGGCACGAACAGTCTCAGAAACATAAGCACCACTGTTCATAGAGATAATCAAAATCCCTGGAATCAGACGAGAAAGATCAACACCCAAAATCCCAACCTGAATAGTCGGAGCATTGATATGCATAAGAGCAAAGGCAATCATAATCTGAACCATCATCGGTGTCCCACGGAAAATCCAAACGTACAAGTTGGCGAGCCAAACAAGCGGCTTAAACTTTGCACGTTGCCCAAAAGCCAAGACAACACCCAAAATAGTTCCCAAAAAGACAACACAGATAGAAATGAGAACCGTCACGACAGCCCCATAGTTAAAATAAGGTAAATACTTAGGTAAAAAAGAAAAATTCATAGTCACACTGCTTTCTAAAATAGAATACTGTATGATTATAACATGTATTGAATTAAAATTCAAACCTTTTATCCAATTTATTCAAAAAAACTTTAAGCTAGTAGAATTAGCGAGAAATCTTAGTTTTTTCTAGTCAAGTTGGCCTCCTTTATGGTAAAATAGTAACGATAAGAAATGAAGGAGAATCAAAATGGAATCACATTTGGTTAGAATCATCAACCGCCTTGAAGCAATGGCAAAAGACGGCGGAAATTTAAAACGTAATTTTGAACGCGAAGGAGTTGTTGTTGCAGAAGTTGCATATAGCCACGATGAAGAAAACGGTTCAATCTTTACCCTTCGTGATGTAGAAGCTCGCGAAACGTATACTTTTGACAGCATTGACTTGATTGCAATGGAAATTTACGAACTTCTCTACTAATCTAAAACAAGCTGGGATTGCCCCTGCATGTCTAACCAAAATCCTTTTTGTCTCACAAATAGGATTTTTTTATAACTCAATTTCTCAAAGATTTTCATTGTAACAACTTCTCAAAGCTGCAATCTTTTTACTTGCTTTACACCCCAATCCTGTTATAATGAAATTATAGATTTTTGACTATTTTTGACCTTTAAACAGGTCAGGCTAAAGAAAGAAATGAGGTAGATGTATGCTTTGTCAAAACTGTAAAATCAACGACTCAACAATTCATCTTTACACCAATCTCAATGGAAAACAAAAACAAATTGACCTCTGTCAAAACTGTTACAAGATTATCAAGACTGATCCTAACAACAGTCTCTTTAAAGGTATGACGGATTTGAACAATCGTGACTTCGATCCCTTTGGTGATTTCTTCAATGACCTAAACAATTTCAGACCTTCTAACAACACTCCTCCTATTCCCCCAACCCAATCAGGTGGAGGTTACGGTGGAAACGGCGGTTATGGCTCCCAAAATCGTGGATCTGCTCAAACTCCGCCTCCAAGCCAAGAAAAAGGCCTGCTAGAAGAATTTGGTATTAATGTAACTGAAATTGCCCGTCGTGGCGATATCGACCCCGTTATTGGGCGAGATGATGAGATTATCCGTGTCATCGAGATTCTCAATCGTAGAACCAAGAATAATCCTGTTCTTATCGGTGAACCTGGTGTCGGAAAAACTGCCGTTGTCGAAGGTCTAGCTCAAAAAATCGTCGATGGTGATGTTCCACATAAACTCCAAGGCAAACAAGTCATCCGTTTGGATGTGGTTAGCTTGGTTCAAGGAACGGGTATCCGTGGACAATTTGAAGAACGCATGCAAAAACTCATGGAAGAAATTCGCAAACGTGAGGACATCATCCTCTTTATCGATGAAATCCATGAAATTGTTGGTGCGGGTTCTGCGGGCGATGGCAATATGGATGCAGGAAATATCCTCAAGCCAGCCCTTGCTCGTGGGGAACTACAATTGGTCGGTGCTACTACCCTCAATGAATACCGTATCATTGAAAAAGATGCTGCCCTAGAGCGTCGTATGCAACCTGTTAAAGTCGATGAACCAACGGTGGAAGAAACAATCACTATCCTCAAAGGCATTCAAAAGAAATACGAAGACTACCATCACGTTCAATATACCGATGCCGCAATTGAGGCAGCTGCAACTCTTTCCAATCGCTATATCCAAGATCGCTTCTTGCCTGACAAGGCCATTGACCTCTTAGATGAAGCGGGCTCTAAGATGAACCTGACCTTGAATTTTGTCGATCCTAAAGTGATTGATCAACGCTTGATTGAGGCTGAAAATCTCAAATCTCAAGCTACACGAGAGGAAGATTTTGAGAAGGCCGCCTACTTCCGCGATCAGATTGCCAAGTATAAGGAAATGCAAAAGAAAAAGGTCACAGACCAAGATACTCCTATCATCAGCGAGAAAACCATTGAACACATTATTGAGCAGAAAACCAACATCCCTGTTGGTGATTTGAAAGAGAAAGAACAATCTCAACTCATCCATCTAGCCGATGATCTCAAGTCTCATGTTATTGGGCAAGACGATGCTGTCGATAAGATTGCTAAGGCTATTCGCCGTAATCGTGTTGGACTTGGGACTCCTAATCGCCCCATCGGAAGCTTCCTCTTTGTTGGCCCAACTGGTGTCGGTAAGACAGAACTTTCCAAACAACTAGCCATCGAACTCTTTGGTTCTGCTAACAGCATGATTCGCTTTGATATGAGTGAATACATGGAAAAACACAGCGTGGCTAAATTAGTCGGTGCCCCTCCAGGTTATGTTGGCTATGATGAGGCTGGGCAATTAACTGAAAAAGTTCGTCGCAATCCATATTCTCTCATCCTTCTCGATGAAGTGGAAAAAGCTCACCCTGATGTTATGCACATGTTCCTTCAAGTCTTGGACGATGGTCGTTTGACAGATGGACAAGGACGTACCGTTAGCTTCAAGGATGCCATTATTATCATGACCTCAAATGCAGGTACAGGTAAGGCCGAAGCCAGCGTTGGTTTCGGGGCAGCTCGCGAAGGACGTACCAACTCTGTTCTTGGTGAACTCGGTAACTTCTTTAGCCCAGAATTTATGAACCGTTTTGACGGCATCATTGAGTTCAAAGCTCTCAGCAAGGATAATCTCCTTCAAATCGTCGAACTCATGCTAGCAGATGTCAACAAGCGCCTCTCTAGCAACAATATCCATCTCGATGTGACAGATAAAGTCAAGGAAAAATTGGTTGACCTCGGTTATGATCCAAAAATGGGAGCACGCCCACTTCGTCGTACTATTCAAGACTATATAGAGGACGCTATCACTGACTACTACCTTGAAAATCCAAGCGAAAAAGACCTCAAGGCAGTTATGACCAGCAAGGGCAAGATTCAAATTAAGTCTGCCAAAAAAGCTGAAGTGAAAACTTCTGAAACAGAAAAATAAATCCTATAGAAAAGGAGTAGAAAATGAAAATTTTCTGCTTCTTTTTACTAAAATAACTGTAATTTCTTGACAGCTTGCCCTTTGTCCATTATGATAATAATAACGATACTAGATAATGAGGAAAATGCAATGGCAAACCCAACTTTTGGAGAAAAAAAAGCGAATACAGACTATGTTGCACGCTATGGAGTGTATGCAGTTATCCCTGACGCTGAACAAAAACAAATTGTTCTTGTTCAAGCGCCTAATGGCGCTTGGTTCTTACCAGGTGGCGAAATTGAAGCAGGTGAAAATCATCAGGAAGCCCTAAAACGTGAATTGATTGAAGAGCTTGGATTCACTGCTGAAATTGGTACCTATTACGGACAAGCTGACGAATATTTCTACTCTCGTCACCGTGACACCTACTACTACAATCCTGCTTACCTCTATGAAGCGACTTCTTTCAAGGAAGTTCAAAAACCATTAGAAGACTTTAATCATATTGCCTGGTTCCCTATTGACAAGGCTATTGAAAATCTCAAACGTGGTAGCCATAAATGGGCCATCCAATCTTGGAAAAAACAGCATAAGATTGACTAATACTCTTCGAAAATCTCTTCAAACCACGCCAGCGTCGCCTTACCGTAGATATGGTCACTGACTTCGTCAGTCTTATCTACAACCTCAAAACTGTGTTTTGAACAACCTGCGGCTAGCTTCCTAGTTTGCTCTTTGATTTTCATTGAGTATAAATCAAGCTACTTTATTTAAAAAGTGCTATAATAGAATTAGAAAATCGGAGGAAATGTTATGAAGCTTATCAATACGACAAACTCACACTCGCAACTTGTAAAAAGCCAGCTAGAAAGTACAGATGCAACCCTTGTTGAGGTCTATTCTGCTGGAAATACTGATGTTATTTTTACCCAAGCTCCGCTTCACTATGAAATCCTCATTTCAAATAAACACCGTGCTATTCGCGAAACCGAAATCGAAGCCATCCAAGAATTTTTCTTGAAACGTAAAATTGATAAGGACTCTATTGATGAGGCCAATATCAAAACACTCTACTCAGAAAAATTAATTGGGATTTCGATTCCAATCAAATAAAATTTTGGAGAGATTAGAAAGCTATTGAACCTTATAGACCAAACATAGGTTCTGACTTGCTTTTTAAATCCTCTCCAATTTTTTATCTTGAGATCTTATCATACAAGATTTTATAGACAAATAATAAAAAAGATTTGGTTCTGCTTCTCACAAAATCAAATCTTTTTATTATTTTAGAAACGAATTGTCTCACGTGTTTTTTCATATGAAGTAACAAAACGGTTGGTTACACCAGGTTCTGCCACTTCCAATGCTTGAGAAATCTTGTCAAATGAAGCGTGATAATCAAATTCTTTCTCAAAAATGTCCAAAGCTTCATTAAAGGCTTCTTGAATGCGCTCATCAAATGAGCGGTAACGGTTAGAATATTGTAAGAGTTGTTCTGTCAAGGTTGCATACTGAACAATATTATAAGTTTCCGTTTCTAAAGCTTCCATATCATTCGTTGCAATTTCCAAAATACGGTTAACTGACTCTATATTGACCAATTTTTGTTCTAATTCAGCCATTAAATCTTCCGTATTATTACTTGCTGTAAAAAATAACTTCAAGAAAGTTTGGGGAATACCAGGTAGGTTCCGTTTTTCCATATATCTCTTGATTGTATGGAGACGATTAACATATACATTTGCCTTTTGACGTGCATTGATATCATCTTTCTCAATTCGTGCAAGACGTTCACTAACTGAAATCTGTTCATCTTCAATCTCTTTAAGATTTTCCTGTAAAGATTCAAGATTTTCTTCAAGAATTGAATAAGCTTGAGTTGGTTCATCTTGATTTGAAGTTGCCTCAACAATAGCAGTCTCAAAGTTTTCTAATTCACCCTGTAAACGACGAACATGACTTGCATCTGACTCAGAAAGTAAATAGTTCTTACTCAAACGCTCAATATCTTCTATCAATAAAGCATTATTTTCCTTCATGTGCTGCAGATAAGTAGGAAGTGTTGCTACTAAACCTTCTACCACTTTCTGTGCCGCAATTTCTCTTGTAAAGATATCGTAAAGTGCATTAATCTCTTCTTGGATTTGAGTATTTTCGTACTCGGCATTATCCAATTCTAGTTGCGCAATATTCTCATGATTTTTCTTGAGAGCTTCATGAAGCAATTGGAAACGCGCTTCGATATCCGTTTCAGCAAAATGATAATTAGCATCTAAAAGCTTACGGTAGCCATCTTCTAAATCTTCCAGCTGATCAGGTAGCTCTTTAGATAATGTTGTTACAACTGCTGGTATACGATCAACAATATGTGTCAAAGCCAAGATATGATTTTCAGCATTATCCAAAATCACAGCAGCTTCTACTGGGTCACCAGACGAGTTTAAAGTTACAAACTGAGAAAACTCTGATTGGATATTTTCCAATTGTTTTTCGATTTCAGACAAACCTTGTCCATATTCTTCAGAATGATCAGCAACTCGGTGTTGCAACTCTTCAAACAAGTCCAAGGTATGAAGAACACGTCCACTATTTTTAGACTCTTGTTTCTCCAAATCTGCCAAAGCATTGCGAATTGCTGCAATATCTTCTTCAATCAAAGTAATTTGGCTCTCGATTTGATCAATTTGATGACTGGCCTTGAAAAAACGGAATGAGTTGTTATAACCTTCTGCCTCGAAAAGATTATTTTCGATATCGGCAAAAGAGTTAAGAGATAGGTCAACCCATTTTTGGTTCCATTCACGGAAAGTCACCTGACTTTGTCCAATCAAGTGCATATTTTTTACAGCTTCAACTTCATCATTAACTGGAAGATTGTACAGCTCTTCTTTTTTCTCTTCTAAAATTGCTAATTTACTTTCATTGCGTTTCCGTACATAAATTGCTATAGCATATGAAATCAGCAATATAACTGCAATTGCAATTATAAGATATACTACTAGACTACCAGACATATTAAACTCCTTTTTAACTTGAAACAATCGTAATGATTATATCATATTTTTTAGACCAAGGGAACTACTTCTCCCGATTTTTTAGACATCAAGTGTACTATAGACGGCATTTTCTTCAATAAATTCACGACGAGGCTCTACTCGATCCCCCATCAACATATCAAAGATTTTATCTGCTTCTGCAGCATCATCCACAGAAACTCTTGCCATTAAGCGATGTTCGGGATCCATGGTTGTTTCCCACAACTGGTGATCATCCATCTCACCCAAACCTTTATAACGCTGAATGGTTGGTTTGGCACGTCCTTCACTATGGCGGGCCAAGGCTTCTTGGAGTTTAATTTCTTGATCCGCTCCTGGCTGAATATATTCTTTAATCTCGCTTCCAACCTTGACACCATAGATTGGAGGTTGGGCAATATAAACATAACCAGCTTCTAGGATTGGTTTCATATAACGATAAATCAAGGTTAAAAGAAGGGTACGAATATGAGCTCCATCTACATCGGCATCGGTCATCAAAACGAGTTTTTGGTAACGAGCTTTTGAAACATCAAATTCTGCTCCAAATCCTGTTCCCATGGCTGTGAAAAGACTACGAATTTCTTCATTAGCAAGAATCTTATCCATACTTGCTTTTTCAACGTTCAAAATCTTACCGCGAATTGGAAGGATAGCCTGGAACTCACGGTTACGACCAGATTTGGCTGATCCACCCGCTGAGTCTCCTTCGACGATAAAGAGTTCTGTTTCCGCAGGATTGTTAGAAGAACAGTCTGCTAATTTCCCTGGAAGGTTGGAAATTTCCAAACCAGATTTTTTACGAGTAACTTCACGCGCACGCTTGGCAGCCACACGAGCCTTAGCAGCCAAGATCCCTTTTTCCACGATACGTTTAGCAATCTGTGGATTTTCCATGAGGAAATCAGAGAAGGCATCGCTGAAGAGGCGATTGGTAATCTTGACCACTTCACTATTGCCCAATTTTGTCTTGGTTTGTCCTTCAAACTGTGGATTTGGGTGTTTAACTGAGATAACTGCAGTTAACCCTTCACGGACATCTTCCCCTGTTAAGTTGTCTTCATTGTCTTTCAGTAACTTATTTTTACGAGCATAATCATTGATAACACGAGTTAGTGCCGTACGGAAACCTTGTTCATGCGTTCCACCTTCATGGGTATGAATATTGTTGGCAAAACTCATAACATTTTCATGGTAGCCCGTTGTATACTGCATAGCTACTTCAACGGTGATATCATCCATCTCACCGTCTGTATATATAGGTGTATCAAAGATAACATCCTTATTCTCGTTGATATATTCAACGTAACTAGCAATTCCACCTTCATAATGGTAATGTTTGGTTTGTTCCAAACCTTCACGCTTATCTGTGATGGAGATTTGAAGACCGCGATTTAGAAAGGCTAACTCTTGAATCCGTTTATTTAATTTATCAAAGTCAAAGGTTGTTGTTTCAGTGAAGATTTCTGGGTCTGGTGTGAAATGAACTGTTGTTCCAGTTTTATCCGTATCTCCAACCACCTCAAGATCCGCAACAACATGACCACGACGGTATTCTTGGTAGTGAATCTTGCCGTTTTTGTGGACATGAACGTCTAATTGAGTGGAAAGAGCATTAACAACTGATGACCCCACTCCGTGAAGACCACCTGAAACCTTGTATCCACCACCGCCGAATTTTCCTCCAGCGTGCAGAACAGTAAAGACAGTTTCCACAGCAGGTCGACCTGTTTTTTCCTGAATATCGACTGGAATACCACGCCCATCATCAACAACAGTGATCGAATTATCTGGCTCAATAAAAACTTGAATATGGCTGGCAAATCCTGCCAAGGCCTCGTCAATTGAGTTATCAACAATTTCCCAGACTAGATGGTGAAGACCTTCTTTTGAGGTTGACCCAATATACATCCCTGGACGCATACGAACAGCCTCTAAGCCCTCTAAAACTTGAATTTGACTGGCATCATAATCTTGTGCCTGCAGATTTTTGATTTCTTCTGTCATCTTATTCCTTTTTCTTACATGTCTAATACTTGTCTTAAATTCACGATACTGGTAAACAAGTGGGTATCCAGTCCAGCAGCTTGCCCTGCTTCAATATCAATCGGTCGATCACCAATAACAAGACCAGAGCTAATCTGATACTTTTCTCTTAAATAAATCATGGACTCAGGATTCGGTTTTCTCTTAAAGCCTGAACTAGAAGTCACTACTTCTGTAAAATAAGCTGCTATGGAGGTTTTTTCTAAAATTTCCAAGACCTGATCATTTCTGTGAGAAACCAAGAAATGACGCCCACCTTGATTTGAAATGTCTTCCAATAAGTCAGAAACTCCTTCAAATAAAATAGGGTGTTCAAGCTCTCTGGCTTCATTTTTCTTGTATTTTTCTAAAAAATGTTCTAAGTTGGGTGCGAAAGTCTCAATCGCAAAATCAGTAGAAACCTTTAAAGCTTGATAGACACTGTCATGGTCTTGTATGATACCATACAGTGCCAATGTTTCAACAAATGCAGCTGTTGAAGTTTCATAGTTATCCAGTAAAGTTCCACCTAAATCCCAGATATAATCGTGACATTTCATAGCTTTCATTATACCATTTTTTCGTTAAAAAAGCGATGATTTCCCTGAGTTTCCACGTAAAAAAACGAGAAGTTAACTCCCGTTTTATTGATTTTCACCAAAGACATCTCGATAGAGCATTCCAGTTCGTAAACTCTCTGCATCTCCGCCTAATTGCTCCACCAACTCGTAGGCAAAGGCAAGGGCTGTCGAGGGACCTCGACTGGTTGTCAAATGTCCATCTACCACTACTGTTTCCTTGACGTATTGACCATCAAGGATTTGCTCTTGAACACCGTCATAACAAGTAAACTTCTTGTTTTTCAATACTCCAGCTTGATTGAGGGCAATTGGCGCTGCACAAATGGCTGCTATTTTTTTGACCTCTTTATCGAAGTTTTTCAATTCTTGAATCAAGGCCTGATTGTCACGCAAATGTGCAGAACCAGGCATCCCTCCAGGAAGGACAATCATGTCATAATCTGATAAATTACCATCAAAGACACGATCTGCTCTGACTTGGATTGCGTGCGAACCTGTCACTTGCTCTTCAAAACCAACCATATCACAAGTGATATTTGCACGACGCAAAACATCTACAACTGTCAAAGCTTCAATTTCTTCAAAACCTTGAGCCAACATAACTGCTACTTTTACCATGATTTTCTCCTTATTTGATTCGTTTTAATACAACCTTTTTCCGCTTGAATCGGACTTTTCCACTCTTTTCTTCAGCTAGATTGGTCTGGTAACTCATCGATAAAAGCAAGCCAACACCGATCAAGTTACTGATAATAGCCGATCCTCCTTGCGAAATAAACGGCAAGGGAATCCCAGTCAAAGGAAGCAAGCCCGTCACAGCACCGATATTTTCAAAGATGTGGAAGAGCAACATCATAATCAAACCTGTGGAAATATAGGTATAGAACTGGTTATTTGATTTGAGAGTAATCTTCAACATACGGTAAATGAGCATGAGATAAAGAGCAATAACAAGGACTGAGCCAATAAAGCCAAAATCTTCTGCGATAACCGTGAAAATCATATCCGACTCTCGAACTGGAATAAGCAGATTCGAAGCATTAAACCCTTGACCAAATAAGCCACCGCTCCCAATAGCAATTTGTCCTTGAGCCTGTTGGTAAGTGGTTGTTTGAGCAAAGTCAAATGGATTAAGCCAAGCCAAGATACGATTGATTTGGTAGGTCGGCATCCCCAGTTGATGGAGAAAAGCACGACCATCCTTGCTGATAAAAATGGCTAGAAAACCAGCAATTCCTGTTACCGCAGTCACAAATACTGGAATAATAATTTTCCAAGAAACCCCTGATAATAAAACAATTCCTGAGAAAATGGCTACAAAAACCAAAGCCGTCCCCAAGTCACTTTGAAGTGCCAAAAGAACTAGGACTGGAATGGTAAAGAGAATCATCCAGAAAATCAATAAGAAGTCCAGCGGAACTGTGCGTCTCCATTCCTTATGTTTTTTGGTAAACTGGACAATGACACGAGCCAACATGAGGATATAGGATATCTTCATAAATTCTGACGGCTGGAACAAGGTAACACCATTTACCGATACCCAGTTTTTGGCACCCGTTGATGCAACTAAGCTTGGATTATAAAAGACAATTGGCAAGACCATGAGTCCCAAGCCTAAAATATACAGAAAGGGGGTCACTTTCCAAAGAAATTCTGTATTAAAGAGCATGACGATAAAACCAATCACAAGCCCCAAGGCAATCCAGGCGACCTGCTGCCCTAAAATGGGCAGAATATTGTTTGGATAATCATGACTAACAGCTATATAAATAGCCACCACGCCAATAACCAGTAGAAAAAATACTGGCAATAGCAAACTATAATCGACTCTAGAGTCGAGAGAACGTTTCATATACACTAACCTTATACTTTCATACAATACTATTTATCAAAGTTCACTTAAAAATCTATCAATAGTCTCATTAACTGCAGATTGAGCGATCGTTGTAATGCTCGCTTCTTTTGCTAGAGAAGTCACTATTTGCTTGCCGTATCGTTTTCCGACAATTCTTCTATCCAGAATGAGGGTTAAAGAACGTTGGTGTTCACGTCTCATACTTCTTCCCAAAGCCTGTTTTAAACGAATAATAGCCATCGGCAATTGATAATCATAAAAAGCATTTTTCCCTTCTTGAATTAGTTCCTGATTGATCTTTTTCGTCAAGGGCTCTTGGGGATTTTGGAAAGGAAGTCTTGGTACAACTTGAATTACAAAAGGATGACTTGAAAAATCAACTCCCTCCCAGAAACTTGCTGCACCAAGCAGGATTTGTTGTTCACCTTTTTCAAAACGTTTCTTCAGTTGATGAACATCCCCATTTTTATACTGGGCCAGATGGCTAACTGGAAGTAAATCCGATACTGCTAGAAGCATGTCTTTGGCAGTAAAGAGAACCAAAATCGGTTGTTGGAAAACTTGAACATCCATCAGTAAATCAGCCACCTCTTGGGCATAAACTTCTAAGGAGGTTTCTGTTACCAGGGGAAAATCTTTGACCAAGATCACTTCTTGATCCTGTTTTTTGCCAGCTTCAATCTTAACAAATTTGGCTTCGGGATAACCTAAAAGGTCTGCCAAAGAAACCCTCTGGCTAATCTCAAGAGTAGCCGACACTCCCAAGACTTGACATGAATCAGGCACTAAAGAAGATAGAAGAATACGGCCTGATTTTGTAGAAGAAATCTGAATTTTCTTCTGACTCGTTTCAGTGGCTTCAAGCCAGTAATCACCTTCAGCCGTAAAATAGCGAACCAGTTCCTCAAAGCCTTCTACCTCTAATTCTGAAAAATACTGGTGGAGATTAGCAAAAGAATCTAAGATATTTTTCCTAGATTTTCCAGACTGAAATTGTTCTATCAAGTAGAGACACTCAAAGCGAATACTTTCTAATATTCGTTGTTGAATCCTATTTTCTTCTCCTACTAAAGCCTTATCAACTAAATCAATAATAGACTGGATATCGTGGGTCTCTTGAAGCAGATTTTCTAGAGCCAACAAAACTTTTTGGACTTCATCAATAATCAGTAAACGGTCGCTGACAAATTCAGGATTATCTTCAAGTCTGGTTACAAGATAGGCATGATTGGTCACTAAAAGCTTACAGGCTTGTGCCCTTTCTTGACTTCGTTTCCAGAAATCTTCCGTCACAAATAAGCTCTTGGATGATAAACTCCCATCATGACGAAGGTCTCTTAGAAAATGTTGGTAACGGTAGAGTTGCCCAATTTCATCCAAATCCCCGGTTTCTGTCTCTGTCAGCCAAACCAAGAGTTGCATTTTAAAGCGTCTAAATAAGCGATTTTCATCATTTTCCTGCAAGGAACGATAAAAGGCATCCAACTTCAGGTAATTTTGTGGCCCCTTTAAAGAATGAATATCTGTATGGAACACTTCCTTGAGACATTTACCTTCTTCTTCCATGATTTGATTTTGAAGAATCTTTGTCGGAACACTAAGGACAATTTGACGATTTTCTATTTGGGACAAAGCCGGTAAGAGATAGCCATAAGTTTTCCCAATCCCAGTCGGCGCTTGAATTAATGATACAGGCTCATCCTTCAATAGCAAACCGACCTCTTTAGCAAAACGTTCTTGCTCCTCCCTCACTTCAAGGTTCAACAGAGAAATATTCTTAGAAAAATCTTGAGATAATTTTCGTGGCTCATTGGGAGCTGCAGTTTTCTTGAAATATAGTCCTTGAACTTCTACCAAGTCTGGAGAAATCAGGATAGATTGATTTCTATAAATTTCTTCAATAACCAGGTAGGACTCATATAAGAGAGCGTCTGCCATTTCCAGCAAGCGTTCCAAGAGCCCTTTAGGAAGTTGGGCCATCTTTTCTCGTAAAAATAGAAGTAATTCCGCAGTAGCTTGGGCATCTGAAAGAGCTGTGTGGGCGTGTTTTAGAGGAATTCCTAATTCTCGACACAAAATCGGCAAACTATATTTTTCCAGTTCTGGGAAAAAGACTTGGGCCAATTCGACCGTGTCAACACGAGGATTTCTTAGTTCATAGCCTTCAAAAAATAAATTTTCCGCCAAGAGATTGGCATCAAACTGAACATTATGGGCTACAAAAATCCCATCCTCTACCAAGTCAAAAATTTTTCTGGCAACTTGCGAAAAATCAGGTGCTTGCGCCAGACGTTGGTCTGTCAATCCTGTCAGTTCTTTGATATGAGCATCCAAAGGTTCATGTGGATTGACATCCGTCGTATAGTGATCGACGATTTTTCCATCCTCAATCACAACAATTCCCACTTGGATAATTTTAGCCTTACTACCTGTGCTAGTTGCCTCTAAATCCACCACAACATAGCGATTACCAATCGTTTTCATTATAAAAAATTATACCAAAAAAAGGGCCATTTGGCACCTGCAAACATGGGATATTTTTCAAACTCAAGGACGTTACTTAGCTTAAAAAGCCTATCAAATAGAGCATCCTAGCCTACTGATTTTTTTGAAAATATTGAAGAATAAGAAAAAATTGAGAGAAGAAATGTTTGTCTCTTCCTTCTCTCAACTATCCATTTACTTTATTTAACCATGTCAGGATCGTAATCATAAAATCCTGTATCAAGGAAACGGTTTTTAGGATGTAACTTGCGCACTTCTTCATCCAGCAAGAAGGCTTGGTCATGGCTAAAGTTGCCCTCTTGGATCAAGCTACGCGCTTGGATAAAGAGTTTGGCAATCTCAACAAAGTTCTGACCAGGTGTATAAAGACCTTCTAATTTCCAGTGAGTAAAACCATGCTCTACCAATTCTGTCAATTTGGTCATCAAATCAAGGTCATTGTTGGCAAAGATATGGGTACCATGATTGTCTTCAAAAATGGAATAGTGGCTCTCTGGGTCACTTGGCTCAGCCAAGAAGAGGTCACGCTTGCGAGTCTTTTCATCATCGATATGCGTAAAGTTATAGTAGTTTTGCAAGAGTGGACGTTTAGAATGGTGAATAACACTAGCTCCGTAAACCAACACTTCAGCAGGAATTTCCAAAATCTCTGGCATTTTGAAGAGTTCAGCTGATGGAATTTCACGTGCCAAAACAGCCTCAGATGCGCCAGCCTTTTGTCCCCAGAAGTTAATCTGACGACTGCTTGTTACCATAGTTGAGGCATCGTAGATGGTCTTAAAAGAATAACCATCGCGGTTGACTACGTAAAAAACGCCTGCATCCCCAATCGTAATGTAGTCTGTCTTGATTTCTTTCAAAAAGTCTAAGAAAGGCTTGATACGGTCCATCATATCTTGATGCATGAGGGCATTGACCGCAACAATCAATTCCTTACCAGCATCATGAACCAGCTTAGCGATTTCACGCAATTGGTCATGACTAAAGGTTGTTGGCAGACGAAGCCCAAAGTCTTTCTCACCGACATAGATACGGTCCACGCCAGCTTCGAGCAGTTGTTCAACTTGTTCAATACTTTCAGCAGTTGCTGTAATGATAATCTTTTCCATAAGAAAAATTATACCACATTTCTGGAAAATCAGCCATTCTTTAAAAATGAAAAGGGACTTTATTCTTATTGTAACCTTTCTGTAATAATTCTCTGCTGAAAAAATGATAAAATAGGTATGTACTGTTAAGGAGAGAATAATGCCCGTAAGAAAATTACAATCCTATGAGGTAGAGTATCAAGAAGAATTAAACAATCAGGTTCCTCGCTATCAAGATTATACACCTGAAGCGCAATCTGATGCCAATCTCAAGGAAATCCTATTTTTTGTTAATATCGCTGTTTTTTGTATCTGTATTGCTATCTTTAGTTTTATCTTTTTAGCATTAAAATTTTCAACTGCTCTTGCATTTGCCGCAGCAATCGGATCCAGCTTACTTGTTTTAAAAATTCAACGGTCTATTATCAAACGAAAACGTAGAAGATAAATCCAAAATATCGCCCCATCTGGAGCGATATTTTTATTTTTTCTTTTTAGATGGTGTGTGGATGGCAATCTTCACTTCAAAGATTGTTCCCTTTGGTTTATTATCTTTAACAGTAATGGTTCCTTTTAAGGCATCTACAATTTGCTTGGCTAGGGATAATCCTAAACCAAAACCACCTTTTTGACGGGTTCTAGCCTTGTCTACTCGATAAAAACGGTCAAAAATTTTCTTTTTATCTTCTGTCGAAATACCGACTCCATTATCAGAAACCAGTAAATACAGATTGCGATCGGTCGCCGAGATAAGAAAATCAATTTCACCATCCTCTTCAGTATACTTGACAGCATTATCAAATAGGATAGTCATCAACTGCTTCAAGAGAAGCTGGTCTGTGACAATCGTTCGATGAATCCGATTTTCAAAACGGAAGACACGGTCATTTTCCGAAGCAATCATCTCATAGTTTGTAAAAGTCGTATTGAAAAAGCTAGTTGGAACTTCTGCAAGTTCCGGCTTAATCCCATCATCTCTCCGAGCTAAGTTCAGCAAGTTTGTCGTCAAAAACCGCATATTTCGGACTTCTTCCAAACTCGATGCAATGCTTTCGCTCACATCCATAATGGTAGCTTCTGGCTTACGGAAAAGGGTCTCTAAACGATTTTGCAAAACTGCAAGTGGAGTTCGTAACTCATGACTGGCATTTTCTACAAAGGACTGCTGCTTCTGCATGCTCTCAAGCAGGGGACGAACACTGACTCGAGCTAGATAGAGACTGGCAATCAAAGACAAAATCCAAAAACTAGCCATCACGACCACAATCAGTTGCTCATGCTTTTGACTGGCTTGCTCCAACTGACTGGTATTAATCAAGACAGCCGCATACTTGATATTGGTTGAAACCGAACTAATATTGGTTTCCATCAAGATCATGCGATAGATTTCTTCCTGTCCATAGCTATTAAAAACCTGAATCTGATAGATATGACCTAGTTCTTTCTTCTCTAATTTAATCTTATCCAAGCCCAAAAATCGGTTCCCAGAGAGAAGTTGGGTAAAATTCTTATCAAAAAGAATAACCTCCGTATTGGAACTAACATTGGGTTTTATCTCCGTCTTGCTAGTATCTGTAGCGGCATTCTCTAAATCTTTAATCTCTTCTGTTGCCCTATTTACCGCAAGCTGAATAACTGCCTGAGGATTATTACTCAAGCCATGGAGCGTATCGTCCACCGAAGTATAGAGACTCGAATGCATGACCTGCAAAATAATCAGAGTCATGGTAGAGAAAATCAGGGTGAAGACACCAAAGTTGCGGATAAAATAACTAAAGTCATCCGCATACCATGTTTTTTTTAGTTTACTGAACATCTTTTAAAATATACCCAACACTACGCAAGGTTTGCAAATTCTCTGCAAAAGTGGTTCCTTTTAATTTCTTACGGACTTTTGAAACATAGACTTCAACAACCGAAATCGTTGTATCACTATCAAATCCCCAAAGACGATCAAAAATCTGCGTCTTAGGTAAAATAACATTTTGATTTTGAAGGAAATAAACTAGTAAATCAAATTCTTTCCCCAGCAATTCGACAGGAGTATCTTCAACCTTAACGGTATTGGTTGACAAATTAACTACAATATTTCCATAAGTCAAAGTGTTTTCATTAAACTTCCCTGAACGTTTGAGAAGGGCTTGAATCCGCATTTTGAGTTCTTCTAGGTAGAAAGGTTTAGTCAGATAATCATCTGCTCCCAATTCAAATCCATGTCCCTTGTCATCCAAACTTTCCTTGGCGGTCATAATCAGAACTGGTGTCGTAATTCCTTTTTCACGCAATTCTTTCAAGACTTGGAAACCATTTTTTTCTGGCAACATCAAATCGAGCAAAATCAAGTCATAGACGCCACTTTCAGCTTCGTAGAGACCTTCTTCCCCATCAAATACCTGCATGACATCTGCAAAATCGTCTAAAAAGTCAAATACTGAATTGGACAGGCCTAGGTCATCCTCAACCAATAAAATTTTTATCATGAGAAACTCCTCCTTATTAAAACCATTATACCAAATTTGCCTTAAAAAAAACTCAACTCTCTGCATTTTACATGAGATAGCTGAGTTTTATTTTGATTATTTAGTTCCGTATTGAAGAACAACTGCTTCCACTGCAGCTTTTTCACGGTTAATCAAGTCAACACGCGCTGCAATTTCCTTGATTCCCATACCGATATTACGGCTAAGAGCAAGATCAGAAAGTTGTGGCTCAAAGAATTCCTTGTATTCCGCCAAGCGTTGCTGAGTCTTAAATACGTGAGCAGGAAGGATAACAAAGCTATCAAAGCTCATATCCCCACCAAGAGCTGCCTTAATCCAAGCCCAGTTTTCACGAGCCCAAGACCATGCTGTTTCCTGAGTTGCTTGATGAGCTAGGAATTGGTAATACCAAGCTGACAAGTCTTGTGGTTTGACCACAAATTTGTCCTTCCAAACAGCAATCAAGGTTTGGATATTGTCCGCATCTTTACTATAGGCAAGAGCAGCTGCCAACTGACGTTTAAAGACAGCATCTGTTGCGTGCGTATAAGTATCAAGATAAAGTGCTAACAAGTCTTTAGTCTCATGATGTTTCATCTCATTGATCAGAACTTGTGAGCGAATAGCTGCTGGAAGTCCTGCAAGATTCTCCTTGTGAGCTGCGAAGATTTGGCTAGCGACTTGACTAGCTTCTGCATCATTTGAGCGAATCATCATAGAAATGGCCAACTGACGAACCAATTCATCCTCGTCTGATTCTCCATCTTTAGCTTCAAAACCAAGACGGTCATAGTTGTGACGAGCCAATTTAGCAACTAGTGCTTTGAAGGCTCTTTCAGCTTCTGTTCCTTCATCGATAAAGCGCTCAAGAGCAGAAATTACTTCAGAAACAGCTGAAACGACAAGGTAAGATTCTTCCTTAGCAAGTTTATCAAGGACTGGAAGCAAGTCAGCATAAGAAATGTGCCCTGCTTCAGCAAGCAGACGACGTTCTTGAACAATCTGCAATTTACTTGTGTTATCAAGCTCAACTAGGTCAGCAAGAATAGCATCTAGCAAGTCTCCTTGATAGTCTGTAATGTAGTGGGCTGTATTTTCTGTGTTGAGGCGAAGAGCTCCTTCATTTTCAGCAAGAAGAGCTGAGTAATCAGGGATTTCAATACTTTCAGTTTCAAGTGTATCTGGTAAGCCTTTCCAGTTACTATTGAGTGGCACAACCCAGAGACGGTTCTTGTCTTCGTGCTCACCGATGAAGAATTGTTTTTGTGAAATCTTCAAGACATCATTTTCAACTTTGACAGTAAGTACTGGGTAACCAGGTTGTTCCAACCAAGAATCCATGAAGGCTGCAACATCACGTCCTGACGCTTGACCAAGGGCATCCCAAAGGTCACGGCCAATTGTATTGCTGTATTGATGTTTTTCAAAGTAAGCGTGCAAACCTTTAGCAAAATCAGCATCACCTAGCCAACGACGAAGCATGTGCATGAGGCGGCTTCCTTTAGCATAGACGATAGCACCATCAAAAAGGGTATTGATTTCATCTGGGTGTTTGACTTCGACGTGAACAGACTGTACGCCATCAGTCGCGTCACGTTCAAGAGCAAGAGGTACTCCACCTGTTTGGAAGTCTTCAAAAATATTCCAGCTTGGTTCAATAGCATCCACACAGACGTATTCCATCATGTTGGCAAAACTTTCATTGAGCCAAAGATCATCCCACCATTTCATAGTTACGAGGTTTCCGAACCATTGGTGAGCCAACTCATGTGCCACAACAAGGGCAACTTGTTGACGACTGGCAAATGTAGAATTCTCATCCACAACCAAGTAAACTTCACGGTAGGTTACAAGACCCCAGTTTTCCATAGCTCCAGCTGAGAAGTCAGGAAGGGCGATGTGGAGAGATTGAGGAATTGGGTACTTAACTCCATAGTAATCTTCGTAAAACTCGATAGAGCGAACAGCAATATCCAGTGAGAAATCAAGGTTTGATAGTGGATGGGCTTTGGTTGAATAAACACCTACGAGGGTACCGTTTTTAGTTTTAGCCGTCACACCTTGCAAATCACCCGCAACAAAGGCTAACAAGTAAGAAGACATGCGAGGTGTTGTCTCAAACTTCCAGATACCTGTTTCCTTACGGTTTTCAACATCGATTTCTGGCATGTTAGACAAGGCCAATTCACCTTCTGCTTGGTCAAAACGTAGAGAGAGGTCAAAGGTTGCTTTGGCTTCTGGCTCATCCACACATGGGAAAGCTTCGCGCGCAAAGTGGCTCTCGAACTGAGTAGACAAGACTTCCTTTTTCACTCCATCAACTGTGTAGTATGAAGGATAAATCCCTGTCATGTTATCTGTGATTTTACCAGAAAAGTCAATAACCACTTCAACTTGACCAGCCTTAGCTAATTCGATATGAAGGGCTTCATTGTCATGGTCAACTGTAAATGGGCGAGCTTCCCCTGCAACTTCTACAGAAGCGATTTCCAAGTCTTTTTGGTGGAGGGAAATACGGTCACTCTGTGCTTGACCAGTGATGGTCACCTTCCCAGAAAACGTCTTGGTCTCACGACTCAAGTCTAAAAATAAATCATAATGTTCAGGAACAAATTGCTTAATAAAATGTTCAACTGCTTGCATAATTTTCTCCTATTCTAAGTTTAAGAGCTAGAGCTCTTCTTCAAACAAACTTATTATATCATGTTTTGCTGGAGAAAAAAGGATTGGACGGTGATTTCCAAAACTTTCTTCCGTCTAACAATCTACAGTGGGTAGACCTTGCGAAATTCTTCTAAAACGACCTTGCTTTCAGGTGTAAAAGTCAGTCCTGCTTCTCTCAGCCACTCGGCGAAACAATCCTCATGAACCTGACGCCAATAGGCTAGGGATTTGTCACCTTCCCCTTCCTTAAAGGCATGTTTAGCAGAAACTTGATTGAAGGGCTGGACAGAAACCTTTGTAATTTCGACAATACAGACAGCCTGATTTTGACTATCTAAAATGACATCAAAAGTTCCTTCTTGAGGAAGAGACTCGGCTTCTAGTGCATAGAGGTCGTAAGCTGATGCTGTTGCAGTTTTTTCGCCTCTTAAAACCAAATCTGCTAAAAGGTCTGGTTCCACTCCAAAAGCCCAAGCATCGATTTCATCTCCAATCGAAGGATTGATTTTCTTGTAGGCATTCCACATTTCTTGCGGTGTCATAGGTGCTCCTTTGTAATTTTTTACTTTCTTCTTTTATGTGTTTAAGATGATCTGGATGGTCAATTTCTAAATCAAAAATCTCCGGAATAGAGCTGTAATGGAGAATGCATTCGATACTCATCTGATTCATTTTTTGTATGAAAAAAGTATTCAGATAGCCTGCTACAGCAAAGTCAATCTTTTTCGTCTTTGCTTTATCCTGCATCTGTCTCAGCATATCTAACATTATTGGACTTTCCATATCATGCCATTGACTGTTTCTCACAGTGGCAAAAACAAAGGAAGTCAAATCATTCATTCCAACTACAATCTTTGAAATGCCCGTTTCCATTATTCTGTCCAAGTCAAAATACGCTGACGGTAATTCAATCATCGTGGCAATTTTCCCAGTAAAACCCTGCTGACGCAATACTGTAATAGCTTGCTTTAACTGTTCAGCATCATTGACAAAAGGAAAGATAACAGATAGATTGGGATTGTTTTGATAAACTTCTGTAACGACATGTGCTTCAGCCTGAAATTCATCCGGACACTCCAGCAAACGCCTAGTTCCTCTATATCCAAATAAGGGATGATTTTCATCAAAATACTCTTTAGTCCCCTTTAGACAATTAGCTTCTGTATTCGTTAATTCTGAAAAACGATACCAAACTTCTTCATCTGAATACAAGGAGCAAATGGTATCTAGATAATCTTTTACAAATTGCTGACAACTTGGTAATATGATGTTTTGATTGAGCTCTCTCAACAAATATTCCCCACGAATCATGCCAACATGGTGCAATAGTTGAGGATAAATTTTTTCAACAATTTTTTCGCCACTAAGAGCTAGTTGGTTTTTCATCATTCACCTTCCAATTCATATACAAAGTCTTGTCCAATTCTGGAAATCCTAATAATTCAGACTTAACCTTCAAGACTAATGGCGATGCATTTTCTTCTGTTATCTCTTGAATATCCATCCAAATATATCCAAGTGAATCATTCGCACCATCAGACACAGCTTCCGAAATCGTAACTTGAGGTGCACTCTCATTCATTTCAACATCATACAAGGCCATGACATGGTGAACCATAAAATTTTTTAACTCTTCTCTGACGAAAACATCGTAGATTCGAGGATTAGAGTAGCTTCTAACAGTAAATCCCGTCTCTTCCAGAACTTCTCTCTTAAGAGTTTCTGTCAATCCCTCACCTAGTTCCTGACTACCACCCGGTAGATCATAACGATGTTGATAGGGGCCTCTCGTTTTTTCAATGCAGAGTAATTTCCCATTTTTAAAGCAAACAGCGTAGACTCCAAAGTGTCTTTTGATTTCCATCAGATCCTCCTACTTCAAAGACCAGCCACCATCTATTGTCAGAATTTGTCCTTGCATGGCGCTTGCTTTTCCACTTGCTAAGAAAAGGTTAATCTCCGCTACTTCCTCTGGTTCAATCCAACGCTTGATTGGTGTTTCACTAGCTACCCAGTCTGCTAAGCCACCTGGTTCAAAGTCGGCAGCGGTCATAGCTGTCTTGACTGCTCCTGGAGCGATACCAAAGACCTGAATCCCAGTTTCAGCATAGTCTAGAGCCAACTGCTTGGTGAAGCCAGCCAAGGCATGCTTAGAGGAAGTATAGGCGTGACCACCTCCACCTGCTAGGCTAGAAGCAATGGAACACATATTGATGATGATTCCCTTTTTATTTTCCAGCATTTGTGTCAAATAATACCGAGTCAACTCAACAGGAGTCAGATAGTTAATTTCAAAAATTTCTTGAATTTCCTGCGCTGTCTGTTCCAACAGTGGTTTGTAAGCATCCAAAACTCCAGCAGTATTGCACAAAACATCTACCTGAGGACACCAGTCAAAAATAGGCTCTAGGTCCAAGGTCAAATCTCTCTGTAAAAAGTGGAAATCACCCTCTAAGAGTGGATTTTCACCTTGGTCAACTCCATAAACTTGATAGCCATTCTCTAAAAAGAGGCGAGCTTGAGCCAGACCAATCCCTGAACTCACTCCTGTAATCAATACACGTTTAGTCATTCACTTCTACCCAATCCGTCGCCAAAACATCACAAGGTGTCGGACTCCACATGGAAAAACCTTCTCCTTCTCCAGACACGTTGATTAGGAAATAGGGTGTCACTTCAAGTGCAACCCCGTTTTGTTCGATGGTGTCAAAAAGTTGGACATAGTTTTCAGCACCTCCCCAACCAGTTCGCACATATTTTTTCTTATCCTTTAACCCAGGCAGCATTTCTTCAAATGTCATGGTTTTCTCCTTTAATATCAATAATTCTCCCCTTCATTATAACAAAAAAACCGCTTTACAACAGCTTTTGGACTGTGATTTATTTACATCTGCTTCTACTTACGGCAAATTATTCCCTGCTGCAAGATAAATTTCATACCATTCTTTTCTTGTTAAGCTAAAGTTTCCCGCTTGGCTAACTTCTCTCAAGTGCTTAGGATTTGTTGTTCCTACGACTGACTGCATTTTTGCTGGATAACGCAATATCCAAGAAATGGCAATAGTTGAAGAGGTTACTCCATATTTAATAGCTAAACGATCAAGTACTTGATTTAAAGCTTGAAATTTCTCATTTCCAACAAAATTCCCTTTAAAATACCCGAATTGTAAGACAGACCATGCTTGAATGACCACATCGTGTAATTGGCAATATTCAAAAATGCTGCCATCTCGCATAGCCGCTTGACTATCTTCCATATTAACATGAAAACCTGATTCGAATCCTGGTGTAAAAGCCGCACTCAATTGTAGCTGATTAACAGCTAACGGCTGCTTGACATCTTTTTTAAGCAACTCCATCATCATAGGATTTTGATTAGAAACTCCAAAATTTCGAACCTTACCTTGTTTATAAAGGAGATCAAAGGCTTCTGCTACTTGGTCAGATTCCATCAAAGCATCTGGTCTATGAAGAAGCAAGCTATCTAGATGATCAATCTTCAATCTTTGCAAAATACCGTCAATTGATTTTACAATATAGTCCTTAGAAAAATCAAAATAGGTAAATTCTTCAATGCGAATGCCACATTTGGACTGAATCCACATCTCTTCTCTTAAATCTGGACGATTTTTTAGGACAAGACCTAACAGTTCTTCACAACGACCACGACCATATATATCAGCCAAGTCAAAGGCATTGATTCCAACAGACAGTGCTGTTTCTACAAGCTCTTCAACTTCTTTTACAGACTTATCTTCTATTCTCATCATTCCGAGAACAATTTCTGATAATTCTTTGTCATCTTGACCAAAAGTTATATATCTCATCAAATTTTTCTCCTTTAATTTCTAACATTCTTCCCTCCATTATAACAAAAAACCGCTTTGCAACGGCTTTTTGACTATATTTCACTCCATGTTATCTTTTTAAACCCACGGAAAAAGAGAAAGATACCAATAAAGAGAACAGCTAAAGGAATAATCTTTGTAAGAAAAACATTTGAAATCCCCATCCACTCATAGTAACGAAGCAGAGAACCTACAATAAGGTGGGCAACAATCATACTGACAAAGGGACGAAAAATCGGTTCTTTCCAATTCCAAATACTGATGACTAGCGAAATCGTAAAGACAGACAAACTATCCCAGGGAGCAGGAAAATAAAAGGCTCCTTCTTGTATGAAGCTTGCCATTCCTACATATCCCAGAACAACTAGCAGAACAAGAATTCCAACGACAATATAAGTGCCAATTTTCATCTTAGGAGAATCTTGGACTAGCCCCCAACGTAAGATTGTAGCCACAAGCCCAAATCCAATCAGAAAAAGAAGCAGTTGCCCTAAAAAAGTGAGCAAATTAACTGTTAAGAGAGGGCCTTTCGAAAAATCGCCTAGTAGTTGATAATAACGTAATACCGCTAGGACAAGGATTGGCGTCAACAGTGACTCCTTGATAGAACTGTGTGGTGCTTCCTTGAGAATCTCTTTCATTATTTTTTTAGGATTCTTACCTAGATAATCCTCTGCACTCATACCATCACGTTCTGCTTCTGAGAAATCTAGCATCATCAAATAGATCTGCTCTCTGAGATAGTCTTCATCATAGAGAAATCCAGCAAGATTAAAACTTTCCCACAGCTCCTCAAAATACTGCTGATTGTCCTCAGAAAACTCATGCAACAAAGCGTTTGTTTCTTCATAATACTTCATTTTCTTCATGGTTTAACCCCCATTCTTAATCCCTTCTACTTTTTGACTCAAATCGTCCCATTGTTGCCAAAAGACCGAGACACGCTCTTCTCCTTCTTTGGTTAACGAAAAATACTTCCGATCTGGACCATCTGGCGACGGGCGCATGTCGCCTCTTATCCATTGATTTTTTTCTAACTTTTGCAACAGAGGATAAATAGTTCCTGGAACGATAGTGTCAAATCCAGCATATCGCAAAGTCTGAACCAACTCATAACCATATCGCTCTTTTTGACCAATCATATCCAGGACACAACCTTCAAGAACACCTTTTAACAGCTGAGTTTCTTTCATCACTTCTCCTTTCTTACCTATTTTGTAATACCTACTAGCGGCTTTACCCATAGTATACTACTTCTACACTAGCTTGTAAAGCATAATAGTTAATGCTCTTCAAAAATTCTCTTCAAACCACGTCAGCGTCGCCTTAGGGTATATATGTGACTGACTTCGTCAGTCTTATCTACAACCTCAAAACAGTGTTTTGAGCTGACTTCGTCAGTTCTATCTCCAACCTCAAAGCAGTGCTTTGAGCAGCCTGCGGCTAGCTTCCAAGTTTGCTCTTTGATTTTTATTGAGCCAATAAAAAAACAGAACTAGCCTGAACTAGTCCTGTCTACTTTTACCCAATCACACTTCCGTTTGGTACAGCTGGATCAACTGTAAGAAGGGTTAATTTTCCATCATGTTCAGCTGAGAGAATCATCCCTTGGCTGACATATTTTTTCATCATCTTGCGTGGTTTGAGATTAGCAACAATTTGAACTTTCTTGCCGACCAATTCTTGTTCGTTTGGATAGTATTTTGCAATTCCTGAAAGAATTTGACGGTCTTGACCATCACCTGCATCCAAGCGGAATTGAAGCAACTTATCAGAACCTTCTACTTTAGACACTTCTTTGACTTCTGCGACACGGATTTCGACCTTGTCAAAGTCTTCAAACTTAATTTCTTCCTTGTTGAGTTTGAGTTCGACTTCGTCTGGATTCCATTCTTTTTCGACAGCTGGCTTGTTGCCTTCCATTTGCTCCTTGATATAGGCGATTTCTTCTTCCATATCGAGACGTGGGAAGATTGGTGTTCCTTTGGCGACTACTGTTACACCCTCAGGGAAATTAGCCAAACTCAAGTTCTCAAGGCTCGCTACTTCTTCCAATCCGAGTTGAGTCATGACCGCACGACTGGTTTCCATCATAAACGGCTCAATCATGTGAGCTACGACACGAAGGCTGGCTGCCAAGTGGCTCATAACACTTGCCAATTGGTCACGAAGTGCTTCATCCTTAGCCAAGACCCATGGAGCTGTCTCGTCGATGTATTTATTAGTACGGGAGATAAGCGTCCAAACTGCTTCAAGGGCACGTGGGTAGTCAACTGCTTCCATGTGTGTATGGTAGTCAGCGATTGATTCAGCAGCTACTTGAGCAAGAGCATTGTCAAATTCTGTCACACCTTCCACATAGGCTGGGATTTGCCCATCAAAGTACTTGTTAATCATAGAAACCGTACGGTTGAGGAGGTTACCGAGGTCATTGGCTAATTCATAGTTGATACGGCCGACATAGTCTTCAGGAGTGAAGGTTCCGTCTGAACCAACTGGAAGACTACGCATGAGGTAGTAACGAAGCGGATCTAGCCCAAAACGCTCTATCAACATTTCAGGATAGACAACGTTCCCCTTAGACTTAGACATCTTACCGTCTTTCATGACAAACCAACCATGACCAATCAAACGTTCTGGCAATTTGATATCCAACATCATAAGAAGGATTGGCCAGTAGATTGAGTGGAAACGAAGAATATCTTTCCCTACCATATGGAAGACTGTTCCGTTCCAGAACTTATCAAAGTTAGCGTGTTCATCTTGATCGTAGCCAAGAGCTGTCACATAGTTGAGCAAAGCATCAAACCAAACATAGACAACATGTTTTGGATTTGATGGGACTGGTACACCCCATGTAAAGGTCGTACGAGAAACCGCCAAATCTTCTAAACCTGGCTCGATGAAGTTGCGCAGCATTTCATTGAGGCGACCATCTGGAGTGATAAATTCAGGATGGGACTTGAAAAATTCGACCAAGCGATCTTGGTATTTGCTGAGGCGGAGGAAGTAGGATTCTTCAGATACCCATTCAACTTCGTGACCTGATGGAGCAATACCACCAGTCACATTTCCGGCTTCGTCACGGAAAACTTCTGCCAGCTGGCTTTCTGTAAAGAATTCCTCATCTGATACTGAATACCAGCCCGAGTATTCACCCAAGTAGATGTCATCTTGAGCAAGCAAGCGCTCAAAGACTTGAGCCACTACTTTTTCATGGTAGTCATCAGTTGTGCGGATAAATTTATCGTATGAGATATCTAGTAATTGCCAGAGTTCTTTGACTCCAACTGCCATCCCATCAACATAGGCCTGAGGTGTGATACCAGCTTCTTCAGCTTTTTGCTGGATTTTCTGACCATGTTCATCAAGACCTGTCAGATAAAAGACATCGTAGCCCATCAGGCGTTTGTAACGAGCTAGGACATCACAAGCGATAGTTGTGTAGGCAGAACCAATATGAAGTTTCCCAGATGGATAGTAAATCGGCGTTGTAATATAAAAATTCTTTTCAGACATAATTTTTCCTTTCCAGGCAAATGAAACCTGTTTTTCTAACACTTCATTATATCACATTTTTAATGATTTTCGATAGGGAAATCCATACAAAAACAAGATAGACGAGTGTCCATCTTGTTGATCTTATTCATAACGAAGGGCTTCGATTGGATCAAGTTTCGATGCCTTATTGGCTGGCAAGACCCCAAAAACTATACCCACGCTAGCTGAAACCGCAAGACTAAATAGGGCAACTGGGATTGATACTCCAACTTCTATACCCACAATCAAACCTTGCAATAGCAAACCTGCTAAGGCAGTTAAACCACTTGCAATTGTCAATCCAATCAAGCCACCTAACAAGGTCAAAATCATGGATTCAATCAAAAACTGGATTAAAATATTAGCACGTGTCGCACCCAAAGCCTTACGGAGACCAATCTCACGAGTACGCTCTGTTACTGAAACCAGCATGATATTCATAACACCAGTTCCTCCAACAAAGAGAGAAATCCCTGCAATGGCACTAATAATCGTCGTCATAAAACTAAACGATTGTTGAACTTCTGCAAATACAGATGACTCATCTGCCACTTGATATTCTCCCTGTTGCAAGCCAGCAAGCTCTGTCATTTTTCGTGCTAATTCTGGCCCCAGAGTTTGAGTCAAACTTGTGTCATTCACTCGAAAGACAATATTAGCTATTTCATCTACATTAAAATTCGCAGCAAGGGAGATATTTGTGGTAATGGGCAAGCCACCAAAACCATATATTTTTGAATTTTTAGATTCTTGACTAGTATAAACACCAATGACTCTATAACTAAAACCATTGACTTCTACAACCTTGTTAATAGCTTCTTGAGGAGAACCAAATAGACTAATAGATAATTCTTCATCAAGCAAAATAACACTTGCAAATTCTTTGAAATCTTGTTCTCTCAGACTACGGCCTGCAAGAATTTCATTGTTAACAGCCTCCATATACGTTCTGTTACCACCTGTCAAATTGGCATTTTCAACCTTTTTATCTTTATAAGTCAAGATGGCGTTCGTTGAGTTGGTTACATAGTAATTATCCACTCCCTTGAGCTTAGCAGCTTCCTTGACCCAAGATTCTTGCGGTTTTGGTGGTTCAACATGAACTTCCTCTTCTTTTCCAGAAACCGTAAAAGCTGATTGTTTCTGAGTAAAAGACCCATCTTTGCTTTTTTTAGAGGAGAAAAAGACACTGATATTTTTCTGAGATCTGGTCATGTTTTTATTGAGATATCGAGACATGGAATCACCCAGAGCCATAATCACAACAACCGATGAAACACCGATAATAATCCCAATCATGGTAAGCAAAGAACGCATCTTGTGAGCCATGATAGATGAAAAGGCAAATTTCAGATTCTGCATCTTAGTTTTCCTCCTTTTCTAACTGAGCACTATCAGACGAAATGACTCCATCTCGAATGACAATCTGACGTTTGGCATAAGCAGCTATTTCAGGCTCATGCGTCACCATGATAATAGTTTTTCCTTCTTTATTCAGTTCAACCAATAATTGCATGATTTGGTTACCTGTTTTGGTATCCAAGGCTCCTGTCGGTTCATCGGCTAGGATAATAGAAGGATTATTTACCAAGGCACGCGCAATAGCTACACGTTGCTTTTGACCACCAGATAATTCTGAAGGCAAATGGTGACTACGTTCTGTCAATTCAACCTTATCTAGATATTCCTCGGCTAACTTGCGGCGTTTTGAAGCCGAAACTCCTGCGTAAATCAAGGGCAATTCTACATTTTGCAGAGCATTAAGTTTAGATAGAAGAAAGAACTGCTGAAAGACAAAACCGATTTGTTGGTTACGGACCTTTGCTAACTGTTTTTCACCTAGTCCAGCTACTTCTTGACCTTCAAGATAATACTCACCACTGGTTGGTGTATCTAACATCCCAATCGTATTCATGAGAGTGGACTTACCAGAACCAGATGGTCCCATGATGGCAACAAATTCACCCTCATTCACTTCTAGGTTGATATTTTTGAGAACCTGCAATTCTTGGTCACCGTTACGGTAGCTTCTGCAGATATTTTTTAGACTAATTAGTTGCTTCATCAGCCTTCACCTCTTTTCCTTCCTCTAGAGAAGACGTTGGGTTACTGATGACCTTGACTCCATTTGTCAGACCTGAAGTGATTTCTTGGTTGTCTGCATCAGCATTGCCCAAACCAACTTCCACTTTCTTAGCCTTTTTCTGTTCGTCAAGCACCCAGACATAGTTCTTATCATTTTCAGTCACAACACTTGTTAGAGGAACCAAAATGGCTTTACTCTTATTCTTGACCTCAACGCTTACTGAAAATCCTTGTTTCAAATCACCTATTTCACTTGTAACATCGATGGTATATGGATATTTAGAACCAGAATTACCACCTGCTGCGGCAGCCGCTGTACTTGCTGCTTCGCCATTATTTTTAGGGTAGTCAGAAATGTAGCTAATCTTACCAGTCCAGCTCTTATCTTGGTAAACTTTAGAAGTAAAGGTTACTTCTTGTCCGACAGATAAGTTGGCAAGGTTATATTCAGATAGTTCTCCCTTAACCTGCAAGTTTTCATTGCTAACGACATGAACTACCACCTGGCTAGCTCCTGTTGGAGATTTGGAAACGTTACGATTGACTTCGACCACAGTTCCCTCTAGGGTACTGAGAACCGTCATTGCATCCAACTGACTTTGAGCCTTGCTTAATTGCGCTGCTGCATCTGCACGGGCATCACGGGCATCACCTAGTTGTGCATCAATAGATGATACCGAATTTCCTGCGACTGGAGCTGGACTTTGCCCTGTAGCTCCTTCGCCTCCTGCTGGCGTTGGCAACTGTGGAGCCGGAGCTGAAGCAGCTTCATTTCGTGCTTGGTTGAGTTCGTTGATATGACGTTCTGCCTTCGCAACTGCTCGACTCGCTGAATCATAGGCCGCCTGTGCTTCTGAACTACTGTACTTGACTAAAGCCTGCCCTTCGCTGACCTTATCGCCCACAGAAACAAGGATTTCGTCTAAATCTCCCTTGCTAGCATCAAAATAAACGTATTGTTCATTTTTTGCCGTTACTGTCCCTGATAACAAAACAGAGGATGCCACGCTTCCTTCCTTAGCAACAACCAGATGAGTAGCCTCATCTTTTACAGCAGTCTGAGAAGGTTGTCTAAAGAGCAAAATGCCCCCAGCACCCAATACAACTACACTCGCAGCACCAACTGCTGCATACAATTGCCACTTTTTAGCTTTACCATTCTTTTTCATAATGAAACTCCTTTTTGATTTAAAGTCCTTAACGATATTATACAAAAATTATCAATTTGAAACAATAACATTTCAGAACGAAATAATGACATTTCAGGATTTAATTATTGTTCGGAATTTTTGTTTTGTCATTGTACTAGATATATAATACACTTTATTTTTCTTTTTTGCAAGCCTTTTCTTTAATTTTTTTGAATGTAGCAGATTTTTGCAATCACATCAAAAAAAAGATAGAATATGACTATCAAAAAATGACACTCTACTATTTGAAGGAGTACAAAGGAGTTTTCAATGAGAGAATATGATATCATCGCTATCGGTGGAGGTAGCGGAGGAATTGCTACCATGAACCGTGCCGGTGAACATGGAGCCAAAGCAGCCGTTATTGAGGAAAAGAAACTAGGTGGAACCTGTGTCAACGTCGGTTGTGTTCCTAAAAAAATCATGTGGTACGGGGCACAAATCGCTGAGACTTTCCATCAATTCGGAGAAGATTACGGCTTTAAGGCTACTAATCTTAACTTTGACTTTGCAACCCTACGTCGCAATCGTGAAGCCTACATTGATCGCGCTCGTTCTTCTTATGATGGCAGTTTTAAACGTAACGGTGTAGACTTAATTGAAGGCCATGCTGAATTTGTAGATTCTCATACTGTCAGCGTAAATGGTGAACTCATTCGTGCTAAACATATCGTGATTGCTACTGGCGCCCATCCAAGTATTCCAAATATTCCTGGTGCAGAACTAGGCGGCTCTTCTGATGATGTATTTGCTTGGGAAGAATTACCAGAGTCAGTTGCTATTCTAGGTGCTGGTTATATTGCCGTCGAATTAGCTGGCGTACTCCACACTTTTGGTGTCAAGACAGACCTCTTTGTTCGCCGTGATCGCCCTTTACGTGGTTTTGATTCTTACATCGTTGAAGGTTTGGTCAAGGAAATGGAAAGAACAAACTTGCCCCTTCATACTCACAAAGTCCCTGCCAAGTTAGAAAAAACTGCTGAAGGCATTACCATTCATTTCGAAGATGGTACTAGTCACACAGCTAGTCAAGTTATCTGGGCTACAGGTCGCCGTCCAAACGTTAAGGGCTTGCAACTTGAAAAAGCTGGAGTGACTCTAAACGAACGTGGCTTTATCCAAGTGGATGAATACCAAAATACTGTTGTTGAAGGAATCTACGCTCTAGGTGATGTAACGGGTGAAAAAGAGCTGACTCCAGTTGCTATCAAGGCTGGACGTACTTTGTCTGAACGTCTCTTTAACGGCAAAACAACTGCTAAAATGGACTACTCAACTATTCCAACTGTTGTCTTTTCACACCCTGCTATCGGAACTGTTGGATTGACAGAAGAGCAAGCTATTAAAGAATACGGTCAAGACCAAATCAAGGTTTACAAATCAAGCTTTGCATCTATGTACTCTGCCGTTACTAGCAATAGACAAGAATCCCGTTTCAAACTCATAACAGCTGGTTCAGAAGAAAAAGTTGTCGGACTTCATGGAATTGGTTACGGTGTTGATGAAATGATTCAAGGATTTGCTGTTGCTATCAAAATGGGAGCAACCAAAGCTGACTTTGATGCAACCGTAGCGATTCACCCAACTGCATCTGAAGAATTTGTAACTATGCGTTAATTGAAACAAAAGAAGCTGATAGAATGTTATCTGCTTCTTTTTTGATGATTTACGAATCGATGAAAACAACTTACTCAGTCAGCCAATCGGCTGTTACAGTTTTTGTTACCTTGTTTTTAAAAATAGGTTGACAATATTTCTCCTACGAGTATAATTGTTACTATACATTAGAAAAGAGGTTAACTATTTTGAAAAAAGCGCACGTTTATGCTATCCCTGCTATTGGAGCTGCTCTTATTGCTGTATTGGCACAAATCACTCTTCCAATTGGGCCTGTTCCCTTCACTCTACAAAACTTTGCAATCGGCTTGATTGCTACTGTCTTTAGACCGAGAGAGGCTGTACTTTCTGTCGGACTCTATCTTCTTCTAGGTGCCATCGGGCTCCCTGTTTTTGCAGGAGGTGGAGCTGGATTGCAGGCGTTGGTTGGCCCTACTGCGGGCTATCTTTGGTTTTATCTTGTTTATTCTGGACTTACCTCTTCTCTAACTAACAGTGATAGTGGTTTTGTCAGAATTTTTCTAGCAAATCTCTTGGGAGATACACTTGTTTTTGTCGGTGGGATTCTCAGTTTACATTTTCTTGCTGGAATGGCATTTGAAAAAGCTCTTGTTGTGGGGGTCATTCCCTTTATCATTCCAGACCTTGGTAAACTTCTGGCTATTAGTTTTATTAGCCGTCCGCTACTTCAACGCCTTAAAAATCAGTCTTACTTTGCTAACTAAAAAAGGATATCGAGTTGTCATGACTCAGTATCCTTTTCTTTCATTTTGAAAACTTAGTTGCCTTTAAAGGCATCCACCATCGTTTGAAATTCTTCATTTGAGAGAGTGATCCCTTTACCCATTTTAGTATGATCTGGACTCCAAGCACGAATATCAAACTTTGCAGGAGCACCATTAAAGCTCACACGGTTGATTTCCTTGGTCCAACCTTTTTCGTTTTCAGAAAGAGTCAACAAGTGCTCTTCGATTTCAAATGTAAATTCTGCCATTTTCTTCTCCTTTTTTAGCTTTCATTAGTTTATTCGTAAAATCTTGTAGATTTTAGGAAAATTTTATATAATATTGATATAAAAGAAGGGAGGCCAATATGAGACATAAATTCCAGCAAGTTTTAGATAAAATCCATGACTTTTTAAATGGACATGACCAACCTGACCAGACTGAAAGCAACTCCCTGACTGCTACTATTGAAGAGGCTGTCCAGAAACAAACCGCTGTTCACCTTATCTTGTCTGAGACAAGTTTTACAGGTGACATCATCAAATATGATCAGCAACGTCAGCAAATTATCGTGAAAAATTTTGCCAAAAATGTGACCCGTATTATCCGTATAAGCGATATTCAACGCCTGCGATTTGTCCCTTCAACAGTCCAAGCAGCCCAAAAAAATAGATTTAAGAAAGAGTGAGATGTAGTTGTTTCATCCCACTCTTTTTTCTTAGCGAACTTGTTCAAAATGTAAATGAACGGCAATATGATCTCCATAGCCACTTCTTTCCAAGTCACGTTGTAGACGATAGGAAATGTAGTGTTCTGCAATGGTAATGTAACCTGCACCCAGTAAACGATGTTCAACCATAGACTGAATCATGCTGATAGTGGCACGTTCTACTTTTGCCTCTTCCAAGTCCAAAACCACTTTCTTAGTGACTTGTGCAAGGTTTTGACGCAAATCATCTGTCAATACATAGACAGTCTGGGCCGCCTTTAAGATAGCTTGGTAAATCTTATCTGGATTAAATTCAGCAATTTCGCCATCACGTTTGATTACTTGCATAGGTTTCTCCTTTATTCTTTGTTTTCTTTGATTTCTGCCAGCATTTTTTCTTCTTCTGCTGTCAGTTGATAATTTTCTAACAAATCCGGTCTGCGCTCGTAAGTTTTCTTTAAACTCTCGTACAGGCGCCACTGACGAATCTTCTCATGGTGGCCACTCATCAGAACATCTGGCACGACCATGCCTCGATAATCATAGGGACGTGTGTACTGAGGATATTCAAGAAGACCAGAAGAAAAACTATCATCTTGGTGGCTAGACTCCTTGCCAATCACTTCTGGAATCAGGCGAACCGTCGCATCTATCATGGTCATGGCCGCCAATTCTCCACCAGTAAGGACATAATCTCCTAGGGAAATCTCATCCGTCACCAGTGTCTTGATGCGCTCATCATAACCCTCGTAGTGCCCACAGATAAAGATTAGTTCTTCCTCTTGAGCCAAATCCTCAGCATAAGTCTGATCAAATTTCTTCCCTGCAGGATCGAGGAGAATGACGCGCGGATTTTTCTTTTCAATAGCATCAAAGGCATCGAAAATGGGTTGGGATCGGAGCAACATCCCCTGTCCGCCTCCGTATGGCTCGTCGTCTACATGGCGGGCCTTTTCAGCATATTCTCGAAAATTATGATACTGGATATCCAAGATCCCTTTTTCACGAGCCTTTCCAACGATTGAGTGCTCTAGCGGAGAAAACATCTCTGGAAAGAGGGTTAAAATATCAATCTTCATCGTCTAACCCTTCTAAGATTTCCACATCGACGCGGTTATTCGGAATATCAACATTGAGAATCACTGGTGGGATATAAGGCAATAATAAATCACGCTTGCCTTTTCGCTTGGCCACCCAGACATCGTTGGCACCTGGTTGCAGGATTTCCTTGATGGTTCCAATCAAGTTATCACCCTCATAGACTTCCAAACCAATAATCTCGTGATAGTAGAACTCACCATCATCTAAATCATTCAAATCTTCCTCAGCGACCTTGAGACTGTATCCTTTGTACTTTTCGATAGCGTTGATATGGTACATATCTTTGAATTTAATGATGTCAAAGTTCTTCTGTTTACGGTGGCTAGCAATAGTTACTGTTTGAACAAACTGATCTTTTTCATCAAACAAGGCCAGTTCAGCCCCTTTTTTAAACCGTTCTTCTGCAAAATCCGTCACAGACAAGACTCGCATCTCACCCTGCAAGCCTTGCGTATTGACGATTTTTCCAACATTAAAGTAGTTCATCTTGTCTCCTGTACTCTCCTTCTTTCCATCTTATTCTGACAACTTTTGAATAATAGTCGCAATTTTTTCTGATTCTGACCATTGTAAATAATGGTGATTCCCTCCTAAAATGAGTTTAGTATTGGAAGTCCAATATTCTGATTCTCTGTACTCTTTTTCTCTATAAGGCTGACAAAAGATAAATACAGGGATATAAGATTCTATAGATACATTCTCAAAATCTTCCTCAGTAATCTCTCCAGATATCTGAAATCCTGTATCTTGATTTTCCAACTCTGAACTTTTTTCTTGCATTATTTCCCAGATTTCTTTATTAATTTCAGGGCTAAATGTTGCTTGAGTTAAGTTCTTAAAATAAAGTTCAGGATCACACTCGTCAATTAGCCTCATCTGCTCTTCCATTTCTGGATAAGGATTTTCTGAAAAATCAGCAAACATGACTTTTTTAGTTGTCGGTTCAATTGCTACTAAAGCCTGACACTTAATTGGTTTGTTGAGCAATTTGCAAGCTAAAATTCCACTCAAACTATGTGCACAAAGTATATATTCAGAAATCGCCAATTCTTCGAGTATTTTATAAACCGCATCTGCAAGATCATCCATATTTTTACCAGATTGGTCATGAATCGGACTTCTACCTGTGTTTGGAAAATCAATTGTCAAATAACCAATTGTGGGAGGAAGTTTTTCGAGTATAAGTGAAAAATTTTCATAACTTGGTAGCAAACCTGCGCCACTTAAACAAACTAGCACTTTCTTTTGCTTTTGATAAGTAACAGAGAGACTACCAATTTCTGTAGATACTTCAATCCTATTCATAAAGAAATCCACTCATTCTGTATAATGAATTATTAAAAATCCTTATCCTTTATTTTATCACGTTCCAGGGATTTTCTCAAGTTGGAGGAAGAAGATATCAACTCTCGTACCCCTTTAAAAAGCCTTCCAAATCACGTTCATGCTGGTACTTAATGGCTGCAGTTTTGTCTTTCTCAAAGATAGTCTTGGTAAGGTCAATATGGTTGATAGCTGCGATTGCGACGGTGTAGTGAATGATATCAGCCAGTTCTTTTGCTAGTTCCTCGTTAGAATCCTGAACCCCCTCTTTTCGACCAGAGCGACCATTCAAAACTTCGGCTACTTCTCCGACTTCCTCCACTAGCTTGATAAAAAGACCTTCCTCAGTCCGAGACTGCTGATAATGTTCGAGTAAGTAGTCTTGCAATTGTCTAAACGTTAAATCCTTCATATCCTGCTCCTTGCAAAAAAAGCGAGACATTCGTCCCGCTCTTCTTATTTTTCGTCAATAACGATTCTTACTTTTTTGTCTTCAGTTGGGACAGAGTAGACAATCGTTCTTATCGCAGAAATAGTGCGACCCTTACGACCGATTACACGACCCACATCGCTTTGATCAAGATCCAAATGATATTCCAAAAACTCTGGTGTATCTTCAATCTTGATAGTTAAGGCATCTGGTTGTGAAATCAAGGGTTTCACAATCGCAATAATGAGATTTTCAATCGTATCCATCTGTCAACCTACTTTAAACTTATTTTGAGAATTTAGAATCGTGGAATTTCTTCAATACGCCTTCTTTTGAAAGGATGTTACGTACTGTATCTGAAGGTTGAGCTCCATCAGCCAACCATGCAAGAACGCGGTCTTCTTTCAAAGTTACTTGGTTTTCAGCAACAAGTGGGTTGTAAGTTCCAACTGTTTCGATGAAACGTCCATCACGTGGTGAACGTGAATCTGCTACGTTGATACGGTAGAAAGGTTTTTTCTTAGAACCCATACGAGTCAAACGGATTTTAACTGCCATTTTTAAAGTCTCTTTTCTTATTTTTTATTTCGGTGAAATAGCTGAGCTATTTAGCACATGTTCTATTATAGCAGATTTCTGACAGGTGTCAAGAAAAAAACTTGACAGACTATAAATTTTTTAAACCATTTAGAAATTTGTTATACTTTTAAAGAAAAATCAGAAAGAGAATGTCATAAATACTATTTTAGAAACATTTTATAAAGACCATCAAGTCAAACCCATATCGACTGAACGTGATTTGGATGCTTGGCTTCTAAATCCCAAGCCTGTTCCCAAACGAAATATCAAGGATTTTAAGAATGATATCTACTAATTAATTTATAAAATATGAATTAATAGATTCTAAATAGGGGAATAATTTAGTTCTGTAAAAATTAACTTCTACACCTACAAAGCTTATTCTGACAGACTTTATAACAGTCTAAGAAAAAAGTAGAGATTCATACAGTATCTAGATTTTTCAAAAATTCTTTATCATCAAATATTATTAACGAAACTATCCAAACCAAATCCGATGCATTGCTTCAAATAATTCTTTAGTTGTTTGACTATCAAGGGCTTTTATTAAAAAATTTTTTCAAATAATTGCCACCTTGGCACATAAATTCTTGCTTTCTAAATTTAAATGTGATATATTTATAACATAAAATTTAAGTGTTATATATTTATAACAAAAAAAGGAGTCTATCATGAAAAAAAGTCAAAAAATGCGTGGCCTCATTGCAATGATTGCCGTAGCTCTCTTTATTGATTTTATTGTTTTATTTGGTTCTAATCTTAGTTGGGAACCCAAGTTAGTTATTACTGGTATTTCAGTGTCAGGTCAGATTGTAGCTATTTGGAGCTGGCTACATAAGAGTCAGAAAGGTAATGGAAAGATTATTTTTGACTTGTCTGCTAAGCTTTACACGATACTTGTGTTTGCAGCAAGCATTTTTTATACAGTAGGAATTTGGATTGCAACCCCAAGCGAAAGTTCTGGTATTAAAGAATGGATTTTGGGAATTGGCCTCGTTATTGAAGTGATTGCATTTGGTTTTTTCTCTTTGAAAAATGTCAAGGAAACTCCGGACGAACGCTTTTATGCTAATTTAGCAAAGTCAACTAGCTTGATGTTTATTTTTATACTAGGTGCACTGATGATCCTCGCAGTTATCATTGGGTATATGGGGGCTCTCACTCTTTACATGGGCCAGATATTTATTAGCATAGCTGCCTTGATTTGCATCTTTGCGGTTGTTTATTTTATATTGGAACGTAGAGGATAAGCATGGCCAAAGAAAGCAAGATTATTACTAATCTCAAATCTGTTCGTGAGTCCACAGGCATGACCCAGCAGGAGTTAGCCGACCTCATCGGCATGCGACGCGAGACAATTCTGCACTTGGAAAACAATCGTTATAATCCTTCGCTGGAAATGGCTCTTAAAATTGCTCAAGTTTTTAATCTGAAAGTAGAAGACCTCTTTGAACTCAGACAGAAAGAGGAAGCATAATTCTTTTCGAGACCTAGTATTAAGTTCATTGATTAATTAGGAATTGAAGCCAAAAGAAAAAATTCTTTGAAAATGTGCTCTTTTAAAATATAGTAATTCTTTCGAATTAACGTTTACTAATTGTGATGCTTTACGAGCTTTCTTAAGATCTGGTTTCCTAAATACTTTGACTACACTTATGGTATTGATGCCCCTAAGCAAGCGACTTTCTGGTTGGCTTCCTCTTAAACTGTCTTGTCACTAACATTTGAAATCCACTTCCTTTTAGGGTACAATGGTAGAAATGAATTTTTGAGAGGAACAGAATGAAAAAACTAGCAACCCTTCTTTTACTGTCCACTGTAGCCCTAGCTGGATGTAGCAGCATCCAACGCAGTCTGCGTGGTAATGATTATGTAGATTCTAGCTTGGCCGCTGAAGAGAGCTCCAAAGCAACTGCCCAATCTGCCAAGGACTTAAACGATGCTTTAACAAACGAAAACGCCTATTTCCCACAACTATCTAAAGAAGTTGCTGAAGACGAGGCTGAAGTGATTCTCCACACAAGTCAAGGAGATATCCGTATCAAACTCTTCCCTAAACTCGCTCCTCTAGCGGTTGAAAACTTCCTCACTCATGCCAAGGAAGGCTACTATAACGGCATTACCTTCCACCGTGTCATCGATGGCTTCATGGTTCAAACTGGAGATCCAAAAGGAGATGGTACAGGTGGTCAGTCTATCTGGCATGACAAGGATAAGACAAAAGACAAGGGAACTGGTTTCAAAAACGAGATCACTCCTTATCTCTATAACATCCGTGGGGCTCTTGCGATGGCAAATACTGGTCAACCAAACACCAATGGTAGCCAATTCTTCATCAACCAAAACTCTACAGATACCTCTGCTAAACTCCCTACAAGCAAGTATCCAAAGAAAATCATCGAAGCCTACAAAGAAGGGGGAAATCCTAGTCTAGATGGCAAACACCCAGTCTTTGGCCAAGTCATTGACGGTATGGATGTTGTAGATAAGATTGCTAAAGCCGAAAAAGATGAAAAAGACAAACCAACGACTGCTATTACTATCGATAGCATCGAAGTGGTGAAAGACTACGATTTCAAATCTTAAAAACCTAAAAAATACAGTATCCGCATTCGGTACTGTATTTCTTTTATACTGATTTTTAAGTTAGATTATTAAAGTCCCAGATTTGATCCATCCAACCTTCATAGAAGTCTGGTTCGTGGCAGACCATAAGAATCGATCCCTTATATTCTTTGAGAGCGCGTTTGAGTTCGTCCTTAGCATCCACATCCAAGTGGTTTGTAGGCTCGTCCAGAACTAAAACGTTGTTTTCACGATTCATCAAGAGACAGAAACGAACCTTGGCTTGTTCCCCACCTGACAAAACCTGAATCTGGCTTTCAATATGCTTGGTTGTCAAACCACAACGGGCAAGGGCTGCACGAACTTCTGCTTGATTAAGTGCAGGAAAGGCATTCCAGACAGCCTCTAGTGGTGTTTGACGATTGCCTCCTTCTACTTCCTGCTCAAAGTAGCCAAGTTCTAGGTAGTCACCGCGTTCAACTTCCCCAGCGATTGGCGGGATAATTCCCAAAAGAGACTTCAAGAGAGTTGTTTTCCCGATACCATTTGCCCCGATAATAGCAACCTTTTGATTGCGTTCAAAGGTAAGATTCAAAGGCTTGGTAAGTGGACGGTCATAACCAATCTGCAAATCCTTGGCTTGGAAGATAAAGCGCCCTGGTGTACGAGCCGGTTTGAAATCAAAGGATGGTTTTGGTTTCTCACTTTGGAGTTCGATAATATCCATCTTATCCAATTTCTTCTGACGGGACATGGCCATGTTTCGTGTTGCAACACGCGCTTTATTTCGAGCCACGAAGTCCTTGAGATCCGCAATCTCTTTCTGCTGACGTTCATAGGCTGCCTCCAGCTGAGATTTCTTCATGGCATAGACTTCTTGGAACTGGTAGTAGTCACCAGAGTAACGCGTCAGCTGTTGATTTTCCACATGATAGACGATATTGATCACGTCATTTAGGAATGGGATATCGTGTGAAATAAGAACAAAGGCATTCTCATAGTTTTGGAGATAGCGCTTGAGCCAATCAATATGCTCAGCATCCAAGTAGTTGGTCGGCTCATCCAAAAGTAAGATATCAGGCTTTTCAAGGAGAAGTTTTGCCAAAAGCACTTTGGTTCTTTGTCCCCCTGATAAAGAAGTTACATCCGTATCCATGCCAAAGTCCATAACACCAAGGGCACGCGCCACTTCATCAATCTTAGCATCCAAGGTATAGAAATCACGACTCTCCAAACGGTCTTGGAGTTCGCCCACTTCTTCCATGAGAACATCAACATCCGCTCCGTCTTCAGCCATTTCCATATAAAGGTCATTGATACGGGCTTCAGCTTTGAAAAGCTCATCAAAGGCTGTACGGAGAACATCACGAACAGATTGGCCTTCAGCAAGGACAGAGTGCTGGTCCAAATAACCAGCAGTCACATATTTAGACCATTCGACTTTCCCTTCATCTGGCAACATCTTACCAGTCACAATACTCATAAAGGTCGATTTTCCTTCACCATTGGCACCGACCAGACCGATATGTTCTCCCTTGAGGAGACGGAAGGACACATCTTCAAAAATTGCACGGTCACCAAAACCGTGACTCAAGTTTTTAACTTCTAAAATACTCATTTTAATTCCTTATCTTGTTTTTATACTCTTCGAAAATCTCTTCAAACCACGTCAGCTTCACCTTGCCGTATATATGGTTACTGACTTCGTCAGTTCTATCCACAACCTCAAAACAGTGTTTTGAGCTGACTTCGTCAGTTCTATCCACAACCTCAAAGCAGTGCTTTGAGCAACCTGCGGCTAGCTTCCTAGTTTGCTCTTTGATTTTCATTGAGTATTATGTAATTGTTTATAAAGTAGCCAAGACAAATAGCCACCCAAGGTATTGGTCCACAAATCATCAATCTCAAATACACGATTGAAATCAAAGAAAAAGTCCAAGACTAACTGCGTACACTCAATTCCAAGACTCACTAGAAAACTAAAAAGTAGCACCTTTGTTGTTTTCCGCAAGTTTGGAAAGAGATAAAGGAGTTGGAACATCAGAGGAAAAAGCAAGAAGACATTGAGGATATTTTGTAAAAAAATCCAACATAATTGTATCATATCACTCACTTCACCCAGTTTCCAAAGAGAATTGAAAGGAGTCAAAAGAAAAACCAGGCGTCCAAGATGCTGAATACCTGGAGTTTCCACTCCCACAGGAGAATGTTCTTGAGGAGTAAAACAAAAGTAGACGATACAAATGCTATAGAAAATGACTCCCAAGACCAAAATATGATTATAAGTTTTTTTCATCATTAAGGATTGACTGCTGCGACAGCTTTCTGGCGGTCACGTTTCATTGTATTAGAACGCAATTGTCCACAAGCTGCATCAATATCAGTACCGTGCTCTTGACGAACAACACAGTTGACCCCTTTTTTCTTGAGTGTATCATAGAAGGCCATCACGCGCTCTTTTGGACTACGACTATATTGGTCATGCTCACTAACTGGGTTATAAGGAATCAAGTTTACATAAGACAATTTCTTGATGTTCTTGAGCAATTCAGCCAATTCCAAAGCTTGTTCTACACCATCGTTGACTTCATTGAGCATGATATATTCAAAGGTCACACGACGATTGGTTGTTTCAATATAATACTCAATAGCTGCAAAGAGTTTTTCAATCGGAAAGGCACGGTTAATCTTCATGATGCTTGAGCGCAGTTCATTATTAGGTGCATGAAGCGAAACGGCAAGATTGACCTGAACTCCTTCATTAGCAAAATCACGAATTTTATGGGCCAAACCTGAGGTTGAAACCGTGATGTGACGAGCTCCGATTGCCATTCCCTTGTCATCATTGATGGTACGAACGAAATTCAAGACATTATTGTAGTTATCAAAAGGCTCACCGATTCCCATGACAACGATATGGCTGACGCGTTCGTCTTGTCCACGCTCATCAAAATATTTCTGAACCAGCATGATCTGCGCTACGATTTCCCCATTATTGAGGTCGCGTTGCTTCTTGATCAAACCAGAAGCACAGAAGGTACAACCGATATTACAGCCTACCTGAGTGGTTACACAGACTGACAAACCATAGTGTTGACGCATAAGTACTGTCTCAATCAACATACCATCAGGCAACTCAAAAAGATATTTAACGGTACCATCAGCAGACTCTTGAACGATACGCTGTTTCAAGGGATTGACCACAAACTGGTCATTAAGCTTAGCAATCAAATCTTTTGAAAGGTTGGTCATTTCTTCAAATGACTGAACACGTTTACGGTAGAGCCATTCCCAGATTTGATCTGCACGGAATTTCTTTTCTCCCTGCTCCAATACCCATTCCTGCATGGTTTGACGTGTTAAACTATAAATTGACGGTTTCATTTCTTCTCCTTATTCTCTACTCACTTCTGACGAATGACAAAATGACGTTGCCCCTTGTCCTCTTTATGAGAATGCTGGTCTTTCTGACGACGTCTATTTTTCTTATCTGCATTCGGTTTTCGTTTGGTTTGAGCCGGTTTCTTTCCTTTTCTAGAAGGTGGTTCTTCTTCCTTCTTGCGCATTTTCTTGTCAAATGATGCGCGCTTAGGTGCTTCATTTTCTAGGACAAAATAGGCACAACCATAACTACAATACTCTAAAAGGTAGTCTTGTAAACGACTGATTTTTTCCAGATTTTCTTCTGTTCGGTCATCCTTGTAAAAACCTCGTAGGCGAAGCTGTTCGTTGCTCCAGTCCCCCACGATATAATCAAACTTAGTTAAGACTTCTGAAAAACGCTGATTAAAAGCCGTCACATCAAAGGCATCCTTGATATTTTCAACCAAGGAAAAAGCTATCCCTTCCGTTTCGACCTTGTCCCCATGCAAATGGAACTCAGGACCAGGAAATTTGTTATAGTTGTATAATTCAGGTGCAATTTCTTTTCGCATAGATATCCTTTTTCCACGATTACTTAATACTTTATTCTACCATAATTTCTAGCAGTTAGCACGTTTCTCATAAGAATAGAAACGATAAACTTTTAGTCTTCATTAAAATACCTAAAGCGTTTATACTATTAAATCTTAAAAAATAGCAGGTCTTTAGGACTTTTTAAAAGACTATAAAAGTTCTTAAAAAGTCCACAAAAAAAGCCCTCAAAAAGGGCAATAAATAACGAGTTCAGCAGGCAAGAAACTAGCACGGTCAAACGTGCTTTTTTGTTTTCTGATGAAATATGTACATACTTTTCCATACTTTAGTTTCTGATTGCTGATAGGTATATTATACCATGAAGCGCGTGGTTTATAAGATTATGACCTCACAAAAGCCCCCAGTTTGCTCTCTAAGGGTTTGTAGTTTATCCGTGGTGTTTTAAGTTGTCCAGTACGAAACAAAGCAAAATAGGGGGGCGAATATGAAGCCTCAGCCTACTTATACACTTCTAGCTCTCCGTTCTGGTGGATTCTCGCAAAGTTTAAAACAGCTATCTGTTTGTATCGGTGGTAGCTAGTGGAGCTAGTACCTGCCATCTCTACACATTCACTCATTGTTTTCTTTCTCATGTAGCAATAATGGATGATAAAGTATTTTCTGGCTCTCTCGTTCTCTATGCTGTTGATGTCGTGGGCGAATATTTCCAACCCCTCACGGATTGCCTTTTCATGCTTACTAGTCAAATTCCACTGATCAGGTAAGATAAGTTTCCAAGCCTCTTCGTCTATTGTAACTTGGTTTTCACTCCCTGCCATCCTCTGGAAACGTAGAAAGTATGTCATCCGCTCTCTGACGTTCATCATCGTTTTAAACTTATCCAGCTCCATTAGTTCGCTCCTTCCACCTTGCTCAAGTGTTCTATAGCTTCCTGCTTTACTCGATATACTGAGGTGGTAGATTTTCCTATTTCTTCAGCTACCTCCGAAGCTACAAGATCATTCAAGTAAAAAAATCTTAGAACAGAACGCTCAAGCGGATTGTCCAGCTTATCGATTAGCCCAGATATTGCCATTCTCTCTTCAGTAAGTCGCTCAATCCTCTGAAGCGTATCCTCTTTTAGTTTTAGAACACTTATAAGGTTATTCTCTGCTGTATTTCCCCTGCTTGTCTGTACCCTGCTATGGCTTAGTGTTGGCTTTTTGATAATACCACACTCCAGGGCTTCCAATTCCAAATATAAGCCTTTAATCTCCTTGTTTATCCACTTAACGCCCTCTAGTTTTTCTTTTACCTGCTCTGGTGTCATGCCTCGGCCTCCTTTATGATATAATATTTTTAGCGTACATATCAAAAAGGAGTCAGCCATAGGCTGGCTTTTTTTCGTATTCTAAGGCTATTCCTTTTGAATCTCATCTTCCCAGACGGATTCAACCATTGCGCTCATGGCCTCTATAAATTTATCATCCTTAACTGGAGTTTCTTGATGGATGTTACTCTTAATCACACTGATTTCTGCTCGCAACTTCTCGTCCAGTAACTCCAAATCACGAAAAGCGCTATTATTCATCCCATGCAAAGCAGAAAGAAAGGCATTAAAATTACTAGATCTCAATCCACTTTCGATAATTTCAGATTTAGCTTTATTTTTTAGCCATTCATACTCATTAAAAGCCTGCTCCCTTGACCACAAAGCACGGTTTGAAAACTCTTTTAATAACTCTCTGTACCTTGTATTAACCTTGTACTCTTTCAGCAACTTACTAGCCCTTGAATCTATCGTACTATCAGCCATCTTTTGGGCGTTATAAACCTCTTTATATGCTTTTCTTTGAGATAGTCCAGCCACTAGTCCTTGGACAAATTTTTCTTGTCTCTGCGTTAACTTATCTGTCACATTAGTTCACCTCCTTAAGCGACAAAAAGGGGAAAACTCCCCCTTGTCTTAAGCGTTATCTTGCTCTTGCTCAGCTTTTAATACTGCTTCTTCTACGTTGTAGTCAATGATTGCACCGATAGCGTCCCCATCTTCAATGTATTTAAAATTATAACGCTCGTACTCTGGATGTGCTTGCTGGTGTTCTTCCATTATTTTGAAGAGTTCTACAATCGTTGGTACTGGTTCAATTTTGTGTCTAACTTGTCTCTTCATCTTTTAAAAATGACCTTTCACATCGTTGTAAGTATTTCCAAAGGCTCGCACATAAACTTCTCTTAAGAATGGTTCAACTGGATAGACTGGTTCGTATCTAACCCTTCCATCGGCTGGCGAAATAATAGATCCCCCTGTGCTGAAAGTAAACTCTCTCTTACCTTTTCCAACTTTGTAAACCATAGCATGGTAAAGGGCTTGAAGTTTATCTGAATCTGCTCTAAATTCGTCATCGATCTGGTCAATCTCTCGTAGCAAATCCACGGCTTTATCATAAAGCGCCTTATGCTTTTTGTCAACCGTTGAATCTAGTTCATCGATTTTTGTCTTAAAATCTTCAAGACTCATAAGTGTTTCATTGTGCAAGTCTTCCAGCTTTTTAGCATTCTTTTTTAATTTACTTTCAGCAATCCATAAGTTATCCTTGGCATTGCGTAACTTGTCTTTGTCTACTCCCTCAACCGCTTCATCATATTCACGTTGGGCTGTCGCTTGGTCTTGAAGCAACTGTGTTTTTTCTCGTTCAGCCTCAGCAATCGTATTTTCGTTTTGTGTAATCAATGCGTTCACTTCCTTAGTGATTTTATCCAGTGCTTTATCCATTTTTGGGCTAATTCTTGGCGCTTTTGCGCTTGTTCAATGTTGTTTGTGCTTTGTGTTTCTGCCATCTTATTTTTTCCTTTTCTATTGTTTGATTAAGTTTAGAGTGCTAGATCCAGTCACGGGGTCTCTATTGTAGTTCATCTGCTTACATCCTCTCTACTTTATTCCTCAACTTCTTCATCTATTGGATTTTCTTCATTCTTGAAAACCTCACAAATGCGCTTAAAGTTGATATCTAAGCTGTTATCCTCCAAATACTCAGCGATAAGCGTTCCGTTTTCCTTATATCTTAGTTTAATAGCTGGCACTAGATAAGTACCTCTCATAAATCCAAATAACGCTAGTCCTGCTATTTGTGCGTCTTCTAGGTCTCCAAACTCATAAGTAAATGTATGTTTTGGTGCTGTTTCTGAAAATGCTTTTAATGTCATGTTGTTTTTCCTCTTTCTGTTTTAAGGGTGTCACTAGTAGTTACACCATTGCAAGGGGGTCGGTACTATCTACCCCATTTTGTTTAAGTGTTTACCAGGTAATGTTTTTAGTTCATCAATCTCTTTAAAGACTACCTCAAAACCTTCCTGAATCCGTTCGATGTTTTTATTGTTTGCGACAACGTTACGATTCGCATTCTCAATGAAGCCATCTAACACCTCACTGATCCGCTCAACGGTTTCTTCTAATCTAGTCACTCTTTTACAAATGTTCATCGCCATCTGATTTGCTCCTTTATTCTATTTTCCTTTTCTATTTTAGGTTTTTGGCAAAGTGTAGGCGTTTTTGAATATTGGGCGCCTACGCCCTCCGCCTTACAGCCTCAAGGGTTTAACCCCTGTGTTGGCATGTAGGCACTTTGTCTCAAAAAAAATAATATATAACGCATTAGCTATTTAATTAAATATACTTTTATAAAATATATATTTTGCCAACACTTATAGTATAAAGCCAATGATAGCAAGGGTTTAGGGGCGTTGGCACTTTTTTAGAGGTTGCCTACACTCCTTTAAAACCCAATACTATCAAGGTTTTTCAGCGTTGGCGCTTTTTTGACTTCTTGCCTACACTGCCTACACTTTAATCTTTTGTTTTAGCGAACCCACGTTTGATAGTTTTTCCAAATCTTAAAGATTTCCTTGATTCCCAACCCTCTTTGTTTTGCATGATTTTCTTAACCTTGTTTTTATCTTTGGGATTGGGGGAATTGTCCAAATAAGCCTCCGAAAAGAATAAATTAACTACCACCTTATCCCTTTCCACCAGTTCCCCATACTTTTCAGTATCTAAGGGAATCTCTGCTCCATTAGCGCCCATATGGTAGCCGTGGTTCATCATGTCGTGGATGTAATAGTGTCTAGTCCTGTCTGTTGCTGGGAATTGATACATATTTTTAGGGTAAGGAATTTCTAAATAACGCTCCACATCCTCAAAGATTTCATCTACAAACTTGTAACGGTTTCTAACCTCGTTTACTAGCTTTTCTTGGTCGTCTGTCAGGGTCAAAGACTTATTAGCCCTCCAAGCTACAACCATAGCACCCCAAAAGGCTCTACGGTCTTTTTCTGTCCACTTCCTGCCCTTATAAGCGGTGTCCTTGTGGACTTCCGCAACTAGAAAGCGCCTTTCCCCTGTCAGATCGTTTAAATAATCATGGTCATTGGTTGCTCTGACAATGATAAAACTCTTAGGCAATCGCCTGTCGCTGGAGGCGTAAGGCGGTCTAAACTCCAGCTTGGTTTCTGTAATGAATTTCTTCAATTCTGAAAAACTAGCCTTTTTACTGGCCACCATCTCATCATCAAATACACACCAGTTTCTCACCATTCTGGCCTTGTCGTCTTTGTCTGTGAAAGTCTCAACGGTTGTAAAATACTTGTGAGTGAATAGCCCCTCAAAAAATTGGGTCTTTCCTACTCCCTGCCTTCCAGTCAAGTCCAGCACAAAGTCAAACTTGGTAGAGGGGTCAAATACCTTGGCAACTGCTCCACGGAAAAACAAGTCCACGATAATACGGTTATATTCATCATCCTTGATATTCAGATAATGCCTCAGAATATCAAAGGGATCACGCTGATTCACTAACACTTTATACTCGTTTTCGCATGATTCCAGATAGTCTTTTAAGGGGTTATAGCTATGTTCTCCAGCCACCACTTCTAAGATATCCGCTATGTCCGACTTTTTATAGTCCAGCTTATACTTGGTAGCAATATAAGCCCTAATCTCTCTGATAATCAGGTCATCGATTGCACCGCTCAAGGTTCTACCGTTTAACTTCATTGGTCTAGTCACGTCAATTTCATAAGTAAAGACGTTGTACTGTATAGCACCTTTTAGCTTACTATCCCCGCTCAAAATCTTTCGGAGATTGTCTAAACCTCTATCAAAGCCGTTTCCTTTTGGTTTTTTTGACAAGTTCAAGCTGTTGTGTTCCTCGTTGGTCTCCCTTGCTTGAGTCAAGTCCACCACTTCAGGCGGTACTTTCTGCTTATTTTCTTCAATGATTTTTTTTACAATTTCATTGCTACTCAAAAGCCACCTCCTTATAAAATATTCTTGCTATTTCTAAAAAATAACTGGCTAGGTCTTTGCGTTTGACGATTGCTGAAAACAAGTCCACCAACTGACTAAAACTGTAGCCATTTACAAATAGCAATCGGACAAAGAGTGAAGTCTCATATCTGGTATAAATGCCATTACAGATGAGATCGAATATCCAACCTTTTAACTCCACTCCAAGTCCTTGCCGTTGCTCAGTCAATTTGTTTACCTCTAATTCTTTCAAGATTGTCAACAAGTCAGGACTGGCCAAAGCAATATCTAAATCTCTGACCAATTCCCAGCCCTCTACTGCCTCATTTTCGTCTTTAATAGACACATATAAGCCTTTATATTGAAAACTCGTCAAAGCCTCGTCTACAGGCTCATAATAGGTAAATTTGTAGTGTTCCCCATTCTTCCATACTTGAGTAGGATTTGACTTGAGAAAGCCAAATAGGGGTATTTTCTCAACGGATATAGTCAATTCTAGTATTCTCATTCTTCTACCCCTAAAAACTTATGAAGATCATCTACTAAATAAAATACTATTCTTGTATCTTCGCCTTTTGCTTGGTATCGCCGCAAACCTTGCCGTTCCCATTTATCCAACGTGTTGTCGCTCACGTTCAGTTCTATCTTTGCTTGCTTTCTATTGATTACTTTCAATATTCGTGGAGGTGCTTTCTCATAACTTTTTAAAAATCGTTGAAACACCTCTACAATCTTCAGTGGTAGTTCTTCAACCATCTTTTCAAACATATCATCACCCCCATGGCTTTACCCCTGTAAGCTGGATATAACGGCCGTAGTAAGGGTTTAAATCCTCGCTAGGTGTTTCTATCGTCTGTTGGTTTTCTCGCTCAATTTGGGCGCTTTTTTTGCGGTCTCGGTGGTTTAGATAAAGCAGTAAGCCAATCAGTACCAGGCTAACAAAAACCGCCTGTGTGTTGGTCAAATCTAATTCATTCATGTTATGCCCTCGCTTTGTAATTCTTAATATATTCCACTTGATCAGTTCGCTCCATCTTCAGGAAATCGTCCACCTCTTCAGATGTTATCTTTCTATCTAAAAAATCAGTGATAAACTGAAAGAGGCTTGGGTTTCTCTCCTTAATTTCAGCTATTACTTCATCAAATTCTGCTTGTGTCATGTTGTCTAGGTCTAGTGTCATTGCATTGCCTCCTCAAACTTCTCTATAAGACAACTTTTATTTACTCTCTGAGTTCCATTTTTAGAGTTAAAAAGAATATCTTTAAAGGTTACAGTAGCCCCTAAATACTCCTTCTCAGCATGCTCTATATACGCCTGTTGCTCTGCTTCGTTCTCAAAAAAGTGCTTGGCTTGGCGTTTAAAGAATGCCTGTCGCATAGCGTCCATTTCAAAAATACCAGGGTGGAAAAACATTCCCGTAGTGCTTTTAGAAACTGCTTCGATTTTATGGCGGTCATTCAATTCAGGAAGTTCAATCCAAAGTAAGCGGTGTAAATTTTCTTTGATAGCTTTTAATTGTCCTGATAAGAGTCCTATTCTGAAAAAATCATTGTTTTCTTCTGCTTGGTGTAATTCCATACTAATTCTATCCAAGCTTTTAGCGATAATATCGTATGTTGTTTCTGTCATGTTTTTTACCTCTGTTTCTATGTTGTGTAATTGCCTTGTTGGCCTTTTAATGTCGTTTCCTATACAGTATTGACACCACTCCAAACGCTGGGCGATTGCCCCAAGTTGACGAACGCATGTAGTGATGTTTCGTGGGTATTCCCCCACATTTTTGTTAAAGAAGTGCTTAGAGTCGCCGTGTAAGCACTTGATTTTCAAAATCTCTCCTAATTGCTTGCCTGCTATTCGATTTTGTTAGTTCATTTCTCTAATGGCTCTATTTTCTAAGTTTTGCCACTGTTTTTTAAATTCTAGTTCATCTATTCGTCCATGCAAAAAGTCACTTAAAGCGAATGTTGCTCGACTATAGAATTGCTTGGCACGTTCATATTTAGTCATGCTCACCCCTCCATCATGTCATAAAGCAGGGCGTAGTGCTTATCTGGGATTCTGTCCAAGGCTTTCAAGCCATCATGTTCCGCTTTTTGTCTGGTTTCTGCCTTGACTGTGCTATCAAAGGCGATAGAAAAAGCATTTAACATTGCCTTATAGCGCTCTACGCTCTTCAAATAGCGCCCACGATCCGACAATTCCTTGTCTTCCAGTTCCTCTTTTACCGAATTGTCCAAGAGTTCGAACTTGCTATAAACCCATTTTTCTACTTTGAAGTTTATCCGTTTGCTTTGTCTCAAACTGTAAAGGTTAGTTCTGCAACTCTCTAAATTGCGATAGCCTAACACTCCAGCGATTTCTTCTAGGTTTTTCCCCTCTAATTCAGGCAATTTTTCAGCAATATCCTTGAATTTTACTACTTGATGTTTTTTCCCCATTGTTTACCTTGTCTTTCTATGCTATAATCAAGGTACGTTAAAAAACGTATCCTTTTCATCCAGTCGCTTGCTCTCCTCGGTCAAAATTTGAGCAAGTGACTTTTTTTGTTGTCTTTTTTTAATCTTCATGTCTAGGTTTTCTATAAATCAGTTGACGGCTTTCCACTAATTCAGCAATAAAAGCTAGATTATTAGCTGTCTTTTCTATTAAGTCGTCAAGTACTGCTTTATTTTCAGGTAATGCCATAGCTTCAGCCACACTCACGGCATCATCTAGCCACGTTTTAAATTCTTTAAAGTTCATTTCTTTTCTCCTTTTTTTGTTGTCAATCCCCAGTGGTGAAGCACCACATGAGAAATCTGTATATGTATTGAAGTATTGCGATTGGGTCGCTCCTTTCTATGCATTTAAAAATACTTTTGCATACTTTTTCCTTAAAAAAATATATCTTCAATGGTGATGTCAGGAAACAATGGTAATAACAAAGCTTTAAACTTTAACTTTTCAGAATCAGAAAAAGAATTTTTTCCACTCTCTTTATTGTAATAAGCTTGCTTACTTATTCCCAATTGTTTTCCTAATTGTTCCTGAGATAAACCCAACATATTTCGATAACCTTTTATCTTATTTACCATTTTACACCTCCTTTACTTTTGCATACCTTGATTGTAACCGATATTTTTTAAAAAGTCAATACTTTTCTTTACTTAAAAACAAAAAATAGTTATAATTTAAATACGAGGTAAAAAAATGGAAGTAAATAATATTGAAGTAGGAAACCGAATTAAAAGTATTAGGCTCGATCAAGGTGCAACTATGGAGGAATTTGGTAAAGCATTTAATACCAGTAAGGGGACTGTTAATAATTGGGAAAAGGGGCGTAATTTGCCTAACAAAGAAAATTTGTTAAAAATAGCAAAACTAGGAAATCTTAGCGTTGAGCAACTATTATATGGCAGTTCTGCTAGAAGTCGATATAACTGGGACTATATCCTAGATTACATGGAAAAAACTAGAGAAGAGCTCGATGAAGAAGCTTTTGAAAATACCAAACAAGCTATCGATAGTGCATTTTTTATCAGATCAGACTTGAATGATATTGTAAATCTATATAACTATAATCTCCGAAATCCTATTCCTGTCAAGGATTTAAACGGTATGAAAAAATTCTACGAATCACAGGCCAATTTCTTAGAAGAATATATTTCTAGTCTTGACTATACAGAGAATAATATGGATATGATCATGGATTTAGAAATTGAAGCTAACTTTAATCGAAGATATATAGACAGAATTGACCGATATCAAAAAACTGGGATTTGGGCAGAAGACTATCTTGAAGAGTTAGAAAAATTCAAGAAAAGTCAAGAGGATTGAAGAATAGAAAGCCGATTTTACCGACTAAAGCGCAAAAATGAGCGAAATTGACAAATGAACAAGAAAAAAATAAAAAGCAACTCTTTTTATTAAAAAGATTGCTTAATAGTTAGATTGGAGGGAAGAAAATATGAAAAATTTAAGTCAACGACTTGTTGATAAAAGTGTTGAGGCCTTTATTATGGGGCTGGAAATTTACAACAAGCCTACAATTAAATATCGTATTGAAGGGTTCAGTTTTTTCATATGTAATGCTTGGGAGTTGATGTTGAAGTCTGAGATGCTAAATAGAAATCTATCTATCTATTTTAAGGATAATCCAGATAGAACTCTCAGCCTTGAAAATGTTATCAAAAAAATTTACTCCGATGATAGTACACGAATTCGACTAAATCTGGAGCGTATTATTGAGCTTAGAAATATCAGCACACATTATATTACAGAGGATTATGAACTAAAGTACGCTCCACTATTTCAAGCGTGTGTACTTAACTACGTCAATGAACTTCAGAGATTTCATGGTAGAGACATCACTGAGACCATTGCACAAAATTTCCTAACTATATCAGCCAGTTATGAGCCTCTGACAAATGAACAAATCAGACTAAAATATCCAGCGGAAATTGCAGAAAAGTTTATTCAGCAAGCAAATGCTATAGATGTTCTCGTTTCTGAGTATAATTCAGATAAATTTGCAATTGGTGTAAAACAAAACCTATACATCACAAAGAAAAAGTCTGAAGCTGACTTCGTTGTCTCAATTGCAAATCAATCTCCCTCTCAAGTGGCAATAGTAAAAGATTTAAAAGATCCATCAGAGACTCACAAATATTCATACGGGAATATCATCTCAGTTGTGAATGATCGATTAAACAAGAAAAATATCAAATTAAATTATAAATCTAGTTTCAATCAATATGTTCTAACCTTAATCATTGATTTCTATTCAATAAAAACTGACGAGAAATTTGCATATTGCCATAAAATAGGTAAGTCTGAGCATTATACCTATTCACAGCAATTTGTTGACTTTATCATTACAGAAATAGAAAAAGACCCTCTAAACTTTGTAGAGAGCCTTAAAAAATCAAAATAAAAAGATAACCCCAGGCACATAGGAATGCTCAACCTTTCAGTCTACCCCATTCTGGGACCCAGCGTTTATCCTTCACAAGTTATCTTATTGAGTCCATTATATCACACTTATGGAAAATGTAAAGAAATTTGTATAGTATTTTCAAATGAATTGATGTAAAATCAAATATCTTTCAGATAACTAAGGGAACCTTAAAAAATAAATATGACTCTAGAAATATCAGGGCTTTTTTACAACCTCATATAAGCCCCATATCCACCTTGTTTATCACTCTGGTATTATTTACCGTCTAACCGCTTAAAATCGAAAATAAGGGCATTCTCGTAGCCCTTCGCATGGTATAACTTCAAAATCTTTCCTAATTGCTTGCCTGCTGATGGAAAAGGAGTAAAACCATGAAGATTACAGAATACAAAAAGAAAGATGGATCAGTAGTTTATCGCTCCAGTATTTATCTGGGCATTGATTCAATGACTGGAAAAAAGGTCAAGACGACCATATCAGCTCGAACTAAAAGGGAACTCAATAGCAAGGCTATCCAAGCCAAGGTAGAGTTTGAGAAAAGAGGGTCTACGGTCTGTTCAGCGGTTGAGATAAAGACTTATGCCGAACTGGTGGAGAATTGGCTGGAAACGTACTGCCATACAGTCAAAAAATCAACACTTACAATAACTAAGGTAAGAATTAATAACTATCTACTTCCTGCCTTTGGAGACTACAAACTGGACAAGCTAACGCCCCCAGTTATTCAAAAGCAAGTCAATCAATGGGCAAAAGATTACAATCAACTAGGCAAAGGCTACCAAGAATATACGCAACTTAACTCGCTAAATAAACGCATACTTAAATACGCCGTATCGTTGCAAGTTATCTCCTTTAATCCTGCCCGTGATATTATCGTCCCACGGCGTAAGGAAAAAGAAGAGCAAAAACTGAAATATCTTGATGATGAGAATTTGAAAAAATTCTTGGCTTATCTGGATCAGTTGCCTAATACTTACAAAAATTTCTACGATACGGTGCTTTATAAGACGCTTTTAGCTACTGGTTTGCGTATTCGTGAGTGTTTAGCGTTGGAATGGTCTGATATTGACCTCAAAAACGGTACACTAGACGTAAACAAAACTCTAAACTGTGAAAAGGAAATCACCACTCCTAAAACAAAATCAAGTGTAAGAGTGATTGATTTAGATAATAAAACAGTACTCATGCTACGGCTTTACAAAAATAGACAAGCGCAAGTGGGTAGAGAAATAGGTTTGACTTATGAAAAAGTATTCCCTAATTATTTCGACGAATATAGAGACGCTAGAGCGCTTAGGCCAAGACTTGAGAAGCATTTAAAACTTTCTAAGTGCCCTCGTTTAACTTTCCACGCTTTCCGGCATACTCACGCTAGTATCTTACTTAATGCTGGTCTGCCTTACAAAGAAATACAAACAAGGTTAGGGCATTCTCAGATTTCAATAACCATGGATACTTATAGCCACTTGTCCAAAGACAACAAGAAAAACGCCACTTCATTTTATGAAAAAGCCATTGAAAAATTAAAAAGTTCCTAAAAAGTTCTTAAAAAGTTTAAAAATCCATTAACGAAATTATGAAATGTAGATATATCAAGGGTTTTACATATCATACTTGAAATTAAGCACATTTCTCATAAAAATGAAAAAAGTCTGACGATTTCGTCAGACCAGAATCATATAACCTAAAAAAGAGAAGAACAATTCTTCCCTCCAACTATCATTATTTAGCAGCTGCGTACAATTCATCTACTTTGTTCCAGTTGATGACTGAGAAGAAAGCTTTGATGTAGTCAGGACGCACGTTGCGGTATTTCACGTAGTAAGCATGTTCCCAAACGTCCAAGCCCAAGATTGGTTTTTTACCTTCTGAGATTGGTGTATCTTGGTTTGCTGTTGAAGTTACTTCAAGTTTACCTTCTTTGTTAACAACCAACCATGCCCATCCAGAACCGAAACGAGTTGTTGCTGCCGCAGTGAAGGCTGCTTGGAAGTCTTCAAATGAACCAAATGTTGCATCGATTGCTGCTGCAAGTTCTGCTGATGGAGCTGTTTTTTCAGGAGTCATCAATTCCCAGAAAAGAGCGTGGTTCAAGTGTCCACCACCATTGTTGATAAGTGCTTGACGGATATCAGCTGGGATAGATTCTACATCAGCAAGCAAGGCTTCAAGGTCTTCACCAATTTCAGGGTGTTTTTCAAGAGCTGCATTAGCATTGTTGACATAAGTTTGATGGTGTTTGTCATGGTGCAAGTGCATTGTTTCCGCATCGATGTATGGTTCCAAAGCGTCGTATGCATATGGAAGATCTGGTAAGATAATAGCCATCTGTAATACCTCTTTTTCTTTCTATATGAAAATGATAACGCAAACATTCACTTTTTTCAAGTTTTTTGCTTATAGATGAAGAAATCATTAAACAACCCACGACAAGATAATCCTGACGCGGGTTGTAGTTTCAAAATAAGTATCAATTAACCTGACTAGCAATCTGTAAGAGGGCCTTTTCAAAAAGGAAACCTTTTTCATAAAGACCTGTTTTAATCTGATAGTCTGTCTCAATCAAATAGGAAATAGCTTGCTTCAAATAGCTCAAGGAAAGTCCTCTCGAATCTCTCAACGCAAACTTGATTTGATAAGGATTGGGGTTACGTCCGAGATAACCACCTAAACTACTTGCAATCTGCGCTTCTGTTTGCCCAGACTCCGCCAAAATCTTCACCTGAGTAAAAGTCCGAAATTGTCCTAACATGACAGCTATGAGCTTAATTTCGTCTTCCCCTTGCAAGGTCAAGTCTCTAACCAAGTCACGCGCCTGATCCATCTTTTTAGTCAGAATAAACTGAGTTAAATCAAAAATATTGTCCTGCAAGGTCTTGGGAATAGCATTGATAATATCTTCTTCCTCAATAATAGAATTCGCCTTATAGGACTGTAAAAAGAGCAGATTTTTCTGGATTTCGCAAAATTGAAAACCAGATTTGACGAGGAGATTTTCAAAGGATTGCCCCACAAACTGCAGACCTTTTTTCTGGCTCCACTTTTGGAAATACTGGCGCAATTCTTGTTCTTTTGCTTCTACTGCGTCAAAGACCTTGGCATCGCGCTTAAGTAATTTGACCAACCGTCTTTTGCTATCCAGTTTTCCTTCCGCAAAGATCAACAACTTGGTTGTTGGCGAAGGGTTATCAAGGTATTCTTCAAACGACTTGAGTTCATCATCTGTTAAAAAGCGTTTCTTGGCTGTTGTGATATCAACAAAATGGTCTAATATCACGATTTTCTCATCCGCAAAGAAAGGAAGGCTGACCAACTCCAGTTCCACATCCTTGTAGACCACTTCTTTCATATCAAAGTAGGCAAAGTTGAGGTCGGCAGAATCATAACCAATCTGTTTCAACACTTGACTCTTCATCACTTCAAACTGGCCCTGATCTATGCCTGTAAAAAGGCTCAGGTTAGGTAAATTTGATAAAGTCAACTTCTGACTTTCTTCAATGGCTAGCATCTTCTCTCCTTTCTTCTGATTTTTTGGTTCATTTAATCGATATAGCGCAATTTTCCACGGAAATCTTCTAAGCTATCGTACCCTTTTTCCGCCATGATTGCTTTTAGTTCATTGGTAATACGTTCAAAAGCACCGACACCTTCTTTGTGAAGAGTAGTACCTACCTGCACCATACTCGCTCCACAGAGGATATGTTCAAAGGCATCACGACCAGTCAGAACGCCACCTGTTCCAATGATTTGGATTTGAGGATTTAAGCGTTGGTAGAAAGCGTGAACATTGGCTAAAGCAGTCGGTTTGATGTACTCCCCACCAATTCCACCAAAACCATTTTTAGGACGAATCACGACAGACTCATCTTCGATATAGAGGCCGTTTCCGATTGAGTTAACGCAGTTGACAAACTTGAGCGGATACTTGTTGAAAATAGCAGCCGCTTGGTCAAAGTGAACAATATCAAAATATGGTGGAAGCTTAATTCCAAGAGGTTTGGTAAAGTAGGCAAATACCTCTGATAAAATTCGGTCAGTTGTCTCAAAATCATAGGCAATCTGAGGTTTACCTGGAACATTTGGACATGAGAGATTCAGCTCGGTCAGTCCTTTGAATTCACTCTCTTGGACTTTTTTCAAGATAGTATGGGTTTCCTCTGGAGACATGCCGACTAGAGATAAGAAGAAAGTTCGGTTCGGCTCTTTTTCCTGCAAATCCAAAAGATAATCCAAATAATAGTCTAAGCCATTATTTGGCAAGCCCATAGAGTTGATAGAACCAAGTGGAACATCTTGATAACGTGGCTCAGGATTTCCCTGACGGAAGTCCAAGGTCGCGGTCTTGGTCACAAAAGTTCCTGCCTCTGAGTTTTTAACCCCTTCCAGCTCCTCTATCGTCATACAAGCCACACCTGCTGCATTCATCAAACAATTGTCAAACTCAAAACCAGCAATTTGTGTTTTCGTTGATACCATGATTCTGATCCTCCAGATTCCTTTTATTGCTAATATTATACCATATTTTCACATTTTCTCTTTTAGAAAGATATTTCCAAGAAAAACGTTCGTATTTTATGAATTAAAGAAAAATCTGAACTGAATTGAAAGAATTTTTAGAAAATTTTTGTTTTTCTCTTTACAGTTAAAAAAAATTCTGCTATAATGACACACATAATTAAATTAGAATTTAAGGAGAACGATATGACATCTGCTAAAGAATATATCCAAAGCGTGTTTGAAACTGTAAAAGCTCGTAACGGGCACGAGGCTGAATTCCTCCAAGCTGTTGAAGAATTTTTCAACACTTTGGAACCTGTATTTGAAAAACACCCTGAGTATATCGAAGAAAATATCTTGGCACGTATTACTGAGCCAGAGCGCGTGATTTCTTTCCGTGTTCCTTGGGTTGACCGTGATGGAAACATTCAAGTAAACCGTGGTTACCGTGTTCAATTCAACTCAGCTGTTGGACCATACAAAGGCGGACTTCGTTTCCACCCAACTGTAAACCAAGGGATTTTGAAATTCCTCGGATTTGAACAAATCTTCAAAAACGTCTTGACTGGACTTCCTATCGGTGGAGGTAAAGGTGGATCAGACTTCAATCCTAAAGGTAAAACAGATGCTGAAGTGATGCGCTTCTGCCAAAGCTTCATGACTGAATTGCAAAAACACATCGGGCCATCACTTGACGTACCTGCTGGTGATATCGGTGTTGGTGGACGTGAAATTGGTTACCTTTATGGTCAATACAAACGTCTTAACCAATTTGATGCTGGTGTCTTGACTGGTAAACCTCTTGGATTTGGTGGTAGCTTGATTCGTCCAGAAGCAACTGGTTACGGTTTGGTTTACTACACTGAGGAAATGCTTAAAGCTAACGGCAACAGCTTTGCTGGTAAGAAAGTTGTTATTTCAGGTTCAGGTAACGTTGCTCAATACGCTCTTCAAAAAGCGACTGAACTCGGTGCAACTGTTATCTCTGTTTCTGACTCAAATGGTTATGTCATCGATGAAAACGGTATCGACTTCGATCTTTTGGTAGATGTTAAAGAAAAACGTCGTGCTCGTTTGACTGAGTATGCTGCTGAAAAAGCAACTGCAAGCTACCACGAAGGTTCTGTATGGACTTACGCTGGAAACTATGACATTGCTCTTCCATGTGCTACTCAAAACGAAATCAACGGTGAAGCAGCTAAACGTTTGGTTGCTCAAGGAGTTATCTGTGTATCTGAAGGTGCCAACATGCCAAGCGACCTTGATGCCATCAAAGTTTACAAAGAAAATGGTATCTTCTACGGACCTGCAAAAGCTGCCAACGCTGGTGGTGTAGCCGTTTCAGCCCTTGAAATGAGCCAAAATAGCCTTCGCCTCTCATGGACTCGTGAAGAAGTTGATGGACGTCTCAAAGACATCATGACAAACATCTTCAACACAGCTAAAACAACTTCAGAAACATATGGTCTTGATAAAGACTACCTTGCAGGAGCAAACATTGCTGCCTTTGAAAATGTAGCAAATGCTATGATCGCACAAGGTATTGTTTAAAATTCATTTGCTTAATCCTCAATCACTCCGATTGAGGATTTTTATGTTGGATTCAAAAAAAACTCACCATTAACAGTGAGTTTTAACATCAGAATTTATTTTACTTTCATTAGGGCAGATGACAAACATTCAACAATTTCATCAACTGCTTCATTGATGTTTATAGTTCCTTCATCATTCAACATCATGGGAATAAGATAAGAAAAACTCAATGCTAAGATGTAACGAACAATTCTTTCATTTGACCAATTTAGAATAAGTCCTTTTTCTTTAAATTGATTCAAAACGGGGCTAATTGGTTCTATTATAGATTGAACAATAATATTTCCTAACTGGATAGAAAGATTTTTATCAATAAAAGAACGCCCCAAGAGAATTTTAACATGCATTTGATTCTCCTGAATGAAAAAGAGCCTATCTCTAACAATACTTTTTAAAAAGAAGGGAAAAGTTTCTTGATCTACTGTGAATTTTTTTTCTGAGAAATCCGCAATCACTTCTGGAATAACCTGTTCAAGAAAAGTAGATAAAATGGCTTCTAAAATACCTTCCTTTGTTTTAAAATAACTAAAAACCGTTCCTTCTGACACTCCAGCGCGTTCGGCAATAAGGCTGGACGTTGTATTTTCAAATCCAATTTCTGAGAATAATTTTAAGCTGGATAATAATACTCGACGTTGTTTTAAGCTCAAGTTGCTGGCTTCTAACGTCTGAGCATACTTTTGTTCTAAACTTTCCATCTCTAGAACCTCTCTTCTACTCTCTTACTTTTACGACTTTTTTGCCTCGATTGTGTCCCATTTTCAGACTACGATAGGCTTCTCTAACTGAATTTAGAGAAAAGTCATACACTTGATCAATTTTCAGCTGAACCTTCCCTTCTGAGACCATTTCAGATAAAGTGCTAAAATCATCGTATGTAGAATGTCTCGGACCAGTAAACTGAGCACCTTTTATCATAACATAGGGTGAAGGTACTAATGTCCCAATAGCTGTCCCTTTCAAGCCTAAACTAAAAGACAATCTAACATAATCAGATCCATAACAATCCAAAAATTTTGTAATAGGCGTTGGACTAGCTGATAGAAGAGCCTTCTTGATGTTCTCTTCGTAACTTACTGGTATGGCACCTAAAGACTTCAGATACTCTGCATTTTTCTTACTTGCTATTCCAATCACTGTCGCCCCCTTAGCAACTGCATACTGTACTGCAATACTTCCAATACCTCCTGCTGCAGCTGAAATAACTACAGTATCTCTTGAATTTAAACCGATTCTTCTAAAAGCCCCACCCACAGTTAGAGAAGCTACTCCCATAGTAGCTGCGTGAGTCATGTCGATCATCTCTGGTTTCAATACAATTTCCGATTCATTGACACAAATTTCTGTTGCTAAAGCTCCCCTCTTAGTTCCCAAACCAGGATCGCTAATCATTGTTCCAAACACCTTATCTCCTACTGAAAACCTAGTTACTTCATTTCCAACTTCTGTAATAACTCCAGAAAAATCTCTCCCCACACCTCTTGGAAATAAAGATGATTTAGATTCAAACCAACGACTTGGTTTCCTTAATTTCGTCATAAAAGATAAAAATCGAAGGGGTTTCGCTCCCTCAAAAGTTTTATAATCAATAGGATTTAAACCAACAGCATGAACTTCTACTCTCACTTGATTCACATCCAAGGCTGTAGAGTCGATTTTCACCAAATCCAAGACCTCTTCGTTACCGAAATGACTGTACTCTATTGCTTCAACAACCATTTTCTTTACTCCTTAATTTCACAAAAATTGAGTGAACACTCATTTTTATAAATTATACTCTTAATCTGTAAGAAAATCAATATTATCGTTTGATAACGATTTATGACATGATACAAATATCCATCATTTCGATTTACCAATATGATTCTTTCAATCTAACTCTCCTCACTTTTAAAAATTACTTTCCCTTTTTGCCCCTTCTTGAACAAAAAGAAAAACCGCTAGTCCTAAGAATAGCGGTTTAATCATGTTTTTAAGCTACTAATGTAGTCGCTCTATTATTTAAGAGTAACTGAAGCTCCAGCTTCTTCCAATTTAGCTTTAAGTTCTTCAGCTTCTGCAGCTGCAACACCTTCTTTGATGACACCTGGTGCACCATCAACAAGTTCTTTAGCTTCTTTAAGTCCAAGACCTGTGATTTCACGTACAACTTTGATAACGCCAACTTTTTTGTCGCCTGCAGATGTCAATTCAACGTCGAATGAATCTTTAGCAGCACCAGCGTCAGCAGCACCAGCTGCAGCAACAGCTACAGGAGCAGCTGCAGTTACACCAAATTCTTCTTCGATAGCTTTTACAAGGTCGTTCAATTCAAGGATTGAAGCTTCTTTAATTTCAGCAATAATGTTTTCAATGTTCAATGCCATTGTTATTTCCTCCAAATATGTTTTTAAATTTATAATATTTTTTGTAGCTAGGCTACGCTGCGTAGCTTAAGATTAAGCTGCGTCTTCTTTGTTGTCTGCAACCGCTTTGACTGCAAGAGCAACGTTGCGCACTGGCGCTTGAAGTACAGAAAGGAGCATAGAAAGAAGTCCTTCGCGGTTTGGAAGAGTTGCAAGTGCAAGAATCTCTTCTTTAGATGCGACAGCGCCTTCGATTGCACCACCTTTGATTTCAAGTGCTTCAGCGTCTTTAGCAAAATCGTTCAAGATTTTCGCTGGTGCGATAACATCTTCGTTAGAAAATGCTACTGCAGATGGTCCAACAAATACTGATGCAAGTTCTTCAAGACCAGCTTTTTCAGCTGCACGACGCAAGATTGAGTTTTTAATAACTTTATACTCAACTTCGCTTCCACGAAGCTCACGACGAAGAACTGTATCTTGCTCAACTGTCAAACCACGAGCGTCAACAACGACGATAGATGCAGCAGCTTTCATTTTTTCAGCTACTACGTCAACTAGTTCCGCTTTTTTAGCAATAATTGCTTCACTCATTAGTGTGTTCACCTCCGTAATTATTTTGCTTGGGGAATTTCTCCAAAAGAAAAACGCGCCCAAACCTAGACACGAAAGTACAATACGCTTCTTTTTACATGATACGTTTTGTCCTCGGTAGGATATTTATGAGTCAAGCTCCCCTACTGTCTTAGGCAGTTTTTTCAAACCGTATATAAGTATAGCATAGTTAAAAAAAGAATGCAAGATTTTTGCAAACTTTTTTTAAAATTTTTCGTGATTTTTCTTCTAAAGTTCTACTGTCAGGACTTGACCTTGCTTAACGACCTGCTCTCCAGCGATATAAACATCATCAACATCACTGGATTTGACAGCATAAACCAGATGAGAGAGCATGTTTTCCTGAGGTTGGAGATGGATTTTGCCTTGTGGTTGAATAACCAGAAAATCTGCCTGCTTACCAACTTCCAGACTTCCTATCTGATTTTCCATTCCAAGGACCTTAGCCCCTTCGATTGTTAGTGCCTTGAGAGCTGTTTCGATAGGAAATTGGCTAGCATCTCCACTTTTCATCTTCTGAAGAAGGGTTGCCGTCCGTCCTTCCTCAAACATATCTAGGTTGTTATTGGAAGCAACCGAATCTGTCGCAATTCCGACTGCTACTCCTGCTTTTTGCAGTTGGATGATGGGAGCAATCCCTGATGCCAATTTGAGGTTACTAATAGGATTATGCGCAATAGCTACTTGAGAGGTTGCTAAGCGTTCAATTTCTCGCTCATTTAATTCGACTCCATGAGCAAAGACAGACGGATGATCTAAGTAACCCAGTTCTTCTAGAAAAGCAAGGGGGCGTTTGCCGTAGCGTTTTAGGATAACTCCTGATTCCTCCTTGGTCTCCGCCACATGGATATGGATGGGAATATTCAGCTCTTTTGCCAGATCTAAGCTCTCTTCCAGCAAGTCTCTACTACAGCTGTAGGGAGAATGTGGGGCTACCATTACCTTGAAATTTGGATTTTCATATCCTAAGATTTCCTCGATGATTGCTCGTGTTCTGCTTATAGTCTCATCAGTCGTTTCTGCCTCTGAAGAAAAGAGGGTCGGTGAGAAATAACAACGCATCTTGGAAGCCTTGACTGCCTGATAAATCTGCTCAATCTCCACTCCATTGGGATTATACATATCATTGAAGGTTGTTGTTCCTGACTGGAGCATTTCTGTCAGCGCTTCTTTGACCGCCTTGGTAGTCATATCTGGTGTAAACTCAGCTTCTGCAGGCCAGATATAGTCATTGAGCCATTCATGGAGGTTACTGTCATCTCTGATCCCTCGCAAACCTGTCATAGCAGAATGGGTATGGCAATTGACCAATCCAGGCATAATCCAGGCTCCCTGATAGTCTATAATCTGCTCAGCTTGCTCTAAAATCTCTGACTTCTCTTGACCGACATAGACGATTTGAGAATCCTTAACGGCTAAGACACCATCCAAATAAACATGGAAATCTTGGTCACAAGTCACGATATTTATATGCTGATAGACTTTCATTCTAGGCTCCTTTTCTAAAAGACAATTTACAGTGAATAATTTTTCTAGCTATTGTAACAAAAAAGTCACTCGAAGGCAACTTTTTTCGTCTATAAAATTCCAAAAGAGAAAGGCTTATTCTGAGCTAAAAGCGGCAGCTTGCTGCATTTGGTAATACTTGCCTTTTCTAGCCATGAGGTCATGATGGTTCCCATACTCAACAATGTCACCATCCACCAAGACAAGAATCAAATCCGCATCCTGAATAGTTGACAAACGATGGGCAATGATAAAGCTTGTGCGCCCCTTCATGAGTTTGGCAAAGGCATCCTGTACTAGCACCTCTGTCCGTGTATCGATGGAGGAAGTCGCCTCGTCTAAGATAAGAATCTTAGGGATAGCTAGAAAGACTCGGGCAATGGTCAAGAGCTGAGCTTGACCGACAGATAGTGATTCTCCTGCATTTTCCAACTTGGTATCGTATCCCTGTGGCAACTGTTGGATGAAAAAGTCTGCATTGGCTGCTTTTGCAGCAGCAATCACCTGCTCCCGACTGGCATCAGGATTGCCAAAGGCAATATTGTCATGAATAGTTCCTTGCTTGAGCCAGGTTTCTTGGAGCACCATCCCAAACTGCTGTCTCAATGACGCTCGGGTATAATCATAAATGGATTGCCCATCCAGCAAGATATCTCCTGAGTTAATAGGGTAAAAACGCATGAGGAGATTGATAAGAGTTGATTTTCCGGCACCTGTCGGACCAACGATGGCCACCTTGCTACCAGCTGGAATATCGATAGACAAGTCCTTAATCAAAATCTTTTCAGGATAGTAGCCAAAAGAAACCTGTTTAAAGGAAATGGCTCCCTTGACTTGGTCACTGGTTAAGACTTCCTTGCCTGTTTCAGCTACCTCAGGACTTTCTAAGACAGCATAGACACGCTCTGCACAAGCTAAAGCACTTTGCAATTCGGCTAGCACCGAAGAAATATCGTTAAAGGGCTTGGTGTACTGTTGGACGTAATTCAAAAAAGTCACTAAACGCCCAATGGTCAAGGTGGACCCCATCATGATACGATAAGCTCCTACTCCAGCAAGAAGAGCGTATATGAGTGCGTTGACAAAGCGAGTCGAAGGATTGACCGTTGAAGAATAAAAGATGGCTGACTGAGAATAGCCTGAGTAGTTGGCATTCGCCTCATGCAGTCTTTGGATAAACTCTTTCTGAGCATTAAAGGACTGGATAATGGTCTGCTGGCTAAGCGATTCTTCAATCAACTGAGTCTGAATCCCCCTCGTCTCTGTTTGCTTCTGGAAGAGATGATAGGAGCGTTTGGCAATAAAGCGTGAAATCACCATAGACAGTGGCGTCAACAGCAAGACCAAGAGAGTCATGAGGAGATGAATTTGAAGCATAGCTAGAATACTAACCAAAATCATTAAGACACCAATGAAAAATTGGTTAAAAATCATGGTCAAGCCGGCTGCCAACTGTTCTATGTCTGTGGTCACACGACTGACCATCTCTCCACTGCCTTGCCGATCCACAAAAGCAATCGGTAAACGATGGAGCTTATGGATGATTCGCTCTCGCAAGTCTCTGGTATAAGAGAAGATTAGGCGATTATAAAGAAGAGGATTGACCCATTGTACTAGAGTATTTCCTATGACCACCAAAATCATCTGGATGAAAATCTGCCAAAAAACTGGTGAAGAACCAGCCACTAGGACCTGGTCGATGACCTGCCCAATCAAGATAGGTAGGTAAATCGATAATCCAACTTGGGCAATGGTTCCTAGAAAGGCTAGGAAAAGGAGGAAAGGATGGCTGGCTAAATCTTTTGCCAAACGTTTGAGCGTCTGGTTTGCAGTTTGTCGTTTCATGCTAATCCTCCTTTCCATGTTGGGAGGCATTGATTTCACGATAGACTTGACTAGTCTTCATCAAATCCTCGTGCTTGCCGACAGCTAGAAGCTCACCTTTTTCCAAGAGGAGAATCTGGTCAGCCATCTGAAGTGTCGAAGTCCGTTGAGAAATTAAAATTAAGCTCGTATTTGGCATATTTTCTCGAATAGCTTTCAAGAGCTTGGACTCGGTGATGGTGTCGAGGGCCGAAGTCGCATCATCTAGGATGAGAAATGGTGCTTGGCGCAAGACTGCACGTGCAATAGACAGCCTTTGTTTTTGTCCACCTGAGAAATTTCGCCCTCCTGCCTCAACAGTGGCATACAAAAGTCCTTCCTTTTCACTGACAAAATCCTTAGCTTGCGCAATCTCCAAGGCCTGCCAGAGTTCTTGATCAGTCACTTCGTGATTTAAACCTAGAGTCAAGTTAGAACGAATGATTCCCTTAAAAAGTTCGACCTTTTGGGGCACATAGGAAATCCAAGACCGCCACTGCTCAAGATTAAGAGGACTACGTCCATTTCTATAAAGGTCAATGCTCCCCTTGTCTGCTGGGTAAAGTCCAAGTAAGACTTGCACCAAGCTTGATTTACCAGAACCCGTCCCCCCAATGATACCAAGGATTTGCCCTTGCTTCATATCAAAAGAAATGCCTCTCAGAGAAGGCTGGGCCGCATCTGGATAGGTAAAGGTCAGTTCTTGGACTTGTAAAACCTCCTCGCTGGTAGCTTGCTTTTGTTCTAACTCTGAATGGATATCTTCTGGCTCTTCATCAAAGACTTCCTCGATTCGCTTGGCTGAAATATAGGACTGGTTGAGGGAATTTATCAGCATGGCGAGCTTGACCAATTCCACTAAAATCTGCAAGAGGTAGTTGATGAGGGCAATAAGAGCACCTTGACTGAGTAAACCTCCTTGAATAGAAATATAGCCCTGCCAGATGATGACGAGAAGAGTTCCATTGACAATCAGATAGGTCAGAGGTGTTAACAAACTAGACCAGAAGCCTGTCTTTTCTTGTAATTTGGCATAAACTTGATTAAGGGTTTGAAAAATCTGTAACTCTCGTTTTTCTTGTCCAAAAGCACGAATAACCCGCAGCCCTTGTAGTTGCTGGCGCGTTTCCTGAACCAGCTGGTCCGTTTTCTTTCTGAGACTACTGTAGAGAGGATTGACCAGTCGAGAGAGCCCTACAATGACAATGGTCAGAATGACAACCATAACCAAGAACCAGAAAGTCAGCTCAGACGAGATGCGATAGGCCATAAAGATAGCCCCAAAAACGATAATGGGCGCTCGTAAAAAGAGGCGCAGAAATTGATTGATACCAGTCTGAATCTGATAGGTATCCGAAGTCAAGCGAGTCACCAAGCTAGAAGTTGTCAAACGGTCTCTGCTGTTCTTGGGTAAGGAAAGAATCTGACGATAAAGATCGTTTGTCAGTTCTTTGGCAAATCCAACCGCAGCCTTAGCTGAGTAGAACTGGGCTATTAAAGCCACTACAACACCAATTACTGCAAAGATAAGGAGCAGGCCAATCTGCATCCAGAGGTGTCCTTGATCTCTCTGGGGCAAGGATTGGTCAACAATCCCTGCAATCACCATGGGAACAAGAAGCTCAAACACAGCTTCAAGTAACTTGAACAAGGGTGCTAAAATCGATTCCTTGATGTAGGGTTTAAAGTATGATAATAAGTTTTTCATAAATCCCTTCTATTCGTATTCTGAAAATGAAGAAAGTGGGAAGCCCCACCCTCTCTGATTTATTTGTTTAAGTATGGCAATAGATAGCCATATCCTGCTTCGTCCATCTCATCCTTGGCCACAAAGCGTAAGGAAGCAGAATTGATACAGTAACGAAGGCCGCCTAACTCTAGCGGTCCATCTGTAAAAACATGACCCAAGTGAGCATTGCCTGACCGAGAACGAACTTCGATTCGCTCCATTCCATGGCTCAGGTCTTTATAGTAGTGAATCAACTCTTTGGAAATCGGACGGCTAAAACTTGGCCAACCACAACCTGAGGCAAACTTATCCTTGGCAAAAAAGAGTGGCTCACCTGTCGTGATGTCTACATAAATGCCCTCTTCAAAGGTTTGGTCATAGGCATTACTAAATGGAGCCTCTGTAGCAGCTTCTTGGGTAACACGATAAGATTCTTCAGTTAAGCTTTCCTTTAACACCTCTTGGCTAGGCTTTTCATAGTTTGCTGCGTCAATCAATGGTTTCTCAGCATCGGTCACATCGATATGACAGTAACCGGAAGGATTTTTCTTAAGATAGTCTTGGTGGTAATCTTCAGCTAAAATATAGTGGCGCAGTTTCTCCACCTCTACTGCAATCTTTCGACCCATCATGCGCTCCTGCTCCTGCACCACCGTGTAGATAGCTGGTAGGTCTGCTTCATCTTGATAATAAATCCCTGTTCGATATTGGCGACCACGGTCATTCCCCTGCTGGTTAATAGACAATGGATCAATGACACGGAAATAATAAAGTAAAATCTCTCTGAGTGATACTGTCTTCTCATCATAAATCACTTGAACCGTTTCTGCATGGTCTGTTTTCTTGATTAGTTGATAATTGGTCGTTTCAACTTGGCCATTAGCGTAGCCAACACTAGTTGCTAGCACTCCAGAAATACGTGAAAAATACTCCTCTAGGCCCCAAAAACAACCACCTGCTAGATAAATTTCTGCCATCTTCGTTTCTCCTTTATCAAGTTTTTAACTAATACTCTTCGAAAATCTCTTCAAACCACGTCAGCTTACATCTACAACCTCAAAACAGTATTTTGAGCTAACTTCGTCAGTTCTATCCACAATCTCAAAACACTGTTTTGAGCAGCCTGCGGCTAGCTTCCTAGTTTGCTCTTTGATTTTCATTGAGTATAAACTTCTTTTCAAAAAAAGGATAGGAAGCCCTTTAGTCAAGAGTTTCCCCATCCTATCTTCTATTCTTTATTTTGCTTGGACACGGACACCTTGGGTATCAACTTTCAAATCATGCAGTTTGCCTTTGAAGGATTGCTTTTCCAATTCAGCCTTAATCTCCGGCATCTTGTCATGAGAAGCCAAGACCATCACTGTTGGTCCGGCACCAGAGAGGTAGGTTGCATAGGCACCATTCTCTTTGGCTACTTGCTTGATCGTCGCAAATTCTCTCACCAAGTCCTGACGGTAACGCTCGTGGAAGAGGTCTCCCTCGATTGCTTGTCCAGCTGTCACCATATCTCCTGCCAACAAGGCTGCGACAGCTACATTGGCGATAGAACTGGCAGCGACAGCTTCCTTGTAAGATAATTTCTTAGGCAAGACACCACGGCTATCTCTAGTGCGTAATTCATAGTTAGGAATGTAGGCTAGGAAATCACACTCTGGGAAGTCTGCCACAACCGCAGAGACTTGCCCGTCAACGGAACTTGCAATAACGAGATTACCATAAATGGCTGGAGCCACATTGTCTGGATGCCCTTCAATCTTGGTCGCCAACTGCAGCTTTTCATGGTCAGATAAGTTGAGCTTTCCTAATTGGTTGGCTAGTTCAATTCCAGCAACAATAACCGAGCTAGAAGAACCCAAACCACGCGCCAAGGGAACATTACTGGTCATTTTCAAACGTCTTGGTTGCAAGTCTGGTACAATTTGCAAGGCAATCTTGAGCAAGAGATTACGCTCGTCATGGGGAATCCATTTACCAATCTGGTGTTCAATCAACCACTCATCTCGTTCTTCACAGACCTCAATTTGAAGATACTTGGTTACAGCTACACCGACCGAGTCAAATCCTGGCCCGATATTGGCACTGGTTGCAGGTACAATAATTTTCATCTTATTCTCCTAGCACCTTGAAGGTATTCAAGAGGTCGAATTCTGAAACCTTCTTCAATTCAGCTGAAACATTTTCAAGCTGGGCTTTATTAATCTTATGTGTAATGATGACCACACGTGCCTTGTCACCTTCTTTTCCATCTTGGAGGATTTGCTTGAAGGAAATATCTTGAGCGTTGAAGATTTCAGCCAACTTCAAGACCTGACCTTTTGAGTCTGGTGCCAAGATTGAGAAGTAGTAGCTTGCTTTGACATCTTCAGGATTTGCCAAGACCAAGTCACGGCTGTATTCGTTGAAGTCTTTGCCAATGGTTCCATCATTCAAGCGACGAACGATACGGACAATATCCGCCACAACACTTGTTGCAGTTGGTTTTTGACCAGCACCTGGTCCGTAGTACATAGACTCATCGATACCGATAGATTCTACAAAGACAGCGTTCATTACCCCATTCACACTGGCAAGTGGGTGCGCTTTAGGAAGGAAGGTTGGAGTCACTTCCGCAGCAATACCTGAAGGAGTTTCCTCGATAGAACCAACCAATTTCACTACATAACCAAGATCTTGGGCTACAGCTACATCTTCTGGTGTGATGTTACGAATTCCCTTGTGGGCTACATCGTCAAAGGCAACTTTCATACCAAAGGCAAATTGGCTCAAAATCACCATCTTGTAGGCTGCATCAATCCCATCTACGTCATTTGTCGGGTCACTTTCTGCAAAACCTAGTCTTTGTGCTTCCGCAAGAGCATCATCGTAAGACCAGCCTTCTTCCACCATCTTGGTCATCATGAAGTTAGAAGTTCCGTTAACCACACCAAGCACGCGCGTGATTTTATCAGAAGCCAAGGAATTTGCTAGAGTGCGAAGAATTGGAATCCCACCAGCTACTGCTGCTTCGTAGTAAAGTGCTACATTGTTGGCTTTAGCGATTTCTAGCAATTCTGCACCATGGACAGCCAAAAGGTCCTTGTTTGCAGTAACAACGTGTTTCCCAGCCTCCAAGGCACGAGTGATAAAGGTTTTAGCTGGTTCGATACGCCCCATCAATTCCACTACGATCGTAATGTCCTGGTCTGACAAAATATCATCCACATTGGTTACAAAGTTAAAGTCATTCCCTGCTGCAAGCAAGCGATTCTTTTCATCTTCATCCTTGACCAATACTTTAGCAACTTCAATCTCTGAATGTGCTGATTGATTGATTTTTTCTCCATTTTCCTTTAGGAGGAAAGGCACACCACTTGCAACGGTACCAAATCCTAGTAAAGCAATTTTAACTGTCATGTTTGTCTCCTCGAAATTTTCTAATATAGCCATTATAACAGAATTTTGTGAAAATTCCTATTATAGTAATTCACTATTTCAGTATAAAAAGAAAAAACGAATCAGACGATTCGCTCTCCTGAAAATAACTTTCCAGAAATGATTATCCAATCTTTTGCAAATTGATCACTGCATCGTGATTCATCAAGACTTGGCCATACTCTTGCAAGACTGAGCGACTGATGTCACTATCGTCCGCAAACTCGCGCATACGGGCCAACAGCCAAGCTGGATATGGACTTGGATGATTTTCAATATCCACTAGAATAGTCAAATAATAGCGCTCATTCATTTTGTAGAGTTCAGAAGTTTCCATCTCAAAAGTCACTGTCTTGGCAAAAGCCACCAAGTCAGCCAACTTAGCAAAAGAAAGGATATAGTAGATATAAGGCTCTTTCTTGCTTTCAACTTCTTGTTCAGCCTGCTCCTGCTCTTCTTCCTTGGCTTCAACTTGCTCTAAAGATTGAATCGCTTCGATGTCATCCTTGGTTTTGTCCGCTATGCTTTTTTCTAAGGTTTTAATAAACTCATCTGGCGACATTTGGGCCAATTCTTCCATGTCTGGTAAATCCGATAAATCTTCAAAATCTAGATTTTGGTCAATTTTTGACTTGGTTACAAAGACATCTACCTTATCAGGTTTTGGAGTCACACGGAAGCTCAACATGCCTGTATCCAGAAAGCTATCAGGCATCTCTAACTCATCCAAGATGGCATAAAAGAACTCTTCTGTTTTTTCTTGAGGAACGAGAAAGTCAGCAATCTCCATCCCTCGATCCATCAAATCTTCTAAAGACATCGTGATTTTTAAAGTTGTATCACTGATTTGTTTCATTTTCATTGCTAGTAACCTCATACTTTCAGTTCTATCTATTATACTAGATTTTTACGATTTTATCAAAAGAAGGCTCCTCTATCAAGCTAGATTTTCCCCAGGGTCTTTCTGTAGAAGACTCTAATACTCTTCGAAAATCTCTTCAAACCACGTCAGCTCTATCTGCAACCTCAAAACAATGTTTTGAGCAACCTGCGGCTAGCTTCCTAGTTTGCTTTTTGATTTTCATTGAGTATAAAAGAAAATTTCTGCTAACAAATAGAAAAAGCCTTCAAAATCGACTCTTAGCCAACTTTGAAGACCTGATACATCAGAACGCTTATAGTTTAAAGGTTGCTACACCGAGGATAGAACGATTTAAGTTTCTGAGAATTTGAAGACTTTGTTCAAATTTCTTATAGCGAGTCACTCCATACTCTTCAACAAGAAGGACTGTATCTCTTTCCAAAAGAGATGGCACATCTTGTAAATCGACAAAATGCATTCCTTTTAAAGCCTCTTGATTTTGTTTCAATTTATCTAGGATAGCTTTATTTGAGCTAACGATTGTTAATTCTTGTCCAGCATTTTTGTATGACAAGACATCTGCTAGGTTGGCAATTGTTGTAATTTCTGTTACAAAATCAATTTGATATTGAGAAAAATCACCTGCTCTATTGATTGTTGGATTAAAGAGATAAACCAATACATTTCCCATCACAACCAAAATCACACAGACTACTCCAATAACAGCTAAACGGAGAATCAAGTTTTTCACATTTAATCCAAGCGCTGTCTCACCGTTTGCATTTAATTCTTTAGAGTTGATGGTTTCCAATTTTTCAATTTTCACATTTGCATAAGTGTGTTTAAATTTCTCAATCAATCCATCAAATTTTCTCTCTAACAAGTCATTGACATCCTTGCTTGGTGTCAAAATTTTCACACCGACCCCTGCATCGTCAATCATATAGTAGACGGTCAGTTTTTTCCACCAATAATCATTCGTAGAATTTTTCAAGGTTGTTTCTGTCGTATCTAATTCACTGGCAATTTTTTTCAACTCACTCGGTTCTACATCATTGAAAAGATAAGCTCCATTCAAATTCCCATCAATCAATTTACCATAGAAATCACTATAACCACCAATTTGATGATTCAAAATCGTTTTAGCTGAATCTTCTGGAGGAGTAATTTTATAGCTAAGATAAGTTGAATAACTTGTTGTGTCTTTGACAGTATTTTTATTCTTAACTGCTTTAATTGTAAATGGTACAGCAATGAGAGCAAATAAAGCGATGAGAGCTAAAATATTTACTTTTCGTTTTTTGTAAAGATTTGCAAACAAATCAGCTACTGAATAATGTTCAAACATGATTTTTTTCTCCTTTGTTTAGTAGATACTGGTTTTCTTTTGTAAGCATTTTTGCTACGAATATAATCACAAGAACAATTCCCCAGAATTGCATTGTAAATAGATTGAAGAAACTTTCTGAAAAGCTACTTCTTGGCATAAAGAATAGATTATTCAAGATAAGTAGGGACAAGGCAAATAGGATTGTTCTAGAGCGATAGGCTACTTGCAACATGGCTATAAATAGCATGCCAAGTAAGAGACTAAGTAGAAAGACTCCTATCATACCATAGTCTGTATACAACTCCATGATATAGCTACTTCCGATACCATGTCCTTTCAAGTATTCCTTGTTCAATACAAGATAGGACAGGTTGTGGGCATAACTATTACTATCAATAGCTAGCTCCACACTATTGGTTGTATGTTCAAAGGCTTTTCCTCCGAAAATGGCCCCCAAACTTCCTCTTGCAAAATAATCAAGAACAGGACCAAAAGTAAAATTACGGAAATCTCGGTAAGGAAGGCTACTGTTAAATAGAAAACCTCGAGCCAGAACACCAAAACTAGTCCCTTGTTTATAGATAAAGTCAAGTAAGATATCCCAGAAACCTGTATGGGAAACTTGGACATTATCCCGTACATAATTGAGCACTCCCATCGCTAACATGAGAATAGGAGAACCGACAAAAATCGCTAACTTTTCTTTAAACCCAATCCATTTTCCCTTTTCAGTTTGCTCTCGCATAAAGTAATAAACAAAAGCAAATAAAATACTTAAAATAAAGGGATTTCGTGTCCCGATTGCCAAATGAATGGTATTGGCTGCAATAAAGGAGACAAGCACTGCTGTGGCCTGCAATTTCTTTGGCTTGGTTGCCAGATACATACACATTGCGTAGACCGTAAAGGTAGACAAGATGTAAGTAAAATAAGGCAGTTTACTTTCAAAATTTGCATAGTAGGCATAGTAGGAAGTCTGCAAGCGATACAGAAGCCGTTCAAATAAGCGAATGAAATAGAAAGGATAGGTTAGAAGAAAAACTCCCAGTGATACAAAGCGCAAACGCTTGATATAAATCTCTTTTAGAGAATTTCCTATCTTTGGTACTTTTATTTTCTTCCTAGCTATGAAGTAACGAGCCAGTACGCCTCCTGTGGTCAAGCCCAGAATCGAAACCATGACGACTATAAAGGCAAAACGATAGGCTATCGGATGATAGGTATCCAGAGCGCCATCCCTAAAATAATCAATGGTCGGTCTTGATACTAGGAAGACAAAAATAGTTAAATAGAAAATAAAATGGATTAAGTAATACTTGATATCATTCCAGCAGGCAATTAAGCTACTAACCAGTAAGAACAATAAAGTAGAAAGCAAGCTAACATTATTATTATTAAACAGATACACAATTCCACTTACTAGCGTCAAGGCATAGCTGACTATGGTCAAACTAAATAATAATCGTTTTCCATCAATCACTTGCTCACCCCCGTTCTAATGTAATTTTTTAGATTTTTCAATATTTTTCAGTAATAAGAATCGGTATAAGGAAATATTTATGAATAGAGCCAAGGCACTAATTCTTCTCCCCTTACGGAAAATTGGATTTCTAGCAATAGCAAAGGCATGGCCTTTTAAAAATCGGTGAATCTGAGAATAGGCTTCAAATTTTTTATACTGATCATCTAGTAACATCTTATCCATAATGAAGAAGTGGGCATAGGCCAATCTGAAAAAAGCAACCTCTTTCAAGTCAGAATAGTTTTTCACAACTTCATTGTAAAACTTTTGATAGATATCAATATAGGCTAAATCCTTCTCTGCATACGGTTTGGTCGTAATGCTATCCCCTCTATGGAAATAGTAATAATAGGGTTTGGTATTAACCACGTACTTCTTAGCCAACTTGATTAAATCAAAATGATAATAGGCATCTTCGTAAATCAATCCTTTAGGAAAGGATAGGGCAATTGCAATCTCTCTCTTGATTAGCTTATTGCAAATCGTCCCAGGTATTTTTTCACCTATGAGGTATTCCTTTAGAAATGTTTGAGAATCACAGACGAAATAGTCATCCTGATTGGCTGACTGTGGGCTTTCATCATTAGCATAGACATTCATGACACCACAGCTCGAAACATTCGCATCTTCTTGAATTAATTGCTCATATAAACTCTGAATCATTTCTGGATGGATATAATCATCTGAGTCAATAAAAATCAGATAATCCCCGTGAGCCTGCTTCATTCCATCATTTCGTGCTTGCGACAATCCTTCGTTCTTTTTATGAAGCACTGAAACTCTATTATCTAGTTCAGCGATTGAATCACACAAGCGACCACTTTCATCTGTTGCTCCATCATCAACAAGAATGATTTCCAGATTTTGATAGGTCTGCTTCTGAATGGAAGCTATCGATTTTTCTAGGTACTGCGCCACATTATAGACTGGCACAATTACACTAATTAATGCAGTTTCCATGCTACTCCTCTAATAGTTTTTCTACTTGTTCGATTTGTTTGGCAATTGTAAATTGCTGAATGAATTGGCTAGCCTCATTGACATCGAAGTTTGAGGCAGAAGTCATGTAGTTCGTAATTGCCTGAGCTGCCTCTTGATTGCTCTCAATGATTTGTCCAAATCGTCCTTCTTGGGATAATTCCTCAGCCCCTCCAACCTCTGTAGAGACAAAAGGTAGTCCCAGACTCAAAGCTTCCACATACACTCCAGGAAACCCTTCTTGTTTAGACATAGACAAGAGAACTTTCATCTGAGACAAATATTGATAAGGATTTTTTTGATAACCAAGGAAATGTACATAGTCCTCGAGCCCATACTCTTTGACTCGTTTTTTCAGTTCCTCTTCCATGTCACCAGCACCTATAAAGTAAAGGTGATAATTTTTTCCTTCTTGGTGTAATAACCGTATCACTTCCACCACACGGTCAGAACCCTTATTTTCCTCAATCCGTCCAATGGTACAGATACTTTGAGGCGCAATCTCGATATCAATCTTCTCTTGAGATTTTTCTAAAATAGTCTTAAAATCATATCCATTGTAGACTGTCTGTAATTTTGAAGCATAATCTGGGTAGACTTCCTTGATAGAATGACTGGTCTTTTTTGAAATTCCTACAATGGTATCCGCAGCATCCAACTGGCGTCTATGCGATTCTCTTTTGGAGCTATCCTTAAGAAATTCTTCGATACTTCCATGAATCCAAGAGATTTTCTTGACTTCTCTTCTTTTAGAGAACAACAGTGGTGGATTCATAATGGTAAAGGAAACTTCAACATCATAGTCATCTTTCACAAGCAAGCGCCGAGTCAGTCTTGGAAAATAAATTCTCATTCTCCACAAAAAAGCTCGTAACCATCTAGCTTGGCGATAATCCTGAAGGGATTTTAAAATGCCTACATGCTTAGGAACAGATTCATATCCCTTGTCAAAATGTTCCATTTCAAGAATATCAATATCATACTTTTCTGGATCCAGATTTGAAACAATGGTAGATAGAATCTTTTCTGCACCACCTCCGAGAGAAAAAGACCACATAAAAAATAAGATTTTTTTCTTAGCCACCATATTCTCCCTTGTATTCTGTATAAGACTTATCCATATCAGCGATGACAGCATCATGATGCGGTACCTGCTTGTCTGCTGGCGGAGGCGTCATATAATCCCCAAAAGCAGTGCTGAGATAGGCATCATAACCGACTGGAATCGGCATCTCTGTACCTTCAAATGGCAAGAAAAGATTATCTTCAAAAGATGCGATTGGATACTTGTTTCTCATGTAGCCAGGACCTGAGCATAATTCCGTGATGCCATCACTCTCAGACAAACCATATTTGGTCATTTCTTTTTCAGCTTTTTTCCAAATGCGATAACGGAGAGATTTTGGAGTCACCCCCAGTAAAATACGGCTTCCCCATTTCATAAGTGGGCCATGCTTTTCTGGAATAGTTTGCGCACAAAAGAGCGAATAGATCAGGGCCCAGCGAACCTGTTTCTTCCGCTCAGCTGGATTTTTCGGATAATAATCCAAAGGCAAAACATCTAAGGCAAGACCATGTGGCAAATTCAAATCCTGCTGATAAGGTTTGATACAGGTGGTTTCCTTGTCACGAATGGTAATAAAAAGATTGCGGTCTACAAAATCCTTGTGACTCTTTGACAAGAAATAACGCTCATCTGCATAGCGAGGCCATAATTCTGCCAATTTTTCATAGTCCTTACGAGGCATAAAAAAGTCTAGGTCGTCGTCCCAAGGAATAAACCCCTTGTTTCGAAGGGCACCAATAGCACCTCCTCCACAGAGATAACAAAGTAAATCATGTTCCTTGCAAAAGGCAACAAAATATTCAGCCATCTCCAGACTACGAGCCTGAATTGCTTTTAAATCAGTCATATTGTTCATTATTCTTTCTATCGTATCGTTTCATTATACCACAAATAGGGGGTGAAAATCTATTGCAGACTGTAAAAAATCAAAGCCTGACTGCTAGATAAATAGCTATCAAACTTTGATTCTTCTGTCTTATACTCTTCGAAAATCTCTTCAAACCACGTCAGCTTCACCTTGCCGTATGTATGGTTACTGACTTCGTCAGTTCTATCCACAACCTCAAAACAGTGTTTTGAGCAGCCTGCGGCTAGCTTCCTAGTTTGCACTTTGATTTTCATTGAGTATTATCTTATCTCAAGCCCATTTGAGCGAGCTTGGTTTGATATTTGTTTTGATCGACAAGCAAGCCCAAGCCTCCATAAATATCATAGGCATCTACCCAGTCACCAAGTTCTGGAATCGTCAATTTTTCAATACCATTTTGAGCTCCGTCTAGGAAAGACAAGCCATTTGTTAACAGGAAGGTATAAGGAACATTCGTTGAGGTCATTCCGAAGACCTTGCCAAGTGCCTCTGAGCCTGTAAAGAGCTTGGTTGGATCTTTGATTTGCTGAAGAACTGCTGTCAGCACTTGCTGCTGTCTTTTGGTACGGCCGTAATCCGCCTCATCATCATCACGGAAACGAGCATAATTGAGCAAGGTCGAACCATTCATCTGCTGTTTTCCGACTTTAATAGTCTGGGTTGGAGACTCAGTCTCAGTCGCATGTAAATCATCTCCGACTGTAGCTTCTGTTAGTGGACGCCCATTCAATGTTGAAAATTGAGCATCAATCGTCACCCCATCAGGGAAAAGCGTGTCAATCGCTGTTGCAAAGGCTTGAAAATCGACCAAGGCGTAATACTTAATGTCCAAGTCAAAATTATCTTTCAAGACTTGACGAACCATTTCTGCCCCTTTTTGCCCTTCTTGTTCCCCTAGTTCATAGGCTACATTTAACTTGTTATCCGTCTGTTTTCTACCGTTAATCACTTGACTATAACCATCTATATAGACCAAATTATCACGCATGAAACTGACTAATTTAATTTTCTTATCTGAACCTCCGACATTTAATACCATAATAGAGTCAGTCCGCGTCTCAGCACTATTTTGACCAATTCGCCCATCTGTACCCATGATCAAAATATTAACACCATCTCTGGTATCCTGACCATTAAAGACTTCTACTTGAGCTGCCCGAGCATTCGTATTTTTATCTGGATTAGCATTGGTATAACCTTTTAAGAACATAAAAATCATACCAAGCGCTACACAAGCTAAGATAGCCAGTAAACCTGCGAAAATACGCCCCCACCGTAGCTTCCGCTTTTTAGTCTTTTTCTTTGGAAGAGAATTGATCTTCTGGTATCTCTCAGAACGACTACGACTATTATAAGGAGGAATTGAAGCGCTAGCATTTGTCTTTCCATAATCCTCGGTCAATTCTTGACTTTTTGAGGTAACGTCACTACTTGCCCTACTTAATTTATCTTGCAAGTAAGCAAACTCTTTTTTCTCTCGCTCATTGAGGTAGTGAATATTCTTAAGTAGATAGTCATAACGCAACTGCTCATGATGGCTTAAGGGATTTTCTTTACTCATCTTCTCTCCTTTCCATGGTCTGATATTGGATAAATAGGATAGGCACCCAGAACTTTATACTGGATTCCAATCGCTTCTAATTCTTTTTGGGCAAAGTGGACCAGGTCCTTATCAGTATAGTCCACATCGATGATGAAAAAGTATTCGCCCAGTGCTGTCTTGAGTGGACGACTTTCAATTTTTGTCAGGTCAATTCCTCGCCAAGCAAAGGTCGAAAGAGCCTTGTAGAGTGCACCTGGAAGGTTGTCAGGTAAGGTCAAGGCCAAACTCATTTTTTCAGTTTGTGCTTGCAAGGGAATAGCTGCACCTTCAGCTCCCAGAACCCAGAAACGCGTAAAATTGGCTTCCATTTCCTGAATATCCTCAGCAATCAGTTCCAAGCCATATTCTTCGGCAGAACTTCTAGGTGCAATAGCTGCATAAGGCTGGTCAGGATGTTCGGAAATAAAGCGGGCCGCATAGGCTGTACTAGCAGTCACCTCAATTTGAGCATCTGGATACTGTTCATCGATAAATTTCTTTCCTTGAGCTAAGGCCTGTGGGTGCGAAAAAATCTTCTCAATCTTAGTGTGACCTGAAACCACCATTAACTGCTGATGAATAGGCTGAACAATTTCTGCCACTGCTTGAATGCGAGCCTGATGAAAAAGGTAGTCCAAGGTTTCATGAACACTACCCTCGATAGAATTTTCAACTGGCACCACAGAATAGTCCACCAAGCCTTGCTCATAGGCCTTAATGACATCTGTAATATTGGCAAAGGCCTGCAATTTCTCATGAGGAAAAGCTGTCTGCACAACGTGGTGTGAAAATGATCCCTTGGGACCTAGATAAGCAATTTTCATCTCAGTTCCTCTATAATTTCCTCTGGGCTTAGCTTGGTCACATCCAAAATCCGACTGGCTACTTCCTCATACCAAGCCTGTCTTTCTTCGAAAATAGCTGCTAGTTCTTCCTTGCTATTATTTAGAAAAAGCGGACGCTGATTGTCCTTATCAGCTAATATGCGTTGGTAGAGGGTTTCAAAATCGGCTTTCAGATAGATGTTATTCGGATTGGTCTTGAGCAAGTCACGATTTCGCTGAGAAATGACTACTCCTCCACCAGTTGACACAACTTGGTCTCTTTGTAGTAAATCAGCTAGGACTTCTGATTCTATCTGACGAAAGGCCACTTCTCCCTTCTCAGCGAAAAAATCCGCAATGGACATGCCTAAGCGCTTCTCAATCAGAGCATCCATATCAAGGTAATTAGGGTCCAAGCCTCTTGCAATAGTCGATTTTCCAGCCCCCATAAAGCCTAATAACACCTTAGCCATGAATCAAGTTCTCCAAATCATCAAAGAAGCTAGGATAGCTGGTATTGATGGCTTCTGCACGGTCAAGCTCCACCTCTCCATCTGCAACCAAGAGGGCTGCGATAGCTGTCATCATGCCGATACGGTGGTCACCAAAAGTATTGACTCTAGCACCGTGAAGGGCGGATTTGCCTTTGATAATCATCCCATCTGCTGTAGGGGTGATATATGCTCCCATGCTATTTAAGGCGTCTGCTACTACCTGAATGCGGTCTGTTTCCTTGACCTTGAGCTCCTCAGCATCCTTAATGACTGTTACACCTTGGGCTTGTGTCGCTAGGAGAGCAATAATGGGCAATTCATCAATCAAACGTGGAATCAAAGCACCACCAATCTCTGTTCCTTTGAGGTCTGAAGACTCAACAGTTAAGGTAGCAGATTTAGCGATTGGGTCAATTTCTGTCATTTCCAATTTTCCACCCATGGCACGAATGACATCGATAATACCGGTGCGCGTTTCATTAATACCCACATTCTGCAGCACTACACGAGAGTTTGGAACAATCAAACCTGCGACCAACCAAAAGGCTGCACTGGAAATATCTCCTGGCACGACCACCTTTTGTCCTGTCAATTTTTGTGGCCCTTGGACTGTGATTTTCTTGCCGTCCACACTTAAATGACCACCAAATTGTTGCAACATATCTTCAGTATGGTTACGAGTGCACTCTTTTTCGATAATGACGGACTCCCCCTGAGCCTGCAAGGCTGCAAAGATCAAGGAGGACTTGACTTGGGCAGAGGCGATTGGCAACTCATAATGAATAGGTGTTAAATTTTTCGTCCCTTTCAAACGCAAAGGAGGCAAATCTCGCTCAGTTTGACCTGAAATGCTAACGCCCATTTTTTTCAATGGAATCGTCACACGGTCCATGGGACGTTTGGAAAGACTATCATCTCCAAACATTTCTACTTCGAAATCTGCGCCAGCAAGGACACCTGAAATCAGGCGAATCGAGGTTCCAGAATTTCCCATATCAAGGGCATTCTGTGGAGCTTTTAAGCCGTCCATGCCCACACCTTGAATGGTAATAACCCCATCTTTATCCTCAATCTCAACACCAAGGTCACGAAAAACCTGCATGGTCGAAAGAACGTCTTCCCCTCGCAGAATATCATAAACCTTGGTCTCACCCTCAGCCAAACTTCCAAAAATAATGGAACGGTGGCTGATAGACTTGTCACCTGGAACGCGGATGCTGCCATGTAAGTGGCGAATGTTTGTTTTTAGTTTCATACTGGACCTCATACTTGCAATACTTTTACTTATTTTATCATAAAAAGCCAGAAATTCCTTAAAAATTCCTGACTTTATGATAGTTATTTTCTTATTTTAGCAATTCTGAAACTGGTTCGAAAACAATTTTTTCAATGTCAGAAAGGTAAATGGCCAATTGTTGTTGCTTGGTAAAGAATTCTGACAAGAGGCTATTCCCCTGAATCTGTTTACCAAAGCCTTCCATTTTAGCTTGGAAAGAAGCATCTGGCATTTGCCCTGTCTGGGCTAGTCTTTGAATTTCCTCTTGGAAGGCAACATATTCTGTAAAGATTTTACTTGCCTCAGCATCTGCCGAAATCGCATCTTTAGCTGCTTTAACAGCCTTGTATTCTGGTAATCCGCGTAGACCGCGACTGAGTTCGTTTGCACTATCGTAAATATTTGACATGATTTTCTCCTTATTTGACAACGACTGTGTAGTCGGTGTTTTCTGTTATCAGTTGCTCAGCTCGTTCTAAGTCTTGAGCATTTTTAAATGAAATTTGTAGAATCCCGTGAATATCCTCACGGTTTTCCTCGTTGATGTGGATGTTAACCAAGGAAGTTCCACGTAGTAGTTCCAAAATCCTCAAAATAACATCTTCTTCATCGGGAACATCGACATAGAGATCGTAAGAACTATCCACACCGCCACGCTTATGGATTTCCATGGCCTGCCGTTGCTCACGTGCTTGGTTGAAAAAATTCCAGATTTGCTCCTCATCTCCCTTGCTGATGGCCTGCCCAATCGCTTCCAAACGTTCCTTGAAATCCGCAATCCGCTCTAGGATAGTCTCGCGATTGGACAAGAGAATAGAAGTCCACATACCTGGCTCGCTTTCCGCAATTCGGGTCATATCTCGAAAACCACCTGCCGCAAAGCGCCTTGCCATCTCATGTTCTTGAGCATAGACCGCAGTCTGCTCCATGAGACTAGAAGCCAGAATATGTGGAAAATGGCTAATCTGAGAAGTCACGCGATCGTGCTCCTTGGCATCAATCTCGATAAAACGAGCATGAAGACCTGAAAGTAAATCCTTCATTTCCTCAAGCGTATCAGGGCTTGTCAAGTTAGAAGGTGTGAAGATATAGTAGGCATTTTCAAAGAGATTGACATCCGCAGAAGCTGCCCCTGTCTTATGACTACCAGCCATAGGATGGGCCCCGACAAAACGAATTGACTTGCCAGCCAAATAGTGCTCCGCTGCATCCACAATAGCAGCCTTGGTCGAGCCAGCATCTGAAATAATGACACCTTCTTTCAAGTCCAAGTTGGCCAACTCCTTAATAAAGGAAATGGTTTGCTTTATTGGCAAGCTGAGAATGATGATATCTGCCAAAGGAGCAAAACTGGCAAAATCATCCGTTGCACGGTCAATCATGCCTTCTTTCAAGGCGATATCTCTCGAAGCTTGACTGCGATTATAACCTAAAATTTCATAATCTGGATGATCGCGTTTGATACCGAGTGCCATAGAGGCTCCAATCAAACCAAGACCTGCGATATAGATTGTTTTTGCCATAGGAACTCCTTAATAGTTCTTTGTATACTCTCGGTGTTTAGCTACCGCTTCTTTTAATTCCTCAAGATTATCTGATGAGAATTTTTCAAGGATTTCTTGTGCTAGAACCGTTGCCACAACAGCTTCCATAACCACACCGGCAGCTGGAAGAGCGGTCGGATCACTTCTCTCCACGGTTGCCTTGTAAGGTTCGTGGGTTTCGATATCCACACTCATAAGAGGTTTGTAGAGTGTAGGAATGGGTTTCATAACGCCACGAACAACAATAGGTTGCCCATTAGTCATACCACCTTCAAAGCCACCCAAATTGTTGGTACGGCGAGTATAACCATCTTCTTTAGACCAGAGAATTTCATCCATGACTTGGCTGCCCTTACGGTAACCAGCTTCAAAGCCGAGGCCAAATTCCACTCCTTTAAAGGCATTGATAGAAACAACTGCTTGGGCCAATCGCGCATCCAATTTTCTGTCCCATTGGACATAGGAACCAAGACCAACTGGAACACCTCCGACAACTGTCTCGACAACCCCACCGATGGTATCACCGTCACGTTTGATTTGGTCAATATAGTCCTTGATTTCCTGCTCTCGTTCTTGGTTGACAATAGAAACTTCTGACTGGGCAGCTCGCTCCTTAATCTCAGCGACTGTCAGATTTTCAGGTACATCGATTTCTTTGCCACCAAAGACCACGACATGGTTGGCAATCTCCATATCCAGTTCAGCCAAGAGGCGTTTGGCTACAGCCCCGACTGCCACTCGCATGGTGGTTTCACGAGCTGATGAACGTTCCAAAGAATTTCGCAAATCATCAAAACGGTACTTGATTCCCCCAACCAAATCGGCATGACCTGGACGTGGATGGGTGATTTTTCGTTTGCTTTTAAGGCGGTCTTCAATGTCCTCCGCAGACATGATGTCCAGCCATTTTTGGTGGTCCTTATTGATGACATCCATGGTAATGGGAGCCCCTGTCGTCTTCCCGTGACGAACGCCCGAAGTAAAGACGACTTGGTCACTCTCGATTTTCATACGACCACCGCGACCATAGCCACCCTGACGGCGTTTAAGGTCTCCATTAATATCCTCAGCTGTCAAAGGTAGTCCGGCCGGAATACCTTCAATAATAGCCGTCAGACGAGGACCGTGTGATTCTCCTGCAGTTAAATATCTCATACACTCTCCTTATTTTACCAAGTAGTCTTTCATCTCTTCCAGAGAAACTGGGTGAATGGTAGCCGAACCGAGCTCTGGCACCAAGACCAATTTCAAGGTGTTACCACGCGCTTTCTTATCATGAGTCAAAGCTTGATAAAGCTTATCAACATCCCAATTTTCATAGTCAACAGGTAGTCCAAATTTCTGACATATCTCTGTGATAGACTGAGTTATGCCAGCTGGCATAAGGCCTTTTTCCTCAGCAACCTTAGAAATCTGAACCATGCCCATGGCCACAGCCTCGCCATGCATGACTTTGCCATAGCCGGCCGTCGCTTCAATGGCATGACCAATAGTGTGGCCAAAGTTGAGGTAAAGACGTACACCATTGTCCAACTCATCCTCAACCACCATCTTGCGCTTGACCTGACAAGAATGTTCAATCAAGGTCTCTGCATGCTCCAAAATGCTCTCAACAGAACCATCTAGCTCCGTCAAGATTCTCCAAAGTTCTGGATCCTCAATCAAGCCATACTTGATGACCTCACCCATCCCTTCAATCAACTCTCTTTTTCCGAGCGTTTCAAGGACAAGTGGGTCAATCAGAACCCCATCTGGTTGGGCAAAAGTTCCTACCATATTCTTAGCAAATGGAGTATTGACGCCTGTCTTTCCACCGATAGATGAATCCACCTGAGCTGTCAAACTAGTCGGAATCTGAACAAAGTGAATACCTCGCATATAGGTAGAGGCTACAAAACCAGCCAGGTCCCCAACGACACCGCCACCAAGAGCCACGATTCCATCGCTACGAGTCAACCCCTGCTTAACTAGGAATTCATAGACTTTCTGAACAGTGGTTAAATTCTTTCTTTCTTCACCTTCTAAAAAGTCAAAAACAGCTACCTGAAAACCAGCATCTTCTAGGCTGAGCTTGACCTTCTCTGCATAAAGAGAAGCTACATGGTTGTCTGTTACAATGACCACTTTTTGCGGTTGCCAGAGTTCTCGCAACCATTGACCAGCTTGAGCCAGACAACCTTTTTCAATCTGAATATCATAAGGATGATGAGGAATATCGATTCTGATTTTCATAGGAGAATCTCCCTTTCTTTATTGGTATTTTTCTGTTAAGGACTGCCAAATTTCTTCTGTTGGCATTTCCTTACCGGTCCACAGTTGAAAAGCTTCTGCAGCTTGATAGAGCAACATTCCCAGACCATTGACCGCTTGATTGCCCTGACTTCTAGCCCGTTTCAAAAATGGCGTTTCAAAGGGTTGGTAAATAATATCTGCCACCAAGATAGTTTCTGGTAAATTGATGCTTTCCGGAATTGGCGACGACTGGCCATCCATCCCAACACTAGTAGCATTGACCAATAAATCCGACTCAGCAGTCCTTGCCTGCAAGACAGAAATATCTTCTAAAGCATACAAGTCCACTTTAAAGCCTGTTTGCTCCTGTAACTTGTCTAGATAAAGTCTTGTTTTTTCCATAGAAACTGAACGAACAAAGACTGAAATCTGACTGACGCCATCCAAAATAGCTTGTGCCAAGATAGACTTGGCCGCACCACCTGCACCCAGCAAGGTCATCTTCTTACCTGTAATTGTAAAAGAAGGCAAGCTCTTAAAAAATCCCTTGCCATCTGTATTATATCCAATTAAATTGCCATTATCATTGACAACCGTATTGACCGCACCGATCAAGCGCGCTTCGTCACTCAGCTCATCCAAATATGGAATCACTTGCTCCTTATAGGGCATGGACAGGTTGATTCCAAACATCTGGTAGCGACGAATATTGGCCACTGTTTCTGCCAAATCAGCTGCATCAATCTCCCAAGCCACGTAAGCACCATTGGTAGCTGTCGCCTCAAAGGCGCTATTGTGGATGAAGGGTGATATAGAATGCTTAATAGGATTGGCAACAACTGCTGCTAAACGTGTATAGCCATCAAGCTTCATCCAAAATCTCCCTGATTTTTTTCATGTTAGCTAGAGAAATCTGACCAGGAGCACTAGCCTCATCCAGACTAGCAAAGGACCAACTCGAACCCGTCACATCCGCAGTGATACGAGAGACCTTGCCCACCTTGCCCATAGAAATCGTCACATATTCCTGTTCAGGATTGAGGGTTTTAAAGCCTCGTGTATAGTTCATCAGGTCTAAGACATCCTGCTCCGTGTGAGCCATCACCGCAACCTTAACAAGTTTTGGATTTAGACTCGTCAACTCTGACAAGATTTCCATCATATTTTCAGGCGTTTCTAGGAAATTGTGGTAACTCAAAACGAGATTTGGGAAGTCCAGCATTTCCTCAAAAACATCCTTGTAGCTGTAGTACTCAAAATCAATATAGTCTGGTTGATAGAGTTGCGCTACTTCCTTGATGAGATGGATATATTCTTCTGAAGAAAGGTCAATTTCTCCCCCTTCAGCACGAGTTCTCAGAGTGAAAACCAACTCGCGACCTGCGAATTTTTCGAAAATAGCTGGAGCCACCTGCAAAATCGCTTCTTTAGGCAGATAGTCGGCACGCCATTCAATGATATCAGCCTCCTGGTATCTCGTGGCATCCAGAGCCTGGGCCTCCTCTAAACTTCTTGGCATTACTGAAACGATTAATTTCATTTACTAACCTTCATACTAATCACCTTGAGGTAATTACTACTTTCATCTTTTTTATTATAGGCGAAATCTGCTGGAAGACCGTATTTGTTTAAAATCTGGTAACTTCTTCCTGCGAAGCCTTTATCAATTTGTTCTGTAAATTTCTGGCGGGAAACATTGGCAGCATTGGTACTGGCAATGATAATCCCTCCCGGATTTAAAATCTCCAGACTCTGGGAAATCAACTTGTGATAATCCTTGGCCACAGAGAAGGTCTGTTTTTTGTTCCGAGCAAAGCTAGGCGGATCTAGAACAATCACATCGTAGGTCAAGCCTTTTCGTTTGGCATATTTGAAATACTCAAAGACGTCCATGACTATAAAACGATGGTCATCTGTGCTGAGCCCATTTGCCTGAAAATGCGCTTGAGACAATTCTCGTGAACGTTTGGCTAGGTCAACAGAAGTTGTCTGACTTGCTCCTCCCATAGCCGCAGCTACTGAAAAGGCTGCTGTATAAGAAAACATATTGAGCAAGGATTTACCCATAGCCAAGCCGTCAACTAAACTACCACGAACTTCATGCTGGTCTAGGAAAATACCTGTCATCAAGCCATCATTCATGAAGACCTGATACAAGACACCATTTTCCAGAACAGTGAAAAAGTCAGGTGCTTCTTGACCATAAACATGGGCAGATTCATAGTCTAGACCCTTAAAGCGGATTTTCTCATAGGCTCCTAAAACCTCAGGAAAAACCTGTCTAAAGGCTTCTGAGATAACCTTGCGAATCTGATAAACATAAGAGTTATACCAAGAAAAGACAGCATAGTCGCCATAAAGATCCACTGTCAGACCGCCAAAGTCATCTCCCTCTTGGTTGAAGAGACGAAAGGCAGTTGTTAAATCATCTTGATAGTAGGCGTTTCTCTTTTCTTTAGCTTGTCTAAATAGCGTTTCAAAGAAAGCTTGATTAAAGATCACCTTGTCTTTGCTAACAAACCAGCCCAAGCCCTTGTTTTGCTGAGAAAGGTAGGCAGTCCCAAGAAAGGTTCCTTCCTGACTCTGCACTTCTACTTCCTGATCATTGAGGTTGACATTCTCAAGATCACTGGCTTCTAGTAAAACCTGACCTTTGGCGAGCTTCTTTTCAACCCTTTTGCTAACTCTTATTCTATTCATAACTACCATTATATCAAACTTTTAGCCAATTCTCAAAAAAGAAACTACCCTTGCTTTTTTACTCTTCTTTTAAAAAATGGTATACTAATACTAATAAAAAATTAGGAAGTAAATGTGTGAAAAGCAATTTTAACAAAATCCAAAAAGCCATCGGTACCAGACTGGGTTTTGTCCTAACCCTTTTAATCCTATATTGGCTCAAAACCTTATTAGCCTATACCGTTGACTTTAATTTAGATATTCAAGTAGGCAAATTACAAGGAAATTACCTTGCCTTTATCGCCTTTTTCAATCCCCTTCCCTTGGGGCTACTCCTGCTGGCTCTAGCCCTCTACGCTCGGTCAACCAAGATCTTTTATGGTCTGAGTATTGCTATTTACAGCCTTTTGTTTATTTGGCTTTATTCCAATGTCTTTTACTATCGAGAATTTAGCGACTTTATCACGGCTAATACCATGAAGGTGGTTAGCAAGGTATCTGTTGGTACTGCGGAACTAGAGTTACTGCGTCCTTGGGATTTCATCTATTTTATGGATTTCCCACTGCTGGCTTTCCTTTTCTTTAAAAAATTCATCCAGCTGGATAGGAGACCCTTCAAATTCCGCTCCAGTGTTGCTATCACTGCACTCTCAGTTCTGCTCTTTTCTGCTAATCTTTTTTTGGCTGAAATCGAGCGTCCCGATCTCCTGTCACGAGGATTTTCGAATTATTATGTTGTTCGTGCCCTCAGTTTGCCAGCCTTTCTAGGTTATAGTGCCAACCAATCCTATAGCGCCAACAAAGAACGTGCTAAGGCCTCTGAGACTGACCTTCAACCTATTACAGATTATATTCAAGAACATTCGGCTAAGCCCAATCCAGACTATTTTGGTCTTGCTAAAGGAAAAAATGTGATTTATCTCCACTTGGAGAGTTTCCAACAATTCCTGCTTGACTATAAACTCAACATAGATGGAACTGAGCATGAAGTCACTCCCTTCCTAAATTCCCTCTACCATTCGCAATCTACACTAGCCTTTTCGAATATCTTTAACCAAGTCAAGGCTGGTAAGACCTCAGATGCGGAAACCATGCTGGAGACAGGTTTATTTGGCCTTGACCAAGGTTCCTTCATGGTCAACTACGGAGGTACCAATACCCAGCAGGCAGCGCCTTTTATCCTATCAAAAAACGGCTACCAATCAAGTGCTGTCTTTCACGGTAATATCGGGACCTTCTGGAACCGAAATACGACCTACAAACAATGGGGCTACCAATACTTCTTTGATGCTTCCTATTTTACCAAGCAAGACAGTAGCAATTCTTTCCAATATGGTTTAAATGATAAAATCATGATGAAAGATTCTATCCAATATCTGGAGCATTTGCAGCAGCCTTTTTATGCTAAGTATATCACGGTGTCCAATCACTATCCCTATGCTAGCAATCTGACTGGCGATGAGCTTGGTTTCCCCTTGGCCAAAACCAAAGATGAAACAATCAATGGCTACTTTCAAACAGCCAACTATCTGGACAGTGCCATCAAGGCCTTCTTTGACTATCTCAAAGAAAGTGGTCTCTATGAGAAATCCATCATCGTCATCTACGGAGACCATTATGGCATTTCCAACTCCCGCAATCCTGACCTGGCACCTTTGATTGGCAAGACTTCTGAAAACTGGTCGAATTACGATAATGCCATGTTACAACGAGTGCCTTTTATGGTGGTCATGCCTGGTTATGAAAAGGGGCAAATTATCAATACCTACGGTGGACAAGTCGATATCTTACCTACTCTCGAACACCTCCTTGGTATTGAGTCCAATTCCTTCCTTCAAGTCGGACAAGACCTCCTATCACCAGATCACCAAGAAATCGTTGCCTTTCGAACTGCAAATTCCTTCGTCACGCCAAAATATACCAGCTACGACGGACGAACCTACTATACTGAGAGCGGTCTTGAAATCAGTAATCTTGATGAACAAGCTCAGACTGAACTAGAAATCGTTCGTCAAGCAGCCAGCCAACAGCTGAAAATTAGCGATCAGATTCAAACTGGCGATTTGATACGTTTCTACCAAAAAGATCATCTTGGAACAGTTGATACAGAAAGTATTTCTTACCTCAATTCTTTACCAATTCTGCAAAAGACTGAGCAAGAAAAAGGAAGTCAGTCAACTAGCCTCTTTAGCCAACGACAAGGTAAAACCAGTGCTGACCTTTTCAAGGCACCAAGTTACCAAGAACTCCACCCAGAGTCGGCAGAAACCGAATCAAAATCACAATAAAAAATGCTCTTCCAAGAACGGAGGAGCATTTCTTTTTATCAACGAAAATCAAAGAGCAAACTAAGAAACTAGGCTCAGGTTTACTGTGAGATTGTAGATAGATTGATAGTCTGTATCAGTAATATGTGTCTGTCAAATTTAGTGACGAAGATAGATGAGAAGATAAATCAGCTTCAACGGATATCTGGAAAATTTGATTTTATAGAAAAGCCTTTTGTTACAAACCAAATATACTATCAATAAATAATATTATAGAAGCAACAATAATTATAATTTCACCTATCTGCATAATCCTATTTCGAACTCTAAATATATGTTCTATCAAAAATACTTGGATCACACACATTATAGGAATTAACGTCTTTGAAATTGAAAAATATCCAAATAAATAAATTATAAATAACAATAATATAACTATATTATATTTCTTATTCAAAACATTCCTCCCTATATTTTTTGATTACCAATCGTAATAATTTATAATTACGTTATAAATTATGACAGCGATTTGTCAAATGAGATTTATCAAAGATAGTAACCAACTATCTCATCTTTTTTCTATCTCTGCCAATATGCGTGACAGGAAGTAATGATAGCCAAAAATAGCAAGAGCAAGCAAGAGGATAAGAGCTCCTACTCCCAAGCTGATGGCAAGAAGAGCGGAGAGAGACTGAACCAAGAATGAACTCACAATGACTGAAATCAACAAGATCAAACCATAAATTAAGAGTAAAACCATTGCTACTATACGATTTGAACGGTTCACCAAGTCCGTAATGCTACTCCAATTGGTTGACAGATTTTTCACATCCTTAAAGTAGTGGTGGCAAGAAAGGATGACACTGGCAAGGGTCCAGACTACAAGAAGGTAAATCATCGAAAGCATGGGCAAGCCTAGGTATAGAGAAAGACCAAGTAAAATCAGAACTGGTAAAAAGGACTGGACAGCAAATATAATCCAAAATTTCACTTTCACATAACGAGCGAAGTCAAAGGGTAAACTCTTAAGAAAATCAACATTTTCCCTCTCTAAGGACAAGGCAATTGCAGGCAGGCTGGTGATATTGTTATTGACAACTGCTATAAACATTCCTACAAAAAACAAGGGTAACCAGTATGGAGGATGAATATCTGGAACTATCTGATAATCTCGGAGGTTGGAAATCAGACCGATCATCATGAGATAAGGAAGAAAAGCACTTGTAAAAAGCACAGTAATCACGCCAGTTCCCTGTCCCAAGAGAGAGAGGTTATAGCGCAAAACCATACGGAAAAAGCCCTTTTTAGTAGTTGAAATCCTCTCCTTACTGCGACGTTCTTTTATGACCTTCTCCTCACTGTTAAGTAGGATCACGTCATAAAAATGAGGAAGAACTTTCTTTTTTGTCAGGTAAAGCAAGAAAACAGTTAGAATTATCCAAGCGAGCAGACCCAGGATGGCTTCTGTTGAAAAAGGCTCCACTGCTATTTTGTAAAAGAGATGAATAGGATAAAGAAGAAGTGGAATTTCTTTAGTCTGTTTACCTATACCTCTAGAAGTGGACTGGACAAAGAAGACAAATAATAAAGGTATGAGAACCCCTATCCCAATCATCACATTCGCAAAAATAGACTGATACTTTCTAAAAAGCGCAGTTTGAGCCAAGAAATGCACTGCCACTATCATCACTAAAGCCAAAGAGACAAATAATAAGGCCAAGGACAGCAGCATCAAAGGCAAACCCAGCCACAGAGAAGGGGCTAGCCTAATGTAGAGGACTAGAAAATAAGCTAGGATTGGTATAATTCCAGCTAGAGCTGGCAAGAGGACAGACAGACCTTTGGCAATTATAATCTCTGATTCTTTAAAAGCATAGGGCCTATACGATGCCAAGTCCTTACTCTCATAAAAGACATTGTAAAAAGCTGTTAAAGAAGTTGAAAAGACAAGCAGCAGTAAAAAAGAAATCATTCCACTAAAATAAATGGGGTTTTCCTCAAAAGGAAAATGAATGGCTATATTACTAAAAGCGATGAGCACCAAGAGACTAGAAAAAATGTAAGAACTTAGGACTCTAGCGGAAACATTTACTTTTTTTCCAGGATTCTTAGCCTGCTTCTTTCGTAGGTTAGCCAGATTAGCTTCTTGAGATGAATAGAGGATATTGATATCCACTAATTTTTTAATGACCTTGAAACGCATCTGAAACCTCCTCTTTTCTACCAGCAAGGCTAAGGTAGATACTTTCTAAAGACTGGTCTGGGTGGTCTTTTCTCAAGTCCTCTACGCTACCACAATAAATCAAATGCCCCTTTTTTAAAATGGCAATCCGATCACAGACTTGCTCTGCCACCTCTAGAACATGGGTTGAAAACAAGACTGTCTTGCCTTTTTGCGCATGCTCCTTCATCATTTGCTTCAAATCAAAGGCAGCCTGGGGATCCAAACCAGTCAAAGGTTCGTCCAAGACCCAAATATCAGGATCAGATAAGAGTGCTCCGATGACAAAGACTTTCTGACGCATTCCGTGAGAAAGGGTTTCAATAACCTGATAACGATTTTCAGCAAAATCAAAAACACTTAATAGCCTAGCTAGACTAGCCTCCAAGTCAGAGCTACTCAAATCGTAGGATGAGGCAATCAATTCCCAAAATTCATTGGCCGTTAAGCGTAAGAATAAGTCAGGCGAGTCTGCTACGTAGCCAATCTTTCGTTTAATAGCCAAGCGATTTTCCGATAAATCTTGACCGTCTACCAAAATACGACCACTGCTGGGAGAAATGATACTGACTAAGGATTTTATAGTGGTCGATTTTCCAGCTCCATTATGGCCAATTAAGCCCATAATCTCCCCATTTTCAATCTGCAAATTGAGATTGCTCAAGGCCTCTTTATCACCATACAACTTACTAACATTTTGAAATTCAATCATGAGAAATCTCCTCTCTTTATCTATGTAATTTACTACCATTATAGCGCTTTCATTTTAAAAATCAACATTTTATATAAAATAGTCAAAAACTTATTATTCAGTTTTACGCAAACGTTTGAGCTAACCGATACTTTATGATAGAATAAAGAACAAGATTGACAAGTAAGAGGAAAAACAATGCAAAATCAAACACTCATGCAATACTTTGAATGGTATCTGCCCCACGACGGCCAACACTGGACGCGTCTGACTGAAGATGCTCCACACCTAGCTCATCTGGGGATTAGCCACGTCTGGATGCCACCAGCTTTCAAGGCTACCAATGAAAAAGATGTAGGCTATGGGGTCTATGACTTATTCGACTTAGGAGAGTTTAACCAAAAAGGGACTGTCCGCACCAAGTATGGTTTCAAAGGAGACTATCTTCAAGCCATTCAAGCTCTAAAAGCACAGGGAATTCAACCTATGGCCGATGTGGTGCTCAATCACAAGGCTGCGGCCGATCACATGGAAGCCTTTCAAGTTATCGAAGTGGATCCAGTTGACCGTACAGTTGAACTTGGAGAACCCTTCACTATCAATGGCTGGACTAGCTTTACCTTCGATGGTCGCCAAGATACCTATAATGACTTCCACTGGCACTGGTACCACTTCACCGGTACAGACTATGATGCTAAACGCCGCAAGTCTGGGATTTATCTGATTCAAGGAGACAACAAGGGTTGGGCAAATGAGGAATTGGTCGATAATGAAAACGGTAACTATGACTACCTCATGTATGCCGACCTAGACTTTAAACATCCTGAAGTCATCCAAAATATCTATGACTGGGCTGACTGGTTCATGGAAACGACTGGTGTAGCTGGTTTCCGCTTGGATGCCGTCAAACACATTGACTCCTTCTTTATGCGTAATTTCATCCGTGATATGAAGGAAAAATACGGTGAGGATTTCTATGTTTTTGGTGAATTCTGGAATCCTGACAAGGAAGCCAATCTGGACTATCTTGAAAAAACGGAAGAACGATTCGACCTTGTCGATGTTCGACTCCACCAGAATCTCTTTGATGCTAGCCGAGCTGGTTCCAACTACGACCTTCGTGGCATTTTCACGGATAGCTTGGTTGAACTCAAGCCCGAAAAGGCTGTAACCTTTGTCGACAACCATGATACTCAACGAGGACAAGCCCTTGAGTCTACCGTTGAAGAATGGTTCAAACCAGCAGCCTATGCCCTCATTCTATTACGCCAAAATGGACTGCCATGTGTCTTTTACGGAGACTACTATGGTATTTCAGGGCAGTATGCTCAACAAGATTTCAAAGAAGTCCTTGACCGCCTCCTAGCCATCCGAAAAGATTTGGCCTATGGAGAACAAACAGATTACTTTGATGATGCTAACTGTATCGGTTGGGTACGTTCAGGTGCTGAAAATCAATCTCCAATCGCAGTCTTGATTTCCAATGACCAAGAAAACAGCAAATCAATGTTTGTCGGTCAAGAATGGGCCAATCAAACCTTTGTAGACTTACTTGGAAACCACCAAGGTCAAGTTACAATTGATGAAGAAGGTTATGGACAATTCCCTGTCTCAGCTAGATCCGTAAGTGTTTGGTCAGCCAATACAATCTAATATCCAATGATAATTAAGCCAGGTCCAAGCGGATTTGGCTTTTTAAGTATGAAAAAGACCTACCCAAATGGATAGATCTTTACTTGATTACAATTTACTTGCTACCGCATCCAACAATTCTTGGATTTTAGCTTGGTTACTTCCTCCTGCCATAGCCATGTCTGGTTTACCACCACCACGTCCATCGACGATTGGTGCCAATTCTTTGACAAGGTTTCCTGCATGAAGGTCTTTTGTCTTGCTTGCGACAAGGACATTGACTTTGTCACCGATAGCGGCAACTAGGACAAGCAAGTCAGAGTAGTCTTTTTGTTTCCAGTTGTCCGCAAAGGTACGAAGGGCACCTGCATCTGATACAGAAACTTGACTAGCAATGTAACGGTGACCATTGACTTCCTTCACATCCTTGAAGATATCGCCTGCAGCAGCCGCTGCGGCTTTTTCTTTCAACTCAGCATTTTCTTTTTGCAATTGACGAAGTTGTTCTTGAAGTCCTTCCACCTTGTGAGGTACTTCTTTAAGTTGAGGTGCTTTCAAGGTTGCTGCGACAGCTTTAAGAGCGTCTTCTTGTTCACGGTAGGCTTCAAAGGCTTCCTTACCAGTCACTGCCAAGATACGACGCGTTCCTGATCCGATACCTTCTTCTTTGACAATCTTGAAGAGACCAATTTCAGAAGTGTTGCCAACATGGGTACCACCACAAAGCTCGATAGAGTAGTCACCGATTGTAACAACACGGACTTCCTTGCCGTATTTCTCACCAAAGAGGGCCATGGCTCCCATTTCCTTGGCAGTGTCAATATCCGTTTCAACTGTCTTAACTTCAAGAGCTTCCCAGATTTTCTCATTAACTTGCTGTTCAATGGCACGCAATTCTTCTGCAGTTACTGCTTGGAAGTGGGTAAAGTCAAAGCGAAGGAATTCAACTTCGTTAAGAGATCCTGCTTGTGTTGCGTGATTTCCAAGGATATTGTGAAGAGCAGCGTGAAGCAAGTGAGTCGCAGTGTGGTTTTTCATAACACGGTGACGACGATTTGTATCGATTGCCAAGGTATATTCTTGGTTCAAGGCAAGCGGTGCAAGGACTTCAACAGTGTGAAGAGCTTGTCCGTTTGGTGCTTTTTGAACATTTGTCACAGTAGCCACGACCTTACCTGACTCGTCCAAGATTTGTCCGTGGTCAGCCACCTGTCCACCCATCTCAGCGTAGAATGGAGTTTCCGCAAAGATAAGTGAGGCAGTTCCTTCTGATACAGCTTCTACTTCTGCATTGTTAGCCACGACAGCTACCAATTTAGAAGACAATTGGCTAGCATTGTAGTTGAAGACACTTTCTACAGTGATGTTTTGAAGGGTTTCATTTTGCATACCCATTGAGCCACCCTTGACAGCTGACGCACGCGCGCGCTCTTGTTGTTCTTTCATGGCTGCTTCAAAACCTTCACGGTCTACAGTCATACCAGCTTCTTCAGCGATTTCTTCAGTCAATTCAACTGGGAATCCATAAGTGTCATAGAGTTTGAAAACATCTGAACCAGCGATGACAGATTGACCTTTTTCTTTCAAGTCTGCTACGATACCTTGGGCAAAGTGTTGACCTGAGTGAAGAGTACGAGCAAATGACTCTTCTTCGCTTTTAACGATTTTTTCGATAAAGTCACGTTTTTCAAGCACTTCTGGATAGTAGCTTTCCATGATTTTTCCAACAGTTGGAACCAGTTTGTAAAGGAAAGGCTCGTTGATACCCAATTTTTGACCGTGCATAGAAGCACGACGGAGCAAACGACGAAGGACATAACCACGACCTTCATTTCCTGGAAGGGCACCATCACCGATGGCAAATGAAAGAGAACGGATGTGATCTGCTATAACTTTAAAGCTCATGTTGTCGCCATCTTGGTCATAGACCTTACCAGACAATTTCTCCACTTCACGAATGATCGGCATGAAGAGGTCTGTTTCAAAGTTTGTCTTAGCCCCTTGAATAACCGCCACCAAACGCTCCAAACCAGCGCCCGTATCAATGTTCTTGTGTGGCAATTCCTTGTACTCGCTACGAGGAACAGCAGGGTCAGCGTTAAATTGTGACAATACAATGTTCCAGATTTCGATATAACGGTCGTTTTCAATATCTTCTGCAAGCAGGCGAAGACCGATATTTTCTGGGTCAAATGCTTCTCCACGGTCAAAGAAAATCTCTGTATCTGGTCCAGAAGGTCCCGCACCGATTTCCCAGAAGTTGTCCTCAATAGGAATCAAGTGGCTTGGATCCACTCCCACTTCAATCCAGCGGTTGTAAGAATCTTTATCGTCTGGATAGTAGGTCATATAAAGTTTTTCAGCAGGGAAGTCAAACCACTCAGGGCTTGTCAAAAGCTCATAAGCCCAAGTGATAGCCTCATCACGGAAGTAATCACCGATAGAGAAATTCCCCAACATTTCAAACATAGTGTGGTGACGCGCAGTCTTCCCTACGTTTTCGATGTCGTTAGTACGAATCGCTTTTTGGGCATTGGTAATACGTGGATTTTCAGGTATAATGGTCCCGTCAAAGTATTTCTTAAGGGTTGCTACCCCAGAGTTGATCCACAAAAGTGTTGGGTCATTTACAGGAACCAAGCTCACTGATGGTTCTACTGAGTGACCTTTGGTCGCCCAGAAATCAAGCCACATTTGGCGTACTTGTGCACTAGATAGTTGTTTCATATTGTCTCCTTATTTACTTGTTTAATGTGATTGGCTTTCCAGCATTTCCACATAGTCAATCGCGACACAGAGGGAAATGACTAGGTCTGCATAAGCGTCCTCCAGAACCGTTACGGTATATGTAGAGGTCAGATGGAAGAGTTCCTTCTTAATTTCCGCAATCAGCTGATCGCGATCATCCAGCAATTTGAAATCCAAATCCCAGATATTTCCTTCGATACGAAGATCTAAATTATCAAACTCATACTTATCTCGCCAGAAGGTCAACTTCTTACGAATGACAAAACTCGATCCGTCCTGAAGCTGAATCTCAAAACGAGGAAGTAGAGTCCAAATCTCTTTACTAATCTCACTGACTTGGTTACCAAATGCATCATAGATGGTAAAAGTTTTGGGAATTTTAAAAAATGATCCCTCCACCTGATAGGCGATTTCTCCTCTGTCATCCTTGATAGCGAAACGTTCGCCTCCAAGACGAAACTTTTGTTTAACAAGAAATGTCTTCATAAACACCTCCAAAAATCAAAAGACAAGCTCATATCACGAAGGGCGAAAAACCGCGGTACCACCTTCATTCAATGAACTTGTCATTCTCTTATTCTTATGCAATTGTATGATTGAGTAGCATGACTTCCTAGCTTAGATGGCTCGCAGCACCGCCATTTCTCTGGACTAAGACAAGTGAAAATCAATTCTCAACTTAAGTATTATACCGTTTTTTTAAGCTTGCGTCAACTGGAAATGATTCTAACCAATAGTAGTGAATTAGGAGAGAAGATATTTTGAAAATTCACCTACTAGTTTTGAAATGTAAGTAGTAATATTTAATTTATTTCTAGTACAGTTCCCCAATATCCATAAGTTGCCATTCAGAATAACCAACCTCAATGATTTCTGGGGCTTTTGTAATTCCATTGTATACTACAATAAAATACCCCTTTTCATTGTAGAACTTTCCCAGAATCTCAGCGTCTTTCTTTTCTGCTTTCAATCTACTATCTTCTATTTTTTTATTCATCTGTTGCTCTGTTTCTACTTCATTATTTCCTTGAGTTCCTAGAATATAACCACCAAAGCTTGCCCAAAAGAAGATAAAAAGCATAAATACAATCGTAGCATATTTCAATAATTTCAGTTCTTTCATTTTCCTATTATTCCTTTTAGTTTAATCAGTCTAAAATATTTTGTGTTTTCTAAATATTAAATAGTCTTCTAAATAGTGTCTTTCTTTATCTAAATCTAATTTCAAAGCTAATTTTTTCAACCACTTTTTGGATCTCATCTAGCGATACTAGAAACCATTCTTTAGGGACAAAGCTCTCTCCATTTGGTGCTATTAATTCCACATCTAACTGCTTGTCTGCAAAATAATGATGAAGAGTCGTTTCTAATTTTCGAGCGCTGAAATTTTGTACCTCAAAACTAGCTACTAAACGGACAGGAGCATAAAGATAGGTTCCTTCTCTTTCTGCATTTGCTAACCGTTTTTCAATTTGATCCTGTGTAAAACCGATTTTATAGAGATTACGGATGTTGGCAATTTGAGGATTGCTACTCAAGGATTTCACTACATAAATATATCCAGTTGTAATTCGTTCGCTTGAACTAATACCAGTCATCACATCTTCTATCAATTCGGTTACCATTCGTCCATGTCGCGTTCTATCGTGTAAATTTGAGACAAAAGAACGGAGTAAGGCCTTCTTGTTTTCTGTACCATTTTCATACACGAGATGAAGTTCAGCATTAGTATAGCCATTCTTGTCAGTGAAGTCTTCTCCTTTAGAAACAACATAAACCATTACTCCATTATCCACATAGAACATACCAGGTTTAATTTCTTTTTCTTTTATCACATCAGACTTTCTGACTTGACGACGACCTTCACTAATTTCATCATGAACACGAGTAAATAATCCCTGATAATCTTCAAAATTGCCCATCCGTTTACGTGTTCGTGTTTTATCACGCGCTTGAATCGTTCGTTTATAACGTGAGACATCAAATAACGATTTTTCAGCACTATTTACTGACTCAAACAATTCATCTGATGAAATATCTGTTAAACTAGCAGGACTTGAAATAGGGGCCTCGGACTCAACTACATCTATTTTTAGTAGCCCAAATTCATCATAAGGTTCTAATTTTCGGATGCTATCAGGAGATTTTCTAATGCCATTCAATCGAGAAAATAAACTGCGTTCTTTAATATTTCTAGACTTTTGTGGCTCTTGTCCATTATTTTCTCTCACCCAGTCTATAATTTCTAAAAATTTCTCTACTTCATGGTCTGTAACTATTTTTTTCTTAGGTTTTAAAGGAGCTATTAAATGTTCAAAATCAGAATCATTAAAAATATCTTCTAAATTTTTAAAATCAGTCATTATTACGCTCCCTTTTCATCCGAGCTAACTGTAACAAAGCATAAGCCAATCTCTGTTCATACTTATCGTTACTTGATTTATCTGGATGACGACCATTTTCTTTCCAAAATTGCTTACTTTGATTGTAAAGAATTAACAGTTCTTCTTCCGAAAACTCCATCTTCTGACCATCCATATAATCTTGTATTAGACGCAAAGTCGGAGCATCAATTTCACGTGATATAACTTCGTAAGCTCTCTGGAAAGGATTGATCTGATCAATCAAATCAATAGATAAGTCATCAATATTCACAAATTTATCTGCCATTTTTAGAAAATCTGTTTGCCCTACTCCCTCTTTCCGTTCAGCTGATTGAACGACCGATTGACTAATAAACTGTTGGCGAACTTCTTCAACTTCAGCACCACTTAAGTCAGGATAGATTTGCTTAATGATAGCTGGAATCATCTGCTTATTAATGACTTCTGCATCTGTTCCTGCAGCAATCGCAGTTTGGATACGCGGTTCTTGCAAGATACTAGCACGTAAGTCATTCATGTCATTTTCTATGATATCTTTTGTTCTTTGAGTGCTTGGCTCTTTTAAGCCTTTCACAAACATTTCGGCACCAGAAGATTTCTGGTCATCTCGGTCTTTGCGTTTGAACTTGAAATTTGGTGCTAAAACAGACTCCATCAATAGACTAGCTGTAATAGCCTTCATAACATTATTCACAGCAAAGAAAACTTCATCATCTTGAGCATCAGGTTGGGAAATGAGATTGGTAAATTGAGCATGTGACTTATTGGAACTATCGCGTGTTACTCGACCTATAATCTGAACAATTTCTGTTAGCGAATGACGATAACCAATCGTTAAAGCATACTCAGCATACGGCCAGTCAAAACCTTCTTTAGCCATACCAAGTGCGATAATGATATCGAGATCGTCTAAACTAGTCATCTTGTTTAGGTAATCCTGTACTTTTTCACGCCCTTCTTCTGTGACAAGGTCAGCAACCTTCAATACACGACCTGTTTCCTCAGTAACCACCCATAGTCCAGTCTTAGGGTCTGGAACGGCTTGCCCCAGTTCGTCTAAAATTCGGTCAACTTCATCATACTTATCTTTGGTTGACTCACCTGAGTTTACATTTGGAATATGAATAATAGTTTTCTTGCTTGTGTCCAGCACTTCGTGCAAAGCATCCGTGTAACGACCACGATAAAAGTTATAACCCATAGCAAAACTTTTCAGATATTGGTATCCCTCCAACTGTTCATAATAAGTATAGGATACCTTGTCAAATTTTTGCTCATCTTCGGGTGCCAAAATGGGTACAGAATCTCCACGGAAATAAGACCCTGTCATAGCCACTACATGGGCTGTTGAATTGGCTAATATGTTTCTCAAGGCATTTCCTAAAACTGAATTATCATCTTGAGATACATGATGAAATTCATCGATAGCTAAAAGAACGTCATTAAAATCACTATCAGCTAGCTGTTCAAAGGCAAAACGCAAGGTAGCATGCGTACAGATTAGAACTCTATCGTCAGGTGACTCTGAATGCATAAAGTCTACAAACTGTTTTACCTTACTTTTGCTGGTCCCTTGTTCAGTCAAATTATTTTTGGGAAGAACTTCCCAATCCCAGTAAAAACCATATTCTGTCAATTTTGTTGAACGAAACGATTTTCCGATAGACCTTTCTGGAACAGCTATAATAGCTTTTTTCATCCCCTGAGCATATAGTTTATCAAGAGCAATAAACATCAGAGCTCTCGACTTGCCAGAGGCAGGAGGCGCCTTAATCAATAAGTGTTGAGAAGTTCTCTTAGCATATACGCGCTCCTGCATTTCACGCATACCAAGTGCATTATTTGATTGACTAGCACCTGTCCCATTGTAATTGATTTCAAATATATTTGAGGTCATTTCGCTTCCTTTTCTATCATTTCTTTGTACAGATTCAATAAGACACTGAGTCGTTCTTCATCTGATTCAAAAGGCTTTTGCTGGTAGGCACGTTCTACGATACCATCAATTTTTTCATGTACTTGACGAAGACGTTCGTTCATCGGTTTATTAGCACTACCATACAACTCAGCCAAGGTTCCACCCTCTTCTTCTCGAACATCCAGCATTTCAAAAACAGCCTCCTCAAGCATATTTTTCCGAGCTTCTGAAAATTCTGGAAGTGGAAACGTATTATAGACTAGCCCAGCTGAATAACGATAATCTGTCTTTAATTTACCACCAATTGAACGAAGCCAAACCATGTGCATTTTGGATTCTAAGATACCAAGAAGCCAGATAGGAGCATTGTAAATAACCATGGCAGAATTAGATATGACCGTATCATCTCCTACAAATCCCATAGGTACATAATCTCTAGATTCTGATGAGGTACACGGAACAACAATAGAAATGTCTACCAACTCATGATAAAATCCAAATTTCCAAGGAGTAACTGCTAACTCATTAGTTGCTTCACGTTGACTTGATAATCTATGTTGTTTAACCAAATCCATACGTTTTGATACAAAACTATTTTGCTGATGGATTTTATAGGTTTCTTCATTCAACCATAAAATGTATCGAAATCCTCCATTTATAAATTCTTGACCTCCACCAAACATCTTAATTACGTCAACTAACTCTGGATATTCTACAATAATACTTCTATATTCTTCAACTGATAGAATGAGACCTCCTCCATCATTGGGTTGATTTCCAAAATACATAGGTGGGAAATTAGATAAGGAACGACTCTTCTGAGATACTAGAATATCTTCGCCTACAGTAAGATAAGCATTGATATGACTTGCCTCTCGTACTTCTCCATCCTGATTAAACAATCTCTTAGTTTGTCCACTCAATCTTGATAATCCAATTATAGCTACTGTAACACCCGCATTATGTGCTGCACTATTATTCCATTTAAAAGAGGAATAAGCAAATGAAATTTCTACATCTAAATTGAATATTTCTGGCCACAAAACAGCAACTTGTTGTCCTTGATTGATAGAATTTGTTGTTACAAAGGCAACTTTTGCAACAAAATTATTGATAAATCTTGCACCTTTTATAAACCATCCTGCAATATAATCTAATTGTCGATAACCATTTACCTTATTAAACAGAACACTCATATCCATTTTTTGTTCATTTGTTTGTCGCCTGCTTCCTATATACGGCGGATTCCCAAATATATAAACTTCGTCATCTGCCTTGGCATTCAAAACAGTTGCCCAGTCAATTCTTAGAGCATTCCCACAGACGATATTTCCAGCTTCTCTTAAGGGTAATAGTCTTGGATGGACATCAGCAAGAGCTTCTTCCATTTCCACATTCATCTGGTGTTCTGCTATATACAAGGATAGACTTGCCACTTCATGAGCGAAATCATCCAATTCAATTCCTGAAAACTGGGATAGAGAAATCTTAGATGCATCAGCAATCAATTCTCCTTGATAAACAGCTTTTTCATTCAAGGAGTCACGAATTTCGCGCTGTTTGACTAAGATATTAATTTCTAAACGACGAAGTTCTTTATAGGTAATGATGAGGAAATTTCCAGAACCACAGGCAGGGTCTAAAAACTTGATAGATGCCATACGAGTAAGTAACTCTTCTAACTTGGGTAAGAGTTGTCGCAATTCCTTGCGGCGATGCTCCTCGCTAAAGTCACTACCTCCTATATAGTAGTCAGCTCGTTCTTCTAATTCCGTAAATGCTGCTCGTAAATTATCTAAAAATAGTGGTTTGATGACCTTCATAATATTGGGCACGCTAGTATAGTGCATACCTGAAGTTGATCTTGCTTCTGCATTTGCCACCGTTTGGATCATGGAGCCCAAAATATCTGGATTGATTTCATTCCAGTTTAGCAATTCCCCTGCTTCAATGAGTAATTGACGAGTTTTTTTATTGAAAATAAGGTCATGATGCGGCTCTGAAAAAAGCTTACCATTTACATAGGGAAAATCTAATAACCACGACTCTAAATCCTGACGACTAAATTCAGGTATATCTAAAACAGTAAATAACTTTCTAACACACTCATTTAAGTCAGAACCATCTTCGGATGTCCTCGTCTTAATAACATTTGTGAAAGCTCCCTTGGAGATGATATTTGTATCTTCTGCAAATAGTAGAAAAAGAACACGAATCAAAAATAGATTAAATGATTTACCATCAGTTTCAGTGATGGCTAGTTCAGGATTAATAGAAATTAGTTCGTCATAAAGTTTGGTGAAACGCTCTGCTGCTTTTACATCAGCAGGGTTTTCCTTATCATAATCGATCTTTTCAATACCATTCCAAGGTAAGAAGAAATCACAATGAGCTGGCAAATCATTAAAAGAAATTGCCAAAGTCAGCCCTGTCTGAGTATCCTTTGCATATAATTCTTGAAAATCTGTTGTAATAATAAATCTAGATTTCCGAGCTTGCCCCTCCAACTCCTTATCAATCTCAGTCAAAGCAAGTAATGGCAGATTTTCAACTGTACGAAAATACAATTTATTTTTTATTATAAAATCATCAGATGCCGCTTTACTTGCTCTTGTTATAGTCGTTTTAGTAATGTCAAACAATGAAACAAAATCAATAATAAATGTCGATTGATTAAGATTCTCTACTAAAACTTTGGTTCTATCCTCAATCTCAGTGATATTTAATAACTTTTTAGCCATTAGATACCTCCAAGAAACGCAAAAAGCCTACTGGATTTTCAGTAGGTTTCAATCTATATTTTTTGCATTTTTTTATTAGGTTATATATATATATATATATGCATTTGCGTAGTCTGACTCATTTTGAACTCCTTTGGAATTAAATTTTCAGAGATGCTATAAACAATACTAATAACTCTCAACCTAAAACTATTATACCATAATTTCTATTTTTTCTAAAAAACGAACCAGCTCTAACTGATTCGTTTCGTGACTACTAACTCCTACTTCCGATACATTTTAAACTGTAGGAAGAGGTCGCTGTACTTGCCTGTCCATTTATGGTCAAATTTCTCATAAACTTCTAGGTGTTTCATGGTTTCAGCATCAGGATAGAAGGCCTTGTCTTCTTTTTTCTCCTCTGGGAGCAATTCCTTAGCTGGTAGGTTTGGAGTTGAATAACCGATATACTCCGCATTTTTAAGAGCATTTTCGGGTTTCAACATAAAGTTGATAAAGGCATAGGCTGCGTCTTGGTTTTTGACTGTTTTGGGAATGACCATATTGTCAAACCAAAGGTTGCTGGCCTCGGTCGGAACCACATAGCGTAGATTTTCATTTTTTTCTAGCATTTGGCTGGCTTCACCAGAGAAGGTCACACCGATAGCAGCGTTGTTCTGAATCATATAGCCCTTCATCTCGTCGGCAACGATGGCCTTGATATTTGGAGTCAGCTTGTAGAGCTTGTCCACTGTCTCTTCTAATTGCTGTGGATTTTTAGAGTTAAGGCTGTAGCCAAGAGAGTTAAGCCCTAGTCCCAATACCTCACGCGCCCCGTCAAAGAGCATAATAGAATTCTTATACTCTGACTTCCAAAGGTCATCCCAGTGCTCAGGCGCTTGATCGACCATGGTTTCATTGTAGACAATTCCTAAGGTACCCCAGAAGTAAGGGATGGAGAATTTATTACCTGGGTCAAAGGACTGGTTGAGGAACTCTGGCCCGATATTTTCAAGACCTTCAAGTTTTGAATAATCAAGCGGAACCAAGAGGTCTTCGTCCTTCATCTTGTTAATCATGTATTCACTAGGAATGGCGATATCGTAGGTCGTTCCACCCTGCTTGATCTTGGTATACATGGCTTCATTGGAATCAAAAGTCTCATACTGGACTTGGATACCTGTTTCTTCTGTGAATTGCTCCAAAAGTTCTGGATCGATATAGTCACCCCAGTTGTAGATAACCAATTTTTGACTATCACGGCTATTGATTTTACTGTCTAGATGCGTCGCAATTCCCCACAAAACCAGGATAATCGCTACAATTCCTGCTAAAAATGAATAGAGTTTTTTCATGCTTGCTCCTCCTTCTCACGTGAGATAAAGTAATATCCAACCACTAGGATAATACTAAAGAGAAAAACAAGGGCAGACAGGGCATTGATTTCTAGCGAAATCCCCTTACGAGCACGAGAATAAATCTCGACTGACAAGGTTGAAAAGCCATTTCCCGTTACAAAGAAGGTCACAGCAAAGTCATCTAGCGAATAGGTGAAGGCCATAAAATAACCTGCAATGATAGAAGGTGTCAAGTAAGGAAGCATGATTTCCTTGAACATCTGAAATTGACTGGCACCAAGGTCATAGGCCGCATGAATCATGTCACCGTTCATTTCCTTGAGTCGAGGCAAGACCATCAAGACAACGATAGGAATGGAGAAGGCCACGTGACTAGATAGAACCGTCAAAAAGCCAAGTGAAAACTTGAGTTGAGTAAAGAGAATCAAGAAGCTGGCACCAATCATAACGTCAGGCGCAACCATGAGGATATTATTGAGTGAAAGAAAGGCTTCTTGGTATTTCTTACGAGACTGGTAGATGTAAATAGCACCGAAAGTCCCGATAATGGTCGCAATCAAAGCTGACAGAAAGGCCAAGAAAAAGGTCTGAGTCACAATCAACATGAGACGACCATCGCCAAACATGGTTTTAAAATGGCTCAAACTAAAGCCTGTAAAGCTATTCATGTCGTTACCTGCATTAAAGGCATAGCCAATCAGGTAAAAAATGGGAAGATAGAGGACAAGAAAGACCAGTCCCAGATAAAGGTTAGCAAATTTTTTCATCGTTCTCTCCTTTCCTTGGTCACCCACATGGTGATGAACATGGTCAGGATGAGGATCACACCGATGGTTGAACCCATTCCATAGTTATCATTGGTCAGGAAGTTCTGCTCAATTGCTGTACCAAGAGTGATAACGCGGTTTCCACCAATCAAACGGGTCAGCATGAAGAGACTCAAACTTGGGATAAAGACCGACTGAACCCCACTTCTCACTCCATTCATCGATAGAGGGAAGATAACATGACGGAAAGTCTCCCACTTGGTCGCACCAAGGTCATAACTGGCATTGATGAGGTTGTTATCCATATCATCCAAGACATTGAAAATCGGCAAAATCATAAAGGGAAGCTCGATGTAGCTTGCGACAAAGATAAAGGAGAAATCGGTAAAGAGCAACTGTTGTGAACCGATTCCAATAAATTCCAAGAATTGGTTAATAGAGCCATTTTGACCAAAAATCCCGATAAAGGCATAGGCCTTGAGGAGCAAATTGATCCAGGTTGGCAGAATAATCAGCATGAGCCAGAGTTGACGATGCTTGAGACGGGTCAAAAAGAGGGCTGTTGGATAGCTGATAAGGAGGGTTACAAAGGTCACAATCCCTGCATAAAGTACTGAGTTGAAACTCATTTTGAGGTAGGTCAAGTTTTGTGACGCAAAGTAAGATTTATAGTTTTCTAAACTGAACTGGCCTTCAATATTGAAAAAGGATTGACCGAAAATCAAGACCAAGGGAGCCAACACAAAGAGGGCAATCCAGAGCATGTAGGGCACTACAAAGAGTTTAGAGCTTGTTTTCTTCATCTCTTTCCTCCTCGATTGCATTGATCAGACCTGCTTCTTGCTCTTCAATTTCCACGTATTCTTCGATACGGGCATCGAACTCTTCTTCGGTTTCGTTGAGACGCATGATATGGATATCTTCTGGTTCAAAGTCCAGACCGATTTCCTCACCCACGATGGCCTTACGAGTTGAGTGGATCATCCATTCATTTCCGAGTTCGTCATAGGCGATGATTTCATAGTGAACCCCACGGAAAAGCTGGGTATCGACCTTAACTTGAAGCTTACCTTCTTCAGGAAGGGTAATGCGCAAGTCCTCTGGACGAATGACGACTTCGACAGGCTCATTTGGCTTCATCCCACCATCGACCGCTTCAAAGCGTTTACCATTAAACTCAACCAAGTAGTCCTCAATCATGGTACCTGGCAAGATATTTGACTCACCGATAAAGGTAGCAACAAAGTGGTTGATTGGCTCATCGTAGATGTCCACAGGTGTTCCAGACTGGACAATCTCGCCATCATTCATAACGAAAATCCAGTCACTCATGGCAAGGGCTTCTTCCTGATCGTGAGTAACAAAGACAAAGGTAATGCCCAATCGTTGTTGCAGTTCACGCAATTCGTACTGCATGTCTGTTCGCAATTTCAAGTCTAGCGCTGACAAGGGTTCATCCAATAAGACCACACGGGGTTGGTTGATGATGGCACGGGCAATGGCCACACGCTGGCGTTGTCCTCCAGAAAGTTTACGGATAGAACGTTTTTCATAACCTTCCAACTGAACCATCTTGAGAACTTCCGCTACACGCTGCTCGATTTCTTTCTTGTCAATTTTACGCAAGCGGAGTGGAAAGGCAACATTTTCAAACACATTCATATGTGGGAACAAAGCATAAGATTGGAAGACCGTATGGACATCTCGCTTGTTGGTTGGGATGTCATTGATACGGACACCGTCTAGCATGATATCTCCTGTCGTCGCATCCAGTAAACCTGCAATAATATTTAGGATAGTTGATTTCCCTGAACCAGATGCGCCTAGAAGGGTGTAAAATTTTCCTTCTTCCAACTCAAAGTTGATGTCTTTGAGAACCTTGGTGTTGCTGTCTTCAAAAACTTTAGAGACGTTTTTGAATTCGATAATTGGTTTTTTCAATTGGCATAAATTCCTTCTTTTTCATAGATTAACAGATCAGGGCTCTGTCAGGCCGCCACTACCTCTTGCAGGGTGTAAAACCACCTGCATACATCTTCGCTAACGATAGGCTTTCACCCCCTTTCCATGACATAGCAGCAGCTTTTCAACTACAGCTTCCTACTTGCTTTCACCCAAGATACGGACTTCTCTCTCAAGTGTAACACCTGAGTGTTCCTTGACTTTTTCAATCACTGACTCAATCAAGTCCTCGTAGTCTTTGGCCGTTCCGTCTGCGACATTGATCATAAATCCTGCGTGCTTTTCTGACACTTCTACGCCACCGATACGATAGCCTTTCAAGCCAGCTTCTGAAATCAACTGACCTGCAAAATGCCCTACTGGACGCTTAAAGACCGAACCACATGATGGGTATTCTAAAGGTTGCTTGAGTTCACGTAGATGCGTCAAGCGGTCCATTTCTTGCTTGATAACCTGATGGGTTCCTGGAGCTAGAGCGAATTTAGCTGACAAGACAACTGCACCAGACTCCTGAATAGCTGAATGGCGGTAACCAAAAGCCAAGTCCTTGGCAGACAGAGTCTCGATTTCTCCATCCTTGGTCAAGACCTTACAAGACTGCAAGATGTGGGCAATCTCACCACCATAGGCACCCGCATTCATAAAGACAGCACCACCGACACTCCCAGGAATGCCACAAGCAAACTCAAAACCAGTCAAACTATGACGAAGGGCAATGCGAGTTGTTTCAATCAAGTTGGCTCCTGCTTCTGCTTCGATGGTATAGCCATCAACTGAAACGTTATTGAGCTTGTCACACAAGATGACAAATCCACGAATTCCACCATCACGAACGATGATATTGCTGGCATTTCCAAGAACCATCCAAGGGATATTTTCTTGATTGGCAAATTTCACAACGCGCGCCAATTCAAAACGATTTCGTGGAAAGACCAGATAATCAGCCTCTCCACCTACTTTTGTATAACTATAGCTATGCAAGGGTTCCTTAAAACGGATATCAATTCCTTCTAAGATTTCAAGCATTTTTTCTCTTACAGACATGTCACTCTTCCTTTTACAAAATTCATCCCATTATACCATTTTTAAGACCATTTGACGACCATAAAAAGACCTTGTTTGGATTTTGCATAAGAAAAAGAGGTTTCCCCCTTTTTCTTATGATTTTTTGCAAAAGATTGCCTTGGTTCCATAGGCAATCAAAACTAGCTCAAGTGCTAAGAGCACTTCCACCAAGACTGGATTGCTCAACCAGCCAACTTGAGCTAAAGATGGTGCCAGGTCAAAGAAGGCATGTAGGCCATAGGCCGCTAGTAGATAAGTCCATTTCTTCTGGCGAACAGCTTGGTAAACCCAAACTGTCAAGAGTAATTGGAATCCTAGAGCCAAAATCCGTTCAAATCCAAGCAAATAAATCTGCCAAACAGACAGCGACTGAATGGTTTTCAACATATTTTCAGACAGCAATTTCATAACCTGTGGATCCTGCGTTTGAACCGCTGAAAGCACGATGTAGAGATTGATCAAACTGGTGATACCGAGGAAAATCAATTCCAAGCCACCATGCCCCAGTCCATAGCCCAAGGCATCTGCCTTTTCCAAGCTTCTCTTTTTCTCCAACCATTTGAAGAAAACAAGACGAGCAGTTTCCTCAAAAAGGGCTGCCATGGCCAGTCCATAGAGGATGTAGAGAAGCGGGTGGTCTTGCAAGAGGGCAATACTGCCGTCTTTTTGAGGATGTAAAACCAAGATATGCACCAGTTTTTCTAAAATCTGTGAAGATACAAAGAAAGCAACAGCTCCCAAACCCAAGACAGCTAGATTAATCTGGTATTTCTTTTTTGCATACCAAATGCTTCCGATCAAGAAAGCCAGCAACAGCAACATGGTAATAATGATATGAATGGTCATTTTCTTCTCCTATTCTGCCTTTTCAATATCTTTTTTCATCTCGTCAACATTGAACTTAGCAAACAAGTATTGACGGTCTTGTACTGGGAAACGTTGGTCCAACTGGTCAACTGCTCCCACCTCAATAATGCCTTCCTTGATGACAAAGTCCATGACATGTCCACCGAAGGTCAAATCATCTGAGATGAAGTGGAGATGGTAGCCTGCCACACTGACCCCATGGAAAATTTCTGGCGTCCAGAAACCAACGATGGTTCCTGCCACATTGTCGCGACTATACTCAGGCTGATGGGTTGCGACCTCAGCAAACTTGGTATCTGGTGTCGACTTGGGAATCATGCGCACATGCATATGCGAAAATTCCCCACGAATCTTGATCGAGCGGAAAAGGTTTTCCCCATCATAATAAGACTCGATTCGTTCTTCCAATTCCTTGTCTGTCATCTCAAAGCGCTGGCGGAAAATGACCTCTGCCTGATGCGGTACTACTGCAGCGTAAGGAATAAGGGCATCTGGTGATACTTCTACAATTTCTGGTTGCTCTCCTGATCCTTTGGCCTGATAAGCCTTGCCATCCAAGACAATCAACTCCCCATCAATAGAATCCAAGGTTCCCAAACCAAGGTCACCATGCTCTAGCAATTCTCCTACTGTCATGGTCCCACCATAAAGGCCAGCCATCAAGGCTCCAAGGGTATTGTATTGAAATAATTTCACTGGTTCCTGCACGTTCTTATCCATTCTCTTTCTTGTCTATTATACTCAATGAAAATCAAAGAGCAAACTAGGAAGCGAGCCGCAGGTTGCTCAAAGCACTGCTTTGAGGTTGTAGATAAGACTGACAAGTCAGCTCAAAACACTGTTTTGAGGTTGTGGATAGAACTGACGAAGTCAGTACCCATATCTACGGCAAGGCGAAGCTGACGTGGTTTGAAAAGATTTTCGAAGAGTATTATTCTATAAATGTTACTCCTAAGTATACCACATTTGCCCCTAGATGTGAACGAGAGAAACACTCTAGACATTGCCAAGAAGGAAAAAAAGGGTACAATGTAACAAAATCAAGGGAGGTCTGGAATGAAGAAACAAAGCAAGTACCAAGAGGTCGTTTCCTATCTAAAAAATGGTATCGAGTCTGGACGATTTCCGACGGGGAGTCTGAGATTTTGACAGAAACAAAACTTGAACTAGCACAACAACCCCTAAGGAACACACTTCCCTAGGGGTCGCTTGTTATTTAACTAAATCATTATTTATTTTTTGTTCCTAGTAAACATAAATATTGTATTAATAATTGCAAAAATAAATGCAAACAAAAGGATTTTCCAAAGGATAAATTTTTGTAACACTAAATATGCATATACAAATCCAATCAAAAAGCTAATAATCCCATCTTTTATTAAAAAGTTTTTATCACGCATTATTCCATACCACATTGAATTCCCTAAAAAGCCAATTGACCAGCAATGATATAAATATTTGTTTTAAGCCTATTAACTTTAACAAATCTTAGTACCACTTTAGCTAATTCTAACCAAGCCCTTTTCTTCGCATACTTAACAATTAGCGAAACATTGGTCATAGCAAAAAAATCTTCTCGTATTTTTCCCGCTATGCATCCTCCCATCTCATCCCAAGAGACTCTGTCATAGGGATTGTTAATATTAGTTTCTAATTCATTTTCCGCAAGAGCAATATCTTTTTGAGAAAAGTTTTTATAAACATATTCAGTAAAATTTTTTTCATTAACCCCATTTCTAAACATTTGTTCAAGAACATTGGCTACATCATCTATTTATTTTTGTTCTTGGGTACTAATTTCAGAAACTTCCGTGGTAATTACATCATCAGCAAATACTCTAACAGAAAATAGTGATAATACAACAGGAGCTGAAGTTACAGTTTTTAAAATTTCATAAAAAACACTCCTTCAAGTCACAAATATATATATTACTGATAAAATAACTTGATTTTCTGATTTAAAACTCCTTTCTAACAAGTTATTCGTATACTTTTATTTTTCAATTCTATTATATCACAAACAAGAAAACGGTTTCAAATATTTTCCTAAAAATATGTGCAAGTAATAAGGAGAATTTAGCATGAAAACTTTTTAAAACAAATCAACCCCAGATAAAAATACACATTTTGTTTTAAAGAGAAAAAAAGTTCCGAAAACTGTCACATCCGCATTTGATTGCTCTTTGATTAAAAAAAGGGTTAAAGATGGGAGTATACCACATTTACCCCTAGATGTGAACGAGAGAAACACTCTAGACATTGCCAAGAAGGAAAAAAAAGGGTACAATGTAACAAAATCAAGGGAGGTCTGGAATGAAGAAACAAAGCAAGTACCAAGAGGTCGTTTCCTATCTAAAAAACGGTATCGAATCTGGACGTTTTCCAACAGGAAGTCGCCTGCCTTCTATCCGTCAACTGAGCCTTGACTTTCACTGTAGCAAGGACACCATTCAGAGGGCCCTGCTGGAATTACGGCACGAACAATACCTCTATGCCAAGCCCCAGAGTGGCTACTATGTCCTAGAACAAGGGCAACACCAGGACCTAGAAATCGAGGTTACGGATGAACATGCCAGCGCCTATGACGATTTCCGACTCTGTGTCAATGAAACCTTGATTGGACGGGAAAACTACCTCTTCAACTACTATGACAACCAAGAAGGATTAGAAGACCTAAGACAGTCCATTCACCAACTGCTCTTTGACCAAGCCCTCTACTGCAAGGCTGATCAACTTGTACTGACTTCTGGGACCCAACAAGCCCTTTTTATCCTCTCTCAAATTTCCTTTCCTAGCCAAGCCAAGGAAATCTTGGTGGAGCAGCCGACCTACCATCGAATGAATCGCCTCTTGATTGCTCAGGGTCTGGACTATCAAACGATTGAACGAGGCATTGAGGGGATTGACTTGGAGGAGCTGGAGCGCCATTTCAAGACAGGAAAGATTAAGTTTTTCTACACCATTCCTCGTTTTCACTATCCTCTGGGGCATTCCTATTCAGAGCAGGACAAACGGGCTATTCTTGACTTAGCAGCCAAGTATGGTGTCTATATCGTCGAAGACGATTATCTGGGGGATTTGGACTCCAAGAAGGGCCAAACCTTCCACTATCTAGATACAGAGGAGCGGGTCATTTACATCAAGTCCTTCTCAACCAGCCTCTTTCCAGCCCTACGGATAACGGCACTCATTCTGCCAAATGCTATCAAAGAAGCCTTTGTGGCCTACAAAAATATCCTAGACTACGACAGCAACCTTATCATGCAAAAGGCCCTGTCACTCTATATTGACAGTCAATTATTTGAGAAAAACCGTCTAGCTCGCTTGAACAATCAAGAAACTTACCAAAAACAAATCGAGGAAAGGTTAGCTAAATTTCCTTGCCCCCTTCCTCACTTTCCGCTTCACGATGGTTTATTACTAGACTTGCGACAGTATACTAAAATCGCCAGCCTCAAACACAGTCAACTGGGCTTGGACTTCTTTGAAGAGGCTTACTTGGGTGCCTGCCCTTATCAATTTGCCAAGGTGTCCTTAGACAATCTGGAAAATGTTTTAGACTATTTAAAAGCAGAATTGGAATGACTTCCAACTCTGCTTTTTCTTATTCTTCAACTTCTGTTAGGGTTGCCGCTTTTTCAAGATATTTTTGGTAGGTACCATCATCCTTGAGTTTTTGGATGACCTTGTCCACCACTTCTTTCAAATCAGCACTATTTTTTCTAAGAGCAACTGCATTAGCTTCACCGTCCTTCATCTTCAAGCTGACAGTTGCGACAGCTAGGTCCGCATTTTTAGCAGCATAGCTAAGGGCAACAGGCTCATCCATGTGAACAGCATCTACTTTTCCAGCCTGCAATTCATTGACAGCTTCCCCCATATTAGTTAGGGAAGTCAATTGAGCTTTTGGCAATTGTTCCTTGACCATTGATTCTGGAACAGTCCCTTTTTGGGCTGCAATATTGGCACTTTCTAGGCTAGTTAAATCCTTGTATTTTTCTACATCAGCCTTACGAACCAAGAAACTAATCTTGTTTTCATAGTAAGGGATTGAAAAATCAAAGACTTCTTTTCTCTCGTCAGTAGCGCTAATTCCTGCAACCGCTAGATCAGCCTTACCAGTTTGAAGACTAGTCAAAACATTATCAAAACTCATGCTTGAGATTTCCAACTTAACCCCAAGTTCATCAGCAATAGCCTGAGCCATGTCAATGTCCGCACCTACTACCTGATTTTTCCCATCAACTAAAGATTGAAATTCAAAAGGTGCATAGTCAGGACTGGTCGCCACAACCAATTTACCCTTTTGCTTAATGGCATCAACAGCTGACTGAGAACCATTCGAACCTGACTGGCAAGCTACTAAGAAGAAACTTGCAAGAAAACTACATAAAACAAATATCCATTTTTTTGATTTCATAAATAAACAACCTCTCTGTTAATTTTGTATAATTATAACGCTATCCAAGTTACTTGTCAAGTGTTTTTTGAATTTTTATCTTAAAAATATTTTTTTCATTCAAGAAAAGGAGCTATCAGTTGATTTCAAGCTCCTTTTTATACAGAATGAACCTATTTTATAGTTCAACAATCTTACCTGTTTCAAAGTAAACAACCCATTCACAGATATTTTTGGCATAGTCTCCAATGCGTTCTAAGAAGGCAATAACTTGGAAGTAATCACGACCTGTAACGATGGCATCTGGATTTTTCTTGATTTCTTCTGTAGCCAAGTCACGAATACTATCAAAATAATGATTGATTTTTTCGTCCATGGCTGCTACTTCATAGGCCTGATCCACTGACGCATTAAGATAGAGATCAAGGGCTGCTTCGACGAAGTTCTTGACATCGCGACCCATTCTCTTGATTTCTTCTTCAACAGCTGGGATGCGTTGCTCCCCTTTCATACGGATTGCCGCTTTGGCAATAGAAACAGCATGGTCACCCATACGTTCCAAGTCAGACACGGCCTTCAAGACTGTCAAAACGGTACGCAAGTCCTGAGAAACGGGTTGTTGAAGAGCAATCATTTCAAATGATTTCTTCTCCAATTTCACTTCGTATTCGTTTACTTCTGCATCATCTTCGATGACTTCCTTGGCCAAATCACGGTCATGCGTAACAAATGCACGCACTGTACGATTGATTTGGGATAGCACTTCTTGTCCCATAGCATAGAACTGGTTGTGCAATTTCTCTAAATCTTCTTCAAATTGAGAACGTAACATCATTTATCTCCTTATCCAAATTTTCCTGAAATATAATCTTCTGTTTCCTTGTGTTGTGGGTTGAGGAACATCTTCTTGGTATCGTTAAACTCAATCAAATCTCCATCTAGGAAAAATCCTGTTTTGTCAGAGATACGAGAGGCTTGTTGCATAGAACGTGTAACCAAGAGCATGGTGTATTTATCTTTTAGCCCATACAAGGTCTCCTCAATCTTCCCCGCAGATATAGGGTCCAAGGCTGAAGTCGGTTCATCCAAGAGAATGATTTTAGGACTGGTTGCCAAGACACGGGCAACGCAGACACGTTGTTGTTGTCCACCTGAAAGCCCGATAGCCGAATCATGTAGGCGGTCCTTGACCTCATCCCAGATTGAAGCTCGTTGCAAGGCTTTTTCCACCGCTTCATCCAGAACCTGCTTGTCCTTCACTCCATTGATACGAAGCCCATAGACAACATTTTCGTAGATGGACATAGGGAAAGGATTTGGCTGTTGGAAGACCATACCGATTTCCTTTCGCAATTCAACTGTATCTGTACGCGGGCTGTAAATATTGTGGCCGTTATAAACCACTGAACCAGTTGTGGTCACCTCTGGATTAAGATCCCCCATGCGGTTGATAGCCTTGAGAAGGGTTGACTTCCCTGATCCAGATGGGCCAATCAAGGCTGTAATTTCCTTGGGTTGGAAAGATAGGGAAACACTATTCAAGGCCTTCTTTTGATTGTAGTAAACGGACAGGTCTGACACCTGTAAAATCGCTTCTGTCATACTGTTTCCTTTCTAACCAAAGTGTCCTGTTACGTAGTCATTGGTTGACTGTAGTTTGGCATTTTGGAAAATATTAGAGGTCTTATCGTACTCGATCAAGTCACCCAAGTAGAAAAATCCTGTGTAGTCACTAGCACGCGCAGCCTGCTGCATACTGTGGGTCACGATGATGATGGTAAAGTCCTTCTTCAATTCCAACATGGTTTCTTCCAGCTGGGCTGTCGCAATCGGATCCAAGGCTGATGCTGGCTCATCCATCAGGAGAATATCTGGCTTGACTGAAATTGCACGAGCGATACAGAGACGTTGCTGCTGACCACCTGATAGGGTCAAGGCTGACTTGTGCAAATCGTCTTTGACCTGGTCCCAAAGGGCAGCCTGACGAAGAGAAGTTTCCACAATTTCATCCAAGACTTGCTTGTCCTTGACTCCTGCACGTTCATGAGCAAAAGTAATGTTGTGGTAGATAGACTTGGCAAAGGGATTTGGTCGTTGGAAGACCATTCCGATGTGCTTACGCATCTCATAAACATTGATTTCTGGACGATTAACGTCAATTCCTTGATAGAGGATTTGACCTGTCACCTTGGCAATATCAATGGTATCATTCATACGGTTGAGACTGCGAAGGTAGGTTGATTTTCCTGAACCAGAAGGGCCAATTAAGGCTGTAATCTTATTTTTTTCAAATTGCATATCGATGCCCTTGATGGATTCCTTTTTACCGTAGTAAACATGTAAATCCTTAGTAGAGAGGGCCACTTTCTCTTCAGGAAAGGTAATGATATGCTTTTCATCCCAATTATATTTTGACATGGCTTCTCCTTTAGGCAGCGGTTAATTTCTTATGTAGATAGCTTCCGAGTTTGCGGGCTCCAAAGTTAAAGATGAGGATAAAAATGAGGAGTACGGCAGCAGAACCTGCTGATACGATGGTTCCATCTGGAATGGTTCCTTCGCTATTGACTTTCCAGATGTGGACAGCCAAGGTTTCTGCTTGACGGAAGATAGATATTGGGCTGGTCACACTGAGAATATTCCAGTTAGACCAGTCAAGAGCTGGAGCAGATTGTCCTGCTGTATAGATAAGAGCTGCTGCCTCACCAAAGATACGACCAGAGGCCAAGACGACTCCAGTCACAATGCCTGGAAGGGCTTCTGGAATGACCACATGGACCACAGTCTCCCAACGAGAAATCCCAAGGGCTAGACCAGCCTCACGTTGTGTATGGTGAACGTGTTTCAAGCTATCCTCAACATTACGAGTCATCTGAGGTAAGTTAAATACTGTCAATGCCAAGGCACCTGAAATGATTGAAAATCCATACTCAAACTGAACTACAAAGATTAAGTATCCAAAGAGACCTACAACCACAGATGGCAGTGAAGACAAGATTTCAATACAGGTTCTGACAAAATTGGTTACAGGACCTTTCTTGGCATATTCAGCTAGGAAAATCCCAGCCCCCATAGATAAAGGCACAGAGATAATCAAGGTAATGACTAGAAGGAAGAAGGAATTATAGAGCTGAATTCCAATCCCTCCGCCTGCTTGGTAAGAAGATGATTTGCCAGTCAAGAAAGACCAAGAGATGTGGGGCAAACCACGAACCAAGATATAAAGAATCAAGGATGCCAAGATGGCAACGATAATTCCTGCAATCGAGTAGAGGACAGCTGTTGCAATTTTATCTAATTTCTTAGCGTGCATAGTTTTTCTTTCCTCTTTCTTTAGTAATCAATTTAATCACACTGTTGAAGGCCAAACTCATCAAGAGCAAGACTAAGGCCAGTGACCAGAGAACGTTATTGTCAACTGTTCCCATAACGGTATTTCCGATACCCATGGTCAAAACAGAGGTCAAGGTCGCGGCAGGTGTTGTCAATGAAGTTGGGACAACGGCTGAGTTTCCGACCACCATCTGAATGGCCAAGGCCTCACCAAAGGCACGTGCCATCCCAAAAACCACCGCTGTGAAAATCCCTGAACGGGCTGCTTTCAAGGTCACTCGCCAGATGGTTTGCCAGCGAGTGGCTCCCATGGCCAAACTAGCTTCACGGTAGTGACGAGGCACCGCACGCAAACTATCCGTTGTCATAAAGGTTACCGTCGGTAAAATCATGACAAAGAGAACGAAAATCCCTGACAAAATTCCAAAACCAGTTCCACCAAAGACACCACGGACAAAGGGAACTACGACCTGCAAACCGATAAATCCATAGACGACTGAAGGAATCCCGACCAGCAATTCAATGGCTGGTTGCAAGATTCTCGCACCTTTTGGTGAAACTTCAGTCATAAAAACCGCTGCTCCGATGGCAAAAGGAGTTGCGATAAGAGCTGACAGGATTGTGACAATAAAGGAACCCAAAATCATAGGAAGGGCACCAAATTGTTTACCTGAAGGATTCCAAGTTTGGCCAAATAGGAAATCAAAGATATTGACTCCATTGACAAAGAAGGTCGACAAACCTTTTTGGGCTACAAAAATCAAAATCATGGCCACGATGATAACAATCAAAGACAGACAGGCAAAGGTCAAGCCTTTTCCTAGTTTCTCTAGACGAGAGTTCTTTGAGGGAGAAAGTAATTTTTTAGCTAATTCTTCTTGATTCATTATTGACTCCCTTCTAGTGCTGTCACCGTTCCGACAGCATCTTTTTCAACCTTCATTTCCTTGACAGAAATATAGCCCATCCCCTTAACGATTCCGCTTTGTGCTTCATCTGAGAGGACAAAGTTGAGAAACTCTGCCACCAATTCATTTGGCTGACCTAGGGTATACATGTGTTCATAAGACCACAAAGGCCAGTTATTGGTTGTTACATTTTCTGCAATCGGCTCATAGCCGTTCAACTTCATGCGTTTCACCGAGTCATCCACATAGGCAAAGGCTAGGTAAGAAATGGCTCCTGGTGTCTGGGAAACAATGTTTTTGACCATCCCATTTGAATCCTGTTCTTGACTCTGTACGGCAGATTGACCATCCATGACAACACTATCAAAGGTTGCACGCGAACCAGAACTTGCCGCGCGGTTGATAATGGAAATGGCTAGGTCTTTCCCACCGACTTCTTTCCAGTTGGTCACTTGACCTGTGAAGATGCTACGGAGTTGTTCAGTTGTTAGATTTTCAACATCAACTTCCTTGTTTACAATCACCGCCAAGCCCGCTACCGCAACCTTGTGGTCCACTAGGGCTGAGGCGTTGATACCGTCTTTTTCCTCGGCAAATACGTCTGAATTTCCTACATCAACGGCTCCAGATTGAACCTGAGACAGACCTGTACCAGATCCTCCACCTTGGACGTTGACTGTTTTCCCAACGTGCATAGATCCGAATTCATCTGCTGCTGCTTCGACCAAGGGCTGAAGAGCCGTTGAGCCAACAGCTGTCATGGATTCTCCACGATCAATCCAGCTAGCACATCCCGCCAAAGAACCTGCCAGCAAAAGAGCCGCAAGGGATAGAGCGAGTTTTTTCCTTTTTTTCACTGTTTTTCTCCTTGAAAATAATGGTGAATGCTGTGAATTTTTTCAACTATTTATTTATGTTTTCCTTTTGAAAATTGGGAGCCAACTAAAGTTCTTATACTCAATGAAAATCAAAGAGCAAACTAGGAAACTAGCCGCAGGCTGCTCAAAGCACCGCTTTGAGGTTGTAGATAAGACTGACGAAGTCAGCTCAAAACACTGTTTTGAGGTTGTGGATAGAACTGACGAAGTCAGTAACCATACATACGGCAAGGCGACGTTGACGCGGTTTGAAGAGATTTTCGAAGAGTATTAGCTTGGTTTAACTAGAAATTTGCTTAGTTATCTTCTCCCCCAATTTTGACTAAAAATGAAAGACAATTTGAAAAAAATCCATACTTCCACTATAACATAGACAAGCTACTTTGACTAGCATTTTCACTTGAATCTGAGGCCTTTAGGAAAATAATTTTTCAAAACATTTCCAGTCACCTTAGCAAAACCCAAGCCATTTCCTTGAACCAAAACTTGGTACCAACCATTTGGCAGACTTTCCGACAGCTGAATGGTTTCTCCAGCCACATACTTTACAAATGCTTCTTGGTCAATTTCAACCGACTGCTTTACCTGACTCGGTTTCAAGGCTAGACCAAGAGCAAAACTAGGCTCAAAGCGTTTCTTCTTAAAAGTTCCCAGATGCAGTCCATTGCGAGCAATCTTGAGCTTCCCTAGATCTGGCAAGAGTTCTGGCAATAAATAAAGCTGATCTCCAAAAGTCTGCAAGATACCCGGTAGATTAACTTTCAAGTGATTTTGGGCAAATTCCTGCCACAAGGCAACTTGTTCCCGGCTGAGGTTGCTCTTGCTTGCCTTACATTTAGGGGCAGGATTTTCACCTTTAAACTGTAGATGGGCTACAAACTGTCCTTCTCCCTTAAAATGATGGGGATACATCCGAGCCGTTTCTGGCAGGTCAATTCCCGCTACCATTCCATTGATATGTTCAACAGGCAACAAATCAAAATCATACTCTGCTAGCAGCCAATTGACAATCTCTTCGTTTTCCTCAGGTGCCCAAGTACAGGTCGAATAAACCAGACGACCACCTTCAGCTAACATGGTCACTGCATCCTCCAGAATTTCTCTTTGCAAGCTAGCACATTGACTCGGATAATCGAGACTCCAATAGTCCATAGCATCTGGTTGCTTACGGAACATCCCTTCACCAGAGCAAGGGGCATCAAGGACAATGAGATCAAAATAGCCTTTAAAGACCTTGGCCAAGCGATCAGCAGATTCATTGGTCACCACGACATTTGTCGCTCCAAATCGCTCCATGTTTTCTACTAAAATCTTAGCCCGTTTGCTTGAGATTTCATTGGAAACAAGGAGGCCTTCTCCTGCTAGATAGGCTGCTAGTTGAGTTGATTTGCCACCCGGTGCAGCTGCTAGGTCCAATACCTTCATTCCAGGACTGGGCTGGGCTACCTGAGCCACCATTTGAGCAGCGGGTTCTTGCGAATAAACCAAACCAGTAGCATGCTCAGGCGATTTTCCTGAAACCTTCCCATAGTGGCCCCAAGGGGTTTGAGGAATGGGATCAGAAAAGGAAAGTTGCTCTTCTTTTAAGGGATTGACCCGAAAAGCCGAAACCGCTTCCTCCTCAAAAGAGGCAAGAAAATCTCTTGCCTCATCTCCTAGTATCTCTTCATATTTTTCAACAAATCCTTCTGGAAATTGCATTTAAGTTCTTTTCCTTTCGTAAATATAGGACTGAATTTCCTCCTGCATCTCAAGAGGCACCATCATGACAGGCTGTCTAGTTTGAAAATCAGGAGCTTCACCAGAAAGGGTCACCACACGATAACCCAGACTTTCACCTAAAATACTAGCTGCAGCATAATCCCATGGTTGCAGATAGGTGACATAGGTCAACAAACGCCCTGACAAAATCTTGGCAAAACTAATGGCCGCACTCCCATAGACACGAACACCAAGAACAGCTCGGCTCAAATCAGCCAGCCCCCATTCATTGGTTTCCAGCATACCACTATTTCCTGCAATGAGAAAATCTCCAAGTGGTTTGGCTTTAAAGGGAGCTAGGGGCTGATCATTTCGGCAAACTGGAAACTTACCACCACCTTGATAACAATCCCCTTTGACCACATCATAAATCATACCAAACTGTCCCTGACCATTTTCAAAATAAGCCATCATAACAGCAAAATCTTCCTGCTGGGCTACAAAATTATTGGTCCCATCAATGGGATCAATGACCCAAACCTTGCCCTCTTGAACCGAGGCTCGCAGACAACCTTCCTCAGCACAAATCTTATCCTCAGGATAACGGGACAAAATCTCACTAACCAAAAACTCCTGAACTTCCTTGTCCAGTCTGGTCACCAAGTCTGTCGGAGAGGACTTGGTCTCAACCTGTAAGTCTTCCTGCATGTGGTCAAGGATGTACTGGCCCGCTTTCTTAATTAGCTCTTTAGCAAATTCAAATTTACTTTCCAAGAGAAATCTTTCCTTCCCCTTTTTCCTTGGCAGCCTGAACTGCTCGGTAAAGCGAATAGCCACTAACCGTTTCAAATTCTCGTCCTAAACGTTTCTCTTCGCTCTTGCTTGGCACAACCAATTTGAATCCCTTATAGGAGTTTAGTAGCTTTCTAGCCTCTACCTTGCCTTCATAAGCAGCTTCAACATCATTAAAAAAAGAAAGCACTGAAGCAAGTTCTTCAGTGCTCCACGACAAATCTAGTGGGTAACTATACTGTTTGTTCATTAACTAATACCAGCTCTCATTCTTGCTTCTTTTAGTTCTTGCTTACGATAACTACGAGGGAGAAAAGCACGAATCTCATCTTCATTAAAACCGATCTGCATGCGTTTGGCATCGATAATAATTGGACGACGCAAAAGACTAGGGTACTGCTCAATCAAATGAAGCAATTCCGATACCGAAATACTTTCTACATCAATATCTAATTTTTGAAAAATTTTTGAACGAGTTGAAATGATGTCATCAGTACCATTTTCGGTCAAGGAAAGAATGTGTTGCAATTCCTTTCTTGTTAAAGGACTGGTCATAATATTGTGCTCCTCAAAGGGCACCTTATGTTTTTCTAACCAGGCCTTTGCCTTACGACATGAAGTACAGCTCGGTGATAGAAATAGTGTAATCATGCTTTTCTCTTCTTATCTATACTTTGCTAATTCTATTATACAAAAAAATAAAGCGCTTGACTAGGGATTTTTAGAAAAAAAGCCTATTTTTTCAAGAAAAATAGACTGTTTGCAAACGATTGACACAATTGGATTTGGTTAATTCATTCTTGACAATAGTTTCAAATCACATACCTAACTTATTTATTAAAAATAAGAACATCTTAGTATTATTTCCTACGACTTTTCAGATACAGATAGCCAAAGAAGCTTTCATAGAGGGCGAAAAAGAGGATGAAGGCATGTAGGAAGAAAATCTCTGGCAAAATCAGAATCACTGGATCCTTGGCTGGGTCAAAAAGCCAGGTATCATCTCCCACAAAGAGAATTTGATGGAAAAGGGTAAAGAATTGGTCAAAACCAATCAAAACTCCCCCAAGTCCAATCAGTAAAGGCAAAACCACTAGAGTCAGAAGCCCTTTACTAAATAGAGACAAGAAGCCTTTTTTCACAATCCCTTTGACAAAGAAATAGAAACTTGGCAGTGTCACTAGGGCAACTAGCTGCACCAAGTGAAAGAGGTTCTTCACCACCGCAAAGTGGTGCAGACCAGCTGCTGATGAACGAAAATCTGGCATATCTAGAACCTGACTAAATGGATTGGTCAGGTAATTCATCAAGATATGAAAGTTGTACTGAATAGTTTCTGGTTTTAGATAAACTCGATTCGTTAAGTTCAGCCACTGAATCTCCAGCGGATAGAAAATCCAAGCCAGATAAATGGTCAGAAGGATTGAGAGGGACAGGAGAAAGAGCATAGAGCCCCAAAAGGTCAGTTTAGTTTTCATCAAAGTTCCACTCCGCAAGGCTAGAAACCACATGAGTCGGTGCGATTGGCAGGTCTGCTACTTCTTCTGCCTTGGTAAAACCGGTCGTCACCAAGAGCGTTGGAATGCCGTTATCAATCCCTGCTCGGATATCTGTTAAATAGTTATCTCCAACCATAATCAACTCTTCCCGTTCCAAGCCTAAGTGCTCAACCGCCTTGTCCATAATGATGGCATTTGGTTTCCCAATATAAACAGGATTTACTCGTGTTGCCACTTCAAGAAGGGTAATCAGTGAACCAGCACCAGGCAAAAGACCGCGTTCTGTCGGGATGTTGAGGTCAGGGTTGGTTCCGATAAAATGGGCACCCTTTTGAATCGCCAGAGTTGCTGTTGCAAATTTTTCATAGTCGACTTGCCAGTCCAGTCCTACTACCACATAGGCAGGATTTTCCTTGTCTTCGACATAACCAGCCGCCTTGATGGCTTCCTTGAGCCCGGCTTCTCCGATGACATAGACCGTCTTTTCCAGTCCCAAGTCATTCATATAGTCGATAGTTGCCAAGGTCGCTGTGTATACAGTCGACAGGGGCGTATCGATGTTAAAATTCTGAGATAGCATCTCCTGAACACTCTCGGGAGTACGAGTTGTGTTGTTGGTTACAAAGAGATAGGGAATGTCCCGCTTTTGCAATTCATGGACAAAAGCCTCTCCAGCCGGGATTCGGTCTTTGCCCTTATAAATAGTACCGTCTAAATCAATTAAATAGCCTTTGTATTTCATATATTTTACCCTAATCCTTTTTTATTTCTTGCCAAGTGATGATAGCCTGGGCATTGGTAGCTCCATCGCTTGTAATCTCATGCTTGCTTTCCAGTCCAGTCCGTTCAACAGTCGATGTAATCACCCCACCTGGTCGAACTTCCTTGACATACTTGAGATTGATTTTCTTGGGAATATACTGGGTCAAAAAATCCGCTCCCATGACCTCAAAAATCCAATCCAAGTATTTACTGTTATTGACATGACCATTCATATCCAAGTCGTAAAAACGAACATGGTAATCCTTGCTGATTGGCTCTTTCAAGAGCTCATACTTTGGCCCACGAATGAGCTTTTTATCAAACTCAGACTGGTAAGGAGCCACAATCTCAGGTTCGACTACATGGACTTTTCGACTGTCTCGGTCCATCAAAACAAAGGTCGCCATCATGTGGATGAGTTCCTGCCCTGCTTCATCATAAATGGTAAATCGACGATAGCAAAAGAGTCGATTGTAGCTCAAAGCTTCCGTTTCGATGGTAATTTCTTCCGCAAAACGAGGCAAACGAACCACCTCAATATCATATTCTGTGATAATCCAAACCAGATTATAGTCCTCCAAAATGGTCTTATCACTAACTCCCAGTTCAATCGACTGCATCCCTGAAACTTGCAGGGACAGCAAAATCACATCTGGAAGTTTGATATGACCGTTCATGTCAGCCATATCAAAAGGAATCTTCATTTTCATTTGATAAGTTAAGCCCATTATCCTACTCCAAAATAAATCGTTCTGCTACAGTGTCTCCCAAAAAGAGACCTCTCTTTGTCATACGCACTCGGTCATTCTCTATTTGCATGAGACCTTGTTGAACCAAATCTCTGACGATTTCTCCATAAAGTACATCGAAAGACCGTCCAAATTTTTCCTCAAATCGCGCCATGGAGACTCCTGATTTCTTGCGGAGACCTAAGAACATTTCTTCTTCCATTTGCTCTTTTTGACTCAGGTGCTCTTCTGTGATACGAGCATTGCCTTCCTCAACCGCACTGAGATAATGACGGATGGGACCATGATTTTTATAACGAACACCATTGACATAACCCGATGCCCCAGCACCAATGCCATAGTATTCAACATTATCCCAGTACATGAGATTGTGGCGGCTTTCAAAACCAGGTTTGGAGAAATTGGAAATCTCATAATGCTCAAAACCAGCTCGCTCCAACTCCGCAATGATGTACTCAAACATCTCCGCTTCCAGTTCCTCCTTAGGCAGAGGCAATTTCCCTCGTCGCATCCGATTCATAAAGACCGTGTGGTTTTCCAAAATCAAGCTATACAGACTCATATGGGGAATATCCAGTCCAATAGCCTTAGCCACATTTTCCTTGACTTGCTCCATGGTCTGACCAGGCAGTGCATAAATCAAGTCGATGGAGATGTTGTCAAAACCAGCCAGTTTCAGGCGGTCGATATTTTCATAAATATCCTTCTCCAAATGACTGCGCCCAATCTTTTTCAGCATCTTATCATCAAAGGTTTGCACACCTAGCGAAACACGATTGACAGCCGAGTTCTTTAAAACAGCTATCTTATCCGTATCCAAGTCGCCCGGATTGGCTTCAATGGTCAACTCTTGCAAGGCAGACAAGTCCAAGTTTTTAGTCAAGCCATTCAATAACACCTCCAGTTGCGGAGCCGACAGGGCTGTCGGTGTACCACCACCGATATAAAGAGTTCTCAACTTTTGAATATCATAAAAACGAAACTCTTCCAGCAGATGCTCCAAATAGCTATCAACTGGCTGATTCTTGATGAAGACCTTTGAAAAGTCGCAATAATAACAAATCTGGGTACAAAATGGGATGTGCACATAGGCTGACGTTGGTTTCTTCTGCATAGTAATTATTATACCACAAAAGCGAACAATACTTAGAATTCCCTTTAACAAAATCCTAGCATTGTTCGCTTTCTTTATCTAAACATTCTTTGTATTTTATGACGAACACGATTCCCAGAACCAATCTAGTTTATCTTTACAATACAAAAGAATGAATGTTCAGTTGACTAAATTTTTATTTTAGTCTTCTTTTTTCTTTCCAAGAGCAAGTCCGAGACCGCCTAGCAGACCAAGAAGTCCTAGAGATGCAAGAGTTGCATTTGATTCTGTTCCTGTATTTGGCAATACATTTTGAGAATCATTTGATTTAGCTCCATTGTCAATAGTAGTCTGAGGATCTACCTGTTCTGCATTCGGAGTAACTGCATCTGGAGTTGGAGTTGTTGGTGCAGGTGTATCTTGACCAGAATTTCCATTAGTATTAGGTGTGACTGGGATTTCTACCTTGGTTCCTGGTTTGCCGTTTCCTTTGTCGTACTCTGGCGTGTAGATGTCTTTGTCTTTCTCTCTAACTGTTACTTCCACTGGAACGATATCTTTTGAGCCATCTGGGTAAGTTACTGTGATTGTTCCTGTAATCTTATCGCCTGGTTTCGCTCCTTCTGGAATTGTGACAGTTACTGTACCATCTTTGCCTACTGTGATGCCTGGGGTATCACTTTCAAACTTAGTTCCTTCTGGAATTTCTTTTCCAGTTTTCTCTTTCAATGGTAATTCAACAGTGCCACCTGGTTTGCCATT
>CAJNDF010000001.1 GCA_905221455.1 bacterium | reverse complement strand
TACCATAGTCCGTACGGGATTCGAACCCGTGTTACCGCCGTGAAAAGGCGGTGTCTTAACCCCTTGACCAACGGACCAGAGTTGGTGTTTTCAACTCTTACTATTATACCGGCTTTTTCTTTTTTGTCAACATCTTTTTCTAATTTTTTTCATTTTTTTTGCATGACTTCCTAGTGTGTACGGAGATCAAACTCTTTAAACACAATACGTAAGTCCCTTAGGACTCTTTGACGCCCTCGGAAGCGTTCATGTCTTAAGACGCGTTCTAACTCTTCTTGTTGTTCTTTAGTTTGTTTCCTTCTATAATCTCTTAGTGTTTCATGAAAGAGATAGTAATCATCCAGCCAGAGTCCTCCCTCACTTATACGATGACTTATCTCACCCACTTCTTCATAAGCCTCTTTATCATATCTACGCTTCTGGCTTTCTTGTTTACGGAGATAATCTAGAATCCGATTCCGGAACTTGGTTTTGAAATATTTCCTTAAACGAGGGATATCTTCTACCAAACCTTCTTCTCTACTGATCAATTCATGTAAGCAGATCATTCCCTCTTGATCCCAGTCCGATAACTCCCACAAATGAAGGTAATATTCATTTCTACACTTGTATACAATTCCTTGGACTTCTTCATACATTTTTTTAAGCATAAGCTTCCCCTTTCTAGATACAGTCTAACAGATTCAAATACACTTTTGGCACATTTCATCCATTCTGCACCCTTTAGCTCCTCAACTGCACAAAAAAGAGAGGTCTTGCCTCTCTCAGGGTTATTTTTCGTCATTCATTTTTGACTTCACTTCATCATAGGACAGTGCATGAGATTCCTCTTCTACTGCTTCAGGCATCTTTCCTGTTTCGTAAAGAGCTTTAATTTGTGTACTATCCAATGTTTCGTATTTCAATAATGCTTCTGCAATCAACTTGTGAGTTTCACGATTTGATTGGATGATTTCAGCAGCTTTATTTCGTGCTTCATTTAATAATGAACGAACCTCTTCGTCAATTTCATAAGCTGTTTGTTCTGAAATTGATTTTTGAGGGCTTTGTGCACCAAACATAGCATGGTTTCCTTCATATTGTACTGGGCCGAGTTTTTCACTCATACCGTACTCTGTAACCATTGCACGCGCCATTTGTGTCGCCTGTTCAAAGTCGTTTGAAGCTCCTGTAGTTTGGACGTTAAAGATAATTTCTTCAGCTACACGTCCACCCATCAAGCCAGCCAATTGCTCTTTCATATCTTCTTTAGATAGAAGCATTTGATCTTCCTTAGGAAGTGCAATCATGTAACCACCTGCACGACCTCTTGGTACAATTGTAACCTTATGAACAACACGGGCATTCGATAAGACTAGACCAACAATGGTATGTCCTGCCTCATGGTAGGCAACCAATTCACGTTCTTTTTGTGAAACTGTCTTATCTTTCTTAGAAGGTCCAGCAATAACTCTATCTTCTGCTTCATCAATATCTGAAGCATCAATTATTGCTTTATTGCGACGAGCAGCAACTAGAGCCGCTTCATTCAATACATTCTCTAAATCAGCACCAACAAAACCTGGAGTTTGTTGGGCCACTAATTTCAAATCAACATCGTCTGCCAAAGGTTTATTTTTAGCGTGAACTTTCAAGATTGCTTCGCGACCCTTAACATCAGGACGGCCAACCAATACCTTTCTATCAAAACGTCCTGGACGCAAAAGGGCAGGATCAAGTACATCTGAACGGTTTGTCGCAGCGATGACGATAATTCCTTCATTTCCCTCAAAACCATCCATCTCAATCAAAAGTTGGTTCAAGGTTTGCTCACGTTCGTCATTACCTCCGCCGAGACCGACTCCACGTTGACGACCAACAGCATCAATTTCATCGATAAAGATGATAGCTGGTGCTGCTTTTTTGGCATCTTCAAAAAGAGAACGAACACGACTAGCTCCAACTCCGACAAACATTTCTACAAAGTCAGAACCTGAGATACTAAAGAATGGAACACCAGCTTCTCCGGCTACTGCCTTAGCAAGCAAAGTTTTACCTGTTCCCGGAGGTCCCTCCAAAAGAACACCTGCTGGAATACGGGCTCCAAGTTTTGTAAATCGTTTTGGATCTTTTAAGAATTCAACAACTTCAACTAGTTCTTGTTTTTCTTCCTCAGCTCCAGCAACATCTGAAAATCTTACTTTAATATCTTCTTTATTTGCAGCTTTAGCCTTACTACGTCCAAAACTCATTGGGTTACGGCTATTATTTCCTCCCATATTTCCCATCATAGAGAACAGGAAGAAGAATAGAATACCGAATGGCACAATGGATACAAGAATATTAATCCACATACCACTTGAACTTTCATGCTTAACAGTTACTTCCGCTTTATGGTCAGAAGCAAGTTTTTGCAATTCTGATACGGTAGTATCTGAAGGAAGAATAATACTTGAAAATTTCTCTACTTTTGTAGCAGAAGGAGAAAAGAACTGGATACCTGTTTCTTCTTTACTCGTTTTAGGATTTTTATAGACACCCGAAACTTCGATAACACTACCATTTGGTTGGTAAGTTAATTCTTTTACATTGTCATCGGTAATTTCTTTTACCAATTCTGTATAATTAATTTGCTCACTTTTCCCTGCAACACTACCTGTACTAAAATACTGGTAACCTGTAACTAGGAGAAAAATAAGTAATAACCATAGAAAAGGATTTTTAATTAAACCATTATTTTGTTTTTTCATTAAAAATTGTTCTTTCTAATTTGAATACACTTCTTCTTTCAATACTCCAACATAAGGAAGGTTACGATAATTTTCTTTGTAGTCCAACCCATACCCTACTACAAACTCATTTGGAATAGTAAAGCAAGTATAGTCAGCCTCAATTTCTACAACACGTCCCTCTGGTTTATCCAACAAGGTTGCAATTTTAACAGAGGCTGCTTCTCTTGCAATAAACATATCTCGCAAATTCTTCAAAGTTTGACCTGTATCAATGATATCTTCTACAAATAAAACATCTCTTCCTTTGATATCTTGAGTCACATCTTGTTTAATATTGATCACACCGCTACTTGCTGTTCCACCATGATAGCTAGAGACCATCATGAAGTCCATTTCAATATGTGTGTCGATATGTTTGACCAATTCAGCCATAAAAGGAATAGATCCTTTTAAAATCCCAACTAAAATCGGATTTTTTCCTGCATAGTCTTTAGTGAGTTGAGCACCTAATTTTTTAGCAGCTTCTGTAATTTCATCGTGTGAAACAAGGATTTTTTTAATATCGTTTTCTAACATTTTTTTACCTATCTATTTTTTCTATATAAAGTACAGTGTTCATTATATCATTTTTCGTGTTTTTACTCAAATTACTGGTCGCAATTCCCAAAATTGAAACAATTTCACCAAATTGCTCAATAATCAGAGCAGATTTTCGCTTTTCCATAGGGATTTTCAAATCGATAAATAGACGTCTGAGTTTTTTTCTATGTCCATTTTGAATCAAAAAATCTCCTGTTTTTCGATGACGAATGTGTATGGATGTTTCGCGTGAAACAAGTATTTGTTGAATTGATTCACCTTCCAATGGAAGTCCAAAGGAAAATAAATATCCTTGATAAGATACCTGATTTTGATAGTGTAACACAAATTCATCTTCCTTTTCATCAGCCTGCGGACTGATTTTACAAATCTGAAAATGTTGGTACTCTTTTATCAATTCATAGCCATTTTTAAGCGAATGACGATGCTGGCTTTTAGTTTTTAAAATTTGCCGAACTTCAGCAAACTGCGCTTTTGTAAGATTCAAATCTGGAAAACGATTCAGATAAGTTTGAAGTAAAACTCTTTGTGTCGACTCAGAGTAAGACAATAACTGCTCTAAATTTTCTAGATTAATATTCTTAGATAATTCAGCTATAGCTAAGTCATAATCTAAAATTTCATTTCCGATACTTAAGATTGCATCTCTAAATCTAGGATTCTCTTTTTCTAATTCTGGTAAGTAAGAATTTCGAATACGATTGCGAAAATAATAATTGTCCTTATTTGATGTATCTTCAAAGTGAAAAATTGGTGGAAAGTCTTTTTTCTGAAAATGCAAGAAGGGACGAATGATTTCTATCTCTCCGACTACTTGCTTCTCCTTAATTCCTGATAGATAGCGCAAACGAGTGCCTCGAATCAAACGCATCAAAATCGTTTCCACCTGGTCATCAGCATGGTGGGCGGTAACTAAGGCAGTCGCACCTGTCTTTTTCATGACATCTTGAAAAAAATCATAACGAAAATTTCGTGCACGCGCTTCTGAAAATTCTCCTGAAAAATTGCTAACATAAATAGGAAGTTCTGCTTCAGCAGCCAACTTCCTTAATTCCTTCTCTTCCCAATCTGATTCTACTCTCTGCTTATGATTAACATGAGCTAGAATCAATTCAATTTCTAACTCTTTTTGATAAGTAGATAATACCTTAAATAGAAACATAGAATCTAACCCACCAGAAAGAGCTAGCACCACCTTAATATGCTTTTTGAAATATCCCTTCTTGAGAAAATGATTTAAAAAATCTTGTTCCCTCATTTTAGAACCTCATAAACATCCTTGGCTATCTGAGAAATTGTATCATAATCAGAATTCTTAGTGAAAATAGAAAGAATAAATGGAGAATCTGCGTAGACAACACCCGTATCATGCTTAAATTCGTCCGCATCCCCAATTTTATGAGCTACTTTCACAGAAACATCTTTGGCAATTCGCTGATTATCAAAATCTGTTTTGGTCAAGGACTCCAATACAAATCCATTTTGATTATAAATAGCTTCCATAACTTTTCCAGCCATTTTAGAAGAAATCAATTTTTCTTTTGGATCCCAATCATCTCCCATAATAGCAGACATCTTGGACTTAAATGTTGCATCTGATTGGTTTGAAAGGTAATATCCCAATATGTTATGAGCTACATTATCAGATTCTTTTGATACTTTCGTAATTAAATCTTTTAGAGAATATTCTTTATTATCCTCTTTTTTAGGAAGACTACCACTGCCCTCTGGTTTATAAGAACCTGGAAAATCATTGACTGCAGATACATATTTTACAGTCGTATCTAACTGATAAAGACCATCATTTATTTTTTCTTGCGCATAATAGAGATAAGGTAGTTTCAAAACACTAGCTGCATACATCTTTTCATCTTGATTGATACCAGCTTCTTTTCCAGTAGCCAGTTGCTTAACATAAATAGAGAAAGAATCTTTCTTATATTTTTCAGATAACATTTCTTGGACTTTACTCATCCGGTTATCTTCTTCAGAAGTTGACTCTTTATCTACCCATCCAACCTGATCAATATGAAGAAATTCTTTTCCTTCTACAAACATGGTCTTATCGATTGATACCTGCGAATAAGCTGATAAAGACGATTTCACTTCTTTTAAATCGTAAGGACTGTTATACAATTTAAAATCAGATTCTAACCATACTTTTTTTATTGTAGGAGTTACCTCTGACTGATCGTATAAAAATCGTTTGTCCGCAGCTATAAATTGATGGTTAGATAACTTAAATACTGGAATTCCTTGTTTATTTAAGCGCCACTCAGTTATTTGGAAACTTGTTTTTGGAGTTAATTTTCCAGATTCAACAACTAAATCTTCATTGGCGTATACAGGAACTTCTCCATAAAACATAGGAGAATTTAGCTTTTCTCTAAAATAAATACCAAAGTCAGATTGTGAAAGGTAATAAATTTCTTTCGAAGTATAGACGACTTCTTTTTCTGTGCTAACAACTTTTGAAATGGTCAAAAAACTCGGTAGCAACAAAATAATTAAGAATTTACGCATTCTTCCTTTCCTTTTCTTCTTGTAAACGCAATAATTGATTTTTATCAACCAACTCTTCCAGTTTTTCATCTGATAAACTCAAAAATTGCTCAATTACGTCTAATAAATTTTCCATTTTATCACCTTTGAAGCAAGTCAGGAATCGTATAAACTATTTCCCTAGACTTAGAATAATAGTACTTCGCTCGTGTATATTTGGCAGCATAATCCTCGTCTTTCAACTTGGTAGCAAATGCTGTCTCCTTATCCTTTTCATCACTCAAAGTTTTATACTGAGTTTGCAAGTCTGCTAATTGCTGACGTCTTTGGAGTAATTGCTGATAGCTCTGCGCTAAATTAAAAGTTGGCAAAATAAATAACAACATAATCAAAATCAATACCCACCCCATAAAACGATTCCGTTTTTGTCGTTCTTTCATCAGGTAGCGACGACGTTGATATTCATTTTGGATAAAAGAATTGTTTAATTGTACAATATTCTTAGACATTTTCTTCTACCCGTGTTTCACTGATAATTTCATACATGCCTGCTGCATCTTCTTTTTTCGTACTATCTTTCATCTCTAGTACTTTTACAAGTAGCAACTTATTGCCAAATCGAATTTCAACTTGGTCATTAACTTTCAAATCCGTTGAACTTTTGGCCAAGATCCCATTCACCTTGATTCTACCTTTATCTGCTACTTCCTTTGCTACTGTACGACGCTTGATAATTCGTGATACTTTTAAATATTTGTCTAATCTCATCCTTATTACCTCAACTTATTATTGTACCATTTTTATCTATTTTATAGAAGAAAAACATCAAATGGCATTTTCTTCCTTCGACTCTTTTATCTCTAATAAACTTTCTCCAAAAATTATCAGACCTTCTAAAATTTCATAATCTTTCTTATTTCGGACGTCGAATACGACTTCCATTAATCCTTTATTCTCAGCTATGGCTGCTTTTAAGTTTGTTGCCGATAAAGCTTTAAAATAATCTTGAGCTAAAAACAGTCGTTGAGTGACTTTTTCAAATTGAACTGTAATTTTATTATCTTTTCTTTCCACACGTTGAACAAAAACCTTGTCCAAATATGACTTGACCAAACCAATCTCTAAAAGATAGGCTACTACATCTGGGTATTCTCCAAAGCGGTCCATCAACTCTTCTTGTAACTCTTCATAATTGACACGGTTGTCAATTTGACGAATTTTCTTGTAAATTTCAATCTTATGTCGTTGGTCAGAAATATAAGTATCAGGAAGATAAGCATCGATTTGTAAAATCAATTCGGCATTCCCTTTGGTTCTTGTGTTAGCATTTCCGTTTCGTTTAGCAATAGCTTCCTCTAGTAACTGCGAATACAATTCAAAACCAACAGAATCAATGAAACCAGACTGGGATTTTCCTAAAAGATTTCCTGCTCCACGAATCGAAAGATCTCGCATAGCAATCTTAAATCCGGAGCCCAATTCTGTAAATCCTTTTATGGCTTCTAATCTCTTCTCAGAAACTTCACTGATTGATTTTTCTGGACGATACATGAGATAGGCATAAGCAATGCGATTACTACGACCTACCCTTCCTCTTAACTGATACAAGGTTGACAAGCCCATATGGTCCGCATTTTCAATAAATAAAGTATTAGCATTTGGAATGTCTACCCCTGTCTCAATAATGGTAGTCGTCACCAAAATATCATATTGTCCTTCAATAAAGTCCAATAGAGTATTTTCCAACTGAATTTCACTCATTTGTCCATGAACATACCCAATCGAAGCCTCTGGAATCAACTCCTGTAATTCTGAAACCTTCTGATCAATCGTGTCAACTTTATTGTAAAGATAGTAAACTTGACCTCCACGCTCCATTTCACGCAAGACAGCATCACGAATCACACTATCATTCTTTTCTAAAACATAGGTTTGAACAGGATAGCGATTAGTTGGAGGTGTTTCAATAACAGATAAATCTCGGATTCCCAGCATAGACATATGAAGGGTACGAGGGATTGGCGTAGCTGTCAAGGTTAGGACATCCACTTGTTTCTTTAACTCTTTCAAAGTTTCCTTATGTTTGACACCAAATCGTTGTTCTTCATCAATAATCATCAATCCCAAATCAGAAAACACAACATCTTTTGACAGAACACGATGTGTTCCAATTAAAATATCGACTTGACCGTTTTTCAATTTTTCAAGTGTTTCAGTCTGCTCTTTTTTACTTCTAAAGCGACTCAACACATCAATATTAACTGCAAAATTTTGGAATCGTTCCTTAAAATTCGTATAGTGCTGTTGCGATAAAACCGTTGTCGGAACTAAAACGACAACCTGTTTGTGATCATTGACTGCCTTAAAGGCTGCACGCATAGCAACTTCAGTCTTTCCAAAACCAACATCCCCAACTAAAAGTCGATCCATTGGCTGAGAAGCCTGCATATCTCTCTTGATTTCCTCGATACTACGAAGTTGATCATCCGTTTCAACATAAGGGAAAGCATCATCAAAATCATCTTGCTCTTCATCATCAGCTGAAAAAGCAAAACCCTTCAACTGGCTACGTTCAGAGTAGAGTTTAATTAAATCATCAGCTATATCCTCTACCTGGTTCTTAACTTTTTGCTTGGCTTTTTTAAAATGACCGTCATTTAATTTATTGAGTTTTGGCGCTTTACCATCACTTGAAACATATTTAGACAGTAGATGAATCTGTTCTACTGGGATAGAAATTTGATCACCATTTTGATATTGAACACTGACATAATCGCGATGAATCCCTTTGATTTCAATTGTTTCAATTCCTAGATATTGACCAATTCCATGAATATGATGAACAACGTAATCCCCTTTTTCAAGTTCATTATAATCTTTTAAACGCTCTGCATTTGAAACATGTTGTCTTCGAAAACGACGTTTTAATTTCTTTTGAAAAATCTCATGCTCAGTAATCACCAGAATTTTTTCATCTACAAAATGAAAACCATGTCTGAGATTGCCCTCTATTAAGTTTACAGATTCTTTACATATACTTGACTTATCTCTAGAGTAAAATTTAATCTGGTATTCCTCTAAAACATCTTCCAATGTTTTACTTCCCATTGAATTGCTAGACTGCAAGATAATAGTGTAGTCCATTTTTTTGTATCGTTCAATTTCTTCTTTTAAAAAAGAAAATTGATTGAAAAATTCCTGCATGGGATATTGATTAAATTGATAAATTTGGTCAAATTTGAGATTTCCTAACCCCTTTTGCAGATTAGAAAAAAATGTTACTGGGCTTTGTTTTTTATAGATTTTCTCAGTATCCGCAAAATACTGCATATCAGAAAATGATTTACTGTTCTGTAACTCTTCTGTAAAGTATTGCGCTAATTCTCTTTCAAAGACTTCATACTGATTCATCAATTTCTTATAATCATCAAAGAATATTGGCGTATCTTTTTCAATATAATCAAATACAGTCCATATCTTTTCATAACACAAAGATAAAAATTTCCGAGAATCTGAATGCATTTGTTTTTGATGAAAACTTGAAAGAATTTCTTCTAAGTATGATTTTAAAATAGGCGATAAAGTTTTTGAAATTTGCTTTTCTAAAGCTAACTGTCCTCGCTGATAATCCTTTTCTCTCAAAAGTATGTCACTAGCTGGAAAGATGGTGAGTTCTGTCTGATTTTCTTTCGATAATTGTGTTTCGACTTCAAAAGTACGAATTCCATCTACTTCATCACCAAAAAACTCAATTCGGCAAGGTTCTAACTGGGATATTTCAAAAATATCTAAAATATCTCCTCGAAGACTAAATTCTCCTTGAGTTTGTACTTGTGTAACCTTTCGATAGCCGATTTCTTTTAACTGATGGATAAGTGCGTTTTGATCATATTCTTCACCAACTGATATGTTTACAATACTATCTTTAAATACAGTTGGAGAGGGTAAAAACAATCGACTTGCTGCAATATTACAAACTAAGATCCCTTTCCTAGACAGATCAGTCAAAAAACGCAAGGTTTCAACCCGTGAGATGATTTTTTCTTGTGAAGACATCAAAAACTCGACCATAGGGGAATCATCTACCAAAAATGGATAGACAAATTCCTCACCTAAGATAGAAATAAGATCACTAATAAGCCCTTCTGCTTCTCCATAAGTTGATGTCAATAACACAATCTTATCTTCTTTCTTCAAACTACTAGCAATTGCTAAAGCTTTTGTAGAAGTTGACAAACCTAACATTAATTGTCTTTTTTTATCTGTTAAATTTTGATTCCATTTTTGGATCTGATCATTTTCTGAGAATAAATCTAATAAGGTCGCCATTTATCCGTTATACCTCTGCATTGTTTTCTCAAAGTTTTTCTCTTGTAAATAATATTTTACAGCATCGTCAACCTTGTCAATGGACTGTAAAATACCAATATAATCATCCTTGTCAAAGGTACTCAAAACATGATTAACAACTGACATGCCATTTTTTGGTCTTCCAATTCCAATTTTAACACGATTAAAGGTCTGACTCCCTATATGTTGAATAATAGACTTGATACCATTATGACCACCTGCTGAGCCTTTTGCTCTTAAACGAATTTTCCCAACTTCCATGTCAAGATCGTCGTAAATGATGAGTAAATCTTCAATATCCAAACCATAGTAAGTCAATAAAGCATGAACAGCTTTCCCACTTTCATTCATAAATGTCGTTGGTTTGACAAGATAAATTTTTTCACCATTGAGGAAAAAAGATGCTAGATCAGCTTGAAATATCTTATCGTGTGTAAAAGTTAAATTCTGTTTCTTCGCTAGTTGGTCAATCAACATAAAACCAACATTGTGTTTTGTTTCAAAATATTTATCCCCTGGATTTCCCAAGCCTACAAGTAATTTGGTCATTTATTTTCCTTTCAAAAGCCAAAAGGGTTGGAATTTTTTTCCAACCTAATTGATACTATTCATTAAAGTTTTAGACATTAAAGCGGAATTCCATGATATCGCCGTCTTGGACGATATATTCTTTACCTTCTTCACGCAAACGTCCGGCTTCTTTTACGGCCTTTTCAGATCCGTATTTCACTAGATCCTCATATGACATGGTTACTGCACGAATAAATCCTTTTTCAAAGTCTGAGTGGATAATACCAGCTGCTTGAGGAGCCTTCATACCACGTTTGAAGGTCCAAGCGCGAACTTCTTTTTCACCAGCTGTGAAGTAAGTTCCAAGTCCAAGTAAGTGATAAGCTGCGCGAGTCAACTTGTCAACGCCTGATTCTGTCAAACCAAGTGCTTCAAGAAACTCTTGCTTGTCTTCTTCGTCTAACTCAGAAATTTCTTCCTCAGCACGCGCAGAAATAACGACTACTTCAGCATTTTCTGTCGCTGCAAATTCGCGAATTTGTTTGACATAGTCTATAGACTCTGGATCTGAAACTACACCCTCATCTACATTCGCTACATAAAGAACTGGTTTAGTTGTCAAAAGGAAGAGACCTTTAACAACCTTTTGTTCTTCATCTGTAAATTCGATTGTACGAGCTGATTTTCCATCTTCAAGCACTGGTTTAATCTTTTGAAGAACATTAAATTCTGCTACTGATTCTTTATCTTTTTGCGTACGTGCCATCTTTTCTACACGCGCATATCGTTTGTTCACTGATTCTAAATCAGCAAGAATCAACTCCAAGTTAATGGTATCAATATCTGCGAGTGGATCCACAAAGGCATCTTCACGTCCTTGCTCACGCATGACATTTTCATCATCAAAAGCACGAACTACGTGAACAATCGCGTCTACTTCACGGATGTTAGCCAAGAATTTATTCCCTAGCCCTTCTCCTTTTGAAGCTCCTTTTACAATCCCTGCAATATCTGTAAATTCAAATGTTGTTGGCACTGTCTTTTTAGGAGTGATCATTTCAGTTAGTTTTTGTAGGCGTTCATCTGGAACTTCCACCATTCCAACATTTGGATCAATAGTCGCAAATGGGTAGTTTGCTGCCTCTGCTCCTGCTTTTGTAATTGCATTAAATAGTGTTGATTTACCAACGTTTGGCAAACCAACGATACCTGCTGTTAAAGCCATATTTTTTCATTCTCCGTTTTCATTTCAATCCCTAATATTATAACACAAAAAGGGAAAACTTGCTAACCCTCTAACTAAGGCTTCTTAGTCAATAATTTTATTCATTTTTCGATCAAAATCATAGCGCCCCATCATGACAACATGGTCACAATTACTGCATTTTATTTTGATATCTGCTCCTACACGTGTAATTTCCCAACGATTGGCCTTTTTACCTGTTGACTTGATGGTGCAAGCGTGTGGTTTTTTCATTTCAACAAAATTTCCAACTTGATACATACTACTCTCCTTTTCTTTTTCGATTATATCATAAAAGAGGCGAGCTAGGCTCCACCTCTTTAACTTAATTTGTACGAACTGGGGTGATAAGCTGCATGAAGTCTTCATCAGTGTCTGCTGGCACAAGAGTAAATGGACGAACAGCTGAGATAAAACTAATAGTCACTTTTTCGCTATTTAAAGCTTTAAGAGAATCAATCAAGTAAGTTGGGTTGAAACTAATAGTCAAATCTTCACCAGTAACCTGATCAGTATCGATTTCTTCGTTTACTTTACCAACTTCTGGAGAATGAACATGGGCGCTAACAATACCACCTTTAATTTCAAGTTTCACAGTACCATTTTGAGTCGCACTTGATAAAAGACGAGCACGTTCCATTGACTGACGCAAGTTTACAACATCAAAAGTAATTGTAGTGTTAAAGTCTGTTGGAATCAAACGATCTGTATCAGGATAGTTTCCTTCTAACAAACGAGTATAGAAGCTAATATTTTCGCTTCTAAAGAGGATTTGATTGTTGGCAAAGAAAATTTCTACAGTTTCAATATCGTCTGTAAACACTGCTGAAAATTCGCGTAAAGAACGGCTAGGAATCACGACATCAAAATCATCACTATTTTTCTCAAGCGTTAATTTTTTCTGGCTTAGACGATGAGAGTCTGTTGCAACTGTTTTTAACTCTTTGTGTTGGCTCAATACAAAATGAACACCTGTTAAAATTGGACGACTCTCTTGTGTACTTGCCGCAAAAGCTGTTTCATTGATAATTTTCTTGAGTAATTTTGTTTCAAGAACCAAAGGAGTACTTGCTGAAATTTCTTGAATTCGTGGATATTGTTCGCTATCTTTTCCTTTTAGGGTAATTTCTGATTTTCCACTGGTTAAAACAATTTGATTTTGTTCAATTTCTTTAAAATCAAGAGTCACATCAGGTAGACTAGATACCACATTGATAAAGAAAGAAGCTTCAAGAAGGATTGAACCTAGAGAAGTAATTAACAAACCAGCATCTTCATTTTTTTGAGAAATAAAATTTTCAATTGAAATTTGACCATTTGAACCAATTAAAGTAACACCTTCATTGGTTACGTCAATTTTGACAGTTGATAAAATAGGAATAGCATTTTTAGAACTAATAGCTCTCTTAGTAGTGTTTAAGGCTTGTAGAAATAAATTTTTATTAATTGAAAAATGAATCATGGATTCTCCTTTATTTATTTTTAGTATTAGAAGGATAATAGTAATAATAGAGTCTGTGAAATCTGTGGAAAACAGACTTGAAGTAAGTCATATCAAGTTTTTTGGCTTGTTTAAAAAATGTGGATAAAAAAGATAAAAAAGCGAAAGTTATCCACAAGTTATTTGATTTTCTTTTTGATTGATTCAATTTCTAAACGTAAATTATCGTCTTCATCAATCAAAGATTTAATTTTTGCATGGGCATGAATGACTGTTGTATGATCTTTTCCACCAAATTCTTTCCCAATTTTTGGAAGACTATTATCTGTTAGTTCTCTAGATAAATACATGGCTACTTGACGGGCCAAAACAATATTTTGAAGGCGTCTGCTTCCCTTCATTTCTTTGACGCTAACACCATAAAAGTTACCAACTTCATTTTGGATTTTGTCAATTGGGATGACGAGCATTTGGCTAACATCTTGTTTGCGAGCTCTAATAGCTTCTGCAGCAATATCAATAGTGATATCCTTGATTTTTTTTACTCTGGCAATTAAAGTGATGTCATTGATTGCTCCCTCAAGGTCTCGAACATTTGAATCAAATTGCCCAGCTAGGTATTCTAGAGTGTCACTTTGGAAATTGTAGCCTAAATGTTCCGTTTTACTTTGTAAAATGGCAATACGTGTTTCAAAGTCAGGGGGTGTGATAGTTTGTGTCAATCCCCAACTAAAGCGCGTGACAAGCCTCTCCTCGAGCCCTTCTAGATGTTTTGGACTACGATCACTCGTTAGGACAATCTGTTTTTGCTTGTCATGAAGGGCATTAAAGGTATTGAAAAATTCTTCCTGAGTTGCGACTTTTTTTCCGCTGAGTGACTGGATATCATCGATTAACAAAAGATCAAGACTACGGTAGGTCTTTTTGAACTTTTCCATTTCCCCAAGTCTTAGGTGGTCAAGAAAGTCATTGATAAAGCTTTCGGCAGGGATATATTTAACACGCGCATTCGGAATATTTTTTAGAATTTCATTTCCAATAGCGTTTAATAAGTGAGTCTTCCCAAGCCCAGGTCCTCCATAGATAAAAAGAGGGTTATAGGTCAGAGCCAAATCTTCAGAGACAGCTAAAGCGGCTGATACAGCCCAAACATTTCCATCCCCTTGGATAAAATTATCAAAGGTATACTTCTCTTTTAATCCAGTATCCGAATAAGGAATAGATGATAACTTTGGACTATAGTCATAAAGAGTTGGATTTGTAGATTTTTCAACTTGTGAGATAGTTGTATTTTGAGGTTTAGTGAAAATATAGTGAGGAGTTATTTCAGCATCATAAATCTCAAAACCAGCTACTACAATGATATCTTTTAGTTGTTTTTCCCAGACCATTTCCATTTCAGATCGTGGTAAAAATATAGTAGCAACATTTTCTTCTACCTTGATGAGTTCAGCTTGAATAGCATAGAAATCATACATGGATCGAGTTAGTCTTTCTTGCGCAAATTCTAAGATACGATTCCAAAATTGTTTTTCTTTCAATCTGTTCTCCTCCTTTACTATTTAAAAGTTTAATGCTAGACTTATTTTACCATATATAGAAAAAATTTTCCACAAGCTGTGAAAAACAATCCACAATGTTATCTAGTTTTATCCACAGGTTGGGGATAAAGTCAGAAACTGTTGATTTATTAAGCTTTTTATCGAAAAAAATAGTGGATAACCTTGTGAGATAAAAAAATAAAAGAACAGCCTTATTTCAGGCTGTTGATAATTCTACTGTATTCTTCTTGATTTGAAAAAGAAATAATGATTTTTCCACTGTCTTTTTTAGACAGTTTGATTTCTACATCTAATCCGAGTAGTTTTTTTAACTGTTCTTCTTCATTTTGTATGAAATGATCATTTTTTTGCTGTTTCTTTTGTTTTTTCTCTGTCAGAAGAGCTTCTAACTTCCTTACAGAAATGTCTTCCTCTATAATTCGTTGAAAGAAATAGTCTTGTTGTTCCTTATTCAACCCGACTAGAGAACGCGCATGGGCTTGTGATAGTTTGCCATTTTCTACTTCTGAGATAATCTGTTCTGGTAAGGAAAGCAAACGAATCGAGTTACTGATATAAGGACGAGACTTGCCCATTTTATCTGCAATTTCAGCATGGGTAAATCCTTTCTCTACGAGAGATTCATAGGCGCGTGCTTCTTCTATTGGATTCAAATTTTCTCTCTGTAAATTTTCAATGATGGATTGGACCATCATCTCTTGGTCTGAAAGTTGTTTAACAACAGCTGGGATAGACCTTAGACCAGCTAAAAGTGAAGCCCGATAGCGTCTCTCTCCTGCAAGGATTTCATAACCAATAACAGGAGATTGACGAACAATAATCGGTTGAATGACCCCATTTTCTTTGATAGACTGTGCTAGTTCATGTAGTTTTTCTCTATCAAATTCTTTTCGAGGTTGATAGGGATTTTTTTGTATATCCGTGATAGAAATTATTTCAAATTTTTCCATGATTCTACACTAACACATCTTTTCTCTTATGTAAAGCTTTCTTTACATAGATGTCAATTAAGATTCTAAATCACCTGAACTCTTGTCAAGTTTAATAGATGTAGTTTCTTCTTTACCGTTACGATAGTAAGTTATCTTAATGGTGTCTCCGATAGAATGGTTGTAAAGAGCACTTTGTAAGTCTGTTGATGAAGCAATCTCTTTGTCATCTACTTTGGTAATAACATCGTATTTTTCAAGGTGACCATTGGCAGGCATATTACTTTGTACAGAACGAACAACTACACCAGATGTTACACTGCTTGGAATATTGAGTCTTCTAATATCACTTGTATTAATATTTGAGAGATTGACCATTTGGATTCCCAAAGCTGGACGCGTCACTTTTCCGTTCTTTTCTAACTGTTCAATAATATTGATAGCATCATTTGCAGGAATTGCGAAACCAAGGCCTTCTACAGATGTTCCTCCATTTGTTGCAATTTTACTTGAGGTAATTCCGATAACCTGTCCTTGGATATTGATCAGTGGGCCACCAGAGTTACCTGGGTTAATAGCAGTATCAGTTTGGATGGCTTTTGTAGAAATGGCTTGTCCATCTTCAGATTTTAAGGATACATTTCGATTGAGGCTAGATACAATACCTTGAGTGACAGTATTAGCATATTCAGAACCTAGTGGGCTACCGATGGCAATAGCAGTTTCTCCTACGGTTAACTTGCTAGAATCACCAAACTCAGCTACTGTTGTCACTTTTTCTGAAGAGATTTTGACGACAGCAATATCAGAGAAAGTGTCAGCTCCGACAATTTCTCCAGGTACTTTAGTTCCATCTGATAAACGAATATCTACTTTGCTAGCACCATTTATAACGTGATTATTGGTGACAATATAAGCTTCTTTGTCATTCTTTTTATAAATAACCCCAGATCCTTCACTAGAGATTTGCTGAGAATTCGTGTCAGTATCATCATTACCAAATACGCTATTTTGTCTATTTGCTGAATAAGTAATAACAGAAACAACAGCATCTTTCACTTTGTTAACAGCCTGAGTTGTTGAATTTTCGTTTTTATAGGCAGTCTGTGTGATAGTACTATTGTTGTTAGAGCTATTTACACCACTTTTTTGAGTTAGTTGAGTTATTGAAAAACTACCCAAGGCTCCACTAAAAAAGCTAATGACGATAACGACTAATAATTGAAACCCTTTTTTGTAAAATGTTTTTAAATGTTTCATATTTGCCTCCATATTTTTGAATTACTGAAAGTATAAACTGACTAGCTTAATTATAACTTAAACACAAAAGTTTTTCACAGATTGTGGATAACTTCCAAAAATCTGTGGTTTTCTCGGTTAAAATTAACCTTTTATTTTGTGAATAAGATGTGAAAAAATAGAGAATATGTTAGAATAGAGTCATGAAAATTAAAGTTGTAACAGTTGGGAAACTGAAAGAAAAGTATTTAAAAGATGGTATCGCGGAGTATTCAAAACGAATTTCTCGATTTGCTAAACTTGAAATGATTGAGCTAGCAGATGAAAAAACACCAGATAAGGCCAGTGAGTCAGAAAATCAAAAGATTTTAGAAATAGAAGGTCAGAGAATTTTATCAAAAGTTGGTGACCGTGATTTCGTTATTGTCTTGGCTATAGAAGGGAAAACTTTCTCCTCGGAAGAATTTAGTAAGCAGTTAGAAGAAGCTTCTATAAAAGGATTTTCTACTCTTACTTTTATTATTGGGGGGAGTCTGGGATTAGCACAGGATGTAAAAAAGAGAGCCAATCTTTCTGTCAGTTTTGGCCGTCTAACTTTACCACATCAGTTAATGAGACTAGTCCTTGCTGAACAAATTTATCGCGCTTTTACGATTCAGCAAGGCTCCCCCTATCATAAATAGAAAATTGACTTTTAATTGAATTTTTGGTAGAATAATTGTGTTAGGTCTCATAGCTCAGCTGGATAGAGCATTCGCCTTCTAAGCGAACGGTCGCAGGTTCGAATCCTGCTGGGATCAATATAGTAGCAAAGCTGGGAATTTTCCCGGCTTTTTTCTTAAAAAAGTACACTTGGGGAGAAAAAAATGACAGTTGAGAGAATTTTATTTAAAATGAAATTTCATTTTGTATAATGGTTTTTGTAAGTTAGCTTACAAGAAAAAAACATTTTAGGAGATTTTATTATGAAAAACACAGTTAAATTGGAACAGTTTGTAGCTTTGAAGGAAAAAGACTTGCAGGAGATTAAAGGTGGGGAGATGAGGAGAATAGGTAGTGTTTTACTTAATTTCTTTAAAAGAAGATAAGGGAGTAGAAAAATGGATTTTTTCTTATTAGTAGATTTGATATTATATCTTGTAATCATTTGTCACAGTTACCGTTTAATTTGTAAAGGTCAAATAAATAGAAAAGAACTATACGTTTTTGGTGCTTATACATTACTAACAGAAATAGTACTTGATTTTCCCTTCTATCTTCTAAATTTAGATGGGTTAGGGATTGCAACATTTTTATTTCCTTTGATGCTATATTTCTATTTTAGATGGATTAAACAGTATGAGAGGGATAGAGGATTATTCCTAAGTTTACTACTATCTCTTTTATATGAGAGTCCTCACACCTTTCTGTCCGTAACTTTCTCTTCTATAACAGGAGACAATTTTGTTTTACAATATTATGGCCTATTCTTTTTCGCTGTAACGGTGTTGACTTATATCGTTATCGTAACAATCATTCGTTACTTCCATTTGGAACTGAACTATTTTGACAAAGACTACCTCTATCCTTTTTTGAAAAAAGTATTTTTTGCCTTACTATTGCTACATATTGTATCTTTCGTTTCAGATATGGTAAGCACGATTAAACATTTGAATAGTTTTGGAAGTATTTTGTCATCTATTGTCTTTATTTCTCTCCTTTTGACCTTCTTTGCAATGAATTCTCATAAAGTTCAAATGGAGAAAGAGATTGCTTTGAAGCAGAAGAAATTTGAACAGAAACATTTACAGAATTATACAGATGAAATTGTCGGTCTGTATAATGAAATTCGTGGTTTTCGACATGACTATGCTGGAATGCTTGTCAGCATGCAGATGGCAATTGACAGTGGTGATTTACAGGAAATTGACAGAGTTTACAATGAAGTTTTGGTCAAAGCAAATCATAAACTGCGTTCAGATAAGTATACTTACTTTGATTTGAACAACATAGAAGATTCAGCTTTACGAAGTTTGGTTGCTCAGTCCATTGTCTATGCAAGAAATAATGGTGTAGAGTTTACACTGGAAGTAAAAGATACGATTACTAAGCTTCCAATTGAACTATTGGATTTGGTTCGTATCATGAGCGTTTTATTGAACAATGCTGTCGAAGGTTCAGCTGATAGCTATAAAAAGCAGATGGAAGTAGCAGTTATTAAGATGGAAACTGAAACAGTTATTGTGATTCAGAATTCATGTAAAATGACGATGACTCCTTCAGGAGATCTATTTGCCTTAGGATTCTCCACTAAGGGAAGAAACCGCGGAGTCGGCCTAAATAATGTGAAAGAACTATTAGATAAGTACAACAATATTATTTTAGAAACAGAGATGGAAGGCAGTACATTTAGACAAATTATTAGATTTAAGAGGGAATTTGAATGAAAGTTTTAATTTTAGAAGATGTTATTGAACATCAAGTGAGACTAGAAAGAATATTGGATGAAATTTCGAAAGAATCGAATATTCCAATATCATACAAGACAACGGGAAAAGTCCGTGAATTTGAAGAATACATTGAAAACGATGAAGTAAATCAGCTTTATTTCCTAGATATCGATATTCATGGAATTGAGAAAAAGGGATTTGAAGTGGCGCAGCTTATTCGTCATTACAATCCTTACGCTATTATCGTCTTTATTACCAGTCGATCAGAGTTTGCGACTTTGACCTATAAATATCAGGTATCAGCCCTAGATTTTGTTGATAAGGATATCAATGATGAGATGTTTAAGAAGAGAATTGAGCAAAATATCTTCTACACGAAGAGTATGTTACTTGAAAATGAAGATGTAGTAGATTATTTTGACTATAATTACAAGGGAAATGATTTAAAAATCCCTTACCATGATATTTTGTATATTGAAACAACAGGGGTCTCTCATAAATTGCGCATTATTGGTAAGAATTTTGCCAAAGAGTTTTACGGTACCATGACAGATATTCAGGAAAAGGATAAACATACCCAGCGATTTTATTCTCCTCATAAGTCATTTTTGGTAAATATAGGCAATATCAGAGAAATTGACCGAAAGAATCTAGAAGTTGTTTTCTATGAAGATCATCGCTGTCCTATTTCAAGGTTAAAAATTAGAAAGTTAAAAGATATTTTAGAGAAAAAATCTCAAAAGTGATTGACAATTAGTAAGAAATTGATATAATGGTTATATCTGCTACAGATAGAAGGTCCGTTGGTCAAGGGGTTAAGACACCGCCTTTTCACGGCGGTAACACGGGTTCGAATCCCGTACGGACTATTTTATCCGCCATAGCTCAGTTGGTAGTAGCGCATGACTGTTAATCATGATGTCGTAGGTTCGAGTCCTACTGGCGGAGTATAGATAAAAGGGAACATAGTGTTGTTCCCTTTTTTGTATCAATTTGTATCACCAAGCATCTTCATAAGGAAGTCTGTTATTTCTTGAGGACTTTCTTTTTTTCCATGTGCAATCCAAGTTTGACAGACACCAAAAAGTGCATGAGTTAGATAGATGCTACTATATTCTAATTCAGTGGTATTTAGATTCAGTTGCATAAATTGCTTTTGTAAATCCGTACTGAGCATGATATGAAGTTTATTTCGTAAGAAATTTTGGATTTCTTTAGTCCCATTTTCAGAAAGAAGGACAGCCAGAAGTGGTTCTGATTCTAGATATTCAAATACTTCTAAAATAGCATCTCTTTTGTGATGAGCATGTTTTTGAAAAATATATTCAAATGTATGGAATAGCTTGCTTTGATAGTGCTCAATCATATCATACTTATCCTTATAGTGAGTATAGAAGCTGGAACGACTAATTCCGGCTTTGTCTGCTAACTTGACAGTAGAAATTTGATCAAATGGTTGTTCCATCAGTAGTTGTACCATAGCATTTTCAATAGTTCGCTTTGTTTTTAAGCGTTTGTTACTTTCTTGCATATTTCCTCCTTGTAAACAAATTAGACTATCTGTCTAAAAATGAATTTTTTATCTTGTAATTTAGATTTTTTAATGTATAATCTATTATATCAAAATTTTAGACAATATGTTTAAAAAAGGAGAAGATATGTTTAAAGAATGGAAAGCAATTTTTAAAAAACCAACCTTTATTATTGTCATGATAGGGATTTCTATTATTCCAGCTCTGTACAATATCATATTTTTGTCATCAATGTGGGATCCATATGGGCAATTGTCTGACTTACCTGTGGCAGTTGTCAATAATGATAAAGAGGCTTCCTATAATGGTAATACTATGGCAATAGGAAAAGACATGGTGTCCAATTTAAAAGAAAATAAAACCTTAGATTTTCATTTCGTAGATGAAGAGGAAGGAAAGAAGGGATTGGAAGATGGCGATTACTATATGGTAGTGACTTTACCAAGTGATTTATCTGAAAAAGCAACTTCGATTTTAACGGATCATCCAGAGCAAATGCAAATCAATTATCAGACTTCAAGTGGTCATAGTTTTATTGCTAGCAAGATGAGCGATTCTGCGATGACACAATTGAAGCAGAATGTGTCTACAAATGTAACTGAGACCTATACTAAAGCTTTATTTAGCAAGATGATCGAATTAAAGGATGGTATGAGTCAAGCAGCTTCTGGTAGTGAAAAATTAACTGATGGAGCGAATCAGTTAGTGACAGGAAGTCAAACATTGACTGCTAACCTACACTCTTTAGCAGATTCAAGTTTAACATTTTCAAATGGAACGGAGCAGTTTACCAAAGGATTATCTGCTTATGTTTCTGGTGTTGAACAACTTCATCTTGGCTTAGGGACTTTTAATAGTGGTTTAGTTACATATACTGGTGCAGTAAGTAAATTAGATAGCGGATTAGGTCAATTAGCTTCTAAAAGTCCTGAATTAGTAGGAGGAATCAATCAGTTATATACTGGTGTAGAGGCCTATACTGGCGGTGTTTCTCAGCTCAATACTGGTCTTAATCAATTTTCATCTGGTGTTAGTGCCTATACAAATGGAGTGGGAAATCTTGCAACAGGTGCGAATCAGTTATCTAATCAATCAGCTACACTTCGAATGGGGGTGGAGCAATTAAGTGAAGGGATTCAACAACTTTCTAGTAAGTTAGATGCTTCGTCTGGGCAAAAAGATCAAATTAATCAATTATCTTCTGGTCTGAATCAGTTAAATCAAGCTATTCAAAATATTGATGTTGGAGATACAAAACAATTGTCTTCTGTTTTATCAAGTATAGTTTCTCTTTCTAATCAAATGTTAGCAAGTGCTCAGTCTGAAAAAGCAACTACATTAGCAAATATTCAATCAACAGCAGCTTATCAATCATTGACAAGTGAGCAACAAGCTGAGATAAGTGCTTCTGTATCTCAAAATTCGACTGATAGTATTCAATCGGCTCAGTCAATTATAGCTTTAGTACAAGGTTTACAGGGAAGTTTAGAAAACTTACAAAATCAATCTTCAAATCTTTCGACGTTAAAAAATCAAGCTAATCAAGTATTACCTATTGCTTCTACTTCTTTGACAGGATTGTCAAGTGGATTAACAGAAATACAGGGAGCAGTGACGAGTAAATTAGTTCCTGCCAGTCAGTCGATTGCATCAGGTGTAAAGGCATATACTACAGGTGTTGATAAAGTTTCTCAGGGCGCAAATCAACTAAGTGAAAAAAATTCTACCTTGACAGGTAGTTTGAATCAACTAGTTTCAGGCTCAAACACCTTGACACAAAAATCTTCTAGCTTGACAGCAGGAGTTGGTCAATTAGCTGAAAAAACTCCAGAATTAGTATCTGGTATTGAAAAATTATCAACTGGGTCCAATCAATTGAATCAAAAGAGTCAAGAATTAATGGCAGGAGTTGATAAATTACAATCAGGATCTGGGCAATTAGCAGACAAATCCAGTCAGTTACTTTCAGGTGCTTCTCAATTAGAGAATGGAGCCAATAAATTGGCAGATGGAGCTGGGAAACTTGCAGAAGGTGGAACAAAGTTAACTTCTGGATTGGAAGATTTACAGACAGGAGTTGCTTCTTTAGGACGAGGACTAAGTAATGCTAGTGATCAACTCAAATCAGCATCAACAGAATCTAAAAATGCAGAGATTTTGTCAAATCCACTCAATCTTTCCAAAACAGACAATGATCAAGTTCCTGTAAATGGGATTGCTATGGCTCCTTATATGATATCAGTCGCTCTCTTTGTAGCTGCATTATCAACAAATATGATTTTTGCTAAATTACCTTCAGGTCGTCATCCTGAAACTCGCTGGGCTTGGTTCAAATCTCGCTTTGAGATAAATGGAGTTATAGCTGTTTTAGCCGCTGTCTTAGTCTATGGTGGCGTTCATCTTATTGGTCTAACTGCTAATCATGAATTGAGAACATTTATTCTCATTATCCTAACAAGTTTAGCATTCATGTCCATGGTGACTGCTTTAACAACATGGAATAGCCGTATAGGAGCTTTCTTCTCTCTTATCTTGCTTTTATTACAGTTGGCATCAAGTGCCGGTACTTATCCACTGGCCTTGACAAATGATTTCTTTAGAGCTATTAATCCCTGGTTACCAATGAGTTACTCAGTTTCTGGATTACGACAAACAATCTCTATGACAGGAAATATTCAACATCAAGTCATTTTCCTAGCTGTCATACTAGCTCTATTTACTGGTTTAGGTATGCTAGCCTATCAACCTAAGAAAATGGAAGAAGATTAAAAAATCGACCGATTAACTGGTCGATTTTTTATGTCTTAGATAACTTTCGTTTGTGATTATAGATTCCAAATAGTAAAAGAGAAGTAAAGGAACAGATTGCTCCAGTAATAAAACCATTGGGAATGAAGGAAAGTGTAATAGTTCCTTTCCCCTTAGGAACATCAACTTTCATAAAGCCAGTTTGAGCTTGTTTAATTTCTATTTTCTTATCATCTTGGTAGGCAGACCAGCCTTTGTCATAAGGAATGGTGAAGAAAATGGATGTATCTTGTTTGACATCATATGTAGCAAAGACCTTATTTTTAGAAGTTGATACTGTGACAGGTTGTTCTTTAATTTTTTGAATTGCCTCGGTGAAAGTGTTGATATCTAAACGATAGAAGGTAGGAGATTCAAATGATACTTGTGAATTTCCAGGGAAACTAACATTAATATTGAAAGTTTTTTTCTCTTTAGTATATCCTAGATTAAAGAAGGAGAAGACATTATCAGTTGTAAAAGTTTTCTTTTCCCCATTTACAAGGATGTCAACCTTTTTTTGTTTGTCATTAGAAAAGTGAAGGTTTGTGAAAGAAAGATAAACTTGACTGTTTTCTGGCACTTCAATTTGATACTGGATTTCTGCATCCTCATTTGAAGAACTTGTAACACTAATCAAATCATCAGTATTTTCTGTTTTTTCATAGGGGATTGGAGAAAAATAATCAAAATTGACGTCAGCAAGTTGATTTAAAAACGAGGCCTGATTATCCAAGGTATGTTCATTGAACTTGACATCATTGTAAACAGATTGACTAGCAAAGGAAATTGGAAGAGAGAACTGATTTTCATATAGAGTAAGATTATCTTTTTGATATACATCTTGGAAACCATACTTATCAATAGGACTGTCTGAGATATTGTACTGGATACCAAATAAACTATCAGCCAAAATACTATTATTGGCATAACGTAGATTGAGATTAGTCCCAGAGGATTTAAAACCAAGTTTATCTAAAGTAGAGCTTGCTGAACGATTTCGAACAGATGAAAATTGAGAGATTCCATTGTAGTTAAATTTCATACTATCATTTCCTGTCTGAGTCTCTAGTTTCTCAGTACGAGTAAATGAATTCCCAATATATGTTGAGAAAGATTCCATAGCTGGGATATCTCTACTATATGTACTTCGAGAAGCAAATCCCCATTCCTTAGCAATTCCGTCTATTTGAGATGAAGCATTTAAACTCATTTCAACCATTATAAATAAAGAGATTAGAATGGCAAATAGATTTACAGAGATAAACTTTTTGATAATTGCAAGGAGTAAAAGCGAATAGACAACCAAAAATTCAAGAGTAAGCAGAATATTCAAATCTGTTAAAAAAGAATAATGTGATTTTAGATAGATGGTAGCTAAAAATCCTGTTACTACAAGAAAAAGCGAAACTAAAAAGTTCCAGATTTTAATTTCTCTCAGACGATTTAAGACTTCCGCTGCTGTGTAAATTAACAAGGTAGAGAAAATCCAAGCATAGCGATGTAAAAACATATTTGGAGTATGCATGCCTTGCCAAAATAAATCAAGAGTTTCAATATAAAAGCTTGCAATTAGAAATGTAAAGAAGATTGCATAGATAAGTTTTACGTGAAACTTAATAGATTTCAGCGTAAAAAATATAATGGTCAAAATAAAGGGAAGTAGTCCAACAAAAATCATTGGGATAGCCCCATACTTTGTTGTGTCAAAGGAACCAATGAATTGCTTAGCAAAGAGATCAAGATACCAGCTACTTTCAGTTTGAAACTTTGTAACTTCAGTCAATTTTTCCCCATGTGTCTGTAAATCAAACAGAGTTGGAAGAGTCATAATCAAACTAGCCATACCAGCTAAAACGGAGGTGATTATGAAATCAAGAAAAGATGATTTTCGAGTTTTAAAGTCCCAAGAAATTTGGCAGAGATACCAGAAAATAAGAAACAATGCTGTCATATAGCCAAAATAATAGTTTTGGATAAATAAGATTGACAGACTTGTAAAGTATAATAGGAATTTCTTTTCAGTTATAAGTAGGTGTAAACCAGTTATAATTAAAGGAATCAAGATAAAAACATCCAGCCAGTTTTTTATCTCTAATTGACTGACAGTGAAACTCATCAGAGCATAGGAAGTGGATAAAGCTAGTTTTAAAGGTTTAGGAATCGATTGAAATAATTTATTTAAACTAAAGTAAGTTGACAGTCCAATCAATCCAAATTTTAAGAGAGTTGTCAGATAGACAGCATCTGGCATATTAGTTAGATCAAAAAAGTAAACTAGTGGTGAAAGGAAACTACCCAAGTAATAACTAGATAGGGCATAGAAATTCAATCCGAGGCCACTTGTAAAGGTGTAAAACAAACTACCGTTTCCATGTAGGATATTTCTTAGAGCTATATCAAAAATAACGTATTGATGAAAGCCATCTCCTAATAAAGGAGAGATGTCACTATTCCAGTAGATACCTTGAGATAGGTATACTCCTGCCATAATCAATACAGGAATGATGAAAGAAACAAAATAGGTCCAATATGTTTTAAAAAATAATTTCATGTTACCTTATAAAATGTTAGAAAACTCAGCTGGCTAACCCAACTGAGTTTTGAAGTTTTATTAGTCTTTCCAAAGTTCTTTAACTTTTGCTTGTACTTCTGCATTTTCTAGGAATTCATCGTAGGTTTCATCAATACGATCGATGACGCCATTTTTAGACAAGACAATGATATGGTTAGCCAAAGTTTGAATAAACTCGTGGTCATGACTGGCAAAGATGATTGATTCTTTAAAGTTTTTCAATCCATCATTCAAGCTTGAGATAGATTCCAAGTCCAAGTGATTGGTTGGATCATCGAGGACAAGGACATTTGATTTCAAGAGCATGAGTTTTGAAAGCATGACACGGACTTTTTCTCCCCCTGACAAGACGTTGACAGGTTTGTTAACCTCATCTCCAGAGAAGAGCATACGACCAAGGAAACCGCGTAGGAAAGTATTGTCATCTTCTTCTTTACTTGCGAATTGACGCAACCAGTCAAGGATTGATTCTCCCCCTGCAAAATCAGCTGAGTTATCTTTTGGCAGGTAAGATTGACTAGTTGTAACTCCCCACTTGACAGTTCCTTCATAGTCAATATCTCCCATGATTGCACGAATTAATGCAGTCGTTTGGATATCATTTTGTCCAATAAGAGCTGTCTTATCACCTGGACGCAAGATAAAGCTGATATTATCTAAAATAGTTTCACCATCAATCTTTACAGTTAGATTTTCTACTGTCAAGAGATCATTACCGATCTCACGTTCTGCTTTAAAGTTAATAAATGGATATTTACGACTAGATGGCACAATCTCTTCTAGCTCAATCTTGTCAAGCATTTTCTTACGTGAGGTTGCTTGTCTTGATTTAGAAGCATTGGCAGAGAAACGAGCAACGAATTCTTGCAATTGCTTAATTTTTTCTTCTGCTTTGGCATTACGGTCTGCTAGCAATTTAGCAGCGAGTTCAGAAGATTCCTTCCAGAAGTCATAGTTTCCGACATAGAGTTTGATTTTTCCAAAGTCAAGGTCGGCCATGTGAGTACATACTTTGTTTAAGAAGTGACGGTCATGGGATACTACGATAACTGTGTTATCAAAGTCAATCAAGAAGTCTTCTAGCCAAGTAATAGATTGGATATCCAAACCGTTAGTAGGCTCGTCCAAGAGAAGAACATCTGGTTTACCAAAAAGTGCTTTAGCAAGGAGAACCTTTACTTTCTCACCGTTGGCCAATTCACTCATATTTTGGTAGTGCAACTCTTCTGGGATATTTAGGTTTTGAAGTAGTTGAGAGGCTTCACTCTCTGCTTCCCAACCTCCAAGCTCGGCAAACTCTCCTTCAAGTTCGGCAGCACGGACTCCGTCCTCATCTGAGAAATCCTCCTTCATGTAGATAGTATCTTTTTCCTTCATGATGCTATAAAGTTTTTCATTTCCCATGATAACGACATCAATAGCACGTTCATCTTCATAGTCAAAGTGATTTTGACGAAGAACAGAGAGACGTTCATCTGGACCAAGAGAGATGTGACCAGTAGTGGGTTCGATATCTCCAGCTAAAATTTTTAAAAAGGTTGATTTTCCGGCACCATTAGCACCGATTAATCCATAGGTATTTCCTTCTGTAAATTTGATATTGACATCATCAAAAAGTTTGCGATCACTAAAACGCAGTGAAACATCAGATACTGTAAGCAATGTTTTTCTCCTATATGTGTAATACATTTATTCTACTAGAAAATACGGAAATATTCAAATTTTTATCTGTCAATTTTATGTAAATTATATTTACAGCATACTTTACACAAAACCGTGAATAGCAAGGCTGATTTATTTTGATAAATTGCGGTTATTTCATTAAAAAAATGCTATAATTGAAGGGACTATATCGAAGGAGAACAAAATGACTAAACCCATTATTTTAACAGGAGACCGTCCAACAGGAAAATTGCATATTGGACATTATGTTGGAAGTCTCAAAAATCGAGTATTATTACAGGAAGAGGATAAGTATGACATGTTTGTGTTCTTGGCTGACCAACAAGCCTTGACAGATCATGCCAAAGATCCTCAAACCATTGTAGAGTCTATTGGAAATGTGGCTTTGGATTACCTTGCAGTTGGATTGGACCCAAGTAAATCGACTATCTTTATTCAAAGCCAGATTCCAGAGCTGGCTGAACTATCTATGTACTATATGAATCTGGTTTCATTAGCACGTCTGGAGCGAAATCCAACTGTCAAGACAGAGATTGCTCAAAAGGGATTTGGAGAAAGTATTCCGACAGGATTCTTAGTCTATCCAATCGCTCAAGCAGCTGACATCACAGCTTTCAAGGCTAATTATGTTCCTGTTGGGACAGATCAGAAACCAATGATTGAGCAGACTCGTGAAATTGTTCGTTCTTTTAACAATGCATATAACTGTGATGTCTTGGTGGAACCAGAAGGTATTTATCCAGAAAATGAGAGAGCAGGGCGTTTGCCTGGTTTGGATGGAAATGCTAAAATGTCTAAATCACTTAATAACGGTATTTATTTAGCTGATGATGCGGATACTTTGCGTAAAAAAGTAATGAGTATGTATACAGATCCAGATCATATTCGCGTTGAGGATCCAGGTAAGATTGAAGGAAATATGGTTTTCCATTATCTAGATGTTTTTGGTCGCCCAGAAGATTCTCAAGAAATTGCTGACATGAAAGAACATTATCAACGAGGTGGTCTTGGTGATGTGAAGACCAAGCGTTATCTACTTGAAATATTAGAACGTGAACTTGGTCCTATTCGTGAGCGCCGTATCGAATTTGCTAAGGATATGGGAGAAGTTTATAATATGCTTCAAAAAGGTAGTGAAAGAGCGCGAGAAGTTGCAGGTCAAACCCTATCTGAGGTTAAAGAAGCAATGGGACTTCATTACTTTAACTAAGTTTATTTTACAAGAAACTATCATTTCTATCAGAAAGAAAAGATAGTTTTTTATTTACCCCTGTAACATTTGACAAATTTTTATAGAATGGTATGATAGATACAATATAAAAAGAGTCAAGCTCAAAAAGAAAGAAAAGAGGGAACTTCGAATGTCTAATTGGGACACTAAATTTTTGAAAAAAGGTTTTACCTTTGATGATGTATTGCTTATTCCAGCTGAAAGTCATGTGTTGCCTAACGATGCAGATTTAACAACTAAATTGGCAGATAATTTGACTTTAAATATCCCAATTATTACCGCTGCCATGGACACAGTAACAGAGAGTCAAATGGCCATTGCTATTGCTCGTGCAGGTGGTCTCGGAGTTATCCATAAAAACATGTCAATTGCTCAACAAGCAGACGAGGTTCGCAAGGTAAAACGTTCTGAAAATGGGGTTATTATTGATCCTTTCTTCTTGACACCTGAACATACAATTGCTGAAGCTGATGAGCTTATGGGACGTTACCGCATCAGTGGTGTTCCAGTTGTTGAAACACTTGAAAATCGTAAATTGGTTGGTATTTTGACAAACCGAGATCTTCGTTTTATTTCAGATTATAACCAACCAATCTCAAACCATATGACTAGTGAAAATCTTGTGACTGCTCCTGTGGGTACAGACCTTGCAACAGCTGAGAGTATTCTTCAAGAACACCGTATTGAAAAACTTCCGTTGGTAGATGAAGAAGGCCGTCTTTCTGGTTTGATTACTATCAAAGATATTGAAAAAGTTATTGAGTTTCCAAATGCGGCTAAAGATGAGTTTGGTCGTCTCTTAGTTGCAGGTGCAGTAGGTGTTACTTCAGATACCTTTGAACGTGCAGAGGCACTTTTTGAGGCAGGGGCGGATGCGATTGTTATTGATACTGCACATGGTCATTCTGCAGGTGTCTTGCGTAAAATTGCTGAGATTCGTGCTCACTTCCCAGATCGTACTTTGATTGCTGGAAATATTGCAACTGCTGAAGGTGCACGTGCCCTTTATGAAGCAGGTGTAGATGTTGTCAAGGTTGGTATTGGACCAGGTTCTATCTGTACCACTCGTGTGATTGCTGGTGTTGGTGTCCCACAAGTAACAGCTATCTACGATGCTGCAGCCGTTGCGCGTGAATATGGAAAAACGATCATTGCTGACGGTGGAATCAAGTATTCTGGAGATATTGTAAAAGCTCTTGCTGCTGGTGGAAATGCAGTTATGCTTGGATCAATGTTTGCTGGGACAGACGAAGCACCAGGTGAAACTGAAATCTTCCAAGGACGTAAGTTCAAGACTTACCGTGGTATGGGATCAATTGCAGCAATGAAGAAAGGTTCAAGCGATCGTTACTTCCAAGGTTCTGTCAATGAAGCAAATAAACTTGTTCCAGAAGGAATTGAAGGTCGTGTTGCTTATAAAGGAGCGGCAGCTGATATCGTCTTCCAAATGATTGGTGGTATTCGTTCTGGTATGGGTTATTGTGGTGCAGCTAACCTTAAAGAGTTGCATGATAATGCTCAATTTATTGAAATGTCTGGTGCTGGTTTGAAAGAAAGCCACCCTCATGATGTACAAATTACTAATGAGGCACCAAATTATTCTATGTAAAAGAAATAAAAAGAACTCCCGTGAAAACAGGAGTTCTTTTACAATATTGTCAATTTTAGTTTACAGCAACTTTACCATCTTGAATAGTGAAAACACTTAGATTTTCTGGTAAATTTTGAAGATGATCTAAGCTTGTTGTTGTAATAAAGGTTTGGATTGACTGAGAAATCGTTTCTAATAATTTTAACTGTCTAGTGTTGTCAAGTTCACTCATAACATCGTCAAGCAATAATATCGGAGATTCTGTAGTAATACTTTCCATTAACTCGATTTCTGCTAATTTTATCGAGAGGACGAGACTACGATGTTGGCCTTGACTTCCAAAACTAGCATCCATCCCATTTATATAAAAAGAAATGTCATCTCGATGAGGACCAACACCAGTATTCTTTTTAAATAAATCTCTGGATTTACTTTTTTCTAAAGCAATTTTGAAAGATTCGGATAAGTCTTCTTTGTCAGTTATCTTGACAGAAGATTGATAGGATATTGACAGCTCTTCAATTTGATTAGAGAGTTCAAAATGTTTCTTACGCCCAAATGATTCTAGCTTTTTTATGAAATCTAAGCGGTGATTCATTACACGACATCCATAATCAACTAGCTGATCATCCAACACAGAAAGGAAGGTTTCATCTATTTTTTGAGCTGATTTTAGATAAGTGTTTCTTTGTTTTAGGATGTGATTATAATTGGTTAAGTCAGATAAATAGATTGGCTTGATTTGTCCAAGTTCCATATCAATGAATTTTCGTCGAACAGAAGGTGCTCCTTTAATTAGTTGTAAATCTTCAGGAGCAAATAAGACAACATTCATGTGTCCTACATAATCTGAAAGGCGCGCCTGTTTTAAATGATTAACTTTTGTCACACGACCTTTTTGTGTTAGTTCGATTTCTAGGGGAATGGATCCAGTTTTTTTCTGAACGAGACCTGAAAGATGAAGTTGTTCCTCATCAAAATGAATGAGATTTTTATCTGTTCGAGTTCGATGACTACGCGTTAAGGCTAAAAAATAGATAGCCTCTAGCATGTTTGTTTTTCCTTGTGCATTACGTCCCAAAAAGACATTCAATTTAGGATTAAAGTCTATTTTTGTCTCTTTGTAGTTACGAAAAGTCTTGAGAGATAGGTGTTGTAGCCACATGATTATCTACCAGGGAATCTCGGAGCTTGTTTGCTTTTAGGTGATGAAGCAGGTTTCGATTTGTCTTTTTTAACTCCCTTATTCATCTCTTTGACAAGTTTAGCGATTCGTTCTTTTTCAACTTTATCAGCTTGGTATTCATCTTGTTCTTCAGAAGTAGGTTGTGTCAACAAGATGTCAATGTCTATGTCAGGGATGTCAACTTTATCGCCAATACGAAGTTTTTTACCGCGACGACTTTCTAACTCCCCATTAAAGTAAACAGAATGTTCAGAGAGAAAGGATTTGATAGCTCCTCCGCTATGTGTAATTCCAAGTTCTTTGAGCAGTGCTTGGAGGGTAATAAATTCTTCAAATAATTTGTATTCCATAATTCACCTCAATCTTTGGTATTATACCATATTTTCCTAAAAATAGTGAGAGAAACAGGGAGAAATGTAAGCGATTTTTATTTCAAAAGTATTACAGAGAACAAGAAAATTTCAGGTTTTCGTGATATAATAGAAGTCTGTATATAAGGAGGTAAATCATGGAGTTAGTGCATGGAATTTCAACACATTTTATCCAATCAAAGAAGTTTAAAACGAACAAAATCACCGTGCGTTTTACAGCTCCATTATCTCTTGATACGATTGCAGGTCGCATGTTGAGTGCGAGTATGCTAGAGACTGCTAACCAGCTGTACCCCACTTCTCAAAATTTGAGGAGACACTTGGCTAGTCTATATGGTACAGATATGTCAACTAATTGTTTTAGAAGAGGACAAAGCCACATTGTAGAATTGACATTCACATATGTTCGTGATGAGTTTTTAAGTAAGAAAAATGTGCTAACTTCTCAGGTTTTGGAACTAGTAAAAGAAACTCTTTTTTCACCCGTAGTAGTTGATAATGGGTTTGATTCGGCCTTATTTGAAATTGAGAAAAAACAATTGCTAGCAAGTTTAGCAGCTGATATGGATGATTCTTTTTATTTCGCACATAAAGAATTAGACAAATTATTTTTTCATGATGAACGTCTCCAATTGGAATACAGTGATTTACGAAATCGTATTTTAGCTGAAACTCCACAAAGTTCTTATTCTTGTTTCCAAGAATTTTTGGACAAAGATCGAATAGATTTCTTTTTCCTAGGTGATTTTAATGAGGTTGAAATTCTAAATGTATTAGAATCATTTGGTTTTAAAGGTCGAGAAGGTGATTTGAAGGTTCAGTATTGTCAACCTTATTCCAATATTCTTCAGGAAGGTATGGTTCGGAAAAATGTGGGACAGTCTATTTTAGAGTTGGGCTATCATTGCTCTGCTGAATATGGTGATGAGCAACATTTACCCATGATTGTAATGAATGGTTTACTTGGCGGATTTGCTCATTCTAAGCTCTTTACAAATGTCCGTGAAAATGCTGGATTAGCTTATACCATTTCAAGTCAGCTTGATTTATTTAGTGGATTTTTAAGGATGTATGCTGGTATCGATCGAGAAAATCGGAATCAGGCTCGAAAAATGATGAATAATCAATTGCTTGATTTAAAAAAAGGTCATTTTACAGATCTTGAGTTAGAGCAGACCAAGGAAATGATTCATCGGTCTTTGTTACTTTCTCAAGATAATCAAAGTTCATTGATTGAACGTGCTTATCAAAATGCCTTACTTGGAAAATCCTCAGCAGACTTTAAAAGTTGGATTGAAAAGCTTGAACAAATTGACAAAGATGATATTTGTAGAGCAGCTAATAATGTGAAGCTACAGGCAATTTACTTTATGGAAGGAATAGAATGACAAAGGTTGTTTTTGAAGAAAAATACTATCCAGCTGTAAAAGAAATGGTTTATCGAACTCGTTTGGCAAACGGATTGACAGTAGCTCTTCTACCTAAAAAGGAATTTAAAGAGGTTTACGGGAGTGTAACTGTACAGTTTGGTTCGGTAGATACGATTGACAAAGAAGTTGACGGAGGTGTAAAACGACATCCTGCAGGGATTGCTCATTTTCTGGAACATAAATTATTTGAGAGAGAAGATTCTAGTGATTTAATATCGGCTTTTACGAGTCTAGGTGCAGATAGCAATGCCTTTACAAGCTTTACAAAAACAAACTATCTTTTTTCATCGACGGATTATCTCTTAGAGAATTTAGATTTACTTGATGAATTGGTAACATCGGCACATTTTACTGAAGATTCCATTTTAAGAGAGCAGGATATTATCCAGCAGGAACGAGAAATGTATCAAGATGATCCAGATTCGTGTTTATTCTTTTCAACTTTAGCAAATTTGTATCCTGGTACACCTTTAGCAACGGATATAGTTGGAAGCGAGGAGTCCATTTCCCAAATCAATCTAACTAATTTGCAAGAAAATTTTACAAGGTTTTACAAAACTGTAAACATGTCTCTGTTTTTAGTTGGTAATTTTGATGTGGAGCGAGTACAGGACTATTTTGAAAGAAAAGAACTGGAAGATCTAAATGTTCAGGAAGTATTAAAAGAAAAGTTGCTTTTACAAAATGTGAAGTCAACAGACAGTAGGAGAATGGAAGTATCTTCTCCCAAACTAGCGATTGGGATTAGAGGTAATCGAGAAGTTGCTGAGGCGGATTGCTATCGACATCATATTTTATTAAAATTATTGTTTGCAATGATGTTTGGTTGGACTTCGGATCGTTTTCAAAAGTTATATGAATCAGGTAAAATAGATGCGTCCTTATCTCTTGAAATTGAAGTAACAAGTCGTTTTCATTTTGTTATGTTGACAATGGATGCGAAAGAGCCAGTTGCTTTATCTCATCAGTTTAGAAAGGCCATTCGTAATTTCACAAAGGATTTGGATATTACAGAGGATCATTTAGATATTATCAAAAGAGAGATGTTTGGAGAATTTTTTAGTAGCATGAACTCTCTTGAATTTATTGCAACGCAATATGATGCTTTTGAACATGGTGAGACAATTTTTGATTTACCAAAGATTTTACAGGAAATTACTTTAGAGGATGTCCTTGAAGCAGGGCATCACTTAATAGATGAAGGGGATATAGTTGATTTTACAATATTCCCATCGTAGTAACCTATCATAATAGACACTAGAAAGAAGGGATGACAAGTATGAGGAAAAAAACAATTGGTGAGGTTTTACGATTAGCTAGAATCAATCAGGGATTGAGTTTAGATGAATTGAAGAAAAAGACAGACATCCAGTTAGATATGTTGGAAGCAATGGAAGCAGACGATTTCGATCAACTTCCAAGTCCTTTTTACACACGCTCTTTCTTGAGAAAATATGCATGGGCTGTTGAGTTAGATGACCAAATTGTTTTGGATGCTTATGATTCTGGGAGTATGATTACTTATGAGGAAGTAGATGTTGATGAAGATGAGTTGACAGGGCGCAGACGTTCAAGTAAGAAAAATAAGAAAAAAACATCATTTTTACCTTTATTTTATTTTATCCTTTTTGCCTTATCGATTTTAATTTTTGTGACCTATTATGTTTGGAACTATATTCAAACTCAACCAGAGGGGCCTTCTCTTTCTAATTACAGTGTGGTTCAATCAACAAGTTCAATAAGTTCAACTAGCTCTGTTCCCCACTCTTCAAGTAGTAGTTCATCTAGCAGTTCTTCTAGTGTAGAATCAGCTATAAGTGTATCAGGTGAAGGAAATCATGTAGAAATCGCTTATAAGACAAGTAAGGAAACAGTTAAATTGCAATTGGCAGTTTCAGATGTTACAAGTTGGATCAGCGTTTCAGAAAGCGAACTTGAGGGCGGTGTAACCTTATCACCGGATAATAAAAGCGCAGAAGCAACCGTTTCAACTAAAAGTCCTGTAGCCATTACGTTAGGTGTTGTAAAAGGTGTTACTTTGACAGTAGATAATCAGACTGTTGATTTATCGAAATTAACAGCTCAGACTGGACAAATCACTGTAACCTTTACTAAAAATTAAGGAAAAACGAATGAAAAAAGAACAAATTCCCAATCTCTTAACAATAGGTCGAATTCTCTTTATACCTATTTTTATCTTTATTTTAACGATAGGAAATTCGATAGAAAGTCATATGGTAGCGGCTATTATCTTTGCGATTGCCAGTATCACAGATTATTTAGACGGATATTTAGCTCGTAAATGGAATGTGGTCAGTAATTTTGGTAAATTTGCAGATCCTATGGCGGATAAGCTACTAGTTATGTCGGCTTTTATTATGCTGATTGAGTTAGGCATGGCTCCGGCTTGGATTGTTGCAGTGATTATCTGTCGAGAGTTGGCTGTGACAGGTTTAAGGCTTTTACTGGTTGAAACTGGAGGAACAGTTTTAGCAGCGGCAATGCCTGGAAAAATTAAAACTTTCAGTCAGATGTTTGCCATTATTTTCTTGCTATTACATTGGACTTTGATTGGTCAAGTTCTACTTTATGTAGCCTTATTTTTCACTATCTACTCTGGCTATGACTATTTCAAGGGTAGTGCCTATGTATTTAAAGGGACATTTGGTTCGAAATGAAATCAATAATTGATGTAAAAAATCTTTCTTTTCGCTATAAAGAAAATCAGAAATACTACGATGTGAAGGATATTACGTTTCACGTGAAACGTGGAGAATGGCTTTCGATTGTAGGGCACAATGGTAGTGGTAAATCAACGACTGTACGATTAATTGATGGCTTACTGGAAGCAGAATCTGGAGATATTGTAATCGATGGCCAACGGTTGACTGAGGAAAATGTTTGGAGCATACGGCGTCAAATCGGTATGGTTTTTCAAAATCCAGACAATCAATTTGTTGGAGCGACTGTTGAAGATGATGTTGCCTTTGGTTTGGAAAATCAGGGCCTTTCTCGTCAAGAAATGAAAAAGAGAGTGGAAGAAGCTCTGGATTTGGTTGGCATGTTGGACTTTAAAAAGAGAGAGCCGGCGCGTCTATCAGGTGGACAAAAGCAACGTGTGGCTATTGCAGGTGTTGTAGCCCTAAGACCAGCTATTTTAATCTTAGATGAAGCAACGAGTATGCTGGATCCTGAGGGACGTAGAGAACTTATTGAGACAGTAAAAGGAATTCGAAAAGACTATGATATGACGGTCATTTCCATTACACATGATTTGGAAGAAGTTGCCATGAGTAATCGCGTATTGGTCATGAAAAAAGGGGAAATTGAATCAACTAGTAGTCCAAGAGATCTTTTCTCTCGAAATGATTTAGATCAAATTGGATTAGACGATCCTTTTGCCAATCAATTAAAAAATTCTTTGAGCCAGAATGGCTATGATTTGCCTGAAAATTATTTGACAGAAAGTGAGCTAGAGGATAAGCTATGGGAATTGCTCTAGAAAATGTGAGTTTTACATATCAAGAAGGTACTCCCTTAGCTTCAACAGCTTTGTCGGATGTTTCTTTAACGATTGAAGATGGTTCTTATACGGCTTTAATTGGCCACACAGGTAGCGGTAAATCAACTATTTTACAACTTTTAAATGGTTTATTGGTGCCAAGTCAAGGAAGTGTACGAGTTTTTGATACCTTAATCACCTCGACTTCTAAAAATAAAGATATTCGTCAAATTAGAAAACAGGTTGGCTTGGTATTTCAGTTTGCTGAAAATCAGATCTTTGAAGAAACAGTTTTGAAGGATGTTGCTTTTGGACCGCAAAATTTTGGAGTTTCTGAAGAAGATGCGGAGCAGATTGCGCGTGAGAAACTGGCTTTGGTTGGAATTGAGGAATCACTTTTTGATCGCAGTCCGTTTGAGCTGTCAGGTGGACAAATGAGACGTGTCGCCATTGCAGGCATACTTGCCATGGAACCAGCTATATTAGTCTTAGATGAGCCCACGGCAGGTCTAGATCCTTTAGGTAGAAAAGAGTTGATGAATTTGTTCAAAAAACTCCACCAGTCAGGGATGACCATTGTTTTGGTAACGCATTTGATGGATGATGTGGCTGAATATGCGAACCAAGTCTATGTGATGGAAAAGGGACGTTTAGTTAAGTTTGGTAGACCGAGTGATGTCTTTCAAGATGTTGTTTTTATGGAAGAAGTTCAGTTGGGAGTACCTAAGATTACAGCTTTTTGTAAACGATTGGCTGATAGAGGCGTGGCATTTAAACGATTACCGATCAAGATAGAGGAGTTCAAGGAGTCGCTAAATGGATAGTATGATTTTGGGGCGTTATATCCCAGGGGATTCGATGGTTCACCGGTTGGATCCACGTAGCAAATTGCTGGCTATGATGCTACTGATTTTGATTGTGTTTTGGGTTAATAATCCTTTGACGAATCTGATTCTTTTTATAGCGACAGGGATATTTATTGCCTTGTCAGGAGTATCTCTTTCATTTTTTATTCAGGGCTTGAAGTCTATGTTTTTCTTGATTGCCTTCACAACTATTTTTCAACTGTTTTTCATTTCTAATGGGAATGTTTTATTTGAGTTTTCGTTTGTGAGAATCACGGATTATGCTTTGCAACAAGCTGGAATTATTTTTTGTCGCTTTGTATTTATAATTTTCTTTTCAACTTTGTTAACCTTAACGACCATGCCCTTAAGTTTGGCATCAGCTGTCGAAGCTTTGTTAGCACCTTTAAAGCGTGTGAAAGTTCCAGTTCATGAAATTGGATTGATGCTGTCCATGAGTCTACGTTTTGTCCCAACATTGATGGATGATACGACGCGGATTATGAATGCGCAGAAAGCGCGTGGAGTGGATTTTGGAGAAGGAAGTATTGTTCAAAAAGTAAAGGCGATGATTCCTATTTTGATTCCTCTTTTTGCGACAAGTTTAAAACGTGCAGATTCCTTGGCTATTGCCATGGAAGCGCGTGGTTATCAGGGTGGGAAAGGCAGAAGTCAATACCGACAATTGAAATGGACTCGAAAAGATACGCTAGCAATCCTTGTTATTCTCGTACTTGGTTGTTGCTTATTTTTCTTAAAATCTTAGTAGCTTTCAGGAATTTATAAAAAAGTTACTGTAACAGTTTTTGATATAAAGGTAGGGATATGAACCGTTTTAAAAAATCAAAATATGTCATTATTGTTTTTGTCACTGTTCTGCTTGTGTCAGCTCTCTTAGCGACGACTTATTCAAGCGCAATTGTGACAAAATTAGGAGATGGAATCTCATTGGTTGATAGGGTTGTGCAAAAACCTTTTCAGTGGTTTGATTCTGTCAAATCAGATTTGGCTCATTTGACACGAACATATAATGAAAATGAAAGTTTGAAGAAACATATTTACCAGTTAGAAGTTAAATCAAATGAGGCAGAAAGTTTAAAGACAGAAAATGAACAACTGCGCCAATTGCTTGATATGAAGTCTAAATTGCAAGCCACAAAGACTTTAGCAGCAGATGTTATTATGCGTTCTCCGGTATCTTGGAAACAGGAATTGACTCTAGATGCGGGCAAATCAAAAGGGGCTTCTGAGAACATGTTAGCTATTGCAAATGGTGGTTTGATTGGGAGCGTTTCGAAAGTAGAGGAGAACTCTACCATGGTCAACCTTCTGACAAATACAGAAAATGCTGATAAGATTTCTGTTAAAATTCAACACGGCACTACCACAATTTATGGAATTATTGTTGGCTATGACAAGGAAAATGAAGTTCTTAAAATTAGCCAATTAAATAGCAATAGCGATATTAGTACAGGTGATAAGGTGACAACGGGTGGATTAGGAAACTTTAATGTTGCGGATATTCCTGTTGGTGAAGTGGTTGCCACAACGCATAGTACGGATTATTTGACACGAGAAGTAACTGTTAAGTTGAGTGCAGATACTCATAATGTGGATGTGATAGAATTAGTGGGGAATTCATAATGAGACAGTTAAAGCGGGTTGGAGTGTTTTTATTGCTACCTTTCTTGGTTCTAATTGACGCCCATATTAGCCAGCTTCTGGGCTCATTTTTCCCCCATGTACATTTGGCTAGTCATTTTCTTTTTCTATTTCTCTTATTTGAGACGATAGAAGTATCAGAGTATCTCTACCTAGTCTATTGTTTTGTGATAGGCTTGGTTTACGATGTTTACTTTTTCCATCTAATAGGGATTGCAACTCTCTTATTTATCTTATTGGGAGCGTTTCTTCATAAATTGAATAGTGTTATTTTGTTGAATCGTTGGACAAGAATCTTGGCTATGATTGTTATGAGTTTTCTATTTGATATGGGAGCTTATCTCTTTGCATTAGTGGTAGGTTTAACTGTAGATAGTCTGCCGATTTTTATCGTTTATAGCCTAGTACCATCCATGATTTTAAATCTTGTGTGGATGCTTATTTTTCAGTTTATTTTTGAAAAATATTATCTATGAGAAAGAAACAAAAATGTAACAAAGGCGTAATATTCATTAGGCCTTTTTTTGGTATACTAGTATTGTCTTTAAAAGAAGGAGTATCTACGTAATTATGAAGAAAAAAATCTTAGCGTCACTTTTATTAAGTACAGTAATGGTTTCTCAAGTAGCTGTTTTAACAACTGCGCATGCAGAAACGACTGATGACAAAATTGCTGCTCAAGATAATAAAATTAGTAACTTAACAGCACAACAACAAGAAGCCCAAAAACAAGTTGACCAAATTCAGGAGCAAGTATCAGCTATCCAAGCTGAGCAATCTAACTTGCAAGCTGAAAATGATAGATTACAAGCAGAATCCAAAAAACTTGAGAGTGAGATTACAGAACTTTCTAAAAACATTGTATCTCGCAATGATTCTTTGGAAAAACAAGCTCGTAGTGCTCAAACAAATGGAGCTGCAACCAGCTACATCAATACGATTGTAAACTCGAAGTCAATTACAGAAGCTATTTCACGTGTAGCAGCAATGAATGAAATCGTATCTGCTAACAACAAAATGTTGGAACAACAAAAAGCAGATAAAAAAGCAATTTCTGAGAAACAAGTGGCGAACAATGACGCAATTAATACAGTTATTGCAAATCAACAGAAATTGTCTGATGATGCACAAGCCCTAACAACGAAACAAGCTGAGTTGAAGGCTGCAGAATTAAATCTTGCTGCTGAAAAAGCGACAGCAGAAGATGAAAAAGCAAGTTTGCTAGAGAAAAAAGCAGAAGCAGAAGCGGCAGCAAAAGCAGCAGCAGCGGCAGAGACAGCTTATAAAGAAAAACAAGCTAGCCAACAACAATCAGTACTTGCTTCAGCAAACACTAACTTAACAGCTCAAGTGCAAGCAGTATCTGAATCTGCGGCAGCACCTGTCCGTGCAAAAGTTCGTCCAACATACAGTACAAATGCTTCAAGTTATCCAATTGGAGAATGTACATGGGGAGTTAAAACATTAGCACCTTGGGCTGGAGACTATTGGGGTAATGGAGCACAGTGGGCTACAAGCGCAGCTGCTGCAGGATTCCGTACAGGTTCAACACCTCAAGTTGGTGCGATTGCATGTTGGAACGATGGTGGATATGGACACGTAGCGGTAGTTACAGCTGTTTCATCATCAACAAGTATTCAAGTATCAGAATCAAATTATGCAGGTAATCGTACAATTGGAAATCACCGTGGATGGTTCAATCCAACAACAACTTCTGAAGGTTTTGTTACATATATTTACGCAGATTAATTTACAGAGGGACTCGAATAGAGCCCTCTTTTTCATGTTTTACCGTGACAATCCCTATTAAAAATTATATCAAAATAGCTTGAAAATATTAGAAAAGTATGGTAAAATGAAACTTGTCGTGTGAACGATAATACTCATTCTTGATGAATTGTGAGACAGTTGCCCTTGGGTCGTTTTGCGAGTTGAAGTCAAGAAGAGGAAAAAAACAAAAAGGAGAAATACTCATGGCAGTAATTTCAATGAAACAACTTCTTGAGGCTGGTGTACACTTTGGTCACCAAACTCGTCGCTGGAACCCTAAGATGGCTAAGTACATCTTCACTGAGCGTAACGGAATCCACGTTATCGACTTGCAACAAACTGTAAAATACGCTGACCAAGCATACGACTTCATGCGTGATGCAGCAGCTAACGATGCAGTTGTATTGTTTGTTGGTACTAAGAAACAAGCAGCTGATGCAGTTGCTGAAGAAGCAGTACGTTCAGGTCAATACTTCATCAACCACCGTTGGTTGGGTGGAACTCTTACAAACTGGGGAACAATCCAAAAACGTATCGCTCGTTTGAAAGAAATCAAACGTATGGAAGAAGATGGAACTTTCGAAGTTCTTCCTAAGAAAGAAGTTGCACTTCTTAACAAACAACGTGCACGTCTTGAAAAATTCTTGGGTGGTATCGAAGATATGCCTCGTATCCCAGATGTGATGTACGTGGTTGACCCACATAAAGAGCAAATCGCTGTTAAAGAAGCTAAAAAATTGGGAATCCCAGTTGTAGCGATGGTTGACACAAACACTGATCCAGATGATATCGATGTAATCATCCCAGCTAACGATGACGCTATCCGCGCTGTTAAATTGATTACAGCTAAATTGGCTGACGCTATCATCGAAGGACGTCAAGGTGAAGATGCAGCAGCGGTTGAAGCAGAATTTGCAGCTTCAGAAACTCAAGCAGATTCAATTGAAGAAATCGTTGAAGTTGTAGAAGGCGACAACGCTTAATTTATATAAATAGTAATTACCTAGGAGGGCGGGGCTTAGCCCGGCTCTCCTATTTTTAAAAATATAGGAGAATCAAAATGGCAGAAATTACAGCTAAACTTGTAAAAGAGTTGCGTGAAAAATCTGGTGCCGGTGTTATGGACGCTAAAAAAGCGCTTGTAGAAACAGACGGTGACATCGAAAAAGCGATTGAATTGCTTCGTGAAAAAGGTATGGCTAAGGCAGCTAAGAAAGCTGACCGTGTTGCTGCAGAAGGTTTGACTGGTGTTTATGTTAACGGTAATGTTGCAGCAGTTATTGAAGTAAACGCTGAAACTGACTTCGTTGCGAAAAACGCTCAATTCGTTGAATTGGTAAATACTACAGCTAAAGTTATTGCTGAAGGAAAACCTGCTAACAATGAAGAAGCTCTTGCTTTGACAATGCCTTCAGGTGAAACTCTTGAAGCTGCATACGTATCTGCAACAGCAACTATCGGAGAAAAAATCTCATTCCGTCGCTTTGCATTGATTGAAAAAACAGATGCACAACACTTTGGAGCATACCAACATAACGGTGGACGTATCGGTGTTATTTCAGTTGTTGAAGGTGGAGACGAAGCACTTGCTAAACAATTGTCAATGCACATCGCAGCGATGAAACCAACAGTTCTTTCTTACAAAGAATTGGATGAGCAATTCGTTAAAGATGAGTTGGCACAATTGAACCACGTTATCGACCAAGACAACGAAAGCCGTGCAATGGTTAACAAACCAGCTCTTCCACACTTGAAGTATGGATCAAAAGCTCAATTGACTGATGAAGTGATTGCGCAAGCTGAAGCTGATATCAAAGCTGAATTGGCTGCAGAAGGCAAACCAGAAAAAATCTGGGATAAAATCATCCCAGGTAAAATGGATCGCTTCATGCTTGACAACACTAAAGTTGACCAAGCTTACACACTTCTTGCACAAGTTTACATCATGGATGACAGCAAGACAGTTGAAGCATACCTTGAATCAGTTAACGCTTCAGTAGTTGAGTTCGCTCGCTTTGAAGTTGGTGAAGGTATCGAGAAAGCTGCAAACGACTTTGAAGCTGAAGTTGCAGCTACAATGGCAGCAGCCTTGAATAACTAATCATAGAAAGGAAGCAAATTTGCTTCCTTTTTTGTATAGGGATTAGATTTCTCCTGAAATTGTTTTTTACCTAGCATCACTCAATTAGAAATAGTTAATACTCTTCGAAAATCTCTTCAAACCACGTCAGCGTCGCCTTACCGTAGGTATATGTTACTGACTTCGTCAGTTCTATCTGCAACCTCAAAACAGTGTTTTGAGCAGCCTGCGGCTAGCTTCCTAGTTTGCTCTTTGATTTTCATTGAGTATAAAATAAAAAGCCCTATAATAAGGGCCAATTGTATTTAGGAGACTAAATTTCAAATTCATAGAGTGCTGTAGAGAGATAACGTTCACCGTTATCTGGTGCTAGAGCAAGGACTTTTTTACCTGTACCTAATTTTTTGGCAACCTCGATGGCTCCGTAGATGGCTGCAGCTGAAGAAATCCCTACAAGGAAGCCTTCTTTTCCGCCAATCTCACGGCCCAGTGCTAAAGCATCGTCTGATGTTACACGAACGATACCATCATATGCTTTAGTATCAAGTGTATCAGGAATAAATCCAGCTGAAATACCTTGAATTTTGTGAGGACCAGGTTTTTCACCAGATAAAATAGCAGATTCATCAGCTTCCACTGCATAAACTTGAATATCTGAATTTGCTGTTTTGAGTGCATGAGAAACACCAGAAATCGTTCCACCGGTACCCACTCCAGCAACAAAGGCATCTAATCCATCTTTACCGAAAGCAGCTAGTATCTCAGCTCCTGTTGTTCTTTCGTGTACTTCTGGATTTGCTGGATTGTCAAATTGAAGAGGAAGGAAACCATCGCGTTCAGCAGCGATTTCTTGTGCTTTGGCGATAGCACCTTTCATTCCTTCGCTACCAGGAGTGAGAACGAGTTCAGCTCCATAGGCTTGGATAATCTTACGTCGTTCCACACTCATAGTTTCAGGCATAACGATGACAACTTTATACCCTTTAGCAGCACCTACCCATGAAAGTCCAATACCAGTATTTCCACTTGTTGCTTCGACAATAGTAGCACCAGATTTCAGAATACCGTCTTGTTCAGCTTTTTCAATCATGCTAAGAGCAATACGGTCTTTTACAGAAGAACCAGGGTTAAATGCTTCAAGTTTTACATAGACATCCGCAGCACCTTCTGGCACAATGTTGTTGAGTTTAACAATCGGAGTTTGACCGATTAGTTCAGTAATGTTGTTATAAATAGACATATGAATACCTCTTTGTATAAGATATCTCTAGTATAACGCTATCTATATCATTTGTAAAATATAGAAATCCTATCGAAGCGATAGGATTTTTTTATATCATAAATCAAAGCCGTTAATTTTCAAGCGATTGTGATAAGCTAATTCTAGTAAATAGGTGTAAAGGAGAACGCAATCAGTTTTCTTTTTGAATTGCTTCATTTTCTAGTAGGTCTTGGCAAGCACCTTTTTATGTTGCTAATTAAAGTAGCGGTGAGAATGTCAGTGAAACACTGTATTATCTATTATTTACACTAAGTTTACAGGAGTTTCAACTTCGCGTAAACCTTGGTCAGTTAAAGTGACTTTTCCATTAAAAAATTCTACAAGTGCAGCTTTAATAGTTTCTTTTTCTTCTTTATCAACATAAATCATCGTATCGACTTGATCTGTAAAATTTGTATCCAGCTCCATGAGATTATGTTCTTTAAGGAAGTTACTGTACTCTTGGTACTGAGCGTAAGACATTTGAATAGCAATGCCAGCCTGTTCTTTTATTTCAATGATGCCAATTTCTTTGACAGCTAAGGCCACACTGCCGGCGTAAGCACGAATCAATCCTCCAGCGCCTAGTTTAATGCCACCAAAGTAGCGTGTCACTACCACACAGACATTGGTGAGATTGTGATTTTCTAGTACCCCAAGCATGGGAACGCCAGCAGTACCACTGGGCTCACCATCATCACTTGTACGTTTAATTTCACTACGTTCCCCAATAATAAAAGCAGAGCAGTTATGCGTAGCTTTGTAGTGTTCTTTTTTGATGGCAGTAATGAAGTCACGAGCCTCTTCTTCGCTATAAACACGCTTGGCATGACAGATAAAGCGAGATTTTTTGATTTCTTCTTGGACTTGTCCGTCCTCTTTAATTGTTCTAAATTCCATGATTTAATTGTACTAAAAAATCATCTAAAGCGCTAGGTTTTTACGAATAAAGAAGTATGAAAGTAAATCCAAATTATCTCGGTCGTTTGTTTACGGAGAATGAATTAACAGAAGAGGAGCGTCAGTTGGCGGAGAAACTTCCAGCAATGAGAAAGGAGAAGGGGAAACTTTTCTGTCAACGTTGTAATAGTGCTATTCTGGAGGAATGGTATTTACCCATTGGTGCTTACTATTGTCGAGAGTGCTTGCTGATGAAGCGAGTTAGGAGTGATCAAGCTTTATACTATTTTCCGCAGGAGGATTTTCCTAAACAGGATGTTCTTAAATGGCGTGGTCAATTAACTCCTTTTCAAGAGAAGGTGTCAGAGGGACTGATTCAAGCAGTAGATAAGCAAGAGCCAACTTTAGTTCATGCGGTGACAGGGGCAGGAAAGACGGAAATGATTTATCAAGTTGTAGCTAAAGTAATCAATGCGGGTGGTGCAGTGTGTTTGGCCAGTCCTCGCATAGATGTTTGTTTGGAACTTTATAAGCGCCTGCAAGATGATTTTGCTTGTAAGATATCCCTGCTACACGGAGAATCAGAACCTTATTTTCGAACTCCTCTAGTGGTTGCAACGACTCATCAGTTATTAAGATTTTATCATGCTTTTGATTTACTAATAGTGGATGAAGTAGATGCCTTTCCTTATGTTGACAATCCAACGCTTTACCATGCTGTCAAGAATAGTGTAAAGGAGAATGGGCTGAGAATCTTTTTAACAGCGACTTCGACAGATGAGTTAGATAGGAAAGTCCGTTTAGGAGAATTAAAAAGACTGAGCTTACCTAGACGATTTCATGGGAATCCGTTGATTATCCCTAAACCAGTTTGGTTATGGGATTTTAATCGCTATTTGGATAAAAATCGTTTGTCACCAAAGTTAAAGACTTATATTGAGAAACAGAGAAAGACAGCTTATCCTTTACTCATTTTTGCATCAGAAATTAAAAAAGGGGAGCAGCTAAAAGAAATCTTACAGGAGCAATTTCCAAATGAGAAAATTGGTTTTGTGTCTTCCGTAACAGAAGATCGATTAGAGCAAGTACAAGATTTTCGAGATGGAGAACTGACAATACTTATCAGTACGACGATATTGGAGCGTGGAGTTACCTTCCCTTGTGTGGATGTTTTTGTAGTAGAGGCCAATCATCGTTTGTTTACCAAGTCTAGTTTGATTCAGATTGGTGGACGAGTTGGACGAAGCATGGATAGACCGACAGGAGATTTGCTTTTCTTCCATGATGGGTTAAATGATTCAATCAAGAAGGCGATTAAGGAAATTCAGATGATGAATAAGGAGGCTGGTCTATGAAGTGCTTGTTATGTGAGCAGACTATGAAGACTGTTTTAACTTTTAGTAGTCTCTTGCTTTTGAGGAATGATGACTCTTGTCTTTGTTCAGACTGTGACTCTACTTTTGAGAGAATTGGAGAAGAGCACTGTTCAAACTGTATGAAAACAGGTTTGTCAACAAAGTGTCAAGATTGTCAATTTTGGTGTAAAGAGGGAATTGAGGTCTCCCATAGAGCTATTTTTACTTACAATCAAGCTATGAAAGATTTTTTTAGTCGGTATAAGTTTGATGGAGACTTCATTTTAAGAAAAGTTTTCGCTTCATTTTTAAGTGAGGGGTTGAAAAAGTATAAAGAGTATCAATTTGTAGTCATTCCATTAAGTAAGGAGAGATATGCTGACAGAGGATTTAATCAGGTTGAAGGTTTAGTTGAAGCAGCAGGTTTCAAGTATCTGGATTTATTAGAGAAAAGAGAAGAGAGAGCTAGTTCTTCTAAAAGTCGTTCAGAACGCTTGGCAACAGAACTTCCTTTCTTTATTAAAAGCGGAGTCAGTATTCCTAAGAAAATCCTACTTATAGATGATATTTATACTACTGGAACAACTATAAATCGTGTGAAGAAACTGCTGGAAGAAGCTGGTGCTGAGGATGTAAAAACTTTTTCCCTTGTAAGATGAGGAAAAAATTTGCAAAAATAAAATGAAAGCGTTATAATGAAATCAGAAAAACAAAAATGTTTAGAAAGAAGGTACTCATATGATTAAATATAGTATCCGTGGTGAAAACCTAGAAGTAACAGAAGCAATTCGTGATTATGTAGTTTCTAAACTCGAAAAGATCGAAAAGTATTTTCAAGCTGAACAAGAGTTGGATGCTCGAGTTAACTTGAAGGTGTATCGTGAAAAAACTGCTAAAGTGGAAGTGACAATTCCACTTGGCTCAATTACTCTTCGTGCAGAAGATGTGTCTCAAGATATGTATGGTTCAATTGACCTTGTAACCGATAAAATTGAACGTCAGATTCGTAAAAATAAAACAAAAATCGAGCGTAAAAATAAAAATAAGGTAGCAACTAGTCAATTATTTACAGATGCTTTGGTGGAAGATCCAAATGTTGTCCAATCTAGAGTTGTTCGTTCAAAACAAATTGATTTAAAACCAATGGATTTGGAAGAAGCTATTCTACAAATGGATTTGTTGGGACATGATTTCTTTATCTATGTGGATGTTGAAGATCAAACAACTAATGTGATTTATCGTCGTGAAGATGGTGAAATTGGTTTGTTAGAAGTTAAAGAATCTTAATTTCAATATGTGTAAAGGAAGGTTTACTGAATTGTAAACCTCCTTTTTCTTATAATTGATAGAATTACTGATTACACTTTTAAAAAGTCGCTTTTTGGTGGTTATTATGGTATAATGGGTGCCAAGAGGTTTGGAATGAAAAAATTTTATGTAAGTCCTATTTTCCCCTTAATATTAGGAATAGTGGCGTTCGGAGTGCTATCTGTGCAACTCGTTTTTGTAACAAATACACTGGTAACGCTATTTCTTTTGCTACTTATTTTGGGTTCATATAGTTTATTATTCATTCATCAGAGAGACTACTACTCAAGGAGTGAAGTAGAACAAATCCAGTATGTAAACCACCAAGCTGAAGAAAGTTTGACAACCTTGTTAGAACAGATGCCTGTCGGAGTTATTAAACTAGACTTATCGTCAGGTGAAGTTGAATGGTTCAATCCTTACGCTGAATTGATTTTAACTAATGAAGTGGGCGAGATTGATGTGGCATTAATTCAAACAATTATCAAGGCATCGGTAGGGAATCCAGGTTCTTATGCTACCTTGGGTGAGACCCGTTATTCGGTTCATATGGACAAGGTATCTGGAGTTCTTTACTTCTTTGATGTGTCTGGAGAATACGAAGCGACTGTTGAGTTAGTAACGAGTCGGCCTGTGATTGGAATCGTTTCTGTTGACAACTACGATGATTTAGAAGATGAAACATCCGAGTCTGATATCAGTCATATCAATAGTTTTGTGGCCAATTTTGTTTCAGAATTTGCTGGTAAACATGCTATGTTCTCTCGTCGAGTGAGTATGGACCGCTTTTATCTATTTACGGACTACACGGTACTTGAGGGATTGATGAATGATAAATTTTCTGTTATCGATGCTTTCAGAGAAGAGTCAAAACAGAGACAGTTGCCTTTGACCTTGAGTATGGGATTTTCTTATGGTGATGGAAATCATGATGAAATTGGGAGAGTTGCATTGCTCAACTTGAACTTGGCTGAAGTGCGTGGTGGAGACCAGGTGGTTGTCAAGGAGAATGACGAAACTAAAAATCCAGTTTATTTTGGTGGTGGGTCTGCTGCCTCAATCAAACGTACACGGACTCGTACGCGTGCTATGATGACAGCTATTTCAGATAAGATTCGAAGTGTGGATCAGGTTTTTGTAGTTGGTCACAAAAATCTAGATATGGATGCTTTGGGCTCTGCTGTAGGTATGCAGTTGTTTGCTAGCAATGTGACTGAAAATAGTTATGCTATTTATGACGAAGAACAAATGTCGCCGGATATTGAACGAGCTGTTTCATTCTTAGAAAAAGAAGGAGTTACGAAGTTGTTGTCGGTTAAGGAGGCAATGGGATTAGTGACCAATCGTTCTTTGTTGATTCTGGTAGACCATTCAAAGACTGCCTTAACTTTATCGAAAGAATTTTATGATTTATTTACCCAAACCATTGTTATTGACCACCACAGACGAGATCAGGATTTTCCAGACAATGCAGTTATCACTTATATCGAAAGTGGTGCCAGCAGTGCCAGTGAGTTGGTAACGGAATTGATTCAGTTCCAGAATTCTAAGAAAAATCGTCTGAGTCGTATGCAGGCCAGTGTTTTGATGGCTGGTATGATGCTGGATACTAAAAATTTTACCTCACGAGTGACTAGTCGGACATTTGATGTTGCTAGCTATCTCAGAACGAGAGGAAGTGATAGTATTGCTATCCAAGAAATCGCTGCGACAGATTTTGAAGAATATCGTGAGGTCAATGAACTGATTTTACAAGGGCGTAAATTAGGTTCAGATGTATTGATAGCAGAGGCTCAGGACTCGAAATGCTATGATACAGTTGTTATTAGTAAGGCAGCAGATGCCATGTTAGCTATGTCAGGTATTGAAGCGAGTTTTGTTCTTGCTAAGAATACACAAGGATTTATCTCTATCTCAGCTCGGAGTCGTAGTAAACTGAATGTACAACGGATTATGGAAGAACTGGGAGGTGGAGGCCACTTTAATTTGGCAGCGGCTCAAATTAAAGATTTAACCTTGTTAGAAGCAGGTGAAAAACTGACAGAAATTGTATTAAATGAAATAAAGGAAAAGGAGAAAGAAGAATGAAAGTAATCTTTTTAGCAGATGTTAAAGGAAAAGGTAAAAAAGGCGAAATTAAGGAAGTACCAACAGGGTATGCACAAAACTTTCTTATCAAAAAGAATCTAGCCAAAGAAGCGACTGCTCAAGCGGTAGGTGAACTACGTGGTAAACAAAAATCTGAAGAGAAAGCTCACGCTGAGATGATTGCAGAAGCAAAAGCAATTAAAGCCCAACTTGAAGCAGAAGAAACGGTTGTAGAATTTGTTGAAAAAGTTGGTCCAGATGGCCGTACTTTTGGTTCTATTACCAATAAGAAGATTGCAGAAGAATTGCAAAAGCAATTTGGAATTAAGATTGATAAACGCCATATTCAAGTACAAGCTCCGATTCGAGCGGTTGGTTTGATTGATGTGCCAGTGAAAATCTATCAAGATATCACAAGTGTAATCAATCTTCGTGTGAAAGAAGGATAAATTTACACCTTCTTGACAAGATTGTAAAAGGAAGGGAAGTCTGATGGCAGAAGTAGAAGAGTTACGAGTACAACCTCAAGATATCTTAGCTGAGCAATCCGTTTTGGGGGCTATCTTTATTGACGAGAGTAAGCTTGTTTTTGTGCGAGAATATATTGAGTCTCGGGACTTTTTTAAGTATGCCCATCGTTTGATTTTCCAAGCTATGGTTGACTTATCCGATCGTGGCGATGCTATAGATGCAACAACGGTTCGTACCATTCTTGATAATCAAGGGGATTTACAGAATATTGGTGGCTTGTCTTACTTGGTTGAGATTGTCAATTCTGTGCCAACTTCTGCTAATGCGGAGTATTATGCTAAGATTGTCGCTGAAAAGGCTATGTTACGTCGGTTAATCGCCAAGTTGACAGAGTCTGTCAATCAAGCTTACGAGGCTTCACAACCAGCTGATGAAATCATTGCTCAGGCAGAAAAAGGCTTGATTGATGTCAGTGAAAATGCTAATCGAAGTGGATTTAAGAATATTAGAGATGTGTTGAACGTCAACTTTGGAAATCTGGAAGCTCGCTCGCAACAAACGACCGATATTACAGGTATTGCGACAGGTTATCGTGATCTGGATCATATGACGACTGGTCTGCACGAGGAGGAGTTGATTATTCTAGCAGCACGTCCAGCGGTTGGTAAGACAGCCTTTGCCTTGAATATTGCTCAGAATATTGGGACTAAGTTGGACAAAACGGTTGCTATCTTTTCGCTTGAAATGGGTGCGGAAAGTCTAGTGGATCGTATGCTTGCGGCAGAAGGGTTGGTTGAGTCGCATTCTATTCGTACGGGTCAACTGACCGATGAGGAGTGGCAAAAATATACCATTGCTCAAGGGAATCTAGCTAATGCAAGTATCTATATCGATGATACGCCAGGGATTCGGATTACAGAGATTCGATCACGTTCTCGTAAATTGGCTCAAGAAACTGGAAATCTTGGTTTGATTTTGATAGACTACCTTCAATTGATCACGGGAACTGGTCGAGAAAACCGCCAACAAGAAGTTTCTGAAATTTCTCGTCAGTTGAAAATTTTAGCTAAGGAACTGAAAGTTCCAGTAATCGCTCTAAGTCAGTTGTCTCGTGGTGTAGAACAACGTCAGGATAAGAGACCGGTCTTGTCTGATATTCGTGAATCTGGGTCTATTGAGCAGGATGCTGATATCGTAGCCTTTCTTTATCGTGACGACTACTATGAGCGTGGTGGTGAAGAAGAGGAAGGCATACCAAATAATAAGGTAGAGGTTATTATCGAGAAAAACCGTAGTGGAGCTCGTGGAACGGTGGAATTAATTTTCCAAAAAGAATACAATAAATTTTCAAGTATCTCAAAAAGGGAGGCATAAGATGTCAGATGCATTTACAGATGTAGCCAAGATGAAAAAAATCAAAGAAGAAATCAAGGCACATGAGGGACAAGTCGTAGAAATGACTTTGGAGAATGGTCGTAAGCGCCAAAAAAATAGATTGGGTAAGCTAATTGAGGTTTATCCATCCCTATTTATCGTGGAATTTGGGAATGTTGAAGGAGATAAACAAGCTAATGTTTACGTTGAGTCCTTTACTTACTCAGATATCCTTACGGAAAAGAATTTGATTCATTATCTTGACTAAAGTGAGAAATTTTCTCACTTTTTCTTTTTTCTCCGAATAGTTTAAGTGAAGGCAATCTTCGATTTATATTATTTCAAGGAGGAAGAATGAAAGTTTTACCATTCAAAGTAACAGAGACAGGGTTTTCTTTTAGAAAATCAGTTAAAAAGGTTGTTCCTTTTTTAGTAGTAGGATTGATGCTAGCAGCGGGTGATAGCGTCTATGCCTATTCTGGAGGGAATGGATCGATTGCACGTGGGGATGATTATCCTGCTTATTATAAAAATGGGAGTCAGGAGATTGATCAGTGGCGCATGTATTCTCGTCAGTGTACTTCTTTTGCAGCCTTTCGTTTGAGTAGTGTCAATGGTTTTGAGATTCCAAGGGCTTATGGAAATGCGAATGAATGGGGGCATCGTGCTCGTCGTGAAGGCTATCGTGTAGACAATACACCAGCTATTGGCTCCATTGCTTGGTCTACTGCAGGAACTTATGGGCATGTTGCCTGGGTGTCAAATGTAATGGGAGATCAGATTGAGATCGAGGAATATAACTATGGTTATACAGAAGCCTATAATAAACGAATTATAAAGGCAAATACGATGACAGGATTTATTCATTTTAAAGATTTGGCTGGTGGCAGTGTTGGGAATAGTCAAACCTCAGTTTCAACAGGAGGAACACATTATTTCAAGGCTAAGTCTGCTATCAAAAATCAGCCCCTAGCTAGCGCAACTGCGATTGATTACTATTATCCTGGGGAGAAGGTTCATTATGATCAAATTCTCGAAAAAGATGGATACAAGTGGTTGAGTTATACGGCTTATAACGGAAGTCGTCGTTATATCCAGCTAGAAGGAGTGGCTTCTTCACAGAATTATCAGAACCAATCAGGAAATAGTTCTAATTATAGCTCAAATACTGGATTGACTGTTGGTTGGAAGAAAATAAATGGTAGTTGGTATCATTTCAAATCAAATGGGTCTAAATCAACGGGATGGCTGAAAGATGGTTCTAGCTGGTATTATTTGAAATCATCTGGTGAAATGCAGACAGGATGGTTAAAGGAGAATGGCTCGTGGTATTATCTAGATAGTTCAGGGGCAATGAAAACAGGATGGTATCAAGTTTCTGGTAAGTGGTATTATTCTTATTCTTCGGGCGCCTTAGCTGTTAATACGACGGTGGATGGCTACAGAGTAAACAGTGATGGAGAACGAATATAGAAAATTGGGGGCAGGAAAAATTTCCTGCTCTTTTCTGTAAGTAGTTTCCTTGACTTTTTTTTTGTTTTGCGCTATCATATGTCCATATGATATATGGGAGTCTGTGTACAGTCTGAGAGGAAGTGTTAAACTTCGACCGCACCTGATCTGGGTAATGCCAGCGTAGGGAACAATACTTAGTCTAATTCTGCACCTTTTCCATATATGGTAAAGGTTTTTCTTTTTGTAAAGAGGAAAACGAGAAGAGGAGGTTTTTATGAAAGCAAGCATTGCCTTGCAAGTTTTACCCCTATCACAGGGGATTGATCGGATTGCTGTTATCGATCAAGTCATTGCCTATCTGCAAGCTCAAGAAGTGACCATGGTGGTGACACCATTTGAAACGGTCTTGGAAGGGGAGTTTGATGAGCTTATGCGCATTCTCAAAGAAGCGCTGGAAGTGGCAGGGCAGGAGGCAGATAATGTCTTTGCCAATGTCAAAATAAATGTAGGAGAGATTTTAAGTATTGATGAGAAACTTGAAAAGTATACTGAGACGACACATTAGTCTATTGGGCTTTCTGGGAGTCTTGTCAATCTGGCAGTTAGCAGGTTTTCTTAAACTTCTCCCCAAGTTTATCCTGCCGACACCTCTTGAAATTCTCCAGGCCTTTGTTCGTGACAGAGAATTTCTCTGGCACCATAGCTGGGCCACCTTGAGAGTGGCTTTACTAGGGCTGGTTTTGGGAGTCTTGATTGCCTGTCTCATGGCTGTGCTTATGGACAGTTTGACTTGGCTCAATGACTTGATTTACCCTATGATGGTGGTTGTGCAGACCATTCCGACTATTGCCATAGCCCCTATTCTGGTCTTGTGGCTAGGTTATGGGATTTTGCCCAAGATTGTCTTGATTATCCTGACGACAACCTTCCCCATCATCGTCAGCATTTTGGACGGTTTTAGGCATTGTGACAAGGATATGCTGACCCTGTTTAGTCTGATGCGGGCCAAATCTTGGCAAATCCTGTGGCATTTTAAAATTCCAGTCAGCCTGCCCTACTTTTATGCAGGTCTGAGGGTCAGTGTCTCCTACGCCTTTATCACAACAGTGGTATCTGAGTGGTTGGGAGGCTTTGAAGGACTAGGTGTCTACATGATTCAGTCCAAGAAACTGTTTCAGTATGATACTATGTTTGCTATTATTATTCTGGTATCGATTATCAGCCTTTTGGGTATGAAGCTGGTTGATGTCAGTGAAAAATATGTTATTAAATGGAAACGTTCGTAGAATAAGAATGTTTCTGAAAAAGAAAAGAGGAAATTGAAATGAAGAAAACATGGAAAGTGTTTTTAACTGTTTTAACAGCTCTTGTAGCTGTTGTGCTTGTAGCTTGTGGTCAAGGAACTGCTTCTAAGGACAACAAAGAGGCAGAACTCAAGAAGATTGACTTTATCCTAGACTGGACGCCAAATACCAACCACACAGGGCTTTATGTTGCCAAGGAAAAAGGTTATTTCAAAGAAGCTGGAGTGGATGTTGATTTGAAATTGCCACCAGAAGAAAGTTCTTCTGACTTGGTTATCAATGGTAAGGCACCATTTGCAGTGTATTTCCAAGACTACATGGCTAAGAAATTGGAAAAAGGGGCAGGAATTACTGCCGTTGCGGCTATTGTTGAACACAATACATCAGGAATCATTTCTCGTAAATCTGACAATGTAAGTAGTCCAAAGGACTTGGTTGGTAAGAAATACGGAACTTGGAATGACCCAACTGAGCTTGCAATGTTGAAAACCTTGGTAGAATCACAAGGTGGGGACTTTGAGAAGGTTGAAAAAGTACCAAATAACGACTCAAACTCTATCACACCGATTGCCAATGGCGTTTTTGACACTGCTTGGATCTACTACGGTTGGGATGGTATCCTTGCAAAATCTCAAGGCGTAGACGCTAACTTCATGTACTTGAAAGACTATGTCAAGGAATTTGACTACTACTCACCAGTTATCATCGCAAACAACGACTATTTGAAAGATAATAAAGAAGAAGCTCGTAAAGTCATCCAAGCTATTAAAAAAGGCTACCAATATGCCATGGAGCATCCAGAGGAAGCAGCAGATATCCTCATTAAGAACGCACCTGAACTCAAGGAAAAACGTGACTTTGTCATCGAATCACAAAAATACTTGTCAAAAGAATACGCAAGTGACAAGGAAAAATGGGGTCAATTTGACGCAGCTCGCTGGAATGCCTTCTACAAATGGGATAAAGAAAATGGTATCCTTAAAGAAGACTTGACAGACAAAGGCTTCACTAACGAATTTGTGAAATAATGACAGAAATTAGACTAGAACACGTCAGTTATGCCTATGGTGAGGAGAGGATTTTAGAGGACATCAACCTAGAAGTGACTTCAGGAGAAGTGGTTTCTATTCTGGGCCCAAGTGGTGTTGGAAAGACCACCCTCTTTAATCTAATCGCTGGGATTTTAGAAGTCCAGTCAGGGCGAATTGTCCTTGATGGTGAAGAAAATCCTAAGGGGCGCGTGAGTTATATGTTGCAAAAGGATCTCCTCTTGGAGCACAAGACTGTGCTGGGCAATATCATCCTGCCCCTCTTGATTCAAAAAGTGGATAAGGCAGAGGCTATTGCTCGCGCGGATGAAATCCTTGCGACCTTCCAGTTGACAGCTGTACGGGACAAGTATCCTCACGAACTCAGTGGGGGGATGCGTCAGCGCGTGGCTTTGCTTCGTACCTATCTTTTTGGACACAAGCTCTTTCTCTTGGATGAAGCCTTTAGTGCCTTAGATGAGATGACAAAGATGGAACTCCACGCTTGGTACCTTGAGATTCACAAACAGTTGCAGCTGACGACCCTGATTATCACGCATAGTATCGAAGAGGCTCTCAATCTTAGCGACCGCATTTATATCTTGAAAAATCGCCCTGGGCAAATTGTTTCAGAAATTAAACTAGATTGGTCTGAAAACGAGGACAAGGAAGTCCAAAAGATTGCCTACAAACGTCAAATCTTGGCAGAATTAGGCTTAGATAAGTAGAAAAATAGGGAGTTGGTGAAGATTATCCTTTACCAGCGCCCTTTTTCTTTTAAAAATGAGAAAATTTCGGTATAATAGTCAAAGATAGTCAAGGTTTAGAGAGAGGTGGGTTTGTAATGAGATTTAAAAATACATCGGATCATATTGAGGCCTACATCAAGGCAATTTTAGATCAATCTGGTATCGTGGAGTTGCAACGGAGTCAGTTGGCAGATACCTTTCAGGTTGTTCCCAGTCAGATTAACTATGTGATCAAGACACGCTTTACGGAAAGTAGAGGCTACTTGGTTGAAAGTAAGCGTGGTGGTGGAGGCTACATTCGCATAGGACGGATTGAGTTTTCTAGTCATCATGAAATGCTCCGCGATTTGCTTTACTCAATTGGTGAGCGAGTTAGTCAAGAAATTTATGAGGATATTCTGCAGCTTTTGGTTGAGCAGGAATTGATGACTAAGCAAGAGATGAATTTGCTGGTGGCAGTAGCTTTGGATCGCGTTCTAGGAGAAGAAGCTCCAGTCCTTCGTGCAAACATGCTAAGACAGGTCATACAAGAGATAGATAGAAAAGGGAAGTAAGATGAACTATTCAAAAGCATTGAATGAATGTATCGAAAGTGCCTACATGGTGGCTGGCCATTTTGGAGCTCGTTATCTAGAGTCTTGGCACTTGTTGATTGCCATGTCCAATCATAGTTATAGTGTGGCAGGGGCGACTTTAAATGATTATCCATATGAGATGGACCGTTTAGAAGAGGTGGCTTTGGAACTGACTGAAACGGACTATAGCCAGGATGAAACCTTTACGGAGTTGCCGTTTTCTCATCGTTTGCAGGTTCTTTTTGACGAAGCAGAGTATGTAGCGTCAGTGGTCCATGCTAAGGTGCTAGGGACAGAGCATGTCCTCTATGCGATTTTGCATGATGGCAATGCCTTGGCAACTCGTATCTTGGAGAGGGCTGGTTTTTCTTATGAAGACAAGAAAGATCAGGTCAAGATTGCGGCTCTTCGTCGAAATCTAGAAGAACGTGCAGGCTGGACTCGTGAAGACCTCAAGGCTCTACGCCAACGCCATCGTACAGTAGCCGACAAGCAAAATTCTATGGCTAATATGATGGGAATGCCGCAGACTCCGAGCGGTGGTCTCGAGGATTATACGCATGATTTGACAGAGCAAGCTCGTTCTGGCAAGTTGGAGCCAGTCATCGGTCGGGATAAGGAAATCTCGCGTATGATTCAAATATTGAGCCGTAAAACCAAGAATAATCCTGTCTTGGTTGGGGATGCTGGTGTCGGGAAAACAGCCTTGGCGCTTGGGCTCGCTCAGCGTATTGCTAGTGGTGATGTACCTGCGGAAATGGCTAAGATGCGCGTGTTAGAGCTTGATTTGATGAATGTTGTTGCGGGGACACGCTTCCGTGGTGACTTTGAAGAGCGCATGAATAATATCATCAAGGATATTGAAGAAGATGGCCAAGTCATCCTCTTTATCGATGAACTCCACACTATCATGGGTTCTGGGAGTGGAATTGACTCAACTCTGGATGCGGCCAATATCTTGAAGCCAGCCTTGGCGCGTGGAACTTTGAGAACTGTTGGTGCGACCACTCAGGAAGAATACCAAAAACACATCGAAAAAGATGCTGCCCTTTCTCGTCGTTTCGCTAAAGTAACGATTGAAGAGCCAAGTGTTGCAGACAGCATGACCATTTTGCAAGGCTTGAAGGCGACTTATGAGAAGCATCACCGTGTGCAAATCACAGATGAAGCGGTTGAAACAGCTGTCAAGATGGCCCATCGTTACTTGACTAGTCGTCACTTGCCAGACTCTGCTATCGACCTCTTAGATGAAGCGGCAGCAACAGTGCAAAATAAGTCTAAGCATGTGAAAGCAGACGATTCAGGTTTGAGTCCAGCTGACAAGGCCTTGATGGATGGTAAGTGGAAACAAGCAGCCCAGCTAATCGTAAAAGAAGAGGAAGTCCCAGTCTACAAAGACTTGGTGACAGAGTCTGATATTTTGACCACCTTGAGTCGTTTGTCAGGTATTCCAGTCCAAAAACTGACTCAAACGGATGCGAAGAAATACCTTAACTTGGAAGCGGAACTTCACAAACGTGTCATCGGCCAAGATAAAGCTGTTTCAAGCATTAGTCGTGCCATTCGCCGCAATCAGTCAGGGATTCGCAGTCACAAGCGTCCGATTGGTTCCTTTATGTTCCTAGGGCCTACAGGTGTCGGTAAGACCGAATTGGCCAAGGCTCTGGCAGAAGTCCTCTTTGATGACGAATCAGCCCTTATCCGCTTTGATATGAGTGAGTATATGGAGAAATTCGCAGCCAGCCGTCTCAACGGAGCTCCTCCGGGCTATGTGGGTTATGAAGAAGGTGGGGAGTTGACCGAGAAGGTTCGCAACAAACCATATTCCGTTCTCCTCTTTGACGAAGTAGAAAAGGCCCACCCAGACATCTTTAATGTCCTCTTACAGGTCTTGGATGATGGTGTCTTGACAGATAGCAAGGGACGCAAGGTTGACTTTTCAAATACCATTATCATCATGACGTCAAACTTGGGTGCGACAGCCCTTCGTGATGATAAGACTGTTGGTTTTGGGGCTAAGGACATTCGTTTTGACCAGGAAAATATGGAAAAACGCATGTTTGAAGAGTTGAAAAAGGCTTATAGACCTGAGTTTATCAACCGTATTGATGAAAAGGTAGTCTTCCATAGCCTGTCTAGCGACCATATGCAGGAAGTGGTGAAGATTATGGTCAAGCCTTTAGTGGCAAGTTTGGCTGAAAAAGGCATTGATTTGAAATTACAAGCTTCAGCTCTGAAATTGTTGGCAAATCAAGGATATGACCCAGAGATGGGAGCTCGGCCACTTCGCAGAACCCTGCAAACAGAGGTTGAAGATAAGTTGGCAGAACTTCTTCTCAAGGGAGAATTAGTGGCAGGTAGCACACTTAAGATTGGTGTCAAAGCAGGCCAGTTAAAGTTTGATATTGCATAAAAACGAGGTCGGGATAAAGTTCCCGACCTCTTTATGTACCATCATGAACTGGCTTTTCTGTTGCGACTGTTTTTAGTGATGGCTATTTTTCTTAGGATTACTCAACATGTGAGTAAAGAAGTCTTTATATCGATACTTGAGATAGTTCTCATGCAAAAATAACAAAGCGATATAAACAATCAAAAAGATTGTAGTCAGATAGAAGACATCAAATGCAGTTCGCGCATAGTAAGTGGCTGATTGATAAGAGCCAATAGCTCCTAAAATCAACCAAGGAAGGTACTTGTAATATTTATTTAGCATAAGAGTGCACCTCCTATATTCTATTTCAATGTTATTATATTCCTTTCCACTTAAAATCGCAAGCGATTTCACAAAAACAAATTCAAATTTTTAATAGGAAAATCTCCTGCTTTTCTATTTTATTACGAATAGAATAGTAGGAGGAGTAAATGTATCTAAAGTATTTAAGATTTTTAAAATAGTTTAGATAAATTGTTGACATATTTAAATCCTAATGTTACAATTATATTACAAAAAGATTTCTTTATATTTCTAAAATATTACAAAGGAGTAAAAAATGAAAAAGAAAACCTACATCAAATTGATGGCAGCAACTGTATTGGCTTCTACCTTGCTACTGGGAGCTTGTGGAAATAAAAAGGAAACAACTCAAGCAAGCAGTTCTGTTAAGACAAGCCAATCATCAAGTTCTAAAGCAGCTTCTTCTAACAAAGAAAGCAAGACTCAGAAGTCCTCAAGTTCAGCTTCATCTGAAAAGGCCAAGGAATCTACCGACCAGTCTTCAGTAAGTGCAACACCATCACAAACGGCACCTGCACCAGAGCAAAGACAAGGTCAAGAAGTGGCTAATCAACAGGCGGCTAGTCAACAAACTCCTGCTCAGGCTCCTCAAGCCCAGTCTAATCAGTCAGGCTATGATCCAACAACTGACCGCAAACTTCAAGACAGGCAAGCAGAACAAAATAAACGCTACAAGGGTGTTTTAACCATGGTAGACGGTGATTTCTCAGCTGCAGAGGGCAACTGGAAGGGTGCCAATGGCGAAACCATTACAGTTTCATCAGGAGGTCAATTTACAGTAGAATCTGCTGATGGAAAGAAAGAAAATTACTCTATCAAAGGCTACTCTTATACTCTTGATAGTGGCAAGTATAATGCCAAAATCGGTGGAGGGAGAGTCATCCAAATTACAACAGGAGCGGATGGTAAGGTTTCCAGTGTTGCTTTGAGTCAATAATAGCTCTCAGTATTTGAATTTTTAGAATCAAAGAAAATCCGTCAGCTCAATAAGAGTTGACGGATTATTTTATACTTGTACTTGGGTTAAAAATTCTTCTGTAGTAAGAATTTGAGCAAACTCATCTTGTAGAGAAAGGAGATTAATCTCATGGATAGTCTCAGGAGAGATAGCCTGACCGTTTTTATTAGACAGGGTAAAACTGGCAGTAGCATCTGCTAGTAAAGTGACTTCAAAACCAAGATTTGCTGCCATTCGTGTCGTAGTAGATACACAATGAGGCAGAGTCAAACCAACAAGGACTAAATGACAAATCTGATTTTTTCGTAAATAGGCTTCAAGATTTGTTCCAATAAAGGCGCTATTAACCGTTTTTTGAAAGACAGATTCTGAAGCAACTGGTTCAAATCCACTTTTAAACTCCTGATTTTGTTTGTTATGAAATTGCGACTGGGGATTGTCAGATATGTGTTGAACATGTAAGACTGGAAGAGCGTGTTTACGAAAGTATGCCAGTACCCTCAGTGCTTGGTGTTCAGCTTGAGGATTATTTCGTTCTCCCCAGATAGGGTTATCAAATGCTTTTTGCATATCGATAATCAGTAGAGCAGTATGAACCATTTTAAGCCTTATCTAACTGCAAGAGGGCTTCAATCTCTGCCAGAGTGCTAGCTTGTGAAATAGCTCCGCGAAGTTTGGCAGCGCCAGATGTTCCACGGAGGTAGTGAGGAGCGAGTCCACGGAATTCACGAACTGCTACATTTTCTCCTTTGAGGTTAATCAAGCGTTTCAAATGTTCGTAGGCGATTTTCATCTTGTCCTCAAAGGTCAAATCAGGGAGGATTTCTCCTGTTTCAAAGTAGTGGTTGATTTGGTTGAAGAGGTAAGGATTCCCCATGGCAGCGCGGCCAATCATGACTGCGTCAGCGCCGACTTCTTCGATACGCTGTTTGGCTTCTTGAACTGTACGGATGTCGCCGTTGGCGATGAATGGAATTTTTGTCAAAGCTTGAGCGACCTTGTGAAGGGTCTCAAGGTCTGCGTGACCTGTATACATTTGCTCACGGGTACGGCCATGCATGGCGAGGGCAGAAACACCTGCAGCTTCAGCAGCGAGGGCATTTTCTACTGCAAGAGATGGGTCAGCCCAGCCTGTACGCATTTTGACAGTAAGGGGGATATCAAGGACAGATTGAACCTTGTTGATGATAGAGTAGATCTTGTCTGGGTCTTTGAGCCACATAGCGCCAGCTTCATTCTTCACGATTTTGTTGACCGGGCAGCCCATGTTGATATCGACGATATCGGTCTTAGTGTTTTCTTGGATGAATTCTGCTGCGCGTGCGAGGCTGTCTTCATCACTACCAAAGAGTTGGATAGAAACAGGGTTTTCGCCTTCATCGATATGAAGCATGTGCAGGGTTTTTTCGTTGTTGTATTGGATTCCCTTGTCAGAGACCATTTCCATGACAACGAGTCCAGCTCCGAGTTCTTTTGCGATGGTACGAAAGGCTGAGTTGGTCACACCAGCCATGGGCGCTAGAACGGTACGATTGGGAATCTCAACATTGCCAATCATAAAAGGTGTATTAAGATTTGTCACGAATGAGTTCCTCCAGGTCGTTTTCATCAAAGTTGTAAGTAGTTTGGCAGAATTGACAAGTGATTTCTGCCCCGTGGTCTTCCTCTTTCATTTCCTGTAAGTCTGAGCTTGGAAGACTGGCAAGAGCGTTCATAAAGCGTTCATGGCTACAGTCACATTGGAAACGGATTTCTTCTTCAGAGAGACGCTTGTAGGCCTCGTCACCGTAGATAGCTTTGAGAAGGGCTTCGATATGGTCGTCGCTTTCCAGAAGGGTTGAGATAGCTGGCATTGCTTGGATGCGTTTTTCAAAGCGAGCAATCTCCTCTTCCTTGGCTCCTGGCAAGACTTGGACTAGGAAACCACCTGCAACCTTGACCTTGTCTTCCTCGTCCAAAAGGACATTGAGACCGACTGCTGAAGGCGTTTGTTGGCTTTCAGTCAGGTAAAAGGCAAGGTCTTCACCGATTTCTCCAGAGATGAGGGGAGTCATAGAGTTGTAAGGATTTCCAGTGCCGTAGTCTGTGATAACAAGGAATTGACCATTTCCAACAAAAGGTCCGACTAGGACTTCACCAGTTGCAGTCTTTTTGATGTCAACACCGGGATTTTGAACGTAGCCTTTGACATTCCCCCTGGTATCAGCGACGGTGATGATAGCACCTAGAGAGCTAGATCCCAGCACTTTAACTGTTAGTTTGGTATTTCCTTTTTCATTAGCTGCGAGAATCTGGCTAGCGATAAGAGTTCGACCAAGCGCTACAGTTGAGCTAGCTTGGGTTTGGTGTTTTTCTTGAGCAGTGCGGACGGTTTCTGTGCTATCAAGGACAAAAGCACGAAAGGCTCCGCTTTCTGATATAGTTTTAATAATTTTATCCATAGCTACTATTTTAGCATAAAAATGCCCAAAGGGGGAGCCGTGTGTTTGCTGATTTTCAGGGTAATGGACCAGGAAATCAGCAGGGAAATAAAAAGAGAAACAGATTATTTAAGCATTTGTAAGATTTATGCTATGCTTAAGGTAGAACATGAAAGGGGTAACAAATGTATTTAGGAGATTTGATGGAAAAGGCTGAATCTGGCCAATTTTCAATCCTTTCCTTTCTATTACAAGAGTCTGAGACAACCGTCAAGGCTGTAATGGAGGAAACAGGATTTTCAAAAGCAACCCTAATCAAATATGTCACCCTGCTCAATGACAAGGCTTTGGACAGTGGTTTAGAGCTGAACATCTCCTTAGAAGATGAAAATCTGCGCCTGTCGATCGGTGCAGCTACCAAGGGGAGAGATATCCGTAGCCTGTTTTTGGAGAATGCTGTTAAATATCAGATTCTTGTTTATCTTCTCTATCACCAACAGTTTTTAGCCCATCAGTTGGCTCAAGAATTGATGATTAGTGAGGCTACGCTTGGTCGCCACTTAGCTAGTCTAAATCAGATTTTGTCAGAATTTGACTTATCCATCCAAAATGGACGGTGGCGAGGTCCAGAGCATCAGATTCGCTATTTCTATTTCTGTCTTTTCCGCAAGGTTTGGTCGAGTCAGGAATGGGAAGGCCACATGCAGAAGCCAGAGAGAAAACAGGAGATTGCCAGTTTAGAGGAAATTTGCGGTGCAAGCTTGTCTTCGGGGCAGAAATTGGACCTGGTTCTCTGGGCTCACATCAGTCAACAGCGTCTGCGGGTCAATGCCTGTCAGTTTCAAGTCATAGAAGAGAAAATGCGAGGGTATTTTGACAATATTTTCTACCTTCGTTTGCTGAGAAAGGCTCCGTCCTTTTTTGCTGGGCAACACCTTCCTTTAGGAACTGAGGATGGTGAGATGATGGTATTCTTTTCATTTCTCCTTTCCCATCGTATTTTGCCCCTTCATACTATGGAGTATATCCTTGGTTTTGGAGGGCAGTTGGCAGATTTGCTGACGCAATTAATTCAAGAGATGAAGAAAGAGGAATTACTAGGGGACTACACAGAGGACCATGTCACCTATGAACTTAGTCAGCTTTGTGCTCAAGTCTATCTATATAAGGGCTATATTTTACAAGATCAGTACAGATACCAGACAGAGAATCGTCATCCTTATTTGCTGATGGAACATGATTTTAAAGAGACAGCAGAAGAGATTTTTCATGCTTTACCTGCCTTTCAGCAGGGGACGGATTTGGATAAGAAAATTCTCTGGGAATGGCTCCAGTTGATAGAATATATGGCTGAAAATGGTGGTCAGCATATGCGGATTGGTCTGGATTTGACATCTGGTTTTCTTGTCTTTTCAAGGATGGCAGCCATTTTGAAACGGTATTTGGAATACAATCGTTTCATTACCATTGAAGCCTATGACCGAACTCGACATTATGATTTGCTGGTTACAAATAACCCTATTTATAAGAAGGAGCAGACACCAGTCTATTATTTAAAAAATGACTTGGATATGGAAGATTTGGCAGCGATTCGTCAGTTATTATTCACTTAAAAGGCTTGGTTGTTCCAGGTCTTTTTGTGAAATTCGCACAATCTCCTCACATTTTTTTAAAAATTAAAAAAAGTTGATAAACAAGAAAGCGCTTTATTTTGTATACTAGTTACTGTAAAGAGGAGACATCCTCAAGGACATTATCAGGAGGACAGCACATGTCACAAGAAAAATACATCATGGCCATTGACCAGGGAACTACAAGTTCTCGTGCCATTATTTTCAACAAAAAAGGAGAAAAGGTCAGCTCGAGTCAAAAAGAGTTCACTCAGATTTTCCCTCAGGCAGGTTGGGTTGAGCACAATGCCAATGAAATTTGGAACTCTGTTCAGTCAGTTATTGCTGGAGCTTTCATCGAAAGTGGTGTCAAGCCAAATCAAATCGAAGCAATCGGGATTACCAACCAACGTGAAACAACAGTCGTCTGGGATAAGAAAACAGGACTCCCTATTTACAACGCGATTGTTTGGCAATCACGCCAGACAGCTCCTCTGGCTGAGCAACTAAAAAGCCAAGGTTATGTAGAAAAATTCCATGAAAAGACTGGTTTGATCATCGATGCTTACTTCTCTGCTACCAAGGTTCGTTGGATTTTGGACCATGTAGAAGGCGCTCAAGAGCGAGCTGAAAAAGGAGAATTGCTCTTTGGTACGATTGACACTTGGTTGGTTTGGAAATTAACTGACGGCGCTTCTCACGTGACGGATTACTCAAATGCAGCCCGTACTATGCTTTATAACATTAAAGAACTCAAATGGGATGATGAGATTTTGGAAATTCTCAATATTCCTAAGGCTATGCTTCCAGAAGTTCGTTCTAACTCTGAAATCTACGGCAAGACAGCTCCATTCCATTTCTACGGTGGACAAGTGCCAATCTCAGGTATGGCTGGTGACCAACAGGCAGCCCTATTTGGACAGTTAGCCTTTGAACCTGGTATGGTTAAAAATACTTATGGAACAGGTTCTTTCATCATCATGAATACTGGTGAAGAAATGCAGTTATCTGAAAATAACCTCTTGACAACGATTGGATACGGAATCAACGGCAAGGTATACTATGCCTTGGAAGGTTCAATCTTCATCGCAGGAAGTGCTATTCAGTGGCTTCGTGACGGACTTCGCATGGTTGAAAATTCGCCAGAGTCTGAAAAATATGCTCGTGATTCTCACAATAACGACGAAGTTTATGTCGTTCCGGCCTTTACAGGTCTAGGTGCTCCATACTGGAACCAAAATGCTCGTGGTTCTGTCTTTGGTTTGACTCGTGGAACAAGCAAAGAAGACTTTATCAAGGCAACCTTGCAATCTATCGCTTATCAAGTCCGTGATATCATCGATACGATGCAAGTGGATGCTCAGACAGCTATCCAAGTCTTGAAAGTGGACGGTGGTGCAGCTATGAACAATTTCCTCATGCAGTTCCAAGCTGATATTTTGGGAATCGACATCGCACGCGCCAAAAACTTGGAAACAACTGCTCTAGGAGCAGCCTTCCTAGCAGGTTTGTCAGTAGGCTACTGGAAGGACTTGGATGAGTTGAAACTCTTGAACGAGACAGGAGAACTCTTTGAGCCATCTATGAACGAATCTCGCAAGGAACAACTCTACAAGGGCTGGAAGAAAGCTGTGAAAGCAACTCAAGTCTTTGCGGAAATCGACGACTAATACTGGAAGAATAAAGCGACTCAGTTAGAAAGTGTGTAAATATGGAATTTTCAAAGAAAACACGTGAATTATCAATTAAAAAAATGCAAGAACGTACCCTAGACCTCTTGATTATCGGTGGAGGAATCACAGGGGCTGGTGTAGCTTTACAGGCAGCAGCTAGTGGTCTTGAGACTGGTTTGATTGAAATGCAGGACTTCGCAGAAGGAACATCAAGCCGTTCAACAAAATTGGTTCACGGAGGTCTTCGTTATCTCAAACAATTTGACGTGGAAGTGGTGTCAGATACAGTTTCTGAACGTGCAGTGGTTCAACAAATCGCTCCACACATTCCAAAACCAGACCCAATGCTCTTGCCAGTTTACGATGAGGATGGAGCGACCTTTAGCATCTTCCGCCTCAAAGTAGCCATGGACTTGTACGACCTTTTGGCGGGTGTTAACAACACACCAGCTGCTAACAAGGTCTTGAGCAAGGAAGAAGTCTTGGAACGCCAGCCAAACTTGAAGAAAGAAGGCTTGGTAGGAGGTGGGGTTTACCTTGATTTCCGTAACAACGATGCGCGTCTTGTGATTGAAAATATCAAACGTGCAAACCAAGACGGTGCCCTCATTGCCAACCACGTGAAGGCAGAAGGTTTCCTCTTTGACGAAAGTGGCAAGATTACAGGTGTTGTAGCTCGTGATTTGTTGACAGACCAAGTCTTTGAAATCAAGGCGCGTCTGGTTATCAACACAACAGGTCCTTGGAGCGACAAGGTGCGTAATTTGTCTAATAAGGGAACACAATTCTCACAAATGCGCCCAACTAAGGGAGTTCACTTGGTAGTGGATTCAAGCAAGATCAAGGTTTCACAGCCAGTTTACTTTGACACAGGTTTGGGAGATGGCCGTATGGTCTTTGTTCTCCCACGTGAAAACAAAACCTACTTTGGTACAACTGATACTGACTACACAGGTGATTTGGAACATCCAAAAGTGACGCAGGAAGATGTAGATTACCTGCTTGGCATTGTCAACAACCGCTTCCCAGAAGCAAATATCACCATTGATGATATCGAAAGCAGCTGGGCTGGTCTTCGTCCATTGATCGCAGGCAATAGCGCTTCTGACTACAATGGTGGAAATAACGGTACTATTAGCGATGAAAGCTTCAATAACTTGATTGCGACTGTCGAAGCTTATCTATCGAAAGAAAAAACGCGTGAAGATGTTGAATCTGCTGTCAGCAAGCTTGAAAGCAGTACCTCCGAGAAACATTTGGATCCATCTGCAGTTTCACGTGGTTCTAGCTTGGATCGTGATGATAATGGCCTTTTGACCCTTGCTGGTGGTAAAATCACAGACTACCGTAAGATGGCTGAAGGAGCTATGGAGCGTGTGGTTGACATCCTCAAAGCAGAATTTGACCGTAGTTTTAAACTCATCAACTCTAAGACTTACCCTGTTTCAGGTGGAGAATTGAACCCAGCAAATGTGGATTCAGAAATCGAAGCCTTTGCGCAACTTGGAGTATCACGTGGTTTGGATAGCAAGGAAGCTCACTATCTGGCAAATCTTTATGGTTCAAATGCACCGAAGGTCTTTGCCCTTGCTCACAGCTTGGAACAAGCGCCAGGACTCAGCTTAGCAGATACCTTGTCCCTTCACTATGCAATGCGCAATGAGTTGGCTCTTAGCCCAGTTGACTTCCTCCTTCGTCGTACCAACCACATGCTCTTTATGCGTGATAGTTTGGATAGTATCGTTGAGCCAGTTTTGGATGAAATGGGACGATTCTATGACTGGTCAGAAGATGAAAAAGAAGGCTACCGTGCGGATGTCGAAGCAGCTCTTGCTAACAATGATTTAGCAGAATTAAAAAATTAAGAAAAAATAAAAGAGGTGGAGGGCAGCATTCCTTGTCGCCCGCCCCTTCTTTTTAATGGAGACAGAAAGATGATGAATGAATTATTTGGAGAATTTTTGGGGACTTTAATCCTGATTCTTCTAGGAAATGGTGTTGTTGCAGGCGTGGTTCTTCCAAAAACTAAGAGCAACAGCTCAGGTTGGATTGTGATTACTATGGGTTGGGGGATTGCGGTTGCAGTTGCGGTCTTTGTATCTGGCAAGCTCAGTCCAGCTCATTTAAACCCAGCTGTGACCATTGGTGTGGCTCTAAAAGGTGGTTTGCCTTGGGCATCCGTTTTCCCGTACATTCTAGCTCAGTTCGCAGGGGCTATGCTCGGTCAGATTTTGGTTTGGTTGCAATTCAAACCGCATTATGAGGCAGAAGAAAATGCAGGCAATATTTTGGCTACTTTCAGCACTGGTCCAGCCATCAAGGATACAGTTTCTAACTTGATCAGTGAAATCCTTGGCACCTTTGTTTTGGTATTGACAATCTTTGCTTTGGGGCTGTACGATTTTCAGGCAGGTATCGGAACCTTCGCAGTGGGAACGTTGATTGTCGGTATTGGTCTATCACTAGGTGGGACAACAGGCTATGCCTTGAACCCTGCGCGTGACCTTGGCCCTCGTATCATGCACAGCATCTTGCCAATTCCAAACAAGGGAGACGGAGACTGGTCTTATGCTTGGATTCCAGTTGTAGGCCCTGTTATCGGTGCAGCCTTGGCAGTGCTTGTATTCTCACTTTTCTAATTTAGAAAACAATTATTTTGATAGAGCTTGAGATGAAAATCTCGGGTTCTTTTCATTGAGTATAACTTCTTAGTACTAGCCAACAACGATAATAATAATTCCTCCAAAAATTAGGAATAATAAATGCAATAGTTTTTGATTTTTCATGTGAAATACCTCACTTTTATTTTCTTCTATTTTATGCTAAAATATTAAAAATCAAAAACTGTTCCCATATATGCTTATTGGAGAGATATTATGAAAAAATTTGGAGAAATTTTTAAAAAGTTTCGAGAATCGAGAGGGTTTCGCTTAAAAGATGTCGAAAAAGCTGGTATATCAACATCACAGCTCTCACGTTTTGAAAAGGGAGAGACTGATTTAACCATTTCAAAATTTATGGCTATTTTGGATGAAATTAACATGCCTATTGATGAATTTATGTATGCTGTTCATGATTTTCATCGTGATGAACTGAACGAACTCTTATCAAAGGTTAGGCATTTTGTATCAAATCATGATGTTGATGGGTTGAAAAAACTACTTTATTCTCAGATGGAGTCAGATTCTAAACAAGAGAAATTTCATAAGCTTAACATTATTTTATTAAAAATTCGTTTACAAGATTTATCGGGAGAAGCTTATTATTCTAGTGATGATTTATCTTATCTAACTGATTATCTCTTTAGTGTTGAATATTGGGGACACTATGAATTATTGATTTTTTCAAATACGTTAGATGTCCTAAAACACGATGTCTTTATGGTTTTGGCTAGAGAGATGTCTAGACGTTCTGATTTTTATAAAGAAATTCCTAATAATAGACGACTGATTTCATCTATGCTATTGAACGGATATATCACATGTATTGAAAGAGGAAAATTTCTTGATGCTTTGTATTTTGAAAAACGACTAAACCAATGCTTTTTCACTGAAACTGAAATTTATGAGCGATTGGTATTCCAGTATGCCCAACATCTGTATCGATACAAAAAAGAGATGGATTGTAAAGCAATTATTGAAATGAGGAAGTGTATTGGAGCAATGAAATTAGCGGGAAGTAACCATTTGGCAAAGAATTATGAAAGGCACTTAGAAAAAATTTTAGCAAGTAAAAAGCAATACGCAGATATGGGAAAGGAAGTATCTCGAAATAATATTTTGGTAGAATTGTCTTTAGAAATTTCAATTACGGTTGTTTTATCAGTTCATTGTATTTGAGTGATAGGATTTTTCGAGGTTGTCACCATAATTATGAATTTTGAGGTATTTAATATGCAAGTTCTATCTCCATATATTTTAAGAAGGAAAAGTGAAACAGGAGAATTATTTTTCAATAGTAAAAATAATCACTCTTAATAAACAGCATCATATATAGGTTAATTAAATTATTGTATAGTCTCAGTTGGAGTTAATTTGTTTATAACTTTTAGACTGAGGCTTTTATATCTATTCGCTTTCTTTTAGATAGGCTTATTTATGAAATTTCTAAAATACATTAAAACTAATATTTTTATCTATTTTTTAATAGGAGTGCTTTTGAATAGCGGAATGGCTCTAATAAAGCCATTGTTATTGGATAAGCTATTGAATATTCGTGAAGAGCAACTTACAATTGGTACAATTTCATACTTTGTTTTATATGGCCTGTGTCTGCACCTGTTTTTTTATAGCACGATGTTGCTAGCAAATTTTGTCAGTAATAATCTGCAGCGTCATCTGCAAATTCGTTTAAAAGATCAGCTTATTAAGAAACTATTTTTGAAAGAAAATGTTGTATATGATGAAAAAGTTTCAATTATTACACAAGATATGGAACTGCTCTATAATCGCTTCTTTTTACCCCTGGATATGATAGTTGGAAGAGTTTTTATACTTTGTACAACGATTGTTTTTATTTTGGTGCAAAATTTTTGGCTTGGTCTTGTTTTTATCGTGTTCTCTTTTCTTCGACCATTGCCTCAATGGGTAATGAATAATCGTTTAATGAAAAGTGGTGCAAATTTTTCGGAAATGCAAAAAGCTTTTCATCTATCTGTAGGAGATTTTTTTAAGGGAGCAGATACGATATATTTTTATGGCGCTAGTAAAGAAAACTTTGCTAAGATGAGAAAAAATAACGAGTGTTACGAGAATGCTCGTTGGAAAAATGAATGGACTAGCAATGTCGTTTATTTTTTCAATGGTCCTTTAGAATTCCTTAGTCAGGTACTACCTCTTGCACTTGGTCTTTTATTACAAAAGAGTGGTATAGAGTTAACAACAGCTAGTTTGGTCTCTATGTATATAGCTACAATGAATCTTAGCGGACCTATTCAAAGAATTATGTATAGCATATCTGATATACAGCGATCGCAAACAGTGAAAGAAAAAATATTTTCATTATTGGAAGAATCTTGTTTAGAAACATCCTATTCGACAGTCGAATCTTTAGCTGAGCTAGTTTTAGAGAGTGTTTCAAAACAGATTGGAGAGCAAGTGCTCTTTTATGATTTGTCACTTAGATTAACTAAGCCAAGTAAAGTTTTAATAAAGGGAGCTAGTGGTACCGGAAAGTCAACTCTCCTACAGTTGGTAGCAGGAAAGATAAGTCCGAATAGTGGTAGAATTATCGTACGTGATAAATCAGGTCGAGAATTTACTCATTATCAAGGGAATGTCGCTTATATCTCTCAGAATCCATTTTTCAGACATGGGACAATCCGAGAAAATTTAACATTAGGACAGGAGATTTCAGATAAAGAATTACTCTGTTGCCTAGAACAAGTTGGTTTAACGAATGAAATCACCAATATTTTGGATTATCAACTGGTAAATAATGGAGAAAACATTTCAGGTGGACAACGTTTACGACTTGAATTAGTTCGCTGTCTGCTTCGACAAAAAGACATTGTGTTGGCGGATGAGGTCACATCATCCTTAGACAAGGACAATGCATATCAAGTGTGCCAGTTACTTTTGCAGTTGCCTATCATTTTGATTGAAGTTGCTCATCATATTGATTCAGAAATGGTTTATAATCAAGTAATTGATTTGGGAAAATATAGAATAAAATAAATAGACTTGTTCGGCATCTTGCCAGATATAATATATATGTATATTATGTATTGTTTTAGCTGATTTAAAGATGTGAAAACTAAAAACTATGGCTAAGTTGGAATGTTAAAAATTCAATTTCTGACCACCTAATCTTGTGTCAAATAGTTATCAAACAAAGTCTACTCTACCATTTATCAGTTAAATATTTTTATGTTATGGGAGCGTTATATGTCTAATTCATTTATCAAGTTGTTAGTCTCTCAATTGTTTGCAAATTTAGCAGATATTTTCTTTAGAGTAACCATCATTGCTAACATATACATTATTTCAAAATCAGTAATTGCCACATCACTAGTTCCTATTTTAATAGGGATATCCTCTTTTGTTGCAAGTCTTTTAGTTCCTTTAGTTACTAAAAGACTAGCGCTAAATAGGGTTTTATCTTTATCCCAATTTGGAAAGACTATATTATTGGCGATACTGGTAGGAATGTTTATCGTAATGCAATCAGTAGCGCCTTTGGTGATCTATCTATTTGTTGTTGTAATTTCTATATTAGATGGTTTTGCAGCACCCGTTTCCTATGCTATTGTGCCACGCTATGCGACCGATTTGGGCAAGGCTAACTCAGCCTTGTCAATGAGTAGTGAAGCTGTTCAATTGGTAGGGTGGGGGTTAGGTGGACTCTTGTTTGCAACAATTGGTCTCTTACCTACCACGTTTATCATTTTAATCTTGTATATCATTTCTAGCTTTCTGATGTTATTTCTTCCTAAGGCTGAAGTGGAGGTGTTAGAGTCAGAAACTAATCTTGAAATTTTGCTCAAAGGTTGGAAGTTAGTTGCTAGAGATCCTAGATTAAGACTTTTTGTATCAGCAAATTTATTTGAAATTTTCTCAAATACGATTTGGGTTTCTTCCATTATACTTGTTTTTGTAACTGAGTTATTAAATAAAACGGAAAGTTACTGGGGATATTCTAATACAGCATACTCTATTGGTATTATAATTAGTGGCTTCATTGCTTTTAGGCTATCTGAAAAGTTCTTTGCTGCTAAATGGGAAAGTATTCTTTTTTCTCTTGTAGGCATGGCAATAGTGACACTGACTATTCTATATTTTCCAATTGCACAGATGTTTTTATTATTTTCAGCTTTAGTCGGTATGTTATCGCAACTAAAAGAAGTTCCTGAAAGTGTATTTCTTCAGGAAACAGTAGAGGAAAATAACTTGGTTAATGTCTATTCCGTTCTTGAAGTGATTTCGACACTAGCATTTTCAGTATTTGTTTTGCTAATGAGCTATATTACTGAAAATTTTGGTATTAGCATCAGTTTTTGGCTATCGGCCATTTGTATGATGATAGAGGCTATTTTAATTTATATCAGACGAGACTATTTTAAATGAGAGACTGGGTAAGAAGTCTTTAAAAATCAGAAAAGCGCATAGTATCAGGTGTTGAAAAAACTTGATATTGTGCGTTTTATTATGGGAATATTTACTTCATTGTCTCATGAAATGGAATTTTGAACCAGGAACACTCTATTTGAAATATACATAGAAAAACTGCATAATCTTTAAAATTAGCTTAAATGCAGTGAAAATGTACGGTAAACAATTGAAAAATTACCCTATAAAATGGTACAATGGTAGAAAAATAAGCTAGTAAGAATCACTCTTATTTTAGCAAAAAATTACAGAAATGAATGGTTTTTCTTGATGAAACAGAGAAAAGAATTGTACCTCTTTCTTGGTCGGACAGCCTTGTATTTTCTTATCTTTCTAGGGCTGCTTTACTTCTTTAGCTATCTTGGTCAGGGCCAAGGAAGCTTTATCTATAATGAATTCTAACTTGAAGGAGAACCCCTATTGTGTCAAATAAACCAATAGTAGATATGATTGAAACCATTGAGCATTTTGCTCAGACCCAGCCTAGCTATCCTGTTTATAATGTTTTAGGGCAGGAACATACTTATGGCGATTTAAAGGCTGATTCGGATAGTTTAGCTGCAGGTATTGACCAACTAGGCTTGCCAGATAAGTCTCCTGTAGTCGTTTTTGGTGGCCAAGAATATGAAATGTTGGCAACTTTTGTAGCCTTGACTAAGTCAGGACATGCCTATATTCCAATTGACAGCCATTCGGCCTTGGAGCGGGTTTCAGCTATTTTAGAAGTAGCGGAGCCAAGCTTGATTATTGCCATTTCAGAATTTCCATTGGAGCAGGTTTCGACACCGATAATGAATCTAGCTCAGGTTCAAGAAGCCTTTGCTCAAGGGAATAACTATGAAATCACGCATCCAGTCAAGGGCGATGATAATTACTACATTATCTTTACTTCTGGTACAACTGGTAAGCCAAAGGGAGTGCAGATTTCCCATGATAATCTCCTCAGCTTTACCAACTGGATGATTACGGATAAGGAATTTGCGACGCCAAGTCGTCCGCAAATGTTAGCTCAGCCCCCTTATTCTTTTGACTTGTCTGTCATGTACTGGGCACCGACCTTGGCACTTGGTGGTACACTTTTCGCTCTTCCATCTGCCATTACACAGGACTTTAAGCAACTCTTTGCGACCATCTTTTCATTGCCAATCGCTATCTGGACTTCAACACCGTCTTTTGCAGATATGGCCATGTTGTCTGAAGACTTCAACAGTGAGAAAATGCCTGGAATCACGCATTTCTACTTTGATGGCGAAGAATTGACGGTCAAAACAGCTCAAAAACTACGTGAGCGTTTCCCAAATGCCCGTATTATTAATGCCTACGGTCCAACAGAAGCGACAGTAGCCCTATCAGCTGTGGCCGTGACAGACGAGATGTTAGCGACTCTCAAACGCCTACCAATCGGCTATACCAAGGCTGATTCTCCAACCTTTATCATTGACGAGGAAGGCAATAAACTGCCAAATGGTGAACAGGGAGAAATCATTGTTTCTGGGCCAGCTGTTTCAAAAGGCTATATGAACAATCCTGAAAAAACAGCGGAAGCCTTCTTTGAGTTTGAAGGTCTACCAGCCTATCACACAGGTGATGTGGGAACCATGACGGATGAAGGCTTGCTTCTCTACGGTGGACGCATGGACTTCCAGATTAAGTTCAACGGTTACCGCATAGAATTAGAAGATGTCTCTCAAAACCTCAACAAGTCTCGTTATATCGAGTCAGCTGTCGCAGTACCACGTTATAACAAGGACCACAAGGTACAAAATCTACTGGCCTATGTCATCTTAAAAGATGGTGTTCGTGAGCAGTTTGAGCGTGATATCGATATTACCAAGGCTATTAAGGAAGACTTGACAGACATCATGATGTCCTATATGATGCCGTCTAAATTCCTTTATCGAGACAGTTTGCCACTGACTCCAAATGGAAAAATTGACATTAAAGGATTGATTAACGAGGTGAATAAGAGATGATGGAGTTCTTTCAACAGCTTCCTCATTTAGAGCCATACGGTAATCCTCAGTATTTTGTCTATGTGATTGCTGCAACCTTGCCCATCTTTATCGGTCTCTTTTTCAAGAAACGCTTTGCCTGGTATGAAGTGCTGGTTAGTCTCTTCTTTATCGTCACCATGTTGGTGGGTGGGAAGACCAATCAGTTGGCAGCCTTGGGTATTTATCTTTGCTGGGAAATATTGCTCCTACTCTTCTACAAGCATTATCGAAAAAGTAAGGATGGCAAGTGGGCCTTTTACCTAGTTAGTTTTCTGTCCCTCCTTCCGATTATCTTTGTCAAGGTGCAGCCAGCTATCAATGGAACGCAGTCTTTGCTTGGATTTTTGGGAATTTCTTACCTGACCTTTCGTTCGGTTGGGATTATCATCGAGCTGAGAGATGGAGTGATTAAGGATTTTACCCTCTGGGAATTCCTCCGTTTTCTTCTCTTCATGCCTACTTTCTCGAGTGGTCCAATTGATCGCTTTAAGCGTTTTAATGAAAATTATCAGACCATTCCTGAGTGGGATGAGTTGATGGATATGCTGGATGAATCCGTTCGCTATATCATGTGGGGATTTTTGTATAAGTTTATCCTAGCCCATGTTTTAGGAGAGACCTTACTCCCTCCTCTAAAGAATCTAGCCCTGCAGTCAGGTGGCTTCTTTAACCACTATGCCTTGGCAGTCATGTATACCTTTGGTCTGGAGCTTTTCTTTGACTTTGCAGGTTACTCTATGTTTGCTTTGGCCATTTCAAACTTGATGGGAATCCGTAGCCCTATCAACTTTAATAAGCCCTTTTTATCAAGGGATTTAAAGGAATTTTGGAATCGCTGGCACATGAGTCTCTCTTTCTGGTTCCGTGACTTTGTCTTTATGCGGATGGTGATGGTGTTGACCAGAAAGAAGGTCTTTAAAAATCGCAATGTAACCTCAAGTGTGGCCTACATTGTAAATATGCTGATTATGGGATTTTGGCACGGTGTGACTTGGTACTACATCGCCTATGGACTCTTTCATGGACTAGGCTTGGTCATCAATGATGCTTGGATTCGTAAGAAAAAAACGCTCAATAAGGAACGGAAAAAAGCAGGGAAAGCTGCTCTACCTGAGAATCGCTGGATTCAGTTGCTTGGCATGGTTGTCACCTTCCATGTCGTCATGCTGTCATTCTTAATCTTTTCTGGATTTTTGAATGATTTATGGTTTAAAAAATAAAAGGAAATAAAATATGGATATCAAATCAGAAGTTATCGAAATTATTGATGAGTTGTTTATGGAAGATGTTTCTGACATGATGGATGAAGATCTTTTTGATGCAGGTGTCTTGGATAGCATGGGCACGGTTGAGTTGATTGTGGAGATTGAAAACCGTTTTGACATTCGTGTCCCTGTAACAGAGTTTGGTCGTGATGACTGGAATACAGCCAATAAAATCATAGCTGGTATTGTGGAGCTACAAAATGCTTAAACGCTTATGGATGATCTCCGGACCGGTCTTGATAGCTGGTTTGTTGGTTTTTCTGCTCATTTTCTTTTATCCTACTGAGATGCGTCATAATCTAGGAGCTGAAAAGCGTTCAGCAGTGGCCACTACTATCGATAGTTTTAAGGAGCGAAGTCAAAAAGTCAGAGCACTATCTGATCCAAATATGCGTTTTGTTCCTTTCTTTGGCTCTAGTGAATGGCTTCGTTTTGACGGTGCTCATCCTGCGGTATTAGCTGAGAAATACAATCGCTCCTACCGTCCTTATCTTCTAGGACAGAGGGGAGCTGCATCGCTCAACCAGTATTTTGGAATGCAACAGATGTTGCCACAACTGGAGAATAAACAAGTTGTGTATGTTATCTCACCTCAGTGGTTCAGTAAAAATGGCTATGAGCCAGCAGCCTTTCAGCAGTATTTTAATGGAGACCAGTTGACCAGTTTTCTGGAACATCAATCAGGAGACCAGGCTAGTCAATATGCAGCGACTCGCTTACTGCAGCAGTTCCCAAACGTAGCTATGAAGAACCTGGTTCAGAAGTTGGCAAGTAAAGAAGAATTGTCGAATGCAGACAATGAGATGATTGAATTATTGGCTCGGTTTAATGAACGCCAAGCTTCCTTTTTTGGTCAGTTTTCAGTTAGAGGCTATGTCAACTACGATAAGCATGTAGTTAAGTATTTAAAGACCTTGCCAGACCAGTTTTCTTATCAAGCCATAGAAGATGTTGTTAAAGCAGATGCTGAAAAGAATACTTCCAATAATGATCTGGGAATGGAAAATTATTTCTATAATACGCAGATCAAGAAGGATTTGAAGAAATTAAAGGACTCTCAGAAAAGCTTTACCTATCTCAAGTCGCCAGAGTATAATGACTTGCAGTTGGTTTTAACACAGTTTTCTAAATCTAAGGTAAACCCGATTTTTATCATTCCACCCGTTAATAAAAAATGGATGGACTACGCTGGTCTACGAGAGGAGATGTATCAACAAACGGTGCAGAAGATTCGCTACCAGTTAGAAAGTCAAGGTTTTACCAATATAGCAGATTTTTCTAAGGATGGCGGGGAGCCTTTCTTTATGAAGGACACCATTCACCTTGGTTGGTTGGGTTGGTTGGCTTTTGACAAGGCAGTTGATCCTTTCCTATCCAATCCCACACCAGCTCCGACTTACCATCTGAATGAGCGCTTTTTCAGCAAAGATTGGGCGACTTATGATGGAGATATCAAGGAATTTCAATAGATAATAATATGGAAGAGCTCAAGAATGAAGCCTATTTTCACGTTTTTTCTTGACTCTTTTTTTGGTTGTGATATAATTAACCAGTAAATAAAATTTCAAAGAATAGTATTTTTCTCTTAAAATGGAGAAGTCTGAAAGGAAAGGAGTAACATATGAGACAGCTGGCAAAGGATATCGATGCCTTTTTGAATGAGGTGATTTTGCAGGCGGAAAACCAACATGAAATCCTAATAGGTCATTGCACTAGTGAGGTGGCTCTGACCAATACTCAGGAGCACATTCTCATGCTCTTGTCAGAGGAATCTTTAACCAATTCAGAATTGGCTCGTCGCCTCAATGTCAGTCAGGCAGCAGTTACCAAGGCCATTAAGTCTTTGGTCAAGGAAGGAATGTTGGAAACATCTAAAGATCCTAAGGATGCGCGTGTGATTTTTTATCAGTTGACTGATTTGGCTCGTCCAATTGCTGAGGAGCATCATCATCACCATGAGCATACACTTTTAACCTATGAACAAGTGGCGACTCAGTTTACTCCAAATGAACAAAAAGTGATTCAGCGTTTTTTGACTGCTTTAGTAGGAGAAATCAAATAATGAGATATATTACAGTAGAGGATTTATCCTTCTATTATGATAAGGAGCCTGTTCTTGAACATATCAATTATAGTGTTGATAGTGGGGAATTTGTGACATTGACGGGGGAAAATGGGGCGGCTAAGACGACACTCATCAAGGCCAGTCTTGGAATCCTTCAGCCACGCATTGGTAAGGTGACCATTTCAAAGACAAATACCCAGGGCAAGAAATTGAGAATAGCCTATCTTCCCCAACAGATTGCCAGTTTTAATGCTGGTTTTCCAAGTACGGTTTATGAATTTGTTAAGTCGGGTCGCTATCCGCGAAAGGGTTGGTTCCGTCGTTTGAATGCTCATGATGAGGAGCATATCAAAGCCAGTCTGGATTCAGTTGGCATGTGGGAACACAGAGACAAACGCTTGGGGTCTCTTTCTGGAGGACAAAAGCAGCGAGCGGTGATTGCGCGTATGTTTGCTTCTGACCCAGATGTATTTATCCTAGACGAGCCGACAACGGGGATGGATGCAGGAAGTAAAAATGAATTTTACGAACTCATGCATCACAGTGCCCATCATCATGGCAAGGCTGTTTTGATGATTACCCATGACCCTGAAGAAGTTAAGGACTATGCAGACCGCAATATTCATCTAGTCCGTAACCAAGATTCGCCATGGCGTTGTTTCAACGTTCATGAGAATGACCAGGAGGTGGGCCATGCTTAGTTTGTTATCTTATGACTTTATGCAGCGTGCCTTTCTGGCGGTTATTGCCATGAGTCTTTTCTCGCCAGTTCTTGGAACATTCCTTATCTTGCGCCGTCAGAGTTTGATGAGTGATACCCTCAGCCACGTCTCGCTTTCAGGTGTAGCCTTTGGTCTGGTACTAGGGATTTCTCCGACTATTTCCACTATTGCTATTGTCTTGATTGCAGCGGTCTTTCTGGAGTATCTCCGTACGGTTTACAAGAGCTTTATGGAAATCGGGACAGCTATCCTCATGTCGACAGGACTGGCTGTTTCTCTGATTGTCATGAGTAAGGGGAAAAGCTCTAGCTCAATGAGTTTGGACCAGTATCTTTTTGGTTCGATTGTGACTATCAGCGAAGAGCAGGTCATTTCCCTCTTTGTCATTGCGGCGGTTGTTCTGATTTTGACCTTCCTCTTCCTTCGTCCGATGTATATCTTGACCTTTGATGAGGATACGGCTTTTGTGGATGGCTTGCCCGTTCGTACCATGTCTATTCTTTTTAACATGGTGACAGGGGTGGCTATTGCTCTTATGATTCCAGCAGCAGGAGCTCTTTTGGTATCGACCATTATGGTCTTGCCAGCTAGTATCGCCCTGCGTTTGGGGAAAAACTTTAAATCGGTTATGCTGCTTGCCAGTGCTATTGGATTTTTGGGAATGGTAGCAGGACTTTACATTTCCTACTATGCAGAAACACCTGCAAGTGCAAGTATTACCATTATTTTTGTAACTGTCTTTTTACTCATTAGTTTAGTAAGACGTTTTATCAAATAGGAGAAGAACATGAAAAAAATTAGCTTATTGCTAGCCAGTCTATGTGCCTTGTTTTTAGTGGCTTGTTCCAATCAAAAGCAGGCAGATGGCAAACTAAATATCGTAACAACCTTTTACCCTGTCTATGAATTTACTAAGCAAGTCGCAGGAGATACTGCTAATGTAGAACTCCTCATCGGTGCTGGTACAGAACCCCATGAATACGAACCTTCTGCCAAGGCAGTTGCCAAAATCCAAGACGCAGATACCTTCGTTTATGAAAATGAAAACATGGAAACATGGGTTCCTAAATTGCTAGATACTTTGGATAAGAAAAAGGTGAAAACCATCAAGGCGACTGGAGATATGTTACTCTTGCCAGGTGGTGAGGAAGAAGAGGGAGACCATGACCATGGCGAAGAAGGCCATCATCATGAGTTTGACCCCCATGTTTGGTTGTCACCAGTCCGTGCCATTAAACTAGTAGAGCACATCCGTGATAGCTTGTCAGCAGATTATCCTGATAAAAAAGAGACCTTTGAAAAGAACGCAGCTGCCTATATCGAAAAATTGCAAGCCCTGGATAAGGCTTATGCAGAAGGCTTGTCTCAAGCTAAACAAAAGAGCTTTGTAACGCAGCACGCAGCCTTTAACTACCTTGCCTTGGACTATGGACTCAAACAAGTCGCAATCTCAGGTCTCTCTCCAGATGCAGAACCATCAGCTGCACGTCTGGCGGAATTGACAGAGTACGTCAAGAAAAATAAAATCGCCTATATCTACTTTGAAGAAAATGCCTCACAAGCTCTTGCTAACACACTTTCAAAAGAAGCAGGTGTCAAAACAGATGTCCTTAATCCTTTAGAAAGTCTGACAGAAGAGGACACCAAGGCTGGAGAAAATTACGTCTCTATCATGGAGAAAAACCTCAAGGCTCTAAAACAAACAACAGACCAAGAAGGCCCAGCAATTGAGCCTGAAAAGGCGGAGGATACGAAGACAGTTCAAAATGGTTACTTTGAGGATGCAGATGTCAAGGACCGCACCTTGAGTGACTATGTAGGTAACTGGCAATCAGTTTATCCTTTCCTTGAAGATGGTACTTTTGATCAAGTCTTTGATTACAAGGCTAAGTTGACTGGTAAGATGACACAGGCTGAGTATAAGGCTTATTATACAAAAGGCTATCAGACAGATGTCACTAAGATCAATATCACTGATAACACTATGGAATTTGTTCAAGGTGGCCAAAGCAAGAAATATACCTACAAGTATGTCGGCAAGAAAATCTTGACTTATAAGAAAGGCAATCGTGGCGTGCGCTTCCTATTTGAAGCGACAGATACGGATGCTGGACAATTCAAGTATGTTCAGTTTAGTGACCACAATATTGCCCCAGTTAAGGCAGAACATTTCCATATCTTCTTTGGAGACACAAGCCAAGAAGCCCTCTTTGAAGAAATGGATAACTGGCCAACCTACTACCCAGATAACCTATCTGGACAAGAAATCGCCCAAGAAATGTTGGCGCATTGATGAGAAAACTGACTAGTTCATAAGAGCTGGTCGGTTTTTGGGTAATAGATAGTAATACTCTTCGAAAATCTCTTCAAACTACGTCAGCGTCGCCTTGCCGTATATATGTGACTGACTTCGTCAGTCTTCTGATCTACAACCTCAAAACAGTGTTTTGAGCAGCCTACGGTTAGCTTCCTAGTTTGCTCTTTGATTTTCATTGAGTATAACTTCATTATAGACCTTTCAGATACCTAAGGAATTTTAAACAATAAATAAAACTCTTGAAATATCGGGGCTTATATGTTAGAATAACTTTATCGGATAAGGTTCATTAGAACACCAAAGCCCTTAACTATGCCAGTAGTTAAGGGCTTTTTTGACGTATCTTAGCGATTTAACGGGTGTTGATAGGCCAGTCAGTCGGTCTACTTCTTACCATCTAGCCATTTGCAAACGAAATACAATATGATTCCAGCGATGACGTCTGCTATAATAGTAAGAGCGAGCTCTGGGATAAGGCTCATTAGTTTCACCTCCTTTCACGAACCGTAAGGAACGTAATCGGTAACCGATGACAAAAATAGTAGATCATAACAAATTTAGATCATCAACATTGCTTAATTCTTGAAATATAGGGGATTATATGCTAGAATGTAGTTAGTTGATAAGGTTCATTAGAACACCAAAGCCCCTAACTACTGCCATAGTTAAGGGCTTTTTTGACGTATCTTAGCGATTTAACGGGTGTTGATAGGCTAGTCACTCGGTCTACTCCTTACTATCTAGCCATCTGCAGACGAAATACAAGATAATTCCAGCTATAACATCCGCTATAATAGTAAGAGCGAGCTCTATGATAAGGCTCATTAGTTTCACCTCCTCTCACGAACCCATAGGAACGTAATCGGTAACCGATGACAAAAATAGTAGATCACAACAAATTTAGATTATCAACATCACTTAATTCTTGAAATGTAGGGGATAGGCAAAAAGTCTTTAAAATCAGAAAACGTATAGTATTAGATGTATAAAATCTTGATGTTATATCAATTATAAAAGTGGATAGGAAAGTTTTCTGATTATCAGAATTCCTTCCTATCCACTTTTTGAAGATTGTAAGTTAGCCTAATTTTATGTAGAATCAGCTTATTTGTTTTATTTATCAAAACCTTGCAAGGCTTTTTGGCGTTCTTCTACTTGACCTTTAGCATCTAGTTTATTACCAGCGTATACAGCTGATTCCCATGATCCATACATTGGATTTGGGAAGATGATGAATTTTTCACCGAATTCTTTTTGCAATTCTTCAAGTTGTTTATCACGGTCAGATTCAGAAGTCTTAGAAAAATCTGCAAAGTCTACGAGGTTATCACCAAACAATAAGATAAGATTTGTTTTTTCTTGAACTTTTTGGCGACGACCTTCTTTGGATTTTACACCACTTTCTAAGAACATGAGATGATCACGTCCTTGAACAGGAATTCCTTCACTTTCAAGATTTTTAATGGTAGCATCTACTTGATTAGCTGAGCGGTCAGAAATATAGTAGATTTGGACACCGTTTTGATCAGCAAACTGAAGAAAATCCTTGGCACCTGGGACAGCTTTTGCTGAAGCTTTTTGAACCCAAACATCCCAATTTTCGGGTGTGAATGCTGTACCATCTTTGACATTTTGTACTTGATAAGGGCTATTATCTAGGACAGTTTCATCCAAGTCTAAAACGATAGAGTAAGGCTTGTCTGATTCTGTTTTGAGCAATTCCTTCAGGTGATTTGTTGCAACGTTATAACCCTGTATGTATAAAGCTTTAGTTTCAGCTGATTTTTGGTACCAAAGGGTTGACATAGTGTTTTCCCTTGACCGTAGTTGGTCATATGTCATTGTAATTTGATTATCAGATGAGCTATTATTGTTTGTCTGTGTTTCTGTAGACTTTGTTGCACAACTAGCCAATAAGACGACAGAAGCAAGTGCAGAAAGGATTGTAACAGTAGTTTTTGCTGTTTTCATGAAATATCTCCTATTCATTAATTTCAATCACTAGTATAGCACGAGGGAAAGGTTAAGGCAAGTTATTCCCTGACTATGGATGAAGATTCTATAGAAGTTAATGTAATGAAAAAGAAACGATTGCATTTTATAAAGAGTTGTTTTAGCCAGGAATTAGACGACAATGTGACAATTCACCTCTAATTATTGACATTTCAGGAAAAATCGCAGTAAAAACTGCACAGCCTTCTTTAAATGTGCTATAATACAGGAAAAATAATGATGGAGGTCACGATAATGGCAACATTTTTGATGATTTTTGTGGTGGTTTGTGTGCTCCTATTGGTAATAGTCACACTGAGTACAATTTATGTGGTTCGTCAGCAGTCGGTGGCGATTATTGAACGCTTTGGGAAATACCAAAAGGTTGCCAATAGTGGTATTCATATTCGATTGCCTTTTGGAATTGACTCGATTGCAGCGCGGATTCAGTTGCGTTTGCTGCAAAGCGATATTGTGGTTGAGACCAAGACCAAGGACAATGTGTTCGTTATGATGAATGTAGCGACTCAGTACCGTGTTAATGAGCAGAGCGTGACAGATGCCTACTATAAACTCATGCGTCCAGAGTCTCAGATTAAATCTTATATCGAAGACGCCCTTCGTTCTTCTGTTCCAAAATTAACCTTGGATGAATTGTTTGAGAAAAAAGATGAGATTGCCCTTGAAGTCCAACACCAAGTAGCGGAAGAAATGACAACTTACGGTTATATTATCGTGAAAACCTTGATTACAAAGGTCGAACCAGATGCAGAAGTTAAGCAATCCATGAATGAAATCAATGCGGCGCAACGTAAGCGAGTCGCAGCGCAAGAATTGGCGGAAGCTGACAAGATTAAAATCGTCACTGCAGCTGAAGCCGAAGCAGAAAAAGACCGCCTTCATGGTGTGGGGATTGCCCAACAACGTAAGGCGATTGTGGATGGATTGGCAGAGTCTATCACAGAACTCAAGGAAGCCAATGTTGGCATGACAGAAGAACAAATTATGTCCATCCTCTTGACCAACCAGTATTTGGATACCTTGAATACCTTTGCTTCTAAAGGAAATCAAACTATCTTTTTACCAAATACACCAAATGGTGTGGATGATATCCGTACACAAATCTTGTCAGCCCTTCGCGCTGAGAAGAAATAATAGACTAAAGAGCTTGGCAACAGGCTCTTTTTTAGTAATCGTGAGAGATAAGTCCTAGCTTAAGTAAGACTATTCACAAAAGTTACTAACAGGTTGTGGATAAGTGTGGATAACTTCTGATTATTTCAGTGATAATTCTTATTGGTATGACCAATCTAGTAACTTTTTAGGATTATAAAGTAGTTTTAATTCCTTTAACTAAAGAGTTAAGCATAGTCTGGGATAGTTATTCACAACTTGTGGATAATCTTGGGACATAGTGTAGGGCTACTAATGATAAGCAGATAGATACCTAATACTCTCGTTGTTATAATAGATGATATAGAGTGTTTCTCGTGAAACATTCTATTTCTATACCTTTTTCGAGTTATAGGTGACTTAGTTCAACAAACTTAAGAGTGATGATAGATTAAAAGAAATTATGTTGCTTGACTATTGGAGGGATTATGGTACATTTAAAATGAATAAAACAGAAAATAGAGACTGAAAAGCTATTATTTGTGCGTTCTTGGATTGTTTTCGTCAAATTTGGGAAAGGTTGCTATCGGCATATACACATTCTAGAAAAGAAACGTTAGCAGAATTAGCAGGTGTGATTTTAGGGAGTTTTGATGTTACAGATGATCATACTCATGGTTTTGGCATGGATAGTGTTGTTTGGAGCGATGAAGATTTTTATCATGTCAGTTTTATTGTGGGAAGATTTACTTCGTTTTCTCCTGAAATTGAGTTTTTGTTCAGCCTCTAAACAAAAATTTAAGTTTAGTCTAGATAGGCCTAGTATTTTAATGAGATGGTTTATTGTGATTTGCTATATTAGTTGCTAAATCGGTAGTTAAGATTAAGTTTTATTTTTTCAAACTTCAATCCTGCTGAGCGTCTTATGCTATCAATAATATTGTAGCGACCTTACCATTTCTGCTGACTTTTTTACATAGGGTGTTTGGGTAAAATACTGGCAGGTGAGTTAGGAATTATAGTTTTTCAAATATTTCAGGAGGAAAATGAGAATGACACCATTAAAATGGTTTGCTGGAGGCAGCGAAAGACGTTGTGAATCCATGACAATCATAAATCATCTATTGGAAGATATAAAGGATACGTCTCAACTTGCTCCCTTGAAAAATCAGTTAGTGAGTTATAAAAGACGATTAAAGGACGATGGGACCTCTACTCCGTTTATTATGAGTCAAATGAATGTTGACATCTCACGTGTGTTGATTGATAACGAGCTGAGTTTGTCAGAAAGTCAAGCTGGGCAGATTAAAAAATTGAGAGAATTATCTGCTATTCGCTATGGCTACTGACGAAATGCAGGGATAAATCCCTTTCTACAATTTCCAGTCAAATAAATTGCATTCGTTTTCTCAAGCAGGTATACTAGTATAGTTAGATGAAAAATTCTGAAAATTTAAGAATAGAAAAGAGAACAAATCTTATGGCAAAAGATATTCGTGTCTTACTTTACTACCTCTATACTCCAATTGAAAATGCAGAGCAATTTGCTGCAGACCACTTGGCTTTCTGTAAATCAATCGGCCTGAAAGGCCGTATCCTAGTCGCTGACGAGGGAATTAATGGAACAGTTTCAGGTGACTATGAAACAACTCAAAAATACATGGACTACGTTCACAGCCTCCCAGGCATGGAAGACCTCTGGTTCAAGATTGATGAAGAAAATGAACAAGCCTTCAAGAAGATGTTTGTTCGCTACAAGAAAGAGATTGTCCACCTTGGTTTGGAAGACAACGACTTTGACAACGACATCAACCCACTTGAAACAACAGGTGCTTACTTGTCTCCAAAAGAGTTCAAAGAAGCCCTTCTTGACGAAGATACCGTTGTCCTTGACACACGTAACGATTACGAGTACGACCTAGGACATTTCCGTGGGGCTATCCGCCCAGACATCCGCAACTTCCGTGAATTACCACAATGGGTTCGTGATAACAAAGAAAAATTCATGGACAAGCGTGTCGTAGTTTACTGTACAGGTGGAGTTCGCTGTGAGAAATTCTCAGGCTGGATGGTTCGTGAAGGTTACAAAGATGTCGGTCAATTGCACGGAGGAATCGCAACTTACGGTAAAGACCCAGAAGTCCAAGGTGAGCTTTGGGATGGGAAAATGTACGTCTTTGACGAGCGTATCGCCGTAGATGTCAACCATGTCAACCCAACCATCGTAGGGAAAGACTGGTTTGATGGAACACCATGTGAACGTTATGTCAACTGTGGAAATCCATTCTGTAACCGTCGTATCTTGACATCAGAAGAAAATGAAGACAAGTACCTTCGTGGATGCTCGCACGAGTGCCGTGTTCACCCACGTAACCGCTATGTTTCAGAAAATGAATTAACACAAGCTGAAGTTGTTGAGCACCTAGCCGCTATCGGTGAAAGCTTGGATCAAGCAGCTACTGTATAAGATCAAACAGTCCTTAGGGGCTGTTTTTCTATGCTTTTTACTAAAAAATCTAATACTCAATGAAAATCAAAGAGCAAACTAGGAAGCTAGCCGCAGGCTGTACTTGAGTACGGCAAGGTGAAGCTGACGCGGTTTGAATTTGATTTTCGAAGAGTATAAAGTTTGTTTCTGTATCTTTCAGGAAAATAGGGTATACTATATGTAAACGATTTCAAAGGAGTCCAGTTATGACGAAAACATTTTTTATTCCAAATAAACAGAGCATTTTAGGAGAACAGGAAATTTTGACTGCCAAGTCCATCTTGGCCTTGCTAGATGGTTTGGAGTCGCATAGTTATGATGCAGTCTATCTCCGTCAGCCTCTTAACCGTCTTGAGTATATCGAGTGTGCGATAGTGGGGCAGTCGCAATTTCTCTTTAAAGTCAGTTATGCTGATGGTCAAAAGGCTTATCGTGTCGAGCTTCCTGATCTATTAACGAAGACAGACTGGGAGATTATCAAAGCATTTTTAGATGCCCTGCTTGCTTACACAGGAACTGAGATTGAAGGGCTCGATGGTTTTGACTTTGAAGCTTATTTCCAAGCAGGTATTCAAGCCCATCTGGCTGATAGTGCAGCACGCTTTATGATTTGCCAAGGAATTTTTAATCCTGTTTTCTTTAGTCATGAGGATTTGAAAAGCTTTTTAGGGGCAGATGGCTTGCCTCAGTTTGAAGCGCGTGTACGTGCGGTTCAAGAGACAGACGCCTACTTTGCAAGAGTTTCCTTCTATCAGGATGGAGAAGGGCAAGTGCATGGCGTCTACCATCTGGCGCAAGGAGTCAAGACTGTTTTACCGAGAGAGCCATTTGTCCCTGCAGCCTATATTGAGCAATTGGTAGATAAGGAAGTCCAGTGGGAAATTGACTTGGTTCAAATCACAGGAGATGGCTCTAAACCAGAAGACTATGAAGCCATTGCCCGCTTGGACTATGCAAAATTCCTAGAGTCACTACCATCAGCATCTTACCACCAACTAGACGCTAATCAATTAGAAGTACAACCCATCCTAGGACAAGATTTTAAAGCATTAGCACAAGAAAAGTAAAGCAGAAGCAGGTCAAGTGACTTGCTTTTTTGGCATAAAAAATCCTGCCGTGAAAGACAGGATTAAAGTTTAAAGAAAGGCCAAGATACGAAGATAATCCCCAATCAGTGCCACTTCAGCTACAAAGAAGAGGAGGATAATGACTCCGTTCACAAGGACAGACAAGAATAATTGATAGAAGGAGTCGGTTTCACTTGCTTGACTTGGTCTTGTAATGATATGGAGACTGGCAAGCAGAATGATTCCAATGCTAATCACACACAAGAGGGCCGTAAATCGCAGGCTGTCAAAGAAGGCAAAGAAACTAGCAATAGCAGTGAGGAAGATTGGAATTGCCAAGAGTTGACTATATTGTTGGAGAACCTTTTCTAGCGTCCAGTCCTTTTCTTGGTAGATAAATCGTCTCACGACGAAACTACCCAAGAGGAATGAAAAGAAGAAGAGTGTGGTTGCTACTAGGATAGAGATAACCGAAAAGAGATTCAATGAAGCAAATTGTTCAGGGAAGTGATTATGCATAGTTGCTATATGTCCATAGTAAGCATGTTTGATGTGGTAGATACTAAAGAAAAAGGAAGATGCAGAAAACAGAATGAGCAAGAGAAAGGCTGTGTAGCTGTGTGTGCTACTTGTTTCAAGCTTGCTTGTAGGAGATTTGAGAGCCTCCACTAGCCAAGACCAAAAATCAAGCACTTGCTCTTTCCATTTATCCGTAGATTTTGGAGCTTGGTCGGGGATATAGGGACTTTCTAAGGATTGACTGATAAGAAGGGGCTCTTTCGTGGTTGGTTTTTGCTGAGGAAGTGCTTCTTGACTCTCTTCAGCTATAGTGACTTTTTCTGTTTCTTTAGAAAGGTCTTGCTCTTCTTCAGTAGAATCTAATGCTTTCTTTTCTTCTATTTCTGTTCTCGATTCACTGTCTTCAGGCGTTTCAATTGTCTCTTCTTGCTGGTTTTCAAGTTCGACTTTAGCTTGAGAGACTTCCTCCTCTACTTGAGTATTTTTTTCAATTGGTGTATCGAGATCGACTATCGTTTCTTCAGCCTTGTCTCTAACATCTTTGTGTTGTTCATCAGGCTTGTTCTTGCTTGTTGTTTTTACAAAATCATTACTTTCAAACCATTCTTGTTTCATGGTAGAACCTCCTTTTTAGTTAGATATGCGTTATTGTGGTCGATACAAATAGGTTTGTTAAGGTCTGTTGGCTGTAGTCTCAAGACTAATATAATCATCAGCCTTAGCTATGAGTTGACCTTTTACATCGGTCTTTTCAGTTTTGTAAGGGTTGCTTAATTCGTTGGGTTTCTGTTGACTCTTATCTCTTAATAATTGATAAATAAAACCATGGTGACTCGAGAGGTCTAAGTTAATTTCTTGGCTTTCTTTTTGAGTTAGTGTGATGCTAAGTTCATTTTTAGAAGTTAGTTCTACCTTACCATATACTTTAATATTGTCAACGTAGAAGTGATTTTTTGTTGACTCTAGCTGACTATCTGTAAGGTCTGTATCAAGTATATTAATGATATTTGGTGTTTTGAATTTGCTGTTTTTGATACGACTTCCTTCAATTCGGAGGAGATAACCATTTGTATTGAGAGTTGCATTTTCAAGGCTAGCATTTATGATGGTGGTTTGTCCACGATTGGCTGACACGTTGATCCCTTTTAGACTTCTTCCTTTTGGAACTTGGAGAATAACTTCTTCAAAACGACGAGAGTAGCTACTTGCGATATGGAGAATCCCGCCAATTCCAGAAGAGAGAAACGGAGTTTCAGACAGTTTCTTATCGGTGAGGTTTAGAGTCTTGTCATTCTGATTTGTAATAAGATCATGGTGAGCAGAAAGAGATGGATGGTAAGAAATGTGGATTTGATCATCGAAAGAGTCTGTGATGGTCAGCGCGTGTTGATGGAGAGTGATCTCTAGGTTTTCAACTTCCTTGCCAAAGGTCAGCTCTTCCATCCGACTATCATAGACAGGTTCCTTGGACATGGCAAGCAGACTCTTAATCCCGTCAGATTGGATCCCTACAAAGAGCAGGGTAAAGCCGATAATGGTAGTCACCACACCAAAAATGAGAAATCCTTTTGTCAATTTACGCATGCTGGTCACCTCTCTTTCCTTTTTTAAGAACAAATTGCACCAAGCGAACAATGAGTAGACCGAAGAAACGAGCTACATAGGAGATACCTAGTAAGACTAGTGAAGAAGCACCGATGGCTAGTAAACCAGCACCAAAAATCAAGATAAAGGCTGATTTAGCTTGGGCTAGGACAGTGAAACTTTCAACTAAAAATAGGAATCCGCCGATGATACCAAGTATGGAAACTACAAAGAAAGCCAAGATGACGCTCGAAGCGGCCACAAGGATTGCGAAAAGAGCCAAGAGAATGGCGATTCCTAAAGGAATACCGATGGGTGCTGCAAGTAGGGCTAACAAGGCGATATGCAAAATTTGTCGGTTATTCTTTTGAGCGGGTGCCTCATTGATTTTTTTATCGAGGAGATTGGAGAGGACTTCGTGGGCTGCTTCCTTAGGAGTTCCCAAGCTAGCGATGAGTTCTTTTTCTCCCTCGACTCCAGCATCGTCAAAGAGTTCCCTGAAATAGTCCATGGCTTCAATTTGGTCAGCCTGAGGTAGTTTTTTGAGATAAAGTTCTAGCTGAGTCAGGTATTCAGTTCTTGTCATGGCGGATACTCCCTTCTATGATGCCATTGATGGTGTCTGTATAGAGTGCCCATTCATCTTTTAGGGTCACGAGCTGTTCTATACCACCATTTGTCAAGGAGTAGTATTTGCGCATGCGACCTTGGAACTCTCTAGAATAGGTTGTCAGAAAGCTATTGCCTTCCAATTTTTTTAGGATAGGATAGAGTGTAGATTCTTTGATATTAGCGATCAGCTTAATGGTTTGGCTAATCTCATAACCATAAGAATCATCCTGCTCCAGTACGGCCAAGATGAGAAATTCAATCAAGGCAGAGGATGTTGGAAAGTACATGGGGAACCTCCTTTTCTAATGTGTAAGATTTTTATATATAATTTTTCTACACATACATTGTACATCTAAAAGAAAGCCCTGTCAAGAAAAATGTGTAAAATTTTTATATATAAACAAAGTATAAATTTCTAATTATCTTTTTATATTTTCTTAAATGCTCGTAAAGCCTTATTCTATGTGCTTTCGAGTATTTTTACTGTAGGAAGATACTTCACGTTTCTTTGCATATTTCCTCATGTCTTAGCTGTCAGAAGTGGTAAATAAGTAGTAAATTCATTTGTACTACTAAGCAACAAGACGCTCCTGTTGCTTCTCTTTATTCAAGCGTTTCATTTCTGCCATTGCAGAATCGAATGTTGCATGTGCGTAATAGTTCAGCGTCATGGCTATATTAGCATGTCCCATAATGTACTGTAATGCCTTTGGATTCATTCCTGCATTTGCATAGTTGGTACAGAATGTATGTCGCAAACTATGTGGAGTGATGTGTGGCAATTTATCCTCGTTATACTTATTGTATTTCTTAACAAGACCTTTCATCATGCCGTTGTAATCACTTGCCACTTTTGGATAGTTCTTTCTATTAAGAAAGAGGAAATCACTATATCCATCAATCTCAACACGCTTATCATTCTTTCGATTCGCTAACACTCGCTTAAATGCTTGATAGGCTTCTTCAACCATAGGAACTTGACGTTCGCCACTTTTGGTCTTTGGTGTTTCAATGTAGTACCCAATTTCAGTATCTCTCAATAGCTGATGGTCTATATTGACAAGACGATTCTCAAAATCTAAATCTGGAAGTGTCAAACCACCAAACTCTGAAATACGAAGACCTGTTTTTAAGAGTATCAGAATTTCATCATAATTTTTGCTGTAGGTTTTATCAGCTTTTGCAAAGGCTAACAGTTTTTCTTCCTGTTCTTCTGTTAGTACGGTCTTAGGGACAGTATCATCATCAAGAACTGCTTTCAGTTGAAAGTCAAATGGATTCTTCCGAACACAATCATCTTGTATAGCAATATAGAATGAAGCCTTTAAAGAACGTTTGTAGTTATTGATGGTTTGATAAGCATAACCATTTTCACTCATTCTAATAGCCCATTCTTTAGCGTCTGATGGCTTAATACTGTCAATACTTCTTACACCTAACTTGTCTTTCTTCAAAATATCCATAAGATATTTGCGTCCAGTTTCAGTGTTTTTTCTAACCTTTGGTCTTTGAGCGTTCTGTTTTGCGTAAAGCTGGCAGAGTGTCATTTTCTTTCCTACAACATCAATACCATCATGAATGTCTTTCTGTAACTCTGCGATTTTCTCTCTAAGTGAGATACAATCACGCTTTCCTGCTGGTACTCGGTCTGTAGCCACAAGTTTCCACGAGTAAACAAATTGCGGTTCTCCAAATGAATCTATATATTTGTATAAGTATCTTCCGTCTTTTCGTTGGCTCTCTCCAGTCTTTAAGATTCGACCTTTATTGTCACGTCTTTTTTCTGACATGGCATTTGCTCCTTTCCTTTATGGAAAGAGCCTTGATACGACTTAATACTATTTTATCATATACAAGACCCTTTGGCGACGCTAGATTGCGTCCAATGTATCTATAATTTTTTCAAATTGTTTTCGTTTAATCTGAATACGATTGCCATTCATAATCAGCCAATTTGCATTTTTATTTTCCTCTGCCAAGCGTCGTAGCTTGTTTTCGCCAATACGAAAATATTTTGACGCTTCTTCAATGGTTAGGGTATAACGTTCCCAAATAGGAATGTCAGTCTGCTTCATAAAATCCTCCTTTCCAAATCACTTATTTGGATTTCATAAAAGTTGTTTTACCAGCAATCGAACAGCTTTAGCAAAGCTCACGGGAGTTCCACCCCTGCATGGTTCTCATGTAGCCATACTCATTGCCTGCGACGGTTTTATCACGCTCGGACTATTGACTGTATGGGAGTATCATTATCACGATAAGAATGTCGTTGCAGGCAATCCTGCTAAAGATTGCTTCTCGGATCACTAACATGAATCGCTCGCTATCTTTATAAGATAGGTCATGGCGGTTAGTTCCGTTGGCTCTTTTCTTATCGAAACGTATTCGATTACTTTTATTCAGTTTTCAAAGAACAATGGCTCGTTAGCCTATCAAAACACATTGAAAGCTCAATATGCTTTGGTGGAATAACAAACCTCCCTGTTCGGGAAGCGTGGAATGGTTTAGCACGCTTCCACGAAAGGAGAGAGGATATTACTTAATTTCAAATGACAAAATCTTTGTAATCAGTCTGGTTTCCATTCTTCCACGTAAGACTTCATCAACGACCATACTTTGATTGCCATATTCATCTTTCATAAGTCGTAGGGAACGCTTCGTTATGTACCCTCTGTAATGATGTAGAATCTGGTTAATCGCTTCGGTATCGCCATCTGTTGCCTTTACAATGAGAGGAAAGGGAATCATAGGATATTGTGTTTTCATTCTTCAAATTCCTCCATAAACTTTTTAATTAAGGCTAGTCCACTGGTTCTATGCCGATAGACAGTAGAACGGTTCAATTTCAACAGGTCTGCAATTTCTGAATCGCTCATGTCCATAAAGTAAAACAGCAGTAGAATTTCACGTTTCTTGTCTGGCAACTCACGTAATGCTTCACTCAACAAATCATTTTCAACGCCTACTGATAACCCATTGAGTGTAAAAATCTGAAAGTCAGTTGAATAGTTATCTGTTGTCGCAAACTGGCTAACAAGATAATCGCCAACATCCGAAAAGGACACCTCACGCTTTGCAATCCTTGAAAGATAAAGCATATAATTCTTTCGCTCGTCTTCCATAGCACGTTTACAGATATAGTCAAACTGATTTTCTATTGTGGTCTGAAAAGAAGATGGTTTCATGTTTCTCACCCCCTTTCTGTCTAGGAAAGGAAGTGAGCCTTGCTCGTTTATCTCCTTTCACTCTTAGTCCCAATGTGAAAGGGGGATTTGTTGCATTACTGATAAATAAACTTTGTAAAAAAGTTCTGAATAGCCAAAAAAGCATATAAACAGATTTATTTCTCTGTTTACATGCTTCTGTTATTCTATCTATATGATTTATAAAACCACATTGGTGGACGTACTTATCTATTGCAGATAGACGACTTTTTTTGACAAGAACCCAATGTAAGGAAATTTATTGTATATGATGTACTTCATGGCGACGTTGACCTCCAACAAACCGCCATTTGGAAGTAATATACAATATTTTAACAGCGTAAATAGCACTACCATATAACGGTTTTTTTTATTGGCGTTTAGTAGTGCTTTTTATTAAATATAAACCTATAAACCATATAACACGTTTTTCTATACCTGTTTTTAATTCAGTAGGAACAATAAAATGTATAGAGGTGGTCTACTATGCGTAAAAAAGAAGATAAATATGATTTTAGAGCCTTTGGTTTAGCCATTAAAGAAGCTCGATTGAAACGAGGTTTAACTCGTGAACAAGTGGGAGCATTGATTGAAATTGACCCACGGTACTTAACTAATATTGAAAATAAAGGGCAACACCCCAGCATACAAGTTCTTACCTTTAAGACCTTTCTTTTTTTTACGAGAAAAAAGAAACAAAAAAACCTGCCCTCTGCCACCTCAGCAAAGGGGGGTTTTGCTCTCGTGCTCGTTTAAAAATCAGCAAGGGACAGGTAGTATTTTTTGAGAAGATCACTCAAAAAATCTCCACCTTTAAACCCTTGCCAATTTTTATTTTGTCCGTTTTGTCTAGCTTACCGAAAGCCAGACTCAGCAAGAATAAAATTTTTATTGTCTTTCGGTTTTCTAGTGTAACGGACAAAACCACTCAAAATAAAAAAGATACAAGAGAGGTCTCTCGTATCTTTTATTCAGCAATCGCGCCCTTTAATGGAACAAAAAGATTTGAATTCCTGTTATAAAAAAAGGATCAATTTTGAACTCTCTCCCAAAGTTGATCCCTTAACGATTTAGAAATCCCTTTGAGAATGTTTATATACATTCAAGGTAACCAGCCAACTAATGACAATGATTCCTGAAAAAAGTAATAACAAATTACTATACAGATAAGTTGACTGATCAACTTCCATAGGTAACAACCTTTGATCAAGTAAGGGTATGGATAATAAACCACCTACAATTGCAATACCTGTTCCCTCTGATAAAAAGCTGGTAAAGTTAAGCAAACTCATTCCAGCACCAGCTTCCTGCTGTTTCAAGCTACTTGAAACAATTGTTGATATAACTGTTTTGGTGAACGAAAGCCCACCTAAAACAAATACGATTATAATTGTCATGAACCATGATGTTGTTTCTAAAAGAAAGGAAGCAGTTAAAAAGCTAACAGAAAGAAATGTAACTCCGATGTTTAACACGTATAAAGGACCTCTTCTATCAACAAGTATCCCACCAATGTAGCCGAAAATAATGACACTCATTGTTCCAGGGAAAATAATTACACTTCCGATTTCGGCAGTACTTAGCTGGTGAACATCTTTCATCATATAAGGAACCATAGAGACAAACCCTGCTACTGTTCCAAATATAATTCCCCCACAAAGAACTCCAATCATAAAAGGTATATTTTTCCCTAATCCGGGATCAACAAAAGGATCTGTTACTTTCCTGATATGTTTTACAAATATCAGGAATGACAGCACGCTAACGATAAGAAAAGAAATGCTATATGATGTTGTAAACAACATAAAAAATTCAATGCCTACAGACATTAGTATAATTCCTTTGATATCAAAATGACCTTTTATCCTTACTTCTTTCTTTAATAATTTCATAAGAAACGGAACAGTGATAATTGTTATCATAGGAATGAGTAGAAGATAGGACCAATGAATATAATGGGCTATCATTCCACCAATCGCTGGACCGACTCCTTCTCCCATGGCTACTATCGATCCAATAAGACCAAATGCTTTACCCCTATTTTCCTTTGGAATATAGCGCGCAACTACAACCATTACGAGTGCTGGAAATGCAGCTGCACCAGCCCCTTGAATAAAACGAGCCATAATAAGTAAGGAAAAGAAAGAATGGCCAACAAACCCAATTACCGACCCGAAACAATTTATTATAATTCCAAATAGGAGTAACCTTTTGATGCCTAATTGATCAGATAGCTTTCCATATACAGCTGTTCCAATGGAAAAGGTTAACATAAAGGCTGTGTTCACCCAGTTTGTACTCGCAGGTGGTTTATTAAAATCATTTGCAATATCAGGTAATGAGACGTTCAAAACCATTTCATTTAATACGCTAAAAAAAGATAAAATGCAAAGCCAAATTAAAATTTGGTTGTATTGAACCCTGTTACATTCATTACACTTCATAATTAATTCCTCCTAAACTTGATTAAAACATTTTACCACATATAAACTAAGTTTTAAATTCAGTATTTCTTTAGCCAGCGGTATCAACGAAGCAAGAAACATCATAAAATACACTAAGTTATTTTATTGAACATATATCGTACTTTATCTATCCGACTATTTGGACGACGGGGCTGGCAAACAGGTTCACCGGTAGTAACATGGTACCCTTTTAACTCTGTTAAACAAACACTACGTCCATTTGTAAAGAAAGTTAAATCACTACGATATTCTTGAATACACCGAGCAGGGATTTCTCCACTAAGAATGACCTCATTATTTTTCAATTGAGTGTCTACGATGTTCGCACAATATTTAGGAGCATCGTTGTATGCTCGTGAAAGATATTCCTGTGGCGCATAAATTTTAAAACTAAGATATGGCTCTAACAATTCTGTTCCAGCTTTTTTTAAGACTTGTTCCAATACAATAGGAGCAAGCATCCGAAAATCTGCTGGGGTACTAACAGGGCTATAGTATAAGCCATACTTAAAACAGATTTTACAGTCCGTCACATTCCAACCATACAATCCTTGTTCACAGCCATAGCGTATCCCCTCCATAACTGCAGTTTGAAACGATTGATTTAAGTATCCAAGAGAAACCGAGCTCTCATACTGTACTCCGCTCCCTAATGGAAGCGGTGCTACAGATAGACCAATGGAAGCCCAGAAAGGATTCGGTGGAACTTCGATGTGAATGGTATACTCTGCTTTTTTTAACGGTCTTTCCATATAAATGACTGTAGGCTCTTTTATTTCTATCTCCACATGATACTTTTCTTGCAGCAGAGCACAAGTCACTTCCATTTGTACTTTCCCTAAGAAAGAAAGTATGATTTCATGTGTCGCAGAATCCACATAATATCGCAGAAGCGGGTCACTGTCGGAGATTTCTAAAAGTGCATCAAGTAACATTTCCCTTTGTTGAGGTTTGCTCGGTTCAACAGTCGTTTGCAGCAGAGGGAGGGGATTTTCAATTCTCTCTCTCTGTGGCAATAGCTTTGTATCTCCAAGAACACTATTTAACTTCAAAAACTCATTCTGCAAAATAACAATTTCCCCGGAATAAGCCTTATCGATTTTACATAATTCACCATTTATTGAAGTATACATTTCTGTAATTTTTATTTTTTCCTTTTCCGATATTCTAACCGAATCTCGCAAATGCAGTACGCCACTATAAAGACGTATATATGCAAGACGCTGTCTTTTTTCCGAATACTCAATTTTGAAAACTTTTCCGCAAAGTTCAGACTGACCTCGATGTGTTGATGAATAAAATTTATTCGTAATCACTTCTATAAGGTTATCAATCCCTATATTGTTTTTTGCACTTCCGTGATAAACAGGGAACAGGGAACAATTCTGAAATCTTATGCTTTCCTCTTGTTCGAGTTCCAATGCTTCTAATGATTTACCGGACATATATTTCTCTAAAAGGTCATCGTTTCCCTCTATTACCGTATCCCATTGTTCAGATTCGGTAAAGTTCGTCACACACATATTAGGATACAGTTCTACCTTCTGTTTGATTACAATTTCGGCAGAAAGTTTCTCTTTAATATCCTGATAAACCGTTGATAAATCAATTCCATTTTGGTCAATCTTATTGATAAAAAAGATTGTGGGAATCCCCATTTTCCTAAGTGCATGAAATAATATACGAGTTTGTGCTTGTACGCCATCTTTTGCAGAAATCAGTAGAATTGCCCCATCTAAAACTGATAATGAACGATATACTTCTGCTAAGAAATCCATATGTCCTGGCGTGTCTATGATGTTCACCTTCGTATTTTCCCACTGAAAAGAGGTTATTCCTGTCTGAATTGTAATTCCTCTCTGACGTTCTAAAAGCGTATTATCCGTCCTCGTTGTACCTTTGTCCACGCTTCCTAATTCTGTAATCGCTCCACTGTTATATAATAAGCTTTCTGTTAAGGTAGTTTTTCCTGCATCAACATGAGCTAAAACTCCAATATTAATAATTTTCATGTGATTTTCCTCCATTCAAAAACCCAAAAGGGCATAAAAATCCCAGTGATAAATACTTTTATCACTGGGATTTTTATGCATAACCATAGGTATACAAAGCATACAGATATTCTCTGGATACTTTAGAATCACATGATAAAGGTATTCTTAAACTGGGTACAAAAAACTAAGCCCTCCTAAAAAAGGACATCCAATTATTTGTTCCCACTATCAAATTGACAGTTTATTTAAGAATACCTTGCCGCATATTTATTAACTCCTTTTAAATAGATACTTAAATTATAGCACGTAAGAGCATATTTGTCAAGGAATCTCCAATTTTTTATCAAAGAGAGTACGTGATTACAAAATAGCTGTAATAATGTACCAATATTTGTTATTCTATAATCTTCCAATTACTCCCGTTCTTTTCAAGTACCAAATCAAATTGAGATACCTGCGTTGCTTTGGTCTGCTGGTCGATATACTCCACTGTCAGCGATACCGTGACTTGATTATCCTTACGATTGTGAATAGGATTTACCAGTTCTTGAAAGATGTACTCTTTTCCGATTGGTTTTAATATCCCGTCATTCACATAGTAGGAAAGTTCACTGGCTGTCGCTGTAGGATAGAGCTTGAAGAACGTCGTTAAAAACTCATTGATTTCATTGGTTGTAATGGAATCAACCGTCCCCTCACTTTCAATGGCTTTTGGTTTATAACTTGATTTCTTAGGTATGTTGGTAATGGTCGGATTCTTAACCAGTACCATATTTCCAGAACCATCTACATAGACACTCACTATATAAGCAGAGTGGACGGTCTTTGTATTTTCTCCCTCTGTAATGAGCTGGTCTACACTGTAGGTTACATTAAACTCATTGTCGCCAGTTGGCTCTACCGTCCATATCTGAAATCCTCTTACAGAAGACGATACAGGAATATCTTTGCGTACTGTATCAACATTGAGAGCTTGAAGTTCATCTGTCAGATAGCCTTTTAGACTTTCCATTCGATTATCAATGGACTTATCGGATTGCTCCCATGAATAGTAGACTTTCGCAAAGTTCTCTACAAAATTTTCTACATGATGAGTATCAACGTATTCCTTTTCTATGATAGTTGTTTCGTGAATAGTATGAGTATCTATAGCTGTAAAGTGCTTGAATATCGCAAAGCTGAAACTAAGCCCTAAAAGTACCCACAAGGCAATCACAACCTTTTTATGAGGATTGACCTTATAGACACGAGGTTTCTTTTCCTTTGGTATCTGTTTTTCTTTATTCTGATTTTTTCTAAATTTCATCATTGAATCGTCCTTTCTTATTGTTTGATTCGTCCTGCTCCCACTAAATGCTGTTGCCAGTAAGAGCTTGTTAAGTCGGCATAACCGATAGGGTCGCCTGCATGAAACATACGGTTATCGCCTAAATAAATCCCGATATGAGTAATATAAGAGCCAGCGTTATAGGTAGAATGAAAGAAAACCAAATCGCCAGCTTGTGCTTCCGATAGTGGGATATGCCGGGTTACATCATATTGCTGTTGTGCTGTTCGTGGTAAGTTGATTCCAGCTTTTCCATACGTCCATTGTGTCAGTCCGCTACAATCAAAAGAAGTAGTCGGGGAAGCTCCACCGTAAACGTATCGCCAGCCCTCATATTTCAGTGCTTCGTCCATGATGGCTTGTACCGTATCATCATTAAACTCTGTTGTGACAAGATACTGCGTTACCAGTTGCACATAAAACATATTCCCGTAATTGTATCGCCAGCCCCCATTGATAGGTATGGCTATGGGATTGGGGTAAGACACTTTTTCGTCACCCGAATACTCTTTTGAGAAACTTTGAGCCAGTTCAAAGGTATATTTATTCCCACGATTAGCCACATATCCTAAGAAACCACCACCATAATTGTAGGACTGGATAACCGATTCTAAATCTACACCAAGCCTTTCGCTACTGGCTAATAACTCACTGAAATACTTCACACCTTGCTTAATGGATTCTTCTGTACTCAATGAATTAGGTGGAAGACCGAGGGATTCCGAGGACTGCATAACATCTTCTGCTGTACCACCCGATTCCACCTGTATAATCGCAAGAAGTATATTGACGTATTCTTCAATTCCATATTCTTTGGCAACTTTTTCTACCATAGGCTTATGAGCCAGCACTTCTGCGGAAACATCCACACCGCCATAGTGAATGTTGGAAAAACCGCCATCTTGTTCATCTGAAAATAAAATGGCGACAAACAGAAGCAGTGAGAAGACCATCAAGAATAATCCCGAACCACCAATCACTAAAGTTTTCAGCTTCATGGTTTCTTACTGCCTTTCTTAATGGTGGCGGTTTTGATTGGTGGTCTACTTTTTGTATTTTGTAGTGGTACTCTTTGAACAGTAGACTGACGTTCTTTTGTGATTGAACGTTGTGAAGCTCTATCTGTTGGTGCAGTTGAAGTTACTGGCTTTTGAACCGTTCTTTCTTGAACTGTATTACTTTGACGTTCCGTTTTTAAACTTGAAGAATCGGACTTAACTGTTGGACGCTCTTGTTTGGCTTGTTGAGATTCCCTATAGGAAGCCTGTACAGTTGTTTGCCTTGAAGTCTGTCCATCATGAGATTGTTCTTGCTTAGTGGCTGGTCTTTCATGAACGGAAGAAGCTGGCTGTTTTTTCTGTTTGACCTGTTCCATTTCAGAGCGACGCTCCGCAATGGTTTTCCGTCTTTGTTCCTGCTGTTTCTTGCGTCCACTGGCTTTATCCGCTTTGGTTTGAGAAATACTTCTGGTTAAATCATGGACATTATCCGTCACTTTAGATTTTCCTTGATATACTGCATATCTTGCATTGGTCGGCAAATCCTTAACCTGTTCTTTCAAATTACCAGCAGTATCTACCATTCTGTCTTTGGTATCAGCTACTGTACCGATGGTTTGACCGATACGCTTTCCTAGTGTTGATTTTTCCTGCCCGTTTGGTCGAGAGTGATCTGCTTGTGTACTCGCAGAACTTCCCGAACCCGACTGTCCTTTTTTACCCGTAGCACTGGCAATGGCAGACCCAGCCCCTAAAGCAGTCACGGAGCGTCCAAGTTTCCGCTGTAGACGGTGCATGTGAGCGTGCATAAGCATACGAGGTTTTCTCATCATACGACTTCCCACACTTTGAGAATCGTTACTCTGTAGAGAAAACATACTCATTAAATCGCCCAGCTTAAAGTAGATTCCTGCAAAGGTCACAATCTGTAGAAAAGCAATCAAAAAGAACGGATAACCAGCCGATAAGGTATAGAGCATGGTTGAAATACTAAATGCTGTCGTAATAATCAATGTGATTCCAGCTCGTGTCAAAATGGTATTAAAGAGCTTTGTTATGGCTCGTTTTGACATACCATCAAATGATGGAATCATGCTTAAAATAAAGCTCACAGGCAGAAACATAGCATAGATGATAAAAAGTACCTGCGAGAAAATCATGATTCCTGTTAATAGGAATACAAATATGGAAATCCCAATATTGAAGACAAATAGGAAGAAGACTGTACCTAAACGGTTAATCGTCTTTGTAATCGTCATATTGGTATTGCTTCTATCTTCAATTTCTTCCGCAACAATTTTTTCTCTGTCTTCCCCATTGTTGGAATCTGGACTGGTTGAGAGCAGGCTTTCCACACGGTCAATACCAATACTTTCAATGTCTGAACTGTTATATTGAAGCAGTAGCCACGGTTGCTGAACCTGTATGGAAAATAGGCTGTCACGTATCAAGTCCACACTGTCCTTGCCTTGACTATCTGAATGGGGCATGACAATTTTTGTACCCAGTGACAAACTAGCGTTGCTGATGTCTGATGAAAAGTCATTGATTTTCTTAATATAATCGGGAGCATAGGCAATAAAGGAAGCCGATAGGATAAAAACCAGCACAAAATTCATGAGGGCATGAATTGCCTTTGTGGTTTCTCTCTTTATCAGTCCTGTATAGGCAACATAAACCCCAAGAACCAAAATCAAGAGTAAAAGGAATCCAACATAGAAACCCTCTGTTGATAGTCCACTAGGCGTAACCCCTGCAAGGGTCTGCATATTCTTGCCAATGGAATCTGCTGTAGCGGAAATGAAGTCTAAGGAATAGGCTTCCTGTACTAAGTAACCCGTCGCATTGGAAACATAAAGACTGATTGTCCAAATAAAATTGGTAATGGCATATAGTCCATACATGACTTGTTTTCCAATTCCGTCCGACCAGTTCCACGGTAGCCAGCCCCAGCTATTATCCACATAAAAATCCAGTTGATAGTTTTCAAGTGGGTATCGGCTGTATTCATTTGCCACATTGACCGTATCATCTACCAAGCCCGCAGCTTGAACCACCGTTCCCAGCATGGCTAAAAGAAAAATGGCAATCACAAGTGTGAAAGCCACTGTCATTGCCACTTTACCTAGACGTTTCAGCGTCCAGTTTGATTTTATTCTGTTTAATATTGATGGTTTCACATTTACACCTCTTTTCGCACAGGTGGTCTGGTATCAAAGGCATGGAGCAGTTCTTCAAATACAGGGTGGAACTGTATCACACCGACACGACCATATAAATCACTGATAAGGCATTGCCCGTTTTCCAAATCACGCAATCGCTTCTGATTGTTTTCGTCCTCTGGGTCTACACCAAAAAAGGCAAGGGTTTTTTTAATCTCGTTAAGGTCAGTGGAACGAAAGGCAAATTTTAAGCCGAGGTTATTTTTCAGTTTTTCATCTAAGAGGTCATCTGTATTTTGGGTCACGAAATATACCCCAGCGTTCATAGCACGACCAGCACGAACCAGCTTCATAGATAGTGTTTTCCCTTGTGCCACCTGTAAGAAGCTCCATGCTTCGTCTAAGTCTACAATCTTGAAAATACTTCGGTCTGTATGGATAAAGTCCAACGCAAAGGTACTAATGACAATCAGCATAGCAACGGATAAAAGCTCCATAGTGGTATATTCCTCAAAGGAAGTTTCCTTGTCGGGAAGTACCAAGTCCGCAACCTGTATAATGTTCAGTTGTTTTTCTAAGCTGATAGACTGCTCCACATAACCATTACTGAATAATAAATGTGCAAAGTCATAGTCTGTAAAACTTTCGATATGGTCGGCTATACTGGTACTTAGTGGCGTATTCTCAACCCGTAATTCCTCAATCACTTTCATCAACCCTCGTACTTCACTATTGGTTACTGCACGAATGGCTTTTCTAAGGATTGGGAAGCGTTCCCCATCACGAGAGGAAATCCCCGTAAGGAATGTCAGAATATCAATAGCCAGTGATTCAGAATCTTTGGGATTTTTCATAATCACATAAGGGTCAAGTAAGCCTTTGTTTTTCTCATCAGAAGTCAGAGTGACGATATTGATTTCATGGGAAATCTCTGGCAAGGTTTCTTTCCATCTGCCACGTTCTGCTTTTGGGTCTACAATCACTGCTTGTGCCCCATAAAGCACCGCATAATAGACGATAAGGTTATTCGCAAAGGATTTACCACCACCCAGCGAACCAACAAAAGCCGACGCTAACGCATTGGTTACTGAACCCTTAACCCCTTGACTGGCAAGAGCAGGTTTCAGATAGACATTGCGTCCAGTATCTAAGCTGTAGCCAACATAAATCCCCTCATTTTCCCCCAGCATTTGAGTAGCACCAAAACCTAAACCAGCGAGGAAATCAGAGGTCACGTATTGAATATAATCATTCATATAACGCTTGCTGGCAGGTAAAAATTCTTCATGTAAGCCGAGCATATCCCCAAATGGTCGTACCAGTTTTACGCTTAAATCGTCATAAAAATCTTTCACTTCATTACAACGACGTTTGAGTTCGTCAAGATCATTTGCTGATACCCTTACCACATAAGACAGCTTGTACATAGATTCCTTGCTTTGGTCTAAATTGGTTTCCAGCTCATTCACACTTTCCAGAGCTTCCGCCACATTGGAGCTGGTTTCATTATCACTTTGCCAAGCGTGGTTATCCAAGTCTTTCAGTTCTTTCTTTTTATTGCGGACAGTAGATAGGGCTTTACGATTCGCTACAATTTCCACATTCATTGACGTATCAATCGGGAATGTAAATTGCTGTTGCTGGTAGTAGAAGATTTCAGAGGACGGGAAGTCCAGTTCTCCGACAATGCTGTTAATGGTAAAGTAAGCTACATAGACGGTTTCATCTTCCTGCTGGATTTTCAAATATCGCTGTTTTTCTTCCACCAAACAGCGAGTAGGCTTAATCAAGTCATAGTATTTAATCAGCGTTTCATTATCCAGCTTTTTCTTTGATAGATGGTACTCATACTCTTCATAGGCAGTGCCTGTCTGTCCGTAAAGGTGTTCAATCAGATAGCCGAAGTCGTCCTTATCTAACCTGCGGATTTTGAAACGACGAGAGATTTTATTTTCTAAGAGCTTTTCCATCTTCTGAAAACGCAGGATTTCATCATTACTCATACTAACAAAATCGCCCATCAGCTTATGGTTCACATCATAGACAAAATCAGACAAAGCATTTTTTGCTTCAACGGTAAGACTTTTCATAGAAAACTCCTGATCGTTGAGAAGCAACTTAAAGCCGATAAAGAAACGGTAGTTCACTTGATTTTCGCCAATCATGGATATTAAAGCGTCTGTCTGTTGGTCGATTTTGTCATAGGCAACCGCTTTGAGCTTGCCAGTGACTTCATTTTTGGAACGCTCTTGTGCAGAACGTATGCTGGATTCTGTACTGATTTGTAAAGCATGAATTTTGCCATCACGATTTTGTGCGATAAGCTGTCTGAAAGAATCATGCACTTGTATTTTCTGTTCTGGACTTAGAAATGAGTAATTGTAAGGAACAAGCTCATAGTAAGCATAACATTCCCCGTCTTTATTCCAGACGAGATTGTTTTCAATGTATTTAATTGGATATGCCATAAAATTCACTCCTAACTGCTGTAATGGCTTCTTGTGGCTGGTTTCTGCCAAGCGTTACTTTTTTTCCTGCATAGGTCAGCTTTGGTCGCAGTGCATAAGCAATGACAGACTTCAAAAATCCATAAGGCTTTTTACCATCAAAAGTTTTTGTAGACATAAACCATGTGAAAGCCACAGGAATCCCAAAGTATTTGAGAAATGCTCCCTCTATCATGGAAAGAGGGGGCAAGTTGCCAAGTATCATCACTGCAAAGAGTGACACGACAAACCATGTCATTTGCGTAAAGGTTATGGGAAACGGAAGTCTAAAATCATTGATAGAATACAGTACCTTTTCCACAGACCAGATACTGGTATAGCTTCGTATTTTCTTCATGTAATCAATCCTTTCATAAAAAATAGGGGTAGCTGATTGAGCCACCCCGTAAAATAGAAAATCTGCCAGTAGTAATGTACCGACAGATTTAATAGACGATTTCAAAAATCCCATGATTGGTTGAGATAAACGTTCCTGAAAGGTCTAAATCCCGACCATAGGCTTGATAATCAATATAGTTTTGAAGACTAGCTGGTACTTCGCCTAAAGCACCCGTTTCTTCAATGTAGTAGCGTGCCACGTCATACATATCATCACAATCGGAATGAATGATAATATCCTCTTGATGTTCTCTTAGTTCTTCAATGCTTGAAAAATGAGTGAGCAGAGCAGATAGCTCCGATTGTAATTCTTCGGGTAATTCCGATACCATTTCCCATAGTCGATTGAGTTCGCCAATGGAAGTGTATTCGTCAACCGTAAAGGGTAACTCGTAGTCATGAATGGCGTATTCCTCATATTCATCATTCAAGCCGATTTTCTCTTTGACTTCCTCAAAGTCAATGGGAAAGGTAAACCACGCACCGACCAATTCGCCCTCATTGTATTTGCCTAAATTCGCAATATAGACTTGCATATCGTCCATATATTCACGTCCTTTCTTTGTAGAGATTCAAAAATCCCTACCGCACTTCGTTTGGTGTACCATTCCTTTGCGGAACATAAGAAAACCACTTATATTCCACAAAAGAACGGTTTTATTTAAGCACCAATAATGCGATTGAATAGCTCTAGTAAAATGTCTTTTACTCCAGCAGCGTTGAAGACTAAGCCAACCGCAATAATCGCAATAATTAAAAAGCCAATCAGTTTGCTAAACTCACGCTTGAAGCCAAGATACAAGCCAATCACAACGATTGCTAAAAGCACCAGTGATTGAGCGTTTGATAGAAACCAGTTATAAAGGTTTTGTCCAAAATTCATAAAAATGTTCTCCTCTCTATATTCAATGAATTTGTATTTGAGTTATTTTTTTGTTGTTATCACGTCCTGTTCTTTTACTGACTGTTGCTTCAAAATCTGCTTGTGTCGGTCTGTCAGTTTCGCATGGTCGAGAATGTCTTTTACAACCTGCGTCTGGTTGATTTCATCAAGTTTAATCGCAACCTTTAAGGTCGGGGCAACTTGATGAGATAGCCAGTTCAGCGTCCTTTGGAAGGAGTAAGGCTCTGGTTTTGTGGTTAGTTTTAATCGTTCACGATTGTTCCCAATAAACCAAGCCCATTCTTCATTCAGTTTCCAATCAGAACGAGGTTTGGAATCGTCTTTATCTACAAAACGGATATACCGATTGATAATTTTAAAGGCGGTATGCTCTGGATTGTCATAGACGAGTAAATCACGGACTGCATAATAGGCACGCTCATTTTTCAATCGAATCTCAAAACGGTTTTTTACTTCTGCGTCTTCAATGGGAATATCATTTTTCTTGTACTGCTCGTAGTCCTTTTCATAGATACAGAAATAAACTTCACTTTGTAATGAACCGATATAGAGGGTGTTTCCCATACATTCCTTTTCCTCTTTGCGTACCAGTTCGCCACTGCGATAGCTTTTAAAACTGCGGAAGACGGAGATACATTCTTCCTGTTGGCACTTTTCAGTGAGTACAGGGATATTCAAAATCCCTGTCTTATCGTTAATGGCAAGGTCAAGGCGTTTCATCACACCGCCAGCCACCAAAACGTCCATAAAGAACTCATACCAGCTTCTTTGTTGTGCCAGAAGATAGCTTTCAAATTGTCTGCACCCACGACCTTTCAATTCCACCAGAACTCCTTTGTCCAGTTCATGGGAGCAAAGGACGAATATGTCGCCTAAAGCATAATGCTCTGAATAAGAATAGAAACCATAGTCCTCATGAAGAAAATAGGACAGTTTCAGTTGTAAGATGTTTTCGACCACCTGCTGTACGTCTGTTGTCGGAAAGCGAATCCTTACATAATCAAACAGCATTTCAAGGGGAGCGTCGGGATTGAAGCGTTCCAGAGCTTCCCAAAGGGACTGCTGTAAATCCTCTGATGGCTTGACTTTTCCTGTTTCAATATCGCTTAGATACTGCCTTGTAATACCAGTCGCAACAGCTAAACGGTTTTGAGATAGTCCATAAGCCAAGCGTTTTTCTTTTAAATGCTGTAACCAAGTTTGTTCATTCAGTAAAAATCCCTCCAATCAAAAAGGCGTATGTCAACTTTTAAAGCCCATTTGACATACGCTGAAATTTTGTAAATCCCTTGTAACCAAAGGATTTTCTAATGTTTTTTTGACTGTTTCCTGTCGATTTGTACCCCCCTGTTAGATACGGGGGGTTAAGTGCTGGCGTGGCTATTGCCACACCAGCCAGCAAGATCAGTCCACACCTGCGACTTCCGCTTCGCACGTCGCCTGCGTGGACTGTCTGCTGTTGGATAACTTTTTAATTTCCTCCAAGAAATCATATCCTTTTGGTACAAGGGGAGTATAAAACTCTGATATGACACTTGTTCCTACATCAACATAGCCACGACCTTTGATTCGCTTTAAGAAGAAATCCTTTTGTACGTCACTGCCAAACATCATGCCATAGCCCATTTCAGACATACGACCTAAAGCCACTCTGAAATTAAACTGATCACGGATTCCGTCGCCTAAATATTTTGCGTCTGGACGTTGACAAGCCAGTATTAGAAAGAAGCCAGCTTGACGACCTAACATGACAATCTGTTTCAGCTTATTCATAACTGCGGTGTTTTCTTTTGTTCCCAGCATTTCCATGAAAGCGACGTATTCATCAAAGATTAAGAAGTGTGCCGGGAGACCTAAGTAAGCATAATTTTTGCCAGTCTTATAGTTCTTCATCTGCTTCATTTCCTCACTACGTTTCATCATTTCTTCATAGAATGTTTCAATGCAAGAAAGCAAGTCTTCTTTTCTATAGTAGACATTTGCCATCACAGAACCTAAGTCCGCAAGGTCAGCATTTTTCGGGTCAAGAATATACAGTTTTGAATCTGTATGAAGCAAGGCTTCAATCAGTGTCAGTATAAAGTAAGTTTTACCGCCACCTGTACCACCAGCAATCAACATATGAGGGAGCTTATCATATTCCCACCATACGTTTTTCATTAAGCGAAGTTTACCATCTTTAGCTTCTACTTCATCAATAGAAATACGACTGGCTATGGTGTCATAGAGCAAAGTATATTCCACATAGGAATCCTTTAACTCTTTATCCGTCAGCTCACAGTACAAGCCACTCTCTAATTTCTTTTCCAAGTGTAAGAGTTGGTCTTGATATTTTCCCAGCGTGATTTCCACCCGTATCTGTATCAAGCCATTTTTAAGTCGATAATACATTTTAGGGAAGTAGGTTATCTTTTCCTTTGTACGACCAGCACTATCTTTAAAGAAACCCTCTGTTTTGACCTGTTCAGATTCATACCACTTGTTTTCAAGTATCATCTTTGCCAGTTTTTGACGGTGGTAAAGTTGTTTAACCGTATCATAGCGAACCCGTTTGAATACAAACGCTACCAGCAAGCAGATAAGAATTGCGACACTGAAACTGATAATTAAATAGGGAATGTCAATCTTATCTGCTTGTGATAGGTTAAAATCCTGCCAGTTGATCTGCTGGATTGTCTTCACATGAAACAGTCCGACAACCAGCAGGAAAACAGGCAGGAGTGACGCTATCGTAAAATGAAAGACTAAATCTTTACCAGATGGGCGAATCCTTTTACCACGCTGTTTCATGCGAAAAAGTCTCCTTTCTACCTAGCGACTATTTGTCTTGTGTCGGTTCTTTCTTTGCTTGTGGTTGAGCTTTGAATGAACTAGAATCCTTTGTCAGCACAATATCGTCTGCCTTGATATACCAGTCAACATCTGCTCCTTGATAGGTGGCAGTAGCAACGGTGTCCGCAATGGGATTGATAAGTTCCACCCGTGCGTTATAATCAAACTCTTTCAAAGGCACGCTGGCAGGAATACTTACTTGAATCATGCGTCCTTGTCCTTTGGATTTTAAGTCATAGGTACGTTCCTTGATTTCATCTGAAACCGACCCGTCTTCATTTTGGATTCTCACTTCACGACGTAGAGCAGAGAATTTCAATTCTCCAAAAGTCGTGTCTTTATCTAATACAATGCCATTTGCTAATCTCATCATTTTTCCTCTCTTTCTTTATTCTTTTATCATGTCGTCAGCATGTAAAAGGTAATTTGTAAAACCACGAGTGCCGATTTTGTAGCCCTCTGCGGTAATACGTGGATTGACTAACTTCACACGTTCCTCAAAGCCGAAATGTTTTTCGCCAGCTTCAGCAGGAAGCACCACCACAATATCATCTGCTCTTTGAACATCAGAATAGAGATTATAGCTTCTTGATAAGACAGTTAGCCGTCCGTTGATTCTTCGCTGAACGACTTTATCCTCGCCAGCAAATTCTAAATTGCCGAATGTTTTTTCCATGTTGGGAATCACAAATTTAAGTTCCATATTTTTACCTATCCTTTCTTTTTTATTGGCTGAATGAATGTTTGATGGTCTTAAAGAGTGGGGAACGACCTTTTGATTCTTGATTTTTTGTTTTCATAAGTTCACTTCCTTTCAAAATCGGGTAAAAAAATAGACACCTCATTTTTTGAAGTGTCTACCTATTAAATATTCAAATTTTATTGGAAGTATCTTTATATCTTCACTTTTCAAGGATAAATCGTCGTATCAAAGCTCATTCATAAGTAGTAAATTAGTAGTAAATTGAGTGGTTTTGACCTTGATAAAGTGTGATAAGTCCAGTTTTTATGCGGATAACTAGATTTTTATGCTATTTTTATTTTAAAAAACTTCTAGCCAAAACTAGAAGTTTAGAGGATTTTATCGGCTCTGTCTACTGTAAAGAGAGCCACAGTCATGATGATATCGACGAGTAAGAGGGCAGCTACAGCTGGCACCCAAGAGTGGAAAAGGTCAAAACTGTAACCAAAGAGGGTTGGCCCAAAGGCTGCTAGGATATAGCCTCCTGTTTGAGATAGGCCAGACAATTGGGCAGTCTTTTCAGGGGCGCTTGTCTTGAGTGAAAAGTTGACCATGAGATAAGGGAAGAGGGCGCTGGTTGCGGTTCCGATGAGGAGATGGATGGCAAGCCAGTAAATGAAACTATTGATCGGGAAGAAGAGCATGGAAATGCCGACCACGCCAGCTAGTGAAACCAGAGTGAGCATGAGCTGACGATTGCGAGTTGATAAGCTGGTTGTCAGACTTGGGATGGTCATTGAAAAAGGAATGCTAATCAGAGAGAAGATAGAGGTCAGCAAGCCAGCTTCGTGACTGGATAGGCCTGCATGGATGGCCATGGTAGGTAGCCAGGTCATAGCGGTGTAAAAGAGCAAGGATTGAAAACCTGCAAAGACAATCACTGCCCAGACCTGTTTATTATGCATGACCTTTGCTTTGCTTTTTTGTTTGGTTTGTGGAGCCAGTCTGTGATTATAGCGGTGATTTGGGAGCCAGACCAAAAAAGTTGCTAGACAGAGCAGGGTGAGGAGGATGATAAGTCCCTTCCAAGAACTGGCTTGTGTAATAGGCACAGCCAGATAGGAAGCCAGAGCCGTCGCAATCCCCATAGAGGTTACATATAAGGTGGTCAGAAAACCAATCTTCTTTGGTTGATTAGCTTGGATAAGACTAGGAAGCAGCACATTGATGACTGCGATACTTGCCCCAACCATCAAGGTTCCTAGATAGAGCAGGGGCAGATTGATTAGTCGAATGAGAGAACCGATAGTCAAGAAGAAAAGGCTGTAAGTGAAGAGATGCTCCAAGCCGATTTTCTGAGCCAGTCGGGTAGAAAAGAGCGAGAAGAGGGTAAACATGAGGAGAGGAAGGCTGGTCAAGACACCAAGCGAACTAACTTCTACTCCCAACCCTTGCGAAATATCTCCCAAAATAATGGGTAAAACAGTAAAAGGAGTCCGCAAGGAAACACCAATTAGGATAATACCTGGAACAAAAAAGAGTGATTGCTTTTTCATATAATACCTCTTCTAGCTGATTTTAATAACAGCTTATTTTAAGGTTTTTTCCCTATAATGTCAAGTAAGGTTTTGGGCTTTCAAGATAAAAATGGGAAAGTCTTGAAAATTATGATAAAATAGTGGAAGGAAATCTATACATTGGAGAAAAACTGTGTCTGAAAAGCAAAAAATCAGCGTATTGATGTCGGTCTATATCAAGGAAAATCCGACATTTTTAAAGGATGCTATTGAGAGTGTTCAAAATCAGACCCTGAAACCGAGCGAATTGGTTCTGGTTGAGGATGGGCCTTTGACACCTGAGCTCTATCAGGTATTAGATCAGGTGGAAGCTGAGTCTGATATTCCAGTGAAACGCTATCCTCTTGAGCAGAATCAAGGTTTGGGTCTGGCTCTTCGACAGGGTGTTTTGCAGTGTCAGTACGATATCATCGCTCGTATGGATACAGATGATATAGCTGTTCAAGACCGTTTTGAGAAACAGGTTCAGTTAATGGAGAAGGAAAACCTCGACCTATTAGGTGGCCATATTGCAGAGTTTATTGACAATCCTGATGAGATTGTTTCTTATCGTCGTGTTCCAACCCAGCACGCAGATATTGTAGCTTATCAAAGGATGAGAAGTGCCTTTAACCACATGACTGTCATGTTCAAGAAGGACATGGTTCTCAAGGCAGGCAATTATGAGGATGGGCTTTATATGGAGGATGACCTCCTCTGGCTCAATATGATTGCTGCAGGAGCTAAGACTGGAAACCTGGATCAAATCTTGTGTAGGGTTCGTGTCGGAGCAGGGATGTTTGAGCGTCGTGGGGGACTGCGCTACCTCAAACTCTATCGTCAGGCTCGTCAGCGGATGCTGAAGAGAGGGCAAATTTCTTACATGGAATATGCCAAGAGTGTCGCCATTCAGATGATTGTTGCCCTTTGTCCCGGATTTGTCCGACAGTTTATTTTTATGAAACTGTTACGAAAAAGCAAGTAAAAGATTGTAACAAATCGTAAACTAGAGAAAAAGTGTTATAATAACAATATAATGCTCTTCGAAAATCTCTTCAAATCGCGTCAACGTCGCCTTGCCGTATATATGTGACTGACTTCGTCAGTTTCATCTACAACCTCAAAACAGTGTTTTGAGCTGACTTCGTCAGTCCTATCCACAACCTCAAAACAGTGTTTTGAGCAGCCTGCGGCTAGTTTCCTAGTTTGCTCTTTGATTTTCATTGAGTATAATCATCCAGCTCTTTTAAGGAGGAGTAAATTTCTATGAATAAAAAACTCACAGATTATGTCATTGATCTGGTGGAAATTTTAAATAAACAACAAAAACAAGTCTTCTGGGGCATATTTGATATTTTCAGTATGGTGGTTTCCATCATTGTATCGTATATTTTATTCTACGGATTGATTAATCCAGCACCTGTTGACTACATTATCTATACGAGTTTGGCCTTCCTGCTCTATCAATTGATGATTGGATTTTGGGGGTTGAACGCTAGTATTAGTCGTTACAGCAAGATTACGGACTTTATGAAAATCTTTTTTGGCGTGACTGCGAGCAGTGTTTTGTCTTATGGAATCTGCTATGCCTTCTTGCCACTCTTTTCAATCCGTTTCATCATTCTCTTTATCTTGTTGAGTACCTTCTTGATTTTATTGCCACGGATTACTTGGCAGTTAATCTACTCTAAACGCAAAAAAGGCAGTGGTGATGGGGAACATCGTCGTACCTTCTTGATTGGTGCTGGCGATGGTGGAGCTCTCTTTATGAACAGCTACCAACACCCAACCAGTGATTTGGAACTTGTTGGTATTTTGGATAATGATGAAAAGAAAAAGGGTCAAAAACTCGGTGGTATCCCTGTTTTGGGCTCTTATGATAATCTGCCTGAATTAGCCAAACGCCATCAAATCGAGCGTGTAATCGTTGCGATTCCGTCGCTTGACCCGTCAGAATATGAACGTATCCTGCAAATGTGTAATAAGCTGGGTGTCAAATGTTACAAGATGCCTAAGGTTGAAACAGTTGTTCAGGGACTTCACCAAGCAGGTGGAGGCTTCCAGAAGATTGATATCACAGACCTTTTGGGCCGCCAGGAAATTCGTCTTGACGAATCGCGTCTGGGCGCAGAACTTACAGGAAAAACAATCTTGGTTACAGGCGCTGGTGGTTCAATCGGTTCTGAAATCTGTCGCCAAGTTAGCCGCTTCAATCCTGAACGCATCGTCTTGCTCGGTCACGGGGAAAACTCAATCTACCTTGTTTATCATGAGTTGATTCGCAAGTTCCAAGGGATTGATTATGTGCCTGTGATTGCGGACATTCAAGACTATGACCGTTTGTTACAAGTCTTTGAGCAGTATAAGCCAGCTATTGTTTATCATGCGGCAGCCCACAAGCATGTTCCTATGATGGAGCGCAATCCAAAAGAAGCTTTCAAGAACAATATTCGTGGAACCTACAATGTTGCTAGGGCTGTTGATGAAGCCAAAGTACCTAAGATGGTTATGATTTCGACAGATAAGGCCGTCAATCCACCCAATGTTATGGGAGCAACCAAGCGCGTGGCTGAGTTGATTGTCACTGGCTTTAACCAACGTAGCCAATCAACCTACTGTGCGGTTCGTTTTGGGAATGTTCTTGGTAGTCGTGGTAGTGTCATTCCAGTTTTTGAACGTCAGATTGCTGAAGGTGGGCCTGTAACGGTGACAGACTTCCGCATGACCCGTTACTTCATGACCATTCCAGAAGCTAGTCGTCTGGTTATCCATGCTGGTGCTTATGCCAAGGATGGAGAAGTCTTTATCCTTGATATGGGCAAACCAGTCAAGATTTATGACTTGGCCAAGAAAATGGTCCTTCTAAGTGGACACACCGAAAGCGAAATTCCAATCGTTGAAGTTGGAATCCGTCCAGGTGAAAAACTCTATGAGGAACTCTTGGTGTCAACTGAATTGGTTGATAATCAGGTTATGGATAAGATTTTCGTTGGTAAGGTCAATGTCATGCCTCTAGAAGCTATCGATCAAAAGATTGAAGAGTTCCGCACTCTCAGTGGAGATGAGTTGAAGCAGGCCATTATCGCATTTGCTAATCAAACAACTCACGTTGAGTAAAAAAATCTTTAAAATCAGAAAAACGCATATTATCAGGTCTGAATGAACCTTGGTAATATGCGTTTTGTTATGTAGAGATTGCCTCATTTTCTTCTGAAATAGAGTTGTTGCCCAGTCTATGTTATTGAAAATAGGCCAAAATATCTGAGGGTTTGTGGGCGATATAATCAGGTTGATAGTTGAGCAAGTCTGATTGCTCTCCAAATCCCCAAGTGACGGCTAATTTCTGAATGCCTGTTTCTTGAGCTCCCAGCATATCAAACTTGGTATCTCCGATGATGATGGCTTGTTCAGGGGCTAGTTGATGTGCCTGCAAGGCTTGGCGAATGACATCTGCCTTATGGGGTGCTTCAGGGCTAGAACCATAAATGTCCTCAAAGAAATGATGGATTCCCAAATTTTTAGTCATATCCTGAGCGGTTGGAGTGTTTTTTGTAGTGGTGATATAAAGAGGGTAATTCTTGGATAGTTCCTGAAGCAACTCTACAATCTGAGGGAAAAGTTGAGCTTCATGGATGCCTTTTTCCTTGTAGTAAGAACGGTATATCTGCACAGCTTCAGAGATTTGTTCTTTGGGCAGGCAGGTCGCAAAACTACTTTCAAGGGGCGGTCCCATAAAACCACGAATCGTTTTGGCATCAGGGATAGGCACTTCTAGCTTCTCAAAAGTATGGGTAAAGGCATTGTGAATCCCAATAGAACTGTCAACAAGGGTTCCGTCCAGATCGAAAAAGATAGCTGAGATAGAGGTCATGGTTTCTCCTATTTGATAAGCTTATTCTCCGAAAATTTCTTTTTGGAGGCGACGACCAGTTGGGGTGGCAGCGAGTCCACCTTCAGCTGTTTCACGAAAGGCAGTTGGCATGCTTGCTCCTACTTGGTACATGGCATCGATGACTTCATCCACAGGGATTTTAGATTCGATACCTGCCAAGGCCATGTCTGCTGCGATAAAGGCAAAGCTGGCTCCCATGGCATTGCGTTTGACACAGGGAACTTCGACCAAGCCGGCAACAGGATCACAGATGAGGCCTAGCATATTTTTAATGACAAAGGCAATGGCCTGACTGGCCTGATAAGGTGTTCCGCCTGCAGCTAGAGTCAAGGCAGCAGCACTCATAGCAGAGGCCGAACCAACCTCGGCCTGACAGCCACCTTCAGCACCTGAGATAGAGGCATTGTTTGCGATGACTAGTCCAAAGGCACCAGCAGCAAAGAGGAAATCCAGCTGTTGCTCGTGACTGAGGTCTAATTTTTCAATAGCAGCAGTTAGAACAGAAGGCAGACAGCCAGCACTTCCTGCGGTCGGAGTGGCGCAGACCAAGCCCATTTTGGCATTGTGTTCATTGACTGCGATGGCATTTCGGGCAGCAGAGAGAACCGTGTAATCTGATAGAGTTTTTCCGTTTTTGATATAGTGGTCCAATTTGGCAGCATCTCCACCTGTCAGGCCACTACGAGATTTATTTTCATTGAGGCCAAGTTGGACAGAGGCTTTCATGACTTCCAGATTGCGCTCCATGAGAAGGAGGACTTCTTCACGTTCGCGACCAGTCAATTCAAACTCCGTTGTAATCATGAGTTCTGCGACATTTCCTTGAAAGTCCAGTTCTGCCTGTTCGACCAATTCTTTGATAGAATAAAACATGCTTCCTCCTATTTAAAGAAATTGACATTGTGGAGATGAGGGATTTTTCGAATTTTTTCGATGGCCTCATCACAGTTGCGACTGTCAACTTCGATAATCATAATAGCTTTTTCACCAGCTTTTTCACGAGTAACATTCATCTGGGCGATATTGATACCATAGCGTGAAAGGGCCTCCGTTACGAGGGCAATCATACCTGGAATATCTTGATGAACAATGATGATAGTCGGTGTATTCATATTGAGAGAGACGGCAAAGCCATTGAGTTCGGTGACCTGAATATTTCCTCCACCGATAGAAATACCAGTCACGCTGATGGTCTTGTGAGCATTTTTGACGGTAATTTTAGTGGTATTAGGATGCGGAGCATTGCTGTCTTTCTGAATGGTCCAGACAATCTTGATGCCACGCTTGTGGGCAATCTCCAGACTGTTTGGAATTTCAGGATCATCTGTATCCATGCCCAAGATACCTGCAACAAGGGCTAGGTCTGTCCCGTGACCACGATAAGTTTTGGCAAATGAGTTAAAAAGTTGGAATTCGACTTCTGTCGGAGTATCATCAAAAATGGAAGAGACAATCTTCCCAATACGAACAGCACCAGCGGTATGGCTACTAGATGGGCCAATCATAACTGGTCCGATGATATCAAAGACAGATTGAAAACGAAGTGATTTCATCAGTTTCCCCTTATAAAAATTCTTATCTCTATTATATCAAAGAATGAAGGTCTTGGCTTTAATTGTGGATGAAAACCTTTTTACACTACAAATAGCATAAAAATAGTATCTTTTATGACAAAAATAGCTTATTTAGGGAAATAAAAAATAATTTTGTAATATTTCTACATAAAAGTGTCAAGAAACAGTAATATTTAAAGGGTATGATAGTACTATAGAAAGAAGGAGAATTTTCGAATATGAAATCAACAACTAAAAAGATTAAAACAACTCTTGCAGGAGTAGCTGCCTTGTTTGCAGTATTTGCTCCATCATTTGTATCTGCTCAAGAATCATCAACTTACACTGTTAAAGAAGGTGATACACTTTCAGAAATCGCTGAAACTCACAACACAACAGTTGAGAAATTGGCAGAAAACAATCACATTGACAACATCCATATGATTTATGTTGGTCAAGAGTTGGTTATCGACGGTCCAGCAGCGCCAGTAGCACCAGCTTCAACGACTTATGAAGCTCCAGCTGCCCAAGATGAAGCTGTTTCAGCTCCAGCAGCAGAAACTACAGAGGTGGCAGAAGAAGAAACTCCAGTAGCAAGCGAAACAGTAGCCGAAGAAACAGTTACTTCAACTGTAAGCGGATCTGAAGCAGAAGCCAAAGAATGGATCGCTCAAAAAGAATCAGGCGGTAGCTACACAGCTACAAACGGACGTTACATCGGACGTTACCAATTGACAGATTCATACTTGAACGGTGACTACTCAGCTGAAAACCAAGAACGTGTAGCAGATGCCTACGTTGCAGGACGTTACGGTTCATGGACAGCCGCTAAAAACTTCTGGCTTAACAACGGCTGGTATTAAGGAATAGGGGAAAGAGCTTTGAATGGCTCTTTTTTTTAGAATCCTGTTCACACTGTGTAGCCAATTTGATATAATCTTCTCAAAAAGTAGTATAATGTTTTTATAGAACATAAATAGTGGTGGATAGCATGCATGCATTATTAGCAACAAGATTAAAAAATAAGCGAAAAGAGCTGGGTTGGTCGCAAAAAGAATTGGCAGAAGGAATTTGTCAACAAACTCAGATAAGTCGCATGGAACAAGGCAAATATATGCCAGGAGCAGATTTGTTATATAAATTATCTGAAAAAATGGGCTTAAATATGGACTATTTCTTTTCAGGAGAAATTTCGAAAGAGTTTCTAGGCTTGTCTGCTTTCAAGAGATTGTCTGAAACATTATTGGAAAATCAAGATTATGCCTCTTTGAAATATGCTTTTGAGGGAGAAAGAAAGCAACAGGTTTCCTTATCTTTTGATGAAAAGATTTATCTGGACTGGATAGATGCCATTCTAACCTATCAATGCGAACATCAATTAAAACTAGCTATTTCAAAAATAGAGGACATCCTCAGTAGGATTAGTATTGATAAAGTGGACTACTTATATATTTTGAATACCCTGCTGATTTTTTTAGGCTATGATGAGGATAAGGAGAAATTTGAGCAACTATATGATCAGGTTTCCGTAGCCCTTTCAAAAATCGATACCAGTGTGCGTGAACAAATTGAGTTGTATATCAAAATAAAATACAATTATTGTTACCACCTTTGGAAACAGGAGGAGATGGATAAGTCCAGAGCGCTATTATTGGAGATAATTGAATTTTGTAACAAATATCATAGTAGCTTTAGGTTAGCAGATTTATATTGTTTGTTGGGAAATGTAACAGAAGATCTTGATATCTCTGTTGCTAAGGACTATTATATGAAAGCTAAGGTGCTTTATCTAATTGAAAATAATGAAGTCATGGCACTCAAGGTAGAACAATATCTGATGGATAAGGAGTCAGAGAATGTATGAGGATAGCAGAAGCTATCTTTTTTATGCGCAAAATATAACTATAATTATTCTTTTTGAAAATATCTAAAATATTGCTTTGATTACTTGACAGGCTATATATGTTGAACTATAATATAGGTGAAACGGGAATTGTGCAAGCGTTGACAAATTTACTGACCTTAACTTTGTATTTGGTTAAGAATTATGATGTAGCTAGAAAAGGGGTGGAAAAATGTTTAAAAACAAGGAACTTTTTCGAGTAGTCATGATATTTGTGATAGGAATCATCCTCATTTTGATGACACCCGTCTTATTTAAAGTTGTGATGGAACTATTTTCAAAATAAATAGGCCTCTGCTTTATGTAGAGTAGTGAATCAGGAGGTTAAGTGATGAACTACAATTTAAAATATCTTTTATCAGGAATATTTATCATAGTCTTTATAGGTTTCCTAGTCGGGATGCGTTATTTTAATCAGAGGAAGGAAGAAGAGCATTCGGATGTGTCTTTTGAAGCGAGGTTAGATAGTGAGGTCAAGGCCTTATATAAACAACTAGGATTGGGTGAGGAGCCTCATTATTTCTTAGCTTATCGCTACTTACACCCTTGGTTTAATCTAGCGATTTTACCACCAACAGTTGAAATTTTCTTAACTAAAATTGCGCTGGTGATGGTAACTCCAGATGAACTACTGATAAGAAATCTTGGAAATGGGATGACTTTCACAAGTGAGCATCATCGTGATTTGCGACAAGGACTTATCCGCATTCCAAAATCAGAGATGAAAGAATTTGAGATTCGCAACTGGAAAAAAGTTTTTGTATTGGGCGATTTTTTGACAATTAAAACAAGCCAACATAGCTATTATTTACAGGTTAGAGATGATGGACTTCAAAGAGGAAGCCTCTCTACCAAACATTTCTCAGACTTGAAACGACAAGATTTTCTAGGATTGTTGACAGATAAAAGAACATTTTGATAGACAATTGCCCTAATGGCTTATTGTAAACTTTACAGATAAGCTGTAAATACTAGAATCCATTCAGAAAGGCAATTCCTATGAAAAATAAAATTTTAATCATTGTTTATATTTTAGCCTCGCTAATCATCAGTTTTATAATCTTTTCACTTTTACATATTGATTTTAAATGGTGGACAACTCTGGCTATAAGTGCAGGATTTATTTACACCTACTTAAAATTTAGTAAAAAATAAAAAGCACTTGCACCTATCTCACTTTCGTCTCTTCACGGGAGGTATCTCTATGAAAAAAATCAGTCATCTTTGTATGTTTCTGCTCTTGCTGTGTACCACTTTTTTTGTTTTTAATGTAAACTACACACGTGAAGCGGTTCGGATTCGGGAAATGGGAAAGACTGTAGATTCTTTGGATTTGTATTTGAAAGATATTAACGAACCTGCAGCGTCTGTTCTTCGATTTTTTGAGGATGTATCAAAGGAGTACAAAGTCTCCATCATCAAAACAGACAGTGGTGATGAGGTAATCAAGTCTGGTGTTTTTGATAAAGATACCTTCCCCTACCAAGAGTTTGGGATTTCTTCTCTTGATTTTACCACAGATGGTGAAGGAGTCTACAGTAATAAAGAAATTTCTAATAAACTTGGTACGATACCGACCTTTCTAAAAGCCAAGCCTATTCAGCTTATAACTTTTCAAACCTATATCAAGGATACATCTCGTAGTTTAAATGGTCGCTATACGATAACTTCTACACAAGAGATGGATAAGGATAGGATTGTACAGAAATGGAGCGATTTTTTCAAGATAGACCAGGCTACCTTGCTAGAGCCTACCTATAAAAGTGCAGTGGAAGTCATAAATCGAGATTTGCTTTTATCTGCCATTGTTTTTGTCTTGGCTATTTTACTTCTTGTGTTAGTAACAGTTTATCAGCCGATGATGGAGATGAAACGAGTGGGGGTTCAAAAGTTACTTGGTTTTCAAAGCGGAGCGATTTTAGCTGGTTTTGTAAAGACTAATTTTTATCTTCTCTTGGGTGGAAGTCTTGTCATGGACTTGGGACTATTTTTAGTGCTGGACTACAGGCCAAAACTTCTGTTCCCAAGTTTACTCTTATCCCAATTTCTGCTTTTACAGTTGTATTTGTTCATCAGTTGGCTGACCTACCTGATGATTCAGAAAATGACAGTTAGTTCCATGTTGAAAGGTTTTTCATCTGTCAAACTTGGTCTCATCTTCAATTATGTGATGAAAATAGGGACAACTATTTTACTGACGGCCTTACTGATTGGGGTAGGCAGAAGTCTAGAACAAGAAAACAAAGAACTTGCTTATCAGCAACAGTGGGTAAGCCAAGGGAATTACTTGACCTTAGAAACCTTCCAACTCAATGATAACCTGTGGCAAGAAGAGCTAGCAGGGTCAGGGAAATCTACAGATTATTTCTACCAATTTTATCAAGATTTGCTAGCAAAAATACAAGTAAATTATGTGCGAAGTGCGAGTCTTCCTATCAAACCAGTCATCAAAGCTGAACAAGTGCAGCAGTACCAACTGCCTGATAAGGTAGATGTTTACTATGCTAATAGCAATTTTCTAAAGAGCAAGGGATTCAAGTTACCAGATACCAGCACTAAAAAAGTTATTTTGATGCCAGCCAGTGATAAAGGACAAGAAGGTAAGAATCAGTTCTTGGGAAAATCCATCGCCTATCTTTCTATGAGGTATGAAGATCAGCAAAAGCAAACAATAGAAGATATGGATGTAGAAATTGCCTACTATGAAGGAGATTGGTCATTCTTCCCTTATAATAATGAGCGAAAGGAAAACCTCCACAATCCAATTATTAGTCTGGTAAATGATCAAGACATGATGTGGGAAGAAAAGACTCGCTTGTCAACGACAGGTTTAAACAATCCTATGAAAGTTGAAAATACAGAACAAAATCAAAAAGTGATTACGGAGTTAGTTGAGAAATTATCAGATGGGAATTATTTAAAATTTTCATCGCTTCAAGCCATTCAACAAGAGAAAGTAGATTCTTATCGAGATGCAGTTCGAAATCTTAATATACTCTTTGCTTTGTTTGGTCTCCTTAGCATGATGATTTCCTACTTCTTACTAGTAACAACTTTCTTATTGAAGCGCAGGGACATCATTACCAAGAAATTTATGGGGTGGAAACTGGTCGATCGCTACCGCCCTCTCCTCGTTCTGCTCTTGTTGGGCTATAGTCTCCCTCTTCTAGTATTGATTTTCTTTGCCCATGCGCTCTTGCCACTCCTGCTGTTTGCAGGCTTTACATGTCTGGATATACTATTTGTGCTAGTCTTGGCTTCTAGGATGGAGAAAAGAAGTCTAGTAGAATTATTGAAAGGGGGCATCTTATGATTGAGTTAGAAAATATTACCAAAACCATTGGAGGAAAAGTGATTTTGGATCACTTGTCTCTCAGGATTGATCAGGGAGATTTGGTTGCCATCGTTGGAAAAAGTGGTAGTGGTAAGTCGACCTTGTTAAATTTATTAGGTTTGATAGATGGTGATTATAGCGGACGGTATGAGATTTTTGGTCAGACAAATCTAGCGGTCAATTCTGCTAAGTCACAAACAATAATCCGTGAGCATATCTCTTATCTGTTTCAAAATTTTGCCCTGATTGATGATGAAACGGTCGAGTACAATCTCATGCTGGCGCTGAAATATGTGAAATTGTCCAAGAAAGACAAGCTCAAAAAGGTGGAAGAGATTTTAGAGAGAGTAGGTTTGCCAGCTACTTTACATCAAAAGGTTTCCGAGTTGTCTGGTGGTGAACAACAACGAATTGCAGTTGCTAGAGCTATCTTAAAACCCAGCCAGCTGATTTTAGCAGATGAACCGACAGGTTCGCTGGACCCTGAAAATAGAGATTTGGTCTTGAAATTTCTCTTAGAGATGAATCGAGAGGGGAAAACAGTCATTATTGTGACCCACGATGCTTATGTAGCCCAACAATGTCATCGTATCATTGAATTGGGCAAGGGGCAATGAGTTCGTTCGGTTTCATTTGACTGACTGAATACTCATGTTCCCCAGAAAGAAATAGCATAAATACGCCTAGGAATGACATTTTTATGTAGTATTTCTAGGTTTTTTTGTTTTAAACTGAAAAAATTTTCAATTTAGGCTTGACAAAGAATGAATATAGGTGTATTATTTATACAAATAAAAAGAATAAACATAAAGGAGGCTTTGTTATGAATAAGATGAAGAAGGTGTTGATGACGATGTTTGGTTTAGTGATGCTCCCCCTACTATTTGCTTGTAGTAACAATCAGTCAGCTGGAGTTGAAGCTATCAAGTCCAAAGGAAAATTGGTTGTAGCCCTCAATCCAGATTTTGCTCCATTTGAATACCAAAAAGTGGTTGATGGGAAAAATCAGATTGTGGGTTCAGATATCGAATTAGCCAAGGCTATCGCAACAGAACTAGGTGTCGAATTGGAACTATCTCCCATGAGTTTTGACAATGTACTGGCTAGTGTTCAATCAGGAAAAGCCGATCTTGCCATATCAGGTGTTTCTAAGACAGATGAACGGAGCAAGGTGTTCGACTTTTCCATTCCTTACTATACTTCAAAAAATAAGATCATTGTCAAAAAATCAGACTTGGCCACTTATCAGTCTGTAAACGACTTGGCACAGAAAAAGGTCGGAGCGCAGAAAGGTTCGATTCAAGAGACGATGGCGAAAGATTTGCTACAAAATTCTTCCCTCGTATCTCTGCCTAAAAATGGGAATTTAATCACAGATTTAAAATCAGGACAAGTGGATGCCGTTATCTTTGAAGAACCAGTTGCAAAGGGATTTGTGGAAAATAATCCTGATTTAGCAATCGCAGAACTCAATTTTGAAAAAGAGCAAGATGATTCCTACGCGGTCGCTATGAAAAAAGATAGCAAGGAATTGAAAGAGGCAGTCGATAAAACCATTCAAAAGTTGAAGGATTCTGGGGAATTAGACAAACTCATTGAGGATGCCTTTAAAGCGTCCATTGAAAAATAGAAAGAAGGAAAAGAACATGAGTAAAGAAAAAGTAATTTTGGCCTATTCTGGCGGTTTGGACACATCAGTTGCGATTACCTGGCTAAAGAAAGACTATGATGTTGTTGCAGTTTGTATGGATGTGGGTGAAGGGAAAGACTTGGATTTCATCCATGATAAGGCTCTCAAGGTTGGAGCAGTCGAATCTTATGTCATTGATGTTAAGGACGAATTTGCTACAGATTATGTGCTAGTAGCTCTCCAGTCACATGCCTACTATGAACAAAAGTACCCCTTGGTATCTGCCTTGAGCCGTCCTCTTATTTCTAAAAAATTGGTTGAAATCGCGCATCAAACAGGAGCGACTACAATTGCTCATGGTTGTACAGGTAAGGGGAATGACCAAGTACGTTTTGAAGTATCCATTGCAGCCTTGGATCCCAATTTAAAAGTGATTGCGCCAGTTCGTGAATGGAAATGGTCTCGGGAGGAAGAAATTCATTATGCCAAGGAAAATGGGGTGCCTGTTCCTGCTGACCTTGACAATCCCTACTCTGTCGACCAAAATCTTTGGGGACGTGCCAATGAGTGTGGTATTTTGGAAAATCCATGGAATCAGGCTCCAGAAGAAGCCTTTGGTATTACATCTTCTCCAGAGCAAGCTCCAGATACGCCAGAATACATTGAGATTGAGTTTAGTGAAGGTGTTCCAGTTTCCCTCAATGGAGAAGGGCTAAAATTGGCAGATTTGATTCAAAAACTCAATGAAATAGCTGGAAAACATGGGGTTGGACGGATTGACCACGTGGAAAATCGCTTGGTGGGGATTAAATCAAGAGAAATCTATGAGTGCCCAGGGGCAGTGACCCTACTGACAGCTCATAAGGAAATTGAGGACTTGACGCTTGTGAGAGAAGTGGCTCATTTTAAACCAATCATAGAAAATGAATTATCAAATCTCATTTATAATGCTTTGTGGTTTAGTCCGGCTACACAAGCCTTGATTGCTTATATTAAAGAGACTCAAAAAGTTGTTAATGGGACTGCAAAAGTCAAACTGTATAAGGGAAGCGCTCAGGTCGTGGCTCGGAAATCACCAAATTCACTTTACGATGAAAATTTGGCGACGTATACTAGTGCAGATACCTTTGACCAAGATGCAGCTGTTGGCTTTATTAAGTTGTGGGGACTTCCAACCAAGGTTCATTCTGAGGTTCAAAAAAGCGCTAAATAGGGCGATTGACTAGAGAGGTGGATGTGATATGGCTAAGAATACAAAATTATGGGGTGGTCGCTTTGAAGGTACTGTCGAAGACTGGGTAGAGCGCTTTGGTGCGAGTATATCTTTTGACCAGAAATTAGCTAAATTTGATGTGATTGGTTCCTTAGCCCACGTTCAGATGTTGGGCCAGACGGGCATTTTGAGTTTGGAGGAGTCAGAAAAGATTCAAGCAGGCTTGAAAGAGCTTTTAAAAGAGCTAGAGGCAGGTCAACTTGATTTTGATATCGCAAACGAAGATATTCATATGAATATGGAAGTATTGCTGACAGAAAAAATTGGTCCCCTTGCAGGGAAATTACATACGGCTCGTTCTCGAAATGACCAAGTTGCGACAGATATGCACTTGTATCTCAAGGACCAATTAGGCCATGTCCTAGATAAATTGGCTCATCTAAAGGGTGTTTTATTAGACTTGGCGGAAAATCATGTAGAGACAATCATGCCGGGCTATACCCATCTGCAACATGCCCAGCCTATTAGTTTTGCCCATCACCTGATGGCTTACTACAACATGTTTCAAAGAGATAGTGAACGTTTTGAATTTAACCAGCAGCATACAGACTTATGCCCTCTAGGTGCGGCAGCTTTGGCAGGAACAACTTTCCCCATTGATCGCCAATTGTCTAGCAATTTGCTGGAGTTTAAGCAACCTTATACAAATTCTTTGGATGCTGTTAGTGACCGCGATTTTATCTTAGAATTTCTATCCAATGCCAGCATACTCATGATGCATATGAGCCGTTTTTGCGAAGAAATGATAAATTGGTGTAGTTTTGAGTACCAATTTATTACCTTGTCAGATACGTTTACAACAGGTTCCTCTATTATGCCCCAAAAGAAAAATCCAGATATGGCTGAGTTGATTCGAGGAAAGACTGGCAGAGTTTATGGGAATCTGTTTGGACTATTGACAGTCATGAAGTCCTTGCCTTTAGCTTATAATAAGGATTTGCAAGAGGATAAGGAAGGAATGTTTGATACGGTTGAAACGATTTTAGATTCCCTTGATGTGCTGGCAGGTATGTTATCTAGCTTGCAGGTAAACAAGGAAAAAATGCAAGAGTCTACAGAGAAGGACTTTTCAAATGCGACTGAGTTGGCAGATTATTTGGCAGGGAAAGGCTTGCCATTTAGAGAAGCTCATGAGGTTGTGGGAAGATTAGTGCTAGACTCTATCAAGTCTGCTAAAAATATTCAAGATTGGAGTCTGGAGGAATTGCAAACCTATCATTCCCTCATTGCCGAGGATATTTATGTCTACTTGCAACCTAAAACTGCTGTTCAAAGGAGAAATTCCTTGGGAGGTACAGGATTTGACCAAGTGAAATACCAGATTGCAGTCGCTAAGAAAGCGAATGAAGCTAAAAAGTGCTAGATTGATAGGTTCAGAATAAGAGGTTGGTAGATTATCAGCCTCTTTCTTGTCTTCTCTAACCAAGCATGTTATAATGAATACTGCTCAAGCGACCTTCAATCGTTAAAGCACACACGACCTTCAATCGTGAATAAACGAATAGATGGGAGACTTACCATGAGTGATAACTCTAAAACACGTGTTGTCGTGGGGATGAGTGGTGGTGTTGATTCGTCGGTGACGGCTCTTTTGCTCAAGGAGCAGGGCTACGATGTGATCGGTATCTTCATGAAGAACTGGGATGACACAGATGAAAACGGCGTCTGTACGGCGACCGAAGATTACAAGGATGTGGCTGCGGTGGCAGACCAGATTGGCATTCCTTACTACTCTGTCAACTTTGAAAAAGAGTATTGGGACCGCGTTTTTGAGTATTTCCTAGCGGAATACCGTGCAGGGCGCACGCCAAATCCAGATGTTATGTGCAACAAGGAGATCAAGTTCAAGGCCTTTTTGGAATATGCCATGACCTTGGGGGCAGACTATGTAGCGACTGGGCACTATGCCCGAGTGGCGCGTGATGAGGACGGAACAGTTCACATGTTGCGTGGCGTGGACAATGGCAAAGACCAGACCTATTTCCTCAGCCAACTGTCGCAAGAACAACTCCAAAAAACTATGTTCCCTCTGGGGCATTTGGAAAAGCCTGAAGTTCGCAGACTCGCAGCAGAAGCAGGCCTTGCGACAGCTAAGAAGAAAGACTCGACAGGGATTTGCTTTATCGGAGAAAAGAACTTTAAAAACTTCCTCAGCAACTACCTACCAGCTCAGCCTGGTCGCATGATGACTGTGGATGGACGTGATATGGGCGAGCATGCAGGCCTTATGTACTATACGATTGGTCAGCGTGGCGGACTCGGTATCGGTGGGCAACACGGTGGTGACAATGCCCCTTGGTTCGTTGTTGGAAAAGACCTGAGCAAGAATATCCTCTATGTCGGACAAGGCTTCTACCATGATTCGCTCATGTCAACTAGCCTTGAGTCTAGTCAGGTTCACTTTACTCGTGATATGTCAGAAGAGTTTACGCTGGAATGTACGGCTAAATTCCGCTACCGTCAGCCTGATTCTAAGGTGACTGTACATGTCAAAGGAGACAAGGCAGAGGTCATCTTTGCGGAACCGCAACGCGCTATCACACCAGGACAGGCAGTTGTCTTTTACGACGGCGATGAGTGTCTCGGTGGTGGTTTGATTGACAATGCTTATCGTGATGGACAAGTTTGTCAGTACATTTAGATTGACAAATTTTCTCAATTTGCTACAATAATAAAAGCAATAGAAATGATGGTCAAAGCTCATGGATGTTGCAGGCTTTTTTGTCCTGCACTTCTTTGGAGTTTTGACTGTTTTTGTGTCGTTTAGAGGAAAGGACAAAAATGACTCAACAAGACTTTCGGACAAGAGTAGGAAATACGGTTTTTGGCGTTCGGGCGACAGCCTTGATTCTCCAAAACCGCAAGCTCCTAGTCACAAAAGATAAGGGTAAGTATTATACTATTGGCGGTGCGATTCAAGTCAATGAAAGCACGGAAGACGCGGTAGTTCGTGAAGTGAGGGAAGAACTGGGTGTCAAAGCTCAAGCTGGGGAACTAGCTTTCGTGGTTGAAAATCGTTTTGAACAGGACGGTGTTTCCTATCACAACATTGAGTTTCATTATCTGGTGGACTTGCTTGAGGAGGCCCCATTGACCATGCAGGAAGATGAGAAAAGGCAGCCCTGTGAATGGATTGACTTGGATAAGCTCCAGAATATCCAGCTAGTTCCAGCCTTTCTAAAAACAGCCCTACCAACTTGGGACGGTCAACTAAGACACATTCATCTTGAGGAATAGGAGAGAAATATGACTTATAATTTTACTGAAGAATACGATATTATTGTAATTGGTGCGGGACACGCTGGGGTCGAGGCTTCCTTAGCTGCCAGCCGTATGGGCTGCAAGGTCTTGCTTGCGACCATCAATATTGAAATGCTGGCTTTCATGCCTTGTAATCCCTCTATCGGTGGTTCTGCCAAGGGGATTGTCGTGCGTGAAGTCGATGCCCTTGGTGGCGAGATGGCCAAAACCATTGACAAGACTTACATCCAGATGAAGATGCTCAACACAGGGAAGGGACCAGCCGTTCGTGCCCTTCGTGCGCAGGCTGACAAGGAGCTTTACTCTAAGGAAATGCGCAAGACAGTTGAAAATCAAGAAAATTTGACCCTTCGTCAAACTATGATTGATGAGATTTTGGTGGAAGATGGCAAGGTTGTCGGTGTCCGTACAGCTACCCATCAAGAATATGCTGCCAAGGCTGTTATCGTGACCACAGGGACTGCTCTCCGTGGGGAAATTATCATCGGAGACCTCAAGTATTCGTCAGGTCCTAACCATAGTCTAGCTTCTATTAACCTAGCTGACAATCTCAAGGAATTGGGACTTGAAATTGGTCGTTTCAAGACGGGTACACCTCCACGTGTCAAGGCTTCTTCTATCAATTACGACGTGACAGAGATTCAGCCAGGGGACGAAGCGCCTAATCACTTCTCATATACTTCACGTGATGAAGACTATGTCAAGGACCAAGTGCCATGCTGGTTGACATATACCAACGGTACCAGTCATGAGATTATCCAAAACAACCTCCACCGTGCGCCTATGTTTACAGGTGTGGTCAAGGGAGTGGGCCCTCGTTACTGTCCGTCGATTGAGGATAAGATTGTGCGCTTTGCGGACAAGGAACGCCACCAACTCTTCCTTGAGCCAGAAGGGCGCAATACTGAGGAAGTCTATGTTCAAGGACTTTCAACCAGTCTGCCTGAGGATGTTCAACGTGAGCTGGTTCATTCCATTAAAGGTCTGGAAAATGCTGAGATGATGCGAACTGGTTATGCCATTGAGTACGACATGGTCTTGCCACACCAGTTGCGTGCGACTTTGGAAACCAAGAAAATCTCAGGACTTTTCACTGCTGGTCAAACAAATGGAACGTCAGGTTACGAAGAAGCTGCTGGCCAAGGGATTATCGCGGGTATCAATGCGGCTCTGAAAATCCAAGGCAAGCCTGAGTTGATTTTGAAGCGTAGTGATGGTTATATCGGGGTGATGATTGATGACTTGGTGACCAAGGGAACTATTGAACCCTACCGTCTCTTGACCAGTCGTGCCGAGTACCGTCTCATCCTCCGTCATGACAATGCGGATATGCGTTTGACAGAGATGGGACGCGAGATTGGACTTGTGGATGATGAACGTTGGGCTCGCTTTGAAATCAAGAAAAATCAATTTGACAATGAGATGAAGCGCCTAGACAGTATCAAACTCAAGCCAGTCAAGGAAACCAATGCCAAGGTTGAAGAGATGGGCTTCAAGCCGTTGACAGATGCAGTAACAGCCAAGGAATTCCTTCGCCGTCCAGAAGTTTCTTATCAAGATGTGGTGGCCTTCATCGGACCAGCTGCAGAAGACTTGGATGATAAGATTATCGAATTGATTGAAACAGAAATCAAGTACGAAGGTTATATTTCCAAAGCCATGGATCAGGTTGCCAAGATGAAACGTATGGAAGAAAAACGCATTCCAGCTAATATCGACTGGGATGATATTGATTCTATCGCGACAGAAGCCCGTCAGAAGTTCAAACTCATCAATCCAGAAACCATCGGCCAAGCCAGCCGTATTTCGGGAGTAAACCCAGCAGATATTTCTATTTTGATGGTGTATCTGGAAGGTAAAAATCGTAGTATTTCTAAAACTCTTCAAAAATCAAAATGATACGTCGTCGGCTTCTTACGAATGAGTTCAAAGCTTGGCTTTGATTCATCTCCAGCCTCCCATAGTTCCCCGAACTATGGGAGCTAACTCAAGTTATGCTTTCGTATAGCTTTCTAGTCTGATTTCGATTTTCATTGAGTTTTAATCTCAAAAGAAAGCATAGAAAAAACAGCTCCGAAGACGGGGCTGTTTTATAATTTATTCTTCATCTGGTGTGAGGATCATCGGGATGATAATCGGTTCACGTTCTGTATTTTCATAAAGGAAGGGGCGAATAGCGTTGACAATGGCACCATTGACAGATTGCACGCTAGCGTCCTTGTTTTTCAGTGCGATACGAATTGCATTGAAGAGGATACGCTGGCTTTGGCGAATCAAGTCACCAGACTCTCTCATGTAGACAAAGCCTCGGCTGAGGATGTCTGGTCCAGACAGAATCATCTGCGACTTGAAGTCAACAGTTGCGACTGCTAGAACGACACCGTCTTCAGATAGATCACGACGGTCTTTGAGGACAGCAGCACCGATTTCACCGATACGATTTCCATCGACATAGATGTCTTGGGCGTTGAAATGACCTGCGATACGAGCAGAATCTGCAGTAAGGGCAAGGACATCACCATTGCTCATGATAAAGATATTGTCCTTCTCAACACCAGTATCTACCGCTAGTCCAGCATGGACTTTTTGCATGCGGTATTCACCGTGGACAGGCATGAAGTATTTTGGCTTAATCAAGCGGAGCATAAGTTTTTGCTCTTGCTGACCACCGTGTCCAGATGTATGGATATTGTTCACTTTACCGTGGATAACTTCGACACCAGCTTCAGAAATGATGTTAATCAACTTGTTGACGCTAGTAGTGTTTCCAGGGATTGGGCTAGAAGAGAAGATAACCGTATCACCGGGTTGCAGTTGTACCTGACGGTGGGTTCCGTTGGCGATACGAGAGAGGGCTGCCATAGGTTCACCCTGACTACCTGTACAGAGGATCAGAACCTCGCCTGCAGGGTAGTCTTTGATTTCATTTGGCTCGATAAAGGTTCCCTTAGGAGCTTTGATGTAACCAAGGTCGATTCCGTTGACAATGGCTTTTTCCATGGAACGACCAAAGACCGCAATCTTGCGTCCAGTCTTAACAGCAGCTTCTGTTGCTTGTTGGAGACGGAAGATATTTGAGGCAAAGGATGCAAAGATGATGCGTCCTTCGATGCCTTGAATAATCTTCATGATGGACTGGCCAACGACTTTTTCAGAGTTGGTAAAGGTTGGCACTTCTGCATTTGTCGAGTCAGATAGGAGACAGAGTACGCCTTCTTCACCAAGGGCAGCCATACGGTGCAAGTCTGCTGGTTCACCCACTGGAGTGAAGTCGAACTTGAAGTCACCCGTACAAACGATTTTTCCTTGAGGAGTATGAATGACAATCCCTAAAGGCTCTGGAATAGAGTGAGTGGTTCTAAAGAAAGTTGCCTTGAGATTTTTAAAGGTCAACTCAGTGTTGTGGTTGATTTCGTAAAGTTTGGCGTTGCGCAAGAGGCCATGTTCTTCGAGCTTCCCACGGATCAAAGCCAAGGCAAGTGGTCCAGCATAGATAGGGACATTTGCTTGCTTGAGCAGGAAAGGAATCCCACCGATGTGGTCCTCGTGTCCGTGGGTAATCAAAACAGCCTTGACGCGGTCGATATTGTCTACGATGTAAGAGTAATCAGGAATGACATAGTCGATACCAAGCAAGTCATCTTCTGGGAATTTAATCCCAGCATCGACGATAATAATCTCATCTTGGTATTCAATCCCATATGTGTTTTTCCCGATTTCTCCCAGACCACCGATGGCAAAAACGCCGACTTCTTCAGGTTTAAGAGTATAGGCCATATTAGAACTCCGTGATTTCGAAAGCGCCAGTTTCTTTTTCGTAATCTAGCAATTTGTCAGATAAGCGTTCGATATACTCGATGTTGTACTCTGGGCGATTTTCTTCGACAAGTTGGCGAGCAGCGATACGACCCTCAAGTTCTGAGCTGGCATCGATGTCTAGGTAAAGCGCGCGTGTTGTTTCACGACGTGGGCTACGTTCTTTTGTTTCTTGATAAAAAACTTTGTAAATCATATAGTTCCTTTCTATTTACAGGTCAGCTTATTCCAAACTTTTAGCAGATATTTGCTTGATTTCATTCCATTTTGTGTCTAGATTGACCTTGATTCGTTACAATTATTTCAATTATAACATAAAATGAAAAATTAGTAAAAGACGGAAACGAGAAAGTCATGGGACGATTTATTTAGTAAGCGTTTGCAAAAATAAAGAAAATGTGTTATATTGATAATGGAAGTGAAATTTATCGCTTGTCATAATTCCATATAGATTTTAAGTCAAGGAGGTTGCCCTATGAATAGTTTATTTGCTTTTGCTATCGGAGTTCGCTTGGTGGCTTTTATTGTTTTTGTTGCTTGTGTTTATGGAGGGAATCTTCTGTTTACAAAACTGGAACGACGACAAACCAAGTTCTTATGGAAAATTACTTTTGTGACTCTCTACTCGCTTTTTCTCCTCCTCGTAACCTATGTAGTTTGGTTTGTATTTTACTTTGGTTTAAATGCTTAGATGCCCTGCTTATGCTGGGGCTTTTTTGTTTAGGGATAAAGAAAATTCCCATGTGCCAGCTTTTGTAGTATAATAGTAAGCAGACAAAAAGATAGGAATGTGTTATGAAAGTATTAGCTTTTGATACGTCCAGCAAGGCTCTTTCTCTCGCTATTTTAGAGGACAAGCAGGTTCTTGCCGAGACGACGATTAATATTAAGAAAAATCACAGTATTACCCTCATGCCTGCCATTGATTTTTTGATGGCAAGTTTAGACTGGACACCCAAGGATTTGGACAGAATCGTGGTGGCAGAAGGACCAGGTAGCTACACAGGTTTACGAATTGCGGTAGCAACTGCCAAGACCTTAGCTCACACTCTGAACATCGAGTTGGTTGGTATGTCTAGCCTCTTGGCTCTGGTGCCATACCAGCAAGAAGGCTTGTTCGTTCCCTTGATGGATGCGCGTCGCAACAATGTTTATGCAGGATTTTATGAAAATGCCAAACCTGTCATGCCAGAAGCGCACTTGCCTTTTGAGCGAGTGATTGAGCTAATCAAGGGTGCTAGTCAAGTAACCTTTGTCGGAGAAGTTGGCCCCTTTGTGGAGCAAATTCAAGAACACTTGCCAAGGACTAATTTCAAAGAAACCTTGCCTAATGCAGCCAATCTTGCTCTTTTGGCTTGGGACAAAGAAGCAGACTCCTTGCATGATTTTGTTCCGAATTACCTCAAACGAGTTGAGGCTGAGGAAAACTGGCTCAAGAACCACACCGAGTCTGGTGAGTCTTACATTAAACGCCTATGATAGAAATCAAACGAATCCAAGGACAGCCTGACTTGGCTCAAGCCATCTACGCTGTCATGGCAGCTGTTTACCCAGTCAGTCCTTGGACGCTGGAACAAATCCAAGCAGACCTGTCCCAAGACCAGACTTGGTATGCTCTAGCTTGTGATGGGACGGAAGTGATTGGCTTTCTAGCTGTGCAGGAGAATTTCTTTGAAGCAGAAGTCCTGCAAATCGCTGTCAAAGGAGCCTATCAGGGTCAGGGAATTGCCTCGGCCTTGTTTTCTCAATTGCCGGCAGACAAGGAGATTTTCCTCGAAGTCAGAAAGTCAAACCAACGAGCGCAAGCATTTTACAAGAAAGAAAAGATGGCAGTCATCGCTGAGCGAAAGGTCTACTACCATGACCCAGTCGAGGACGCCATCATCATGAAGAGAGAAATAGATGAAGGATAGATATATTTTAGCATTTGAGACATCCTGTGATGAGACCAGTGTCGCCGTCTTGAAAAACGACGACGAGCTCTTGTCCAATGTCATTGCTAGTCAAATTGAGAGTCACAAACGTTTTGGGGGCGTAGTGCCAGAAGTAGCCAGTCGCCACCATGTCGAGATCATTACAGCCTGCATCGAGGAGGCGCTAGCAGAAGCAGGAATAACCGAAGAGGACGTAACAGCTGTGGCGGTCACCTATGGACCTGGCTTGGTTGGAGCCTTACTCGTTGGTTTGTCAGCGGCTAAGGCCTTTGCTTGGGCATATAGACTTCCGCTGATTCCCGTTAACCACATGGCGGGCCACCTCATGGCAGCTCAGAGCGTGGAGCCGTTAGAGTTTCCCTTGTTAGCACTTTTAGTAAGTGGTGGACACACAGAGTTGGTCTATGTTTCTGATGCAGGAGATTATAAGATTGTTGGGGAAACCCGTGATGATGCGGTTGGTGAGGCCTATGACAAGGTCGGTCGTGTCATGGGTTTGACCTATCCAGCAGGTCGCGAGATTGATGAGCTAGCTCATCGGGGGCAGGATATTTATGATTTCCCACGTGCCATGATTAAGGAGGATAATCTGGAGTTTTCATTTTCAGGTTTGAAATCTGCTTTTATCAATCTTCACCACAATGCTGAGCAAAAGGGAGAGAGCTTGTCAACAGAGGACTTGTGTGCGTCCTTCCAAGCAGCAGTTATGGATATTCTCATGGCTAAAACCAAGAAAGCCTTGGAGAAATATCCTGTTAAAACTCTAGTTGTGGCAGGTGGCGTGGCTGCCAATAGAGGCCTCAGAGAACGCCTAGCAGCCGAAATCACAGATGTCAAGGTTATCATCCCACCCCTACGCCTCTGCGGAGACAATGCAGGAATGATTGCCTATGCCAGCGTCAGCGAGTGGAATAAAGAAAACTTTGCAAGCTTGGACCTCAATGCCAAACCAAGTCTCGCTTTTGATACTATAGAATAAAGAGTCAGCTTAGGGCTGGCTTTTTCACCTTTTGAAGTGTCAGAATATTTTGACAAAACTATAAAAATAATGATATAATATGCAAAAGCTAGGAGGTGGTAAGATGATTGAGAGAATGGAATTGGGAGAATTTTACAAGGAATTGCGCTTGGCTAGAAAGCTCAAGCAGTCAGATGTGGCTTGTGCTGGCCTAACAGCCTCTCAGTTGTCCAAGTTTGAACTAGGGCAGTCTATGCTGTCGGCGGATAAGCTCATATTAGCCATCCAAGGAATCAATATGAATTTTGATGAGTTTGGTCATAAGCTCAACAATTATCAAGAATCCCTACATATGCAGATTGGTAGAAAGGTTGTGGATCGCTTTGCCCATCAAGATATTGCTGGCTTAGAGCAACTGTTGGAGGAAGTCGAGCAAGAACAGATGGCGCAGACCTATCGTCGTTTGAATACTATTGTAATCAAAGATGCCATTCATTCCTTAGATAAAAATTATCCCCTAGCAGAGGAGGATAGCGAGTTTTTGACTACCTATCTCTATGCTATTGAATCTTGGACCTGGTTTGAACTCTATCTTTTTTGCAATACCATGCCCTTTTTGAGCAACCAAGATTTGATATTTTTATCAACCTCGTTACTTGAAAAATCCAAGGAATTTAAAGAGTTAGTACATAATAGACTGTATATGAAAAGTGGATTTCTGAATATTATATCAGAACTCATGGAGCGTAAGCTATTTTCTTATATTCCAATCTTTGAGGACGAGTTGGAGAGCATGCTGCGTCCATACGATGTTTTTGAAAAAGTATTGTGGCAGTTTTTAAAGAAAATGCAGATTTTTCTTCAAACCAAAGGAAGCAATCAAAAAGAGATTGAACACTTTATCCAATCTCTGCAAGTATTAGAAAATCCACAATTGATAGCCCTTTTTGAATTGCGTTTGCAGCAATACAAAGAGCTTATCGATTAGTTAGAAATGGGAAAATGATAATAATCTCAGCAATGATTGTCAACAATGTTAAAACTTGTTTCTTCATAATTACTTTCCTCCTCCTCATTAGTAGTAACTTTATTATAGCAGGGAAATAATCAAATCCACCAAAATCGCAAATCTGAAATTTCTATAAGAAAAAATATCAAATATGCGATTTTCTAAAATAAGCAAATTTCTGTGTTATACTGTCCTTGTAAAGCACTTGAAGCAAATCCTAGGTCGCAGAAGTGGTTTACAAATGAAGATAATTGAAGGAGTGTAAAAGATGTTAAATTTACAATTTGCAGAAACAATGGAATTGACAGAAGCTGAGTTGCAAGATGTTAGAGGAGGAAACACTGTGGTTAACCCAGGCGGTGGAATTGTAGTAGGTTGGGGAGGCCTAGGAACACCTTGGTCGATCACTAATTTCTGGAAGAAATATTTTAATGATAAACCTGAGTCTGATTCTGACCGCCGTCGTTATTAATATCATATCCAAAGCCCTTGCCTTTTTCTTGAGTAGGGGCTGTCTTTGTTTCTTTGTTTCATAGTATAGGAGAAAATAGAATGAAAAAGATAACTTCAATATATTACTTTATTATAGCTTTTCTACTAGTTATTGCTGACCAGGAGTTCAGTGGTCTAGTTTTGCGCAGCGACCTTGTTACTGGGCTATCTGACTTTGCCTATTATCTGTCGGATATGATGTTGAATTTTCTTGTGGTTTTATTTGCTCTTATTGCTATGATTTGGTCGGGGAAATGGCAGAAAATCAACAGTAGAAAGTTTAAAAGATCCTATCTTTTCTATTCCTTCCTAGCTCTGCTTGCTTTTGTTGCTTGGAATTTTGTCACCTTTTTTCTTTTCCCACCTACTCGAAATGAAATTTCTTATCAACATGCTGCTCCTACTTTTACAGGAGCTACGGCATTTTTGATGTATTTTTTTTATCCTGTGATTGCAGGTCCCGTTTTTGAAGACATGATTTATCGTGGATTAGTGATGACTACTCTGGAAAAAGGAAAGAAATGGGGACTAGATGTACTTGGTTCTGCTGTTTTATTTGGGGTCTCGCACATTAGTAATCACGGTTGGGTCTTGACAGACTTTGTTTTCTATATGGGTGGCGGACTTATATTTGCAGTCTTATTTAGAGTGACAAAGTCCATTTATTGGCCTATTGGACTGCATATAGTTTACAATGGCATTGGTCAGATTTTACCGTTGCTGTAATTTCATTTGCTTAGTAATATTTTAGGAAGAGTGTTCCTAGGTATTCTACCCATCTAGTTTATTTCCTTGCTGAATACTCTTATATTTGTTTGTAATCGCATTTTTAGGTATCCTTTTCATAAAAATGATCTTAGTTTTAGTAACTATTGCTACTAGCTTTGTTTTATTGCTATTTCTTCTAGTTGCCTTTTTCATGCTCCTGAATATCCGTGAAAGTGTTTAGCGGAGAATTTGTATAATATATGTTTGAGACTGAATTGCCAGTCTTTTTATGATGGTCAAAATCAGCAGACTTTTTTCTCTTTCCTGAATGTGTTATAATAGTCCATGCTGTGGCTGGAACCTTTTCAGCCCATTTATTAAAACAATATGAGGAGAAAGATGAAAGAAAAAGGATTTTGGGAGGGGGCGCAGGCAGCCATGCCAACGGCCCTTGGTTATGTCAGTATCGGACTTGCCTGTGGGATTATCGGTGCGCCCTATGTGACACCTGTTGAGATGGGCTTGATGAGCCTCTTTGTTTATGCTGGGAGCGCCCAGTTTGCCATGTTGGCACTGATTGCGGTTCAAGCACCTGTGGCAGCTATTGCTATGACGGTTTTTCTAATCAATTTGCGTCTCTTTTTGTTGAGTTTGCATGCGTCAACCTATTTCCGTCATACCAGTCTCTGGCAAAATATCAGTATGTCTAGCCTTTTGACGGATGAGACTTATGGCGTTTTGATGGGCGAGTTAGCCCATACAGACAAGGTCAATCCTATGTGGATGCACGGGAACAATCTCAACAGCTATGTGGCTTGGTTTGTGGGAACAGTGGTTGGGACGGCTCTAGGTGGTCTGCTACCAAATCCAGAAATCTTTGGGCTGGACTTTGCTTTGGTTGGGATGTTTATCGGAATTTTTGCTTCGCAATTCCAGATTATGCAAAGACGGATTCCTGTCCGCAATCTGCTCATTATCCTAGCAGTTGTTGCGGTGTCCTTCTTTTTACTCTTGACAGTGGTGTCTCAGTCACTAGCTGTTCTGTTTGCGACGCTACTTGGTTGTACAATGGGGGTGGTTTTAGATGGTCAGTAAGTATCTTTTATTAGCAGTTATTTTCTCTGGTCTTGTGACTTGGATTCCCCGTATGATTCCCTTCATCTTGGTTAAGTATAAGGGCTTGCCTGCGATTGTTGAGCGTTTTTTGAAGTTTTTGCCCGTTTCTATTATCTTTGCCTTGATTCTTTCAAGCGTAGTGATAGGTAAGGTTGGAAATCTTCCTCAAATCAAATGGCTGGACTTCTTAGCCGTCTTTCCAACAGCTTGGGTAGCCTTTCGCTACCGCAATCTAGTCGGAACAGTTCTCTTTGGAGTGGTCTTAATTGCAGTCTTGCGTTTGGTCTTTTAATACTCTTCGAAAATCTCTTCAAACCACGTCAGCTTCTATCTGCAACCTCAAAACAATGTTTTGAGCAACCTGCGGCTAGCTTTCTAGTTTGCTCTTTGATTTTCATTGAGTATAAATCAGACATAAAGAAAACCTATCACAGAGATAGATATCATATAATGGCGTAAATGCTCTTTTTCTGTTAAGATTATAAGGTATTCTATTTTGGAGGAAATGACATGAAAAAAATCGTTAAATACTCATCTCTTGCTGCCTTAGGGCTTGTTGCTGCAGGTGTGCTAGCAGCTTGCTCAGGTGGTGCTAAGAAAGAAGGAGAAGCAGCTGGCAAGAAAGAAATTATCGTTGCAACCAATGCTTCACCAAAACCATTCAACTATGAAGAAAATGGTGAATTGACTGGTTACGAAATTGAAGTGGTTCGCGCTATCTTTAAAGACTCTGACAAGTATGATGTCAAGTTTGAGAAGACAGAGTGGTCAGGAGTCTTTGCAGGACTTGATGCCGACCGTTACCAAATGGCCGTTAACAACATCAGCTACACTAAAGAACGTGCGGAGAAATACCTTTATGCAGCTCCAACTGCTAAAAACCCTAACGTTCTTGTAGTGAAGAAAGACGACTCTAGCATCAAATCACTTGATGATATCGGTGGAAAATCGACAGAAGTTGTTCAAGGGACAACATCTGCTAAACAGCTAGAAGACTACAACAAACAACACTCAGACAATCCAACTGTCCTTAACTACACTAAAGCGGACTTCCAACAAATCATGGGACGCTTGAGCGATGGCCAATTTGACTACAAGATTTTTGATAAAATCGGTGTTGAAACAGTGATCAAGAACCAAGGTTTGGACAACTTGAAAGTTATTGAACTTCCAAGTGACCAACAGCCTTACGTTTACCCACTTCTTGCCAAAGGTCAAGATGAGTTGAAAACATTTGTAGACAAACGTATCCAAGAACTCTACAAAGACGGAACGCTTGAAAAATTGTCTAAACAATTCTTCGGAGACACTTACCTACCAGCAGAAGCTGATATTAAATAATTTTTTGAAATCATCCATTCTGAATCAGGTGGATGATTTCTCAGTTTTTAGGGATATAGTTTTAAACTATATATCTGACTATCTAATAACAATTTGTGAAATCAAACAAATTGTGAGATACTAATACAGTATTATTTTTAAGGAGAAAGAATCATGAAAATTAAAAAATGGCTTGGTGTAGCAGCCCTTGCTACAGTCGCAGGTTTGGCTCTTGCAGCTTGCGGAAACTCAGAAAAGAAAGCAGACAATGCAACAACTATCAAAATCGCAACTGTTAACCGTAGCGGTTCTGAAGAAAAACGTTGGGACAAAATCCAAGAATTGGTTAAAAAAGACGGTATCACTTTGGAATTTACAGAGTTCACAGACTACTCACAACCAAACAAGGCAACTGCTGATGGCGAAGTAGACTTGAACGCTTTCCAACACTATAACTTCTTGAACAACTGGAACAAAGAAAACGGGAAAGACCTTGTAGCGATTGCAGATACTTACATCTCTCCAATCCGCCTTTACTCAGGTTTGAATGGAAGTGACAACAAGTACACTAAAGTAGAAGAAATCCCAGCAAACGGAGAAATTGCTGTACCGAATGATGCTACAAACGAAAGCCGTGCGCTTTACTTGCTTCAATCAGCTGGCTTGATTAAATTGGATGTTTCAGGAACTGCTCTTGCAACAGTTGCTAACATCAAAGAAAATCCAAAGAACTTGAAAATCACTGAATTGGACGCTAGCCAAACAGCTCGTTCATTGTCATCAGTTGACGCTGCCGTTGTAAACAATACCTTCGTTACAGAAGCAAAATTGGACTACAAGAAAGCACTTTTCAAAGAACAAGCTGATGAAAACTCAAAACAATGGTACAACATCATCGTTGCGAAAAAAGATTGGGAAACATCACCTAAGGCTGATGCTATCAAGAAAGTAATCGCAGCTTACCACACAGATGACGTGAAAAAAGTTATCGAAGAAACATCAGACGGTTTGGATCAACCAGTTTGGTAATAAGAAACAGGGAGGTGGGAGAGAAAATTCCACCTCTTGCTTTTGTATAGAGCATGGATTGTCAGGAAGAGTAGTTCATAGAAAGGTAGAGAGAATATGGTTTTTCCTAGCGAACAAGAACAGATTGAAAAATTTGAAAAGGATCATGTAGCCCAGCATTATTTTGAGGTTTTGCGTACCTTGATTTCTAAGAAATCAGTCTTTGCCCAGCAGGTTGGACTTAAGGAAGTTGCAAATTATCTGGGTGAGATTTTCAAACGTGTTGGGGCTGAAGTGGAGATTGATGAGACTTATACGGCGCCCTTTGTCATGGCGCATTTCAAGAGTTCGCGTCCAGATGCCAAGACATTGATTTTCTATAACCACTATGACACTGTGCCAGCGGATGGGGATCAGGTCTGGACAGAGGATCCCTTTACGCTTTCGGTCCGCAATGGTTTCATGTATGGGCGTGGGGTTGACGATGACAAGGGCCATATCACAGCTCGCTTGAGTGCTTTGAGAAAATACATGCAGCACCATGATGACCTGCCTGTCAATATCAGTTTTATCATGGAAGGAGCGGAGGAATCGGCTTCAACAGACCTAGATAAGTATTTGGAAAAACATGCGGACAAACTTCGTGGGGCGGATTTGTTGGTCTGGGAACAAGGAACCAAAAATGCCTTGGAACAGCTAGAAATTTCTGGTGGAAATAAGGGGATTGTGACCTTTGATGCCAAGGTGAAAAGCGCTGATGTCGATATCCACTCGAGTTATGGTGGGGTTGTGGAATCAGCTCCCTGGTATCTCCTTCAAGCCTTACAGTCTCTTCGCGCTGCAGATGGCCGTATCTTGGTTGAAGGCTTGTACGAAGAAGTACAAGAGCCAAATGAACGAGAAATGACCTTGCTAGAAACTTATGGTCAACGAAACCCAGAGGAAGTTAGTCGGATTTATGGATTGGAGTTGCCTCTCTTACAGGAGGAGCGGATGGCCTTTCTAAAACGTTTCTTTTTCGAACCAGCCCTTAATATCGAAGGAATCCAGTCTGGTTATCAAGGGCAAGGGGTTAAAACTATTTTGCCTGCAGAAGCCAGTGCCAAGCTAGAGGTTCGTCTGGTTCCGGGCTTAGAACCGCATGATGTTCTGGAAAAAATTCGGAAACAGCTAGACAAAAATGGCTTTGATAAGGTAGAATTATACTATACCTTGGGAGAGATGAGCTATCGAAGTGATATGAGCGCGCCAGCCATTCTCAATGTCATCGAGTTGGCCAAGAAATTCTATCCACAGGGCGTTTCAGTCTTGCCGACAACAGCAGGGACAGGGCCTATGCATACGGTCTTTGATGCCCTAGAGGTTCCAATGGTGGCTTTTGGTCTAGGAAATGCCAATAGCCGAGACCACGGTGGAGATGAAAATGTGCGAATCGCCGATTATTACACCCATATTGAATTAGTAGAGGAGCTGATTAGAAGTTATGAGTAGAGATATTATCAAGTTAGATCAGATCGATGTGACTTTTCACCAAAAGAAGAGAACTATCACAGCGGTCAAAGATGTGACCATTCACATCCAAGAAGGGGATATCTACGGAATCGTTGGATATTCTGGAGCAGGGAAATCAACCCTTGTACGGGTGATTAACCTCTTGCAAAAACCATCTGCAGGAAAAATTACTATTGACGACGATGTAATTTTTGATGGCAAGGTGACCTTAACGGCAGAGCAGTTGCGTCGCAAACGTCAGGATATCGGGATGATTTTCCAGCATTTTAACCTGATGAGTCAAAAGACGGCAGAGGAGAATGTAGCCTTTGCCCTTAAGCATTCTGGACTCAGCAAGGAAGAAAAGAAGGTTAAAGTCGCTAAGTTGTTGGACTTGGTTGGTTTGGCAGACCGTGCTGAAAACTACCCTTCACAGCTATCAGGAGGGCAAAAACAGCGTGTGGCCATTGCGCGTGCCTTAGCCAATGATCCAAAAATCTTGATTTCAGATGAGTCAACTTCTGCCCTTGACCCTAAGACAACCAAGCAGATTTTGGCCTTGTTGCAAGATTTGAACCAAAAATTAGGCTTGACGGTTGTCTTGATTACGCATGAAATGCAAATTGTCAAAGACATTGCCAACCGTGTGGCAGTGATGCAGGATGGGCATTTGATTGAAGAGGGCAGTGTCCTTGAAATCTTCTCAGACCCTAAACAACCTTTGACCCAGGACTTTATCTCAACAGCCACAGGTATTGACGAAGCCATGGTCAAGATTGAGAAGCAAGAAATCGTGGAAAATCTGTCTGAAAACAGTCTCTTGGTGCAACTCAAGTATGCAGGTGCTTCAACAGACGAGCCACTGTTGAATGAATTGTACAAGCGTTACCAAGTAACGGCTAATATCCTCTATGGGAATATCGAAATCCTCGACGGCACTCCTGTTGGAGAATTGGTTGTGGTCTTGTCAGGTGAAAAAGCAGCGCTAGCAGGCGCCCAAGATGCCATCCGTCAAGCAGGCGTACAGCTAAAAGTATTGAAGGGAGGACAGTAAGATGGAATCATTGATTCAAACCTATTTACCAAATGTCTATAAAATGGGCTGGGCTGGTCAAGCAGGCTGGGGAACAGCCATCTACCTAACCCTCTATATGACAGTTCTTTCCTTCATCATCGGAGGTTTCTTGGGACTAGTGGCAGGTCTTTTCCTTGTCTTGACCGCGCCAGGTGGTGTCTTGGAAAATAAAGTCGTTTTCTGGATTTTAGACAAAATTACCTCCATTTTCCGTGCGGTTCCTTTCATCATCCTCTTGGCAATCATGTCGCCAATCTCTCACTTGATTGTGAAGACGAGCATCGGGCCAAATGCAGCTCTTGTGCCACTTTCATTTGCAGTCTTTGCCTTCTTTGCCCGTCAGGTGCAGGTGGTTTTGGCTGAGTTAGATGGTGGTGTTATTGAGGCGGCTCAAGCTAGCGGAGCGACTTTCTGGGATATCGTGGGTGTTTACCTATCAGAAGGTCTTCCAGATTTGATCCGTGTGACAACTGTAACCTTGATTTCCCTTGTTGGGGAAACAGCTATGGCCGGTGCGGTTGGAGCTGGTGGTATCGGTAACGTAGCTATCGCTTATGGATTTAACCGCTACAATCACGATGTGACCATCTTGGCAACCATCATTATCATTTTGATTATCTTTGCAATCCAATTCTTGGGAGATTTCTTGACCAAGAAATTGAGTCATAAATAAAAAGTACAAGGCAATCTATACATCATTCATAGGAGTTTGAGGTATAGCTAAGACTTAAAATTCTCTGTACTAGCTACTATCAGTCGTTACTTTTACGAGTTAGAGAATTAAGAATTGTGGGGAGTCAATATGCAAAATCTGGGAGAAGTTTTTAAAGAATTGAGAAAGAGTCGGAATGTATCCCTACAGGAGGCGACAGGAGGAGAGTTTACTTATTCCATGCTGAGCAAATTTGAGCGTGGAGAAGCAGATTTATCCTCTATGAAATTGATTACTGCCTTAGATAACATCCACTCTGATTTGAATGAATTTATGTACTTGGTACGCGGTTTTTCTCAGAAACAGGTTTTGGCTTTTCAAGAAAATCTCTGGGAACTATATGACAGAGAAGGGATTGATTCCCTCCACTCCTTGTATGAAGAGACGACTCAAAAGTACAGATCAAGTGCTAAAAAAGGATATCTCTTACAAATGATTCGTATCAAAAGCCTTCTCGTGTTTTTTGATTCAGAAATAAGGGCAACGGATGAAGAACTGACTTTTCTCTATGACTATTTTTTTACTATTGATATCTGGGGAAATTATGAATTGGAATTATTTTCAACGATTTCTACTTTGTTCCCTCTGCCCCTCTATTTTAAATATTCTAGGGAGATGCTACAAAAGACAGATTTATTAGGCTCCTTACCTAGTAACAAAGTCGGTATTGATACCATTTTGATTAATGGACTCTTTAAAGCGATAGAGGAAAAGGATAAATTAAAAGCAGACTATTTTGTTTTTCAGATTGAAAAACGAGAATTGCCAGAATCTCAAGCTTATCTTAAAATCATTTATATGATTGCTAAAGGGTATTATGATACTATTTTTAAAGTAGAAAATAAGGGGCTTGAAAAAATCCAAAGAGGCATTATAATCTTACAAGATTTAGAGTATATAGATGGTGCAAGATATTATAAGAACTATTTTGCAAATCAGCTTTCAAATGAAGATTTGTAATATATTCTCATTACATCGATTGACGAAAAATAAATGGGCTTGTAGATGGATTGATAATTAGCAGTTTCCAGGAGCTAGAGTTTCCATTTTCAGAAAAAATATATTACAAAAAAGTGGGGAGTCCCGCTTTTTTTGTTAGACTGGATTCAATAGAATACTCTTTGAAATATGGAGAAAGGCCTGTTATGAAATTATTTTTAAAACATCATTTATTTAGGATACTTACATTATCGAGGTTTTTAAGCTCAAGTGGAGCTTATATTTATAATCTGGTATTTATCGTTTATGCTGCGAGTCTACCCTTTAAAAATATAGCAGTATTTATGGCGAATATGATTACGATTTTACCTTTCCTATTTACTTTTTATGTTGGGATTAAGGCTGATCATACTCGGAATAAAGCAGGGACAATTATCTGGGTTGGTTGTGTGCAAAGTCTACTATTTCTTTTGATTGCTAGTGTGATTCATGACCAGAACTTCGTAACGTTTGCTTTTATCTGTATGGTTAATATCTGTTCGGATATTTTATCAGATTATACAGCAGGCCTGCGTATGCCGATTATCCAGCATAACATTTCGGAAGATAGGCTCTATGAAGCTTATTCCTTTACTCAGTTTGTTTCCTATTTATCAAATCTAGGAGGTCAAGCCTTAGGAGTGTGGTTACTCACAACAAGCCACCAAAATTTTTCATTTGTTGCAATTGTGAATGCTGGTTTCTTTTTACTCTCTTCTCTCATTTTGTTCAAAAATAGAAGAGAATTGACGCATTTGTCTGTAAGTGTAGAGAATAAGTCGATTAGTTTACTTCAACAAGTTAAGGCAATCTATGCGGACATGGATGACATCTTTAGACAGAGAGAAAGTAAATCTTTGTTTAAAATTGTCCTTGTCATTTTGGTAATGAATACTTTGGGAGGAGCTGTTGGAGGTATTTATCACTTTTACTTATTAGACCATACTATCTATCATCTCAGCTATGCTCAATCCCTATTTTTAATTGAATGTGTTAGCTTGGGAGGAGCTATTCTTGGTAGCCTAACCCCAAATGATTATTTTGGTAAATTGTCTTTTTCAAGCTTATTATCGCTTAATGCAATTCTGTTTGTCTTGCTGGCTACTGCTAATATTTTAGATTTTTCTCCTCTAGTAGGTGTTGCCTGCTTAGCCTTTGTCATGTATTTGATGTCGAAATCAATGCCTAAATTAGATACTCTGTTACTGTCTAATTTGAGCGCGGATGTATTAGCTAGAAGTAATAATCTCTTGAGTATGATTTTTTCCCTAACATTACCCTTGGGAATGTCTGTATTTTCCTTCTTAGCTTTACAAGATATCAGGCTTTGTTGGTGGGTGTTTTTGGTAGTGAGTGTGATAGGGTTGATTTTATCCCTAGAAAAAGGAAGTTTTTCAGGTAAAAAATTTTAACCTAGGGAAACAGCTATGGACGGTGCGGTTGGTGCTGGTGGTATTAGTAACGTAGCTATCGCTTATGGATTTAACCGCTACAATCACGATAAAACTATCTTGGCAACCATCATTATCATTTTGATTATCTTTAAATTCATACTCAATGAAAATCAAAGAGCAAACTAGGAAACTAGCCGCAGGCTGTACTTGAGTACGGCAAGGCGACGTTGACGTGGTTTGAATTTGATTTTCGAAGAGTATCAATTCTTGGGAGACTTCTTGACTAAGTCTTGAGTCATAAATAAAAAAGAGCCGTCTGGCTCTTTTTTAGTGACTAGATTTTCTGTGCAAATTTTTTACTCAAGGCTTGTCCAATCAAGGCACCCACTAGGGCTCCGATGACTACACTTGCGATAAATAAAAGGATGGTTCCAGGATTTGGTGCGACCATGATACGGTCGATATATTCTTGGGATTTTCCTCTTGCCAGAAGGGTAGCCATGTAGGCTTTGGGCGCAATCCACATAAGTAAGATTGGTCCTGTTGAGCTAAAGGCAAAGAGAATGAAAGAAAGGAAGTTCTTGGTTTGGTCCTTGTATTTTCCGAGGCTAGCTACTGCATCTGCTAGGAGACCACAGATAATTCCAGGAAGGAAGGCACCGGCACCGTGTTTAGTCCCCAAGAAAAAGAGAGCAATAACAAGGCCGATAGTGGTAATGGCTCCAAAACGCGGAACTTTTGCTATTAGAATCATATAGGCGCTACCGCCGACAAGGGCAGTAAAGGCAGGCGCATAAAACATGTTTCCAGTTTGGTCAAGGAGATTGCCCAAAAGGACACCAATCCCCATGGAGAGGAAGTAAAGAACTGCAAAGAGCAGTGTAGTTAAGATAGATTTCTTCATGAATTGTCTCCTGATAATTTTTTCACAATTCTCATTGTACCACGGTTTGATGGGATTGTAAATGGGACGCAGCATCGAAGTTAATTAGTAGTTTATAAGATGTTAATAGTCAGGTATTTCGGAATTTGAAGGTATCAAGTTAAGTTTCGCAGAATTACTAAACAAACAAGGCATTAAGGCTGCCCAACAGCTCTTACTTTCAACTAGTGACAGTATCGAAGACATCTGTTATGCGGTTGGTTACAGTAACGTTGGATATTTCTATAAAGTTTTCCGAAAATTGTGCGGAAAATCACCAAAAGCCTACCGAAAACAGGTAGAAACTATACTGTAAGATTTGTATTCCCTTACAAAAAGTGCTATAATATCAGTAATAACATCAGGAGGTTCTATCATGAAAAAGAAACCGATTTATCTATGGGTCTTGCTAATCTTGTCTGCCCTTATTTCAGCTATGTCTCTGTTTGAACTTTTGGGTCCCATACCTAGCAAAGAAGTCCTTCGTGCCGCTGCCGCTCAGAAACAGGTTGCAGGGGTCAGTGCTCAGCAGGTAGAAGATAGCATTAATTATAGCTATAGAGTGGCAGAAATATCTCATTCTATTTTTAATGTTGCTTTGATTGTGCTATCTGCTATTTTAGTGGTAGTAGCGATTGTGTTCCTTATTCGTAAGAATTTGCAATATGCAAACTATACTTATGTTGGCTATATTTTGTTAGCTATTATCGGTTCGATTTATGGCTATGTTGGTTTACAGGACGCTGTGCAGTTGGTTCACGATGAGGCTATGCGTTTGACAATGAGTATTGGTTCAAAAGCTGTCAGCATTTTCTATATCGTCATCAATATTCTCTTCCTAGCCCTTGTCTTCTACAAGATATGGCGTCAGCAAAAAGCCTTGGCTGAAGAAGAAACAGAAGAACTTGCTTAAGTATTGACAAAAAAGAACTATCAAGATACAATCTTGGTAGTTCTTTTTCGATTAAAAATAAAATCATGGAGGAAAATATGAAGACAATTTCTTTAGTTTATATCAGTCTGAGTGGGAATACTGAGAGTTTTGTGACCCGCCTGAAAGACTATCTCTTGTCCCAGTATGAGGGGATTGAAGTTCAAAAGATTCATATCAAGGATTTGGTCAAGGAAGGCCAAGATTTTTATGAAATGGACCATCCCTATGTCACTTTTTTGCCGACCTACCTCGAAGGTGGGAATGGCGTGGATAACGGAGACGTTGAGATTTTGACGACACCCGTTGGGGATTTTATCGCCTATGGCGACAATGCTAGTAAGTGTTTTGGCGTAGTTGGTTCAGGAAATCGCAACTTTAATAACCAATACTGCCTGACAGCCAAGCAATACAGTCGACGTTTTGGTTTCCCTGTCTTGGCTGACTTTGAAATGCGAGGCATGCTGGGAGATATCAAGCATGTGGCTGCAATTATTGCGGATTTGTATGAGTTGGAAAAGGAAAATTAAGGTAGTTATAAGAGGCAGTTGGGATTTGCTAACTGCTTTTTGATTATAAGCAGTCTTTAAGAAGGTAAAAAAGCATAAGTTCAGGTCTTCAAAACCTTGTTCTTATGCTTTTTATCATAGAAATATTTGCTGAATGTTCTCTTGAAATGAAACCTTATACTCAATGAAAATCAAAGAGCAAAGTAGGAAACTAGCCGCAGGCTGTACTTGAGTACGGCAAGGCGACGTTGACGTGGTTTGAATTTGATTTGCGAAGAGTATTATCTTCATCTCGCGCTTGTCAGTTAACCTGCTTTTCCGATTGCGAGTGCGTAGATAAAGAAGATGGCGAAGCCAAAGAGGAAAATCAATCCTGCAATGGCAAGGTGTTTGAGCCAAGAAGGAAGATTTTTGTTTTCACGCGTTACCAAGGCGTAGTTCAAAAGAGCGAAGAATGGTGTTGTCAGGAAAGAACCAATCATAGCAAAGCGAAGCATGGTTGAAACCTGACCAGCGAAGAACTTGATAATGACGATACCGATGATAGCAGTGATGGTCATCCAGATGTTCAAAGATTTACGATTGTCTTCTTTTTGACGGATTAGCAGTCGTAGAGATTCCTGATTAACACGAGAATAGCCATCGATAACAGTGATAACTGTTCCAAAGATACACAGGAAAGCAATAAAGGTAATCAAATAACGGGACCATTCGCCAAGAACAGACGCATACATGCCCACGAATTGAGAGATGTATTTGGCTGAAGCGGCCTCAACTGCCTGTCCTGTAGGATACTGAATCAGTGCTCCCAGTGCTACAAAGAACACAGCTAGGATAGCTGTTCCAATATAACCAACGTTAAAGTCGAATAGGGCGTCCTCTGTGTTAAAGTTGACGGTCTTTTTCTTTTCAGCAGACCAAAGTGAGTTGATGGCTGAAATTTCAATAGGAGCAGGCATCCATCCTAAGAGGGAAACGATGAAGGGTAGAGCTGCCATTTGCCAAGGTGTTTTCTCGACAAAATCAGAGCTGTATTCGGGATGCTTGACCGCCGCGATGATAACTGCAAGAACAGTTGCAATGGTCAAAGCTGACATGATCCATTTTGCCATGCCGTCTAAGAGTTTGTAGCCTCCAAAGAGTAGCATAGCCCAAATGATGGCAACGAGAATGAGGGACCACTGAGTGATGCTAAGACCGATCATTGGGAAGGCGCTGGCGATGATAGCTGAGCACAGAATGGCGACACCAGCTGTGTTGACCATAGCCGAAAAGACATTGAGGATAAAGAAAATCCAGAGATAGAGTTTTCCTTTTTCGGCATAACCTTCAACCAAAGTCTTTCCAGTATCAGCTGTGTATTCAGCACCAAAACGGAAAAATGGATATTTAAAGACATTGGCTAAGATGACCAAGAGAAGTAGAGACCAACCGTAAGAACCACCAGCTTGAGTGGAAGATACAATGTGAGAACCGCCAACAGCGGCAGAAGCCATTAGGATTCCAGGTCCCATTGCTTTTAGTTTACTTGTCCAGGTTGATTGATTTAACGAAATAGCTTGCGACATGATAGATACTCCTTTTTGAATTTTCAGAATAATCTGGATATATAATCTATATTCTACAAAAAACTTTGGGAAAATGCAAGAATATTTTGAAAAAAGATAGAAAATTACAGAAAATTTACAAAGAAGACCTGAAAATAACTGCTATGATAGTAATACTCTTCGAAAATCTCTTCAAACCACGTCAGCTCTATATGCAACCTCAAAACAATGTTTTGAGCAACCTGCGGCTAGCTTCCTAGTTTGCTCTTTGATTTTCATTGAGTATAAGGTGCAGCAGGATAAAGCAAAACCGAGAAGTTTCTTTCTCGGTTTTGCTTATTATGAGGTTCTTACTTTCTATGCTCCAAGAGTTGATTGATATGGTCTACTTTTTTTGATGCTTTTTTATAGGAAATAGTCCAAATGATGAGGTAGACAATCGCAAACTCGATAATGAGCTGGAGATAGAAGATCCAGTGGAAGGGGAACCAACCTGCTAGGGTTGCTAGTGGGATAAAGCCTACTAGCATGAGGAAAAAATGAGTCAGAGTCGCACGAAGCATGCTCCAGTCACGGCTGAATAATCGTTTGCCAAAGTTGAAGAGAATACCAATGGCTGCCCAGATAAGAGTACAGTAGAGCAAGACCAGGGCACCGTGAACCTGATGCTGAGCCATCACTTGGCCAATGAGAGAGTAGGGATTTAGTGGTGCATAAGTACTTGGTGCATAAATGAGTGAAAAGATGATAGAGAGGATGAGGCCGATGAGGACACCAGCAGCTGCGTCGTGAAATACTTGTTTTTTCATAGTTCTAATTTCTCCTTGATGGTTTTTAGGTAACGGCGTGAAGAGTAGGTGAAGCTTTCATTTTTTAGAAAGATTTCTACCAGACCGTTGGGCGTGAGCTTGAGGTGAGAGATGGAGTTGATATTGATGATTTCTGACTGGGAAATTTGGATAAAATTGCTTGGCAAGAGTTCAAGAACCTGATAGAGTCGCAAATCAATGGTGTAGGTCTGACCTGCCGTTTCTGCTAGAATTTTCCGATTCTCGATATAGAAGCGCTGAATCTTGCCAATCTCAACTAGATAGACCTGATTATCGATTTTCCCTTTGATTTTTTCTTTTTGGTCCAGATTTTCTGCGAACTCGATGACTTTTTGGATTTTTTCGGTTTCTTGAGGTGCTTGGACAATCAGTTTTTCCTCTTCGTAAGTTTCACTAATCTGTAGTTCTACTTTCATAAATTTCTCTCCTTGTTTTTCATACAAAATTGTGATCACTTCTTGTACACCTTTATTAAACACTATTTTACGACACCTGGCAAGGGACTTTGTCTATGTGGAGGGATTTGGCTTCTATATGGCGCTTGCTTTTCTGTCCTTTCTGAAATATGGTATAATAGCACTAATCAATTTCTAGGAAAACAGATACAGAAAGGGGCTGAAAGATGTCTCATATTATTGAATTACCAGAGATTCTGGCAAACCAAATTGCTGCTGGAGAGGTTATCGAGCGTCCAGCTAGCGTTGTTAAGGAGCTGGTAGAAAATGCTATTGATGCTGGCTCTAGTCAGATTATCATTGAGATTGAGGAAGCTGGTCTCAAGAAGATTCAAATCACAGATAATGGTCATGGAATTGCCCATGATGAGGTGGAGCTGGCCCTGCGTCGCCATGCGACCAGTAAGATAAAAAATCAAGCAGATCTCTTTCGGATTCGGACGCTTGGTTTTCGTGGTGAAGCCTTGCCTTCTATCGCTTCTGTTAGTGTTTTGACCCTTTTGACGGCGATGGATGGTGCAAGTCATGGAACCAAGCTCGTCGCGCGTGGGGGTGAAGTTGAGGAAGTCATCCCAGCGACTAGTCCTGTGGGAACCAAGGTTTGTGTGGAGGACCTCTTTTTCAACACGCCTGCCCGCCTCAAGTATATGAAGAGTCAGCAAGCGGAGTTGTCTCATATCATTGATATTGTCAACCGTCTGGGCTTGGCCCATCCAGAGATTTCCTTTAGTTTGCTTAGTGATGGCAAGGAAATGACACGGACAGCTGGGACTGGGCAACTGCGGCAAGCTATTGCAGGGATTTATGGTTTGGCGAGTGCCAAGAAGATGATTGAAATTGAGAACTCTGACCTAGATTTCGAAATTACAGGTTTTGTGTCTCTGCCTGAGTTGACTCGGGCTAATCGCAACTATATCAGCCTCTTCATCAATGGCCGTTATATCAAGAATTTCCTGCTCAATCGTGCTATTCTTGACGGCTATGGTAGTAAGCTTATGGTGGGCCGTTTTCCACTGGCTGTCATTCACATCCATATCGACCCCTATCTAGCGGATGTCAATGTGCATCCGACCAAGCAAGAGGTGCGGATTTCTAAGGAAAAAGAACTGATGACCCTGGTCTCAGAAGCCATTTCCAAGAGTCTCAAGGAACAAACCTTGATACCAGATGCCTTGGAAAACCTTGCCAAATCGACCGTGCGCAATCGTGAGAAGGTGGAGCAAACTATTCTCCCACTCAAAGAAAATACGCTCTACTATGAGAAAACTGAGCCGTCAAGACCTAGTCAAGCTGAAGTAGCTGATTATCAGGTTGAATTAACTGAGGAAGGACAGGATTTGACTTTATTTGCCAAGGAAACCTTGGACCAGCTGACCAAGCCAGCTAAATTGTATTTTGCAGAGAGAAAGCCAGCTAACTACGATCAATTAGACCATCCAGAGTTAGACCTAGCTAGTCTTGATAAGGCCTATGATAAGCTGGAGCGAGAAGAATCATCCAGCTTTCCAGAGTTGGAATTTTTCGGACAGATGCACGGGACTTATCTCTTTGCCCAAGGGCGAGATGGGCTCTACATCATAGACCAGCATGCGGCTCAGGAACGGGTCAAGTATGAGGAATATCGTGAAAGCATTGGCGATGTTGACCAAAGTCAACAACAACTCCTAGTGCCTTACATTTTTGAATTTCCTGCGGATGATGCACTTCGTCTCAAGGAAAGAATGGTACTTTTGGAGGAAGTGGGTGTCTTTTTAGCCGAGTACGGGGAAAATCAATTTATTCTGCGTGAACATCCTATTTGGATGGCAGAGGAGGAAATCGAGTCTGGTATCTATGAAATGTGTGACATGCTCCTCTTGACCAAGGAGGTTTCTATCAAGAAATACCGAGCAGAGCTGGCTATCATGATGTCCTGCAAGCGGTCCATCAAGGCCAACCATCGTATTGATGATCATTCAGCTAGACAGCTGCTCTATCAGCTTTCTCAATGTGACAATCCCTATAACTGTCCCCACGGACGTCCTGTTTTGGTGCATTTCACCAAGTCGGATATGGAAAAGATGTTCCGACGCATTCAGGAAAATCATACTAGTCTACGTGAGTTGGGGAAATATTAAACTAAAAGGAAAACTATGTACGAATATTTAAAAGGAATCATTACCAAAATCACTGCTAAATACATTGTCCTTGAAGTCAACGGTATCGGCTATATCCTGCATGTAGCCAACCCTTATGCCTACTCAGGACAGGTCAACCAAGAAGCTCAAATTTATGTGCACCAGGTCGTGCGTGAGGATGCTCAGCTGCTTTATGGATTTCGTTCAGAGGACGAGAAAAAGCTCTTTCTCAGTCTGATTTCGGTTTCTGGGATTGGTCCTGTGTCAGCTCTTGCTATTATTGCTGCTGATGACAATGCTGGCCTGGTTCAAGCCATCGAAACCAAGAACATCACCTACTTGACTAAATTCCCTAAAATTGGCAAGAAAACAGCCCAACAGATGGTGTTGGACTTGGAAGGTAAGGTAGTAGTTGCAGGAGATGATCTTCCTGCCAAGGTGGCAGTGCAAGTAAGCGTTGAAAACCAAGAACTGGAAGAAGCTATGGAAGCCATGTTGGCATTAGGCTACAAGGCAACCGAGCTTAAGAAAATCAAGAAATTCTTTGAAGGAACGACAGATACAGCTGAGAACTATATCAAGTCGGCTCTTAAAATGTTGGTCAAATAGGAGCAGAGCATGACAAAACGTTGTTCGTGGGTCAAGATGACCAATCCGCTCTACATTGCCTATCATGATGAGGAGTGGGGCCAGCCCCTCCATGATGACCAAGCATTGTTTGAGTTATTGTGCATGGAAACCTATCAGGCAGGCCTGTCTTGGGAAACGGTGCTCAACAAACGCCAAGCTTTCCGAGAAGCCTTTCATGGCTATCAAATTCAAGCGGTGGCAGACATGACTGACTCCGAATTGGAAGCCTTGCTGGAGAATCCAGCTATCATTCGGAATAGAGCCAAGATTTTTGCGACACGCGCTAACGCTCAAGCATTTTTACGACTACAGGAAGAATATGGCTCTTTTGATGCCTATCTTTGGTCTTTTGTTGAGGGGAAAACGGTCGTTAATGATGTTCCAGATTACCGCCAATCCCCAGCTAAAACCGCTTTATCTGAAAAATTAGCCAAAGATCTCAAAAAACAAGGTTTCAAGTTCACAGGTCCAGTCGCCGTCTTGTCTTTTCTACAGGCAGCAGGCCTAGTTGATGACCATGAGAATGATTGTGAGTGGAAAGGTCTTAAATGATGTCTAACAAAAATAAGGGAATTCTAATTTTTACGATTCTCTATACAGTTCTCTTTGTATTTGATGGCGTTAAATTGCTGGCTTTCTTGATGCCATCTGCCATTGCAAATTATCTAGTTTATGTAGTATTAGCTCTGTATGGTTCTTTTTTATTTAAGGATAGATTGATCAAACAATGGAATGAGATTAGAAAGACTAAAAGGAAATTCTTCTTTGGCGTCTTAACAGGATGGCTCTTTCTCTTTCTGATGAATGTTGTCTTTGAATTTGTATCAGAGATGTTGAAGCAGTTTTTTGGGCTAGTCGGACAAGGTCTAAACCAGTCGAATATTCAAAGCACTTTTCAAGAGCAACCAATACTGATAACTGTTTTTGCTTGTGTTATTGGACCTCTGGTAGAAGAATTAATTTTTCGCCAAACTCTATTGGGATATTTGAGAAAAAGTCTGCCAACTTGGCTGAGTATCTTTATAGCCGGCCTTGCTTTTGCCTTAACTCATATGCACAGCTTGGCTCTATCCGAGTGGGTCGGTGCAGTCGCATATCTAGGTGCTGGCCTTGCATTTTCTATTATTTATGTGAAAGAAAAGGAGAATATCTGCTATCCCCTACTTGTTCACATGTTAAGCAACAGCCTCTCCTTAATCATTTTAGCTATCAGTAGTATGTGATGAGAATGTCAGTAATGATACTGAGAAAAAGCTGAGAAATTCTTCCCAGCTTTATTTGTTATAATCAAAGCGAATGATTTGTTCCTGTGCATCTACATAGGCGTGGACTCCGAAGGGAACAATGGCTCTTGGAGTTGCGTGGCCGACATTCAAATTATAGACAATCGGGATATTGCTATCAATGATATCCAATAGTGCCTCTTTATAGTCGTCATAGAAAGTTTCATCCATAGGTTTTCCGACCAAGAGTCCACTGATGACCTCGAATATGCCAGTGTCCTTTAAAGTTCGCAACATCTTTTTGAAGTCTTCTGGCTCAGGCTTTTCTTCGCTTGTCTCTAGCAAGAGGATTTTTCCTTCCCAGTCTGACAAGTCAGGGAAAAGTTTGTACTTTTGACAGAGCTCCGTGCTGTCTGCGTATCGAGAGTTGTCAAAGATATCGTAGAGAGATTCGAGGCAACCACCGATGATTTCTCCCTCGAATTGGGCATTTCCTTGCAACAAGTCAAAACCAGTGTTTGCATGACTGACACGAGCTGTCCCCAGAGCCTTGGGACTAAAATCAGTTCGTTCCTCATACCAAACGTCGCTAGGGCGGATTTCTGAGATTCTTCCAGTCTCAATCAATTCTTTAAAGTAGTGAAAGCTATAGGTCAGCATTTCCTTGTCCAATTCACAAATGTCTGCTAAAAAGGATTGACCATAAAAAGTTTTAACACCTAGTTTATGCAACATGAGATGGTTCATGGTTGTATCTGAGAAGCCAAGAAAAATCTTTTGTTTGATAACTTTTTCTAGTTGGTCATTTTCAAAAATGTAGGGCAACAAACGATAGGTGTCGTCTCCACCGATGGCACATAGGATCATGTCTATGCTATCATCAGAAAAGGCCTGCATCAAATCCTCTGCACGGGCTTCAGGATGATCCTTGATAAAGTCTAAGCCTTTTAACGAATGGGGCAAAAAGATAGGATTGAGTCCCAAATCCTTGAGACGTTGGACACCCAAGTCCACTTCGTGTTTGACAAAGTCTTCCCCTATAATGCCACTAGATAAACTAACAATACCAATAGTAGAAACCATATCTCATCCTCCTAGAAATAGATTGAGCCTATTTTATCACAAAAGATAATAGAAAGCTATGTGGGATGTCAGAGGAATACTTTTAAATCAGGAAAGTAGTAAAAAAGCAACCGCACCTGCAGTTGCTTTTATCATTCTCTTAATAGCGTGTTGGTCCTGCACTTGCGCTGCGGATGTTCAAGCGTTTCTTGAGATAGAAGCGAAGGGCTAGGAGAACTGCTCCGATAATAGCTAGTGGCAATGGAGCAAGTACTGGGTTAAGGCTAGCTGGTAGGAAGCTTGTTGCAAAGAAAACAAGCAACCAAAGGAACATAGAAGCTAGGATAACCAGTACAGATTTCCAGAAAGGTGGACGTTGACTGCGGTCCATATCTGGTCCATAGTATTGGTAAACAAAGTAGTACATCAAGTAGAAGGCAAATCCACCAACCAGTCCAACTAATAGGAGGGTAATCAAACCGTAACCGATAGCCTGATCTGCTGAGAAGAAGGTTGTGAGGGCGCTGACGAGGGCAAAGAGGCTAGTGATGAAAAGGGCTGAATCCATAATCATGAGTTTTGGATCATTATTTTCTTTTGGATGCTCTTTTTCGTACTGCTCCTTGACAGTGAAGCTGTGCGCCCAGTGGGTCGGTGCGCCATAGAGGGAACGAGCAGTAGTGCCTTTGGCTTGCTCTTCAAGGATTTGGGGAATAACTTCCTCAAAAATAGTCTTGATTTCAGCGTCTGTTTTTCCATCTTTGATGAATTGTTGGGTAGCGATATGGACAAACTCTTGGTTTTTCTTTGTTAATTTTTGTAGATCAATCTGAGACATAGGAACTCCTCTTAGAACCATTTTTTATGGATGAGATAGAGAGTGAGCGAGACACTCATAGCAAAGGCGATAAAGACGATTAACCAGAAGGCATTTGGTTCGCCATTTAGGGGAATTTCATTATCCTTAAAGTTCATCCCGTAGGCAGAGAAGACCATGGTTGGGATGGACATGACGATGGTCACAAGGGCCAAGGTTTTCATGATGTTGTTCTGGTTGTTAGAAATGATAGAGGCAAAGGTCTCTGTCATAGAATGCAAGACGTTTCCATAAATATCTGCCATCTCGATGGCCTGTTGGGTTTCAATCAAGGTATCTTCAAGCAGGTCTTCGTCCTCAAGGTATTTCTTGATATTGCTGGTTGAGCTGGTCAATTTCTTAATCACACGCTCATTTGTTTTGAGGGAAGCCTTGAAATAGACGATGGTCTTTTCCAATTCCATGAGCTCAATCAATTCTTCATTACGAGTTGATTGATGCAGTTGGCTTTCGATCTGTTCACTCTTACGGTCAATTGAACGAAGGGCTGTTAGATAAAGCTCTGCATTGCGATAAAGAATCTGAAAGATAAAACGCGAACGCATGAAAGTATAGAAATTACGCAAGCGACGGTTGATAAAGACATCGAGGACAGGTAGTGGTTCCAAACACGTAGTGATAATGGTTTCCTCGGTGATGATAATACCAAGCGGGATGGTTACGTAGTAGGTGCGGTTATTTCTTTCCTCTGTGACCGGAACGTCTACGATAATCAGGGTATACTCGTCTTCAATGGTAATACGAGACATTTCTTCCGCATCGAGCGGTGCACGAAGGTCGGCAATGTCGATATCGAAGGCGTTAGCGATTTCGAGTGATTCATTTTGAGTCGGATTGACGAGATTGATCCAAGTACCCGGTTCAAGCGTATCGATCTCTTTAAATTCAGTTGTTGTAGAGAGGAAAACTTGTTTCATATCTCTTATCCTTTCTCATTTTTCAGATTTTTTCACACCGTACTATTATACTACAAAATCGGCCTTTTTCAAAATAAATCTAACAAAAAACCTGTTGCTATTGGATTTTTACTTTGTCTTGAAATGTTGATTTTTTAATTTGCTCCCCTTTTTGCTCCCCCTATAGTGCTTTTAGTGCAGTTTCGTAGAATGATACTGCTTTTTTTGCGTTCTCTTTTGAGAGGTGGCTATATATATCCATGGTCATTGATAAAGTGGAGTGGCCTAGGCGGTACTGGAGTTCCTTGTATGGTATTCCAGAGTTAAGCAAGAGACTAGCGTGAGTGTGACGGAATCCGTGAAAGCCAATGTTAGGAACGTCAGCACGCTTAAAATGTGTTTGCAGTCTTCTTTTAAGTCTTGAACTGCTAGGATACTCATGAATGAAATCCGAAAATACCACGCTTTCACGTTGTCCTATCTTCCAAGCCTCTTTAGTTTGGCGCAGTTTGTACTGCTTTAGCATGCTAACAGTCGCTTGATCTATATCTATATCCCGATAACTAGCCTTAGATTTTGGGCTATTAATTTCTAGATCACGATTTAGTGTTTTGGTAACATGTACCACGGCATTATCTAAATCTATATCAGACCAGGAAAGAGCTAAAGCTTCATTGATACGGCAACCAGTAGCCAATAGGAACTTATAGAGCGTCGTCTCATAGTAATAACGGTATCTATGAGTATCTAAATTATCGAGATAACCAAGAAATTTTTTTAGTTCTTGATTTTCAAAGTGCTTTACTTTTTTCCGCTTTGCTTTCTGAGTGTTGCGAGGTAAAACAACATCACGCGCAGGATTGGACGGTATGGCTTGCATGGTTACGCCATACTGTAAGATACGTTTGTTTAAAGCGTGTATCTTGTCATAGTGTAGAAAAGCCCCCTTTTCCCCTCTATTAGTCTTGTCAGCAAGTTCGTTGATAATTGACTGGATAAGTGGAGTAGTGAGTTTATCGAGCTTATAAGCCCCAAAAATGGGCAATATATGGTTGTCAATTAACTTTCTAACATTGCCTTGAGTGTTTGGCTTAACCGTATTCTTATAACTTTCTAACCAGAGATTGGCTAATTCTTGATAGTTTTTTATGGTGCTAGCCTTTTGTCTAGTAGATCCTGCTTTTTGAAAAGCTATTTTTTCTTGATTGGCTTTCTGTTTTACTTTCTTTTGTGTCCGCCCCGTTACCTTAGTTTTAACTTTCTTTCCTGTTACCTGGTCAACTCCTAGATATACATTCGCACGATAGACTTTACTACCGTCTTTTTTTATAACTTCAGTTATTTTCATGATGATAAACCTTTCTAAAATACATCAGCAGGCAAGCTATTATCAAAAAGGTTTTATATCATGCTAGGGCTTATGAGGAGACTACTATTTGAACGTGCTTTTGGAAATTTGGCTTAGATTATTCATTGTAACCAATGCCCCAGTAAGGGATATACTGCATATTCTTTTTGCCAGCATTTTCATCATAGGTTTTTATTTTATTATTTTCTAATGCAAGAGAAATTAGTTTAGAGGCAACGGATGATTGTTTATTTGTCAATCCAAATCTTTCTCTAAGTGTGCTATTTGTCATATAATCATCTTCAATATAGAGTATGGCGGAATGATAATAAATAGCATTTATTTTTTCTCTGTTACCCATTTCTTGGATTGTTCGTCGTTGATGTAAAGTAACGACAGTATAATTATCTTTTGCAGCGATATCGGGAGCAGGTAAGTGATTTAATTCAAGGGTCAATATAATCTTGTCTATACCGCTACCACGCGATTCTACTAAATGCATCTTTCGAAATAGATTAGCTAAATCTTCATTTCGAGAGTATGGAGGCATGTCAAGTAATCTTTCTGGACGATTAAGAGGGGAACCAGGATTTGTAAATACTACTCTATTATCAAATATTTCAATTGTTGGTGAGCTCCCTTTTACAGAAAAATCCTGATGCACTATTTGATTTGCAACAATCTCACGTATAACAAGTGGGGGATAATCTGTATCAGAGGTTATTTGTCCGTTCTCTTTTAATGTCTCAGGTTTCCTAGGCAAATGACTATTGATAAATTTTAGCAAACCATCGAAACCAACAGCAGCTCCTTTACTTGCTGTGTTATCGGCTACTGCACTGAGTTTATTATTGCCATCATACCTGATTACTCGTAAAGCATGCGATGATAGATTTTCAAAGTTTTTAAGGTTTTTTGCGAAAGTAAATGCTCCCATATTGGTCAAATTAAAAGTTTTCCCAGAAGGTTCTACAATACCGTCGTTTATCATATGAGTAATAATTTCTTCGTCAGTTGAACCGACAAAATGGCCTAACATTTTCAAATAAGAATTAACATCAAGTAATTCTTTGATTTCATCAAATGTACATGCAGTTTTTGCATATTCTTTTTCAAATGATCGTGCCTCAAAGGATTTCCACAACTCTCTTTCTTTTTCAGGATAATCCTTTAAATTTTTTAAAGATGAACCGCTTCTGATATATCGATCCCCTTTAAAAGCAACAGGTCTACCAGCATTCATATGGATAACTAGAACGACAACATGATTTTGATCAATATCATATTCTTCAAACTGAATTGTAATACGAGGGTCGAGCATTCTTTCTAACCAAGTAATAAATGGTTCTCCACCATGTTTTTCAGTTTTTGGGTAGAACTTCGTGCCAAGAATCTCTTTTGAATCATCATCAATGCCCCAAATTAGGTACGAAAATTGTCGATTTAAAATTGCTGATGAATTGGCCAAAGCCGATATATATTTACCTATACGTTCATGATCATTATTGTTTACTTTATATTCAATAATTTCATCTTCATTTTTAGTTAATAACTTTAATAATTTTTCTGAATCTCTATTTTCCATAATTTTTATTTTCCAAGTAAATTCCAAGTAGGCTAAAAACGTTGTTAAATCAACTATTTTTTATTTTCCAAGTAAATTCCACGCGCTTCAGGATTGTTGAACATTGTGGCGCGTGGGTATGCTATAGGTCGCATTTTAAATGTAAGAGTGGTATAATCATGTTGTAATCATCTTATCGGGAGCGTCCTCTATAGTGTATAGAGAGTTAGCACCATCTGGTTCAATTAGGTTGATTATATTAGTCTTGATTAAAGGTAAGGGTATTGACTTACCTTTTTTTGTTTTCCTGGATAATCTGGTAAAATAGTCATGTAACCGCCTGAATCTTTTCCGTTACTTCAGTTCAGGCAGTATCAGACAAGTTGGCAGTGTCTAGCTTGTCTTTTTTTGTTAGTTAGTCTATTCTTTCGAATACTAACGTAGCAAAAATATGATCACCGCCTAACATTCCTTTTCCACCTTTGCTAGTAGACATTGTATGTAGTTTATACCCTTTTTCTACTTGTTCGTTTAGAACATCCTCTAATTCAGTGATGGTAGTTCTAGCTGAACCAGTTCCAAAAACGGCCTCTTGCAGCTTAACTTGCATTACGATATATTTTCTATTTTCATTATTGTCTTTGAATCGAAAAGCTGATTTTGTATTTAATTTCATGTTCTTTACTCCTTCTTTATTTCTCTCTATATATACTCACGACTTCGCCGATGGTAGTATTATTTTCCTCTCATAGCTAATAATTCAATAGTTTTACCTATATTTTCTTGTTCAGTTTCTGTTAGTATGCTCCATAAAGCTATAAATTTTTGTAATCTAGCAGGGAGAAATAGAAACGAGCTATAAAAGTCTTCACGGTGCTTTACAACTATTTCGGGAGGTACGGCAGTATTTTTATAGCTTTCATAAAATTGTTTATCAATATACTCATAAAAATCTTTTGTTCTTTCTCCGATTAGCTCTTTTATCTCTTGGGTGAGGAATGTTTCAACATCAGGATAGTTTGAAAAAATTGTTTTATCCAATGCTTTTTCTAATTCTCTATACTCACTATACCCCAACAGATATCCAACGCTTACCCCGAAGAAGTCAGCTAGTTGCTGGGCTTTTTCTGGTTTAATTTGGCGTTCCTCGTTTTCCCACCGCAATACGGTAATTTTAGATACAGAAATTTCATCAGCTAATCCTTGTTGGGTTAGCCCTTTTTGTTTTCTCAGTTCTTTCAATCTATTCATAATTTATCACACCTTTCAAAGATGATTATATCTGATTTTTAGAAAAGTATCAAGAAATGATACAAAAAAATCTAAAAAACAGTTGACAATTAACCGAAATGGATATATAATAAAACACAAGTTATCCAAATTGGATACCACCCCCTCCGACCTTTCACACTTTCAACCTATTCATGGAGGGGGATTTTTTAGAAAGGGGGAAAGCTATGAGCAAACTACGAGGCTATCGGGTTATGTTAGGACTAACTCAACAACAGATGGCGGACAAGCTAAAAATTTCTTTGCAGTCATACAACAACAAAGAATTAGGTAAAACGCCATTCAATGACAAGGAACGCCTAGCGATTAAGTCAATGGTTGCAGAAATCAAATCAGATATAACCATAGATGAACTATTTTATAGCTAGAAAGGCAGGCAAGCAATGAAGAGGAACTATACAAGGGTCATCGATGAAATGCGAACCACTCACGGGCTGAACTTGGTAGCTATTGGCCAACGAATAGGAATAGATCCCCGAACAGTTGGCAAATGGGCACAGGGCAAGCATAAGCCCAACAAGGAAAGCAGAAAAAGACTAAATAAGTTATACAGAGAGGTCAAGCAAGACATGACGACACAGCAAAAAGATTTATGTGATTTTTTTGGGAACTTCTATCCCAAAGGAGAACCACACAACAAAAAGGAAGTTTTGGAAGTTGTAACAACTCAACGATTCGGATCTAAATATTTTGATGTTTATGGAGACATTCAAAATCCGTTATTTGTAGCGGTAGAGGTTGCTGAGATGATTGAAATCCAAAACACCACAGATTTACTAAAACGGGTAGACGATGATGAAAAGCTGACCTATGTAATATCTAGGGCAGGTCAAAAAAGAGAAATGAACATGCTGACAGAGTTCGGAGTCTATGAAGTTTTATCGCAGTCACGCAAACCACTAGCAAAAGAGTTTAAAAAAGTAGTCAAGCACATTCTGAAAGAAATCCGACTAAATGGCTACTACATGGCTGGGGAACTGGTGGAAGAACCACAGACCACTATAAAAGCCCCTGACACATTGGCAGAGGCAGAGCGGTATTATATCGATACACTAGCCAAAGCCATTGCAGAGGCTAAAAATATGGACGAGAAGAGCCGTCTGACAAGCAAGCTAACCCGATTCATGCAGGAGGTAGAACCACAATGGAACTAGTTTACATGGACGGTAAAAAAGAGCCGTATACGCTGAGCAGTATCGTGGCAGAATGCACGGGATTGCAACATCACACAATAACCAAGACAATCCGCAAACATCAAGCAAGGTTTGAACAGTTCGGAAAGGTTGGATTTAAAATCCAAGCTATGGAGAGTGGCCAGAATACCAAGGACTATATTTTGAATGAGCAACAAGCGACCTTGTTAGTTACATTCTTAAAGAATACCGAGCAAGTGGCCAACTTTAAAACCAACCTGGTCAAAGCCTTCTTTGAAATGCGTGAGGAACTTTCTAAGTTTCGTATGCAAAGGGCGCTAGAAAAGCCAAAAAGAAAAACCTTGCATGACAGTATTGAGAACTGGGAACAAGCACCAAAGCACGCGCATAGCACCATGAACAACCTGCTACTGAAAGCAGTAACCGACAGGAACGCTAAGCAGTTAAGGGAAGAACGTGGGGGCTATAATGGCATTGATAGCTTGACCAGTGACGAGCTGGAGCAATACCAGGCATTTGAGGACATGGTAATAGCCATGATTGGCTTGAATATGAGTTACCAAGAAATCAAGGCTATGGCATTCAGAAATAAAAAAACACGCCAAAGAAGCGCGTGAGAGCAACAAAAAAGGCTTAGCAATAACCACACCGCAGAGCCTTTCACACTAACACTAAAACGAATTTAACAAAAAGCAGGCAAGCTATTATCAAAGAGGTTTTAGTAAAGATTTATACCTAGATTATAGCATATTTAGGGCAATTTGACCATACGGAGAGCGCCAACTCTTTAAACTGGTACTTTCTCACGTTTAAATTTTGGCGACCGAGGAGAGCGTGAGGAAATCGTCTATAAGAAAACAACTCAAAAAGCCCCACGCTCAGAAATTTGGCGACCGAGAGCGTGAGGCTGTAGGCAAGAAAAACTGTATAAGAAACAACCATTAAAAATCCCCACACTCAAATTTTGGTCGAGGAGAGTGTGAGGATATCCAGTATAGTAAAAGACAAAGAAGGAAACAACCATGACAAAAGAAGATATGAGAAATATTTTAGATGAACTAGATAACTTAACTTTAGGACTTAACACCGCTGAAAACGCCTTGGACGCTACTTTTCACTTTTTCAATAAAAATATAAGCACCAAAGAGAAGACTATGCTTTTAACCTTGGAATACGATACACAGAGCGCCATTTTTAATCTCGCTTATGATTGTCTTATAAAAACAAGAGAAAGTTTAAACGATGCTATCGGGATGTACCAAAGAGAATTGGAGCAAGAGAAAGATGAAAATAGATAATATAACACTGGAGATTGAGGACTTATACGGAACTGGTTTATATCGTCATGCTAAGGAATGGAGAGAAGAGCAATGAATGAACTAGATTTAAGCAACACACAGGCGGTTTTTGTTAGCCTGGTGTTGATTGGCTTACTGCTTTATCTAAACCACCGAGACCGCAAAAAAAGCGCCCAATTTGAGCGAGAAAACCAACAGACGATAGAAACACCTAGCGAGGATTTAAACCCTGATTATGGGCGTTATATCCAGCTTGCAGGGGTAAGAGTTTACGGAGGAATGAAATGAGTTACACAGTGAAGATATACCTTGATAGTGAAAAAATACCAGATCAACCTTATTTTACAAAAGAGATTTTTCTAGCTACGTGTATGGACAATGCAACAAAGTTAGCTGTAACTATGGGCTTGTTGGCAAAACAAGCGTTTGATTTAGAGACTAAGACAGCTATTTTGAAAACCTTGGATACAATCATAGAAACTCAAAAAGATATTTTGCAAGGGGTAGCGAGCGGACAAATAACCTTTTTGAATAAAAGCAAAGGAGAAGAGAAACTGAATGAGTCTATCAGAGAATGACAAACGAGTATTAAGACTAATCAAGGTAGGGGCTGAGAACTCCATAACAGGGGCAGAAATCAGCCTGATCACTAAGCTGGCAGAAAGAACCGTGCAAGATATTATAAGCCGTCTAATCACGCGCCATAGCGTTCCTATTGTTGGGGTTCGACACGGAACATTTAGAGGATATTTTATCCCAGCTAACAAAGAGGAGTTACTGGACGGAGCAAAAACCTTTTACAATCAGATACGAGAAGAAGAAAAGCGCCTAGCGGTGTTGATGAATAGCGATCTAGAAAGCTATAAGGAAACCTTGAAGGAGGTGGGCGGATATGTTTAGCCTAAGCCGAGAAAGTGAGCAAGACCTAGCGCATGGCATTCTGGAGGTAGTGGAAAGATACCTTGAAGCGCGTGATACAGTCAAACCACGACTGACAGGTTTAATCTCAGCCCAGGAAGTCATGGACGAGTTAGATATAAAATATATGACACTCCAAAAATGGGAAAAAGCAGGGCTAAGGCGATACCAGCCCCCACTAGAAGATACTAGGAAAATCTATTATAGAGTTTCGGACTTGCTGAAGTTTATGGGGGTGGATGAATGAGGGTGTTGGAGTTGATTCTATCCGCTGACAAATTGCCTTTGTTTGGCTTTCTCAAGTCTAGCCCTACCCAAGTATGGAAGAATGGGAATTACTACAAATTTATATACTTTGAGCCAATAGGCGAGGGCTTGACGGCTTTTCACTACAAAGGTTTGTATGTGACTGTCAAAGACGAAAGCGAGGAAGTAGAGGGCTGGGAACTAACCAGAGATTTAGAGATAGGTTTGGCCAGTCCTAACTTGCTGACGATCCTGAAAGATTTAGAGGTAAACAAATTGACCGAGCAACGGCAGTGGCTTTGCGTTGAGTTAAAAGGCTGGATTTTTGACCTGATTTGTAACGGCATTTATACCAGATATGAGACTTCACTTTTTGTCCGCTTGCTATTTGTGAATGGCTACAGTTTTAGTCAGATGGTGGACTTGTTTTCAGCAATCGTCAAGCGGAAAGACCTAGCAAGCTATTTCCTAGAAGTAGCGATAAAATTCTATAAGGAGGTGGCTTTTGAGTAGTAATGACATTGTAAATAAAATCATTGAAGAAGATAAGCAACAACCCCAAATTAAGCCGATAGGAGAGCCAGAAAGCTATCTGACAACCTTTAAAGGGGTACAAGGCTTTTTATTCAACGTATGTAAGAATCTTGGGGAAGCTAAACCGTCTAAGTCTTTGGGGGTTGCTGACTTTCTTAGAAAGTATATCCGATTTGTGAGAATCAGACCAGAAGCACAGGGGCAGAAAGCGCCTCTATACTTTTACCACCCTGATAAGGGGATCTGGATAGAAGATAACGAGTTGCTTCAAGATTTAATTTCAACCATTCAACCTGACACGACCGAAAAACAAGCCTTTGATACGATTTACAAAATAGCTAGACGTAGCCCGTTGAAGTCTATCCAAAATGATTATACGGTTATTGGAAACCAGCTATATAACACTAGTAAGGAAACATTTGAACCTTTAACCCCTAGCGTTATTGTTACTAGAAAAATCCGTACAAGATACGACCCAGAAGCCTATGAGCCTACTATACACGGTTGGAAGCCCAGCAAGTGGCTTGCTGAATTATTTGACAATGATCAAGAATTATATAACCTAGCTATCCAGATTATAAAAGCAAGTATCACAGGCAGAACCCTAAAAAATATCTTTTGGCTTTATGGAGAGGGTGGAACTGGTAAAGGAACTTTTCAGCAACTGCTTATTAACCTGGTAGGCATGGAAAACGTTGCAAGTCTCAAGATGACTGAGTTTGACAAGAGCCGTTTTTCTACCTCTATTCTGTTAGGTAAGAGTTTGGTTATTGGGGACGATGTACAAAAGGACGCAGTTATCAAAGACACGTCAAATATGTTTAGTCTTGCGACTGGGGACATCATGACCATAGAGGACAAAGGGAAGCGCCCTTATAGTCTACGCTTGAATATGACTATTATCCAGTCATCCAATGGCTTACCAAGAATGAACGGGGACAGGTCGGCGATTGACAGGCGGTTTAAGATTTTACCATTTACCAAAGTCTTTAAAGGGAAGCCAAACAAGGCAATTAAAGAGGACTATATCAACAGGAAAGAGGTATTGGAGTATCTCACGCGCCTAGCCCTTGAAACACCGACAAAGGACATCACACCAGAGAAATCAAAGGAGATTTTGCAAGAATACCATGAGGATAACAATCCAGTTATCGCTTTTGTATCTTCATTCTTTACTGATAACCTAGTAAGTGAGTTTTTGCCTAATAGTTTTGTTTTCCATAACTGGAAAGGATTTACAGAGTATTATGGAGTGAAACTACACAAGACAGAAATGGGGTTGCATAGAGAAATTAAAAGCAATCTACCAAGTTGGATAACCACAGGCCAGAAAGTAATACCAGCAGGAAGACAACTTCACTCTGGTTTCTATCCGCATGAAGATTCAGCGCCTTACGCACATACATATTTCAATGGTCGGGAAAGGCCAGAGCAACGGAGAAAAGCTAGAAATGAACGGGGATACTTTAACGGTAAAGCAAAAAGAAATCAATAACTTTATACACTTTATACACTTGATAAAAAAGGGTAGGAACTGAAACCCCTAGAGCGCCAAGGACTTTATACACTTATACACTTTATACGGTAGTTTTTTTCTTTTACAGTATTAAGCGCTAATTTCTCGTAAATTATATAAACTAGTGTATAAAGTGTATAAAGCGTATAAAACAGGGTTTAACCCCTTGATATGACAGGTTTTTAATTTTATACACTTCAAAAATAAAGTGTATAAAACTCTCTCTAAGTGTATAAAAACATATATAAAAATGGTAAAAACAAGGATTTTTACATAATTTACCTTAAAATAAAGAAAGGGCAACAACATGACATTAAAAACATTTTCGGATAAAGCCAAAACATTTACTTTCACTTACGAATTTAAAGACTTAGATACTGCTATGGTAGCAGGTCACGCGCTACTGGGATATATGACTGGGACATATTGCCAGCCTACAATCTCATTGACCTACAAGAATAAAGGAACGCTAGTAGCTGAGTATGTGGAAGATAACAAACTAAACAAGACCTTCAAGCGTATTTGTGACAGTTTCAAAGACTACTACAACCAACCAATGAACGATGAAGCATTTGAAGAACGTTACAAACAGGAGCGCGTGCTTCAACTCAAAGAGTCAGAGAACTTTGAAAGTTTGCTGGAGAAAGTAACAGACTACGAGCTGGAACTATTAGACTATGCTGATCGCTTGCTTTCTGATAAGCCTATCCCTATGGACTCTATGACTGCTTTTGGTACGTTGGAAATGCTGGGCGATGAAAGTATTAGACTACTCCAGAAGTTGGACGTAGAGGGCGAATATAAAGGCCTTGCTGGTTATTCTGGTTAATAAATACAGGACGGGGAGCAATCCCCTTTTTGTTAACAAGTCAATAGTTTTGGGTTTTTCCATATAGGGGGAGATAGTGAAGTAGTTGCAATTTACCAAACGAACACCGTAGAAGGGGGAAATATGGAACGCGATAGCCGAGGGAGATTTTTGCCGGGCAATCAAGTAGCAAAAGGCAATAGGGGCAACAGAAAGCCAAAATATGGCAATAGCAACGCTTTGAAGCATGGACTACGCAGAGGATATACCGGACTGTTACCAAGTCTAAAAGGTGGGGTGTCTATATATAAAAATGGTGCATACCTTGGAACGCTACCAGACAAGTATTTCCACCATTCTGAAGATGGTGCGCTTTGGGTAGATTATAACGTTTGTCAGTATCTTGTATTAGTTTGTGGATTGCCTGAAAGTACGTTTAGCGAACCCGAGGAATGGTAAAGGTGCAGATACTTGAACTCCGAGCGAACGCCGAGAAAATGCAAAAAAAGCCAGCACAGGGCTGACTTACTTTCTGAGATTCCAGAGGATGGCAGGAAGTGAGAATCAAGTTAGGATAGATGAAGAGTCTTGGAAACTTGTCTTACCTGATCAGTGGAATTTGAGCGGTGAGCATGAAAAAGCAATCCGTGAGGGGTTGGAAATATTCGCCCAAGACATCAATGGCATAGAGAACGAGAGAGCCAGAAAATACTTCATCATCCATTATTGCTATATGAGAAAGAAAACAATGAGTGAATGCGTAGAGATGGCAGGTACTAGCTCCACTAGCTACCATCGATACAAACAGATAGCCGTCTTAAACTTTGCGAGAATCCACCAGAAAGGAGAGTTAGAAGTGTATAAGTAGGCGTTTGTGGTGTTTTGTTGAGAAATGTTGAGATTTAAGTGAGGGGGGATGACATGATTGAAGATTTTTTGATTGATTTGGAGAATATCCAATTAGAGGATATGGAGATAGATTTAAACATGGATTTTGAAATAGATGTTGACCTTGATGATTTAGATTTAACCTTACTACAAGAATTAGAAGCGTAAATGTTGGCAAATGTAGGCTGAGGCTTCATATTTACCCCCTATTTTGCTTTGTTTCGAACTGGACAACTAAAACACCACGGACAAACTACAAGCCCTTAGAAACGAATCTGGGGGCTTTTGTGAGGTCATAATCTTATAAACCACGCGCTTCATGGTATAATATCCCTATCAGCAACCAGCAATAAAAAAGCACGTTTGACCGTGCTAGTTTCTTGCCTGCTGAATTCGTCAAATCTTAGCCCTTTTGTGGGGCTTTTTTGCTCCCCTTTTTGCGTACTTTGGGGGAGCAAGTAGTAAAAAGTAATGTTAGTATTTTTTGTTCAAAAGCGCGTGATATAAGGGTTAGGAAGCCCTAAGGAAACATAAAATAAGAAGTTTTTTATTATACTACAAAATCGGCCTTTTGGGTAATAGAATCTCACTTTTTTTGGTATAATGGTAAGCAATAATGGACTAGAAAGAACAAAGATGCAAGATAAAATTGTCATTCATGGGGCGCGTGCCCATAATTTAAAAAATATTGATGTGGAGATTCCGCGAGACAAGTTAGTTGTCGTGACCGGCTTGTCAGGTTCAGGGAAATCCAGTCTGGCCTTTGATACCCTCTATGCGGAGGGGCAACGACGCTATGTAGAGAGTTTGTCAGCCTACGCTCGCCAATTCTTGGGGAATATGGAAAAACCAGATGTAGATGCCATTGATGGTCTCAGCCCTGCTATTTCCATCGACCAGAAAACAACCAGCAAAAACCCTCGTTCGACAGTGGGAACAACGACAGAAATCAATGACTATCTGCGTCTCCTCTATGCACGTGTGGGGACGCCTTACTGTATCAACGGGCATGGAGCTATCAAGGCTTCTTCTGTGGAGCAAATTGTGGATAAGGTTTTGGAATTGCCAGAACGCCAACGTCTGCAAATCTTAGCTCCTGTTATCCGTAAGAAAAAAGGACAGCACAAGAGCGTTATTGAAAAGATTCAGAAAGATGGGTATGTTCGTGTCCGTGTGGATGGGGAAGTCTATGATGTGACCGAAGTGCCAGAGTTGTCCAAGAGCAAGCAACACAATATCGATGTCGTGGTTGACCGTATTGTTATCAAGGAGGGCATCCGTAGCCGTCTCTTTGATTCCATTGAGGCAGCCCTTCGTATCGCAGAAGGTTATGTCATTATCGACACGATGGACGATTCTGAGTTGCTCTTCTCTGAGCATTACGCCTGTCCAGTTTGTGGTTTTACCGTACCAGAGTTAGAGCCTCGTCTCTTCTCCTTCAATGCTCCTTTTGGTTCTTGTAGTGAGTGTGATGGTTTGGGTATTAAGCTAGAGGTGGATACTGATTTGGTAGTGCCAGATGCCAGCAAAACGCTACGTGAGGGAGCCTTGGCTCCTTGGAATCCTATCTCATCCAACTACTATCCAAACATGCTAGAGCAGGCTATGACAGCCTTTGGAGTGGATATGGATAAGCCTTTTGAGGACTTGTCAGAAGAAGATAAAAACTTGATTCTCTACGGCTCAGATGGTAAGGAATTCCATTTCCACTATGAGAATGAATTTGGTGGTGTGCGCGATATTGACATTCCATTTGAAGGAGTTGTCAATAATATCAAGCGTCGCTACCATGAAACCAATAGCGACTACACCCGCACCCAGATGCGTCTCTACATGAATGAGCTGACTTGCGGAACCTGTCGTGGTTATCGTCTTAATGATCAGGCCTTGTCTGTCCGTGTAGGTGGCGAGCAAGGGCCACATATCGGAGAAATTTCAGACCTGTCTATCGCAGACCACTTGGAATTGGTGAGCCAGCTGACCTTGTCTGAAAATGAAGCCATCATCGCTCGGCCTATTCTCAAGGAAATCAAGGATCGTTTGACCTTCCTTAATAACGTGGGACTCAACTATCTGACCCTGTCGCGTTCGGCAGGAACCCTTTCAGGTGGTGAGAGCCAGCGTATTCGTTTGGCGACCCAGATTGGTTCCAACCTCTCAGGTGTCCTCTATATCTTGGATGAGCCGTCAATCGGTCTCCACCAGAGGGACAATGACCGCCTGATTGCCAGTCTGAAAAAGATGCGAGATTTGGGCAATACTCTCATCGTGGTGGAACATGATGAAGATACCATGCGTGAGGCGGATTATCTGATTGATGTTGGTCCCGGTGCCGGTGTTTTTGGTGGGGAGATTGTTGCTGCAGGTACGCCCAAACAGGTGGCTCGCAACAGCAAGTCTATCACAGGCCAGTACTTGTCAGGGAAACGTGCCATTCCAGTACCAGAAGAGCGTCGTGCCGGAAATGGTCGTTTTATAGAGGTGACAGGTGCACGTGAGAATAACTTGCAAAATGTCACGGTTCGTTTCCCACTAGGAAAATTCATCGCGGTGACAGGGGTATCGGGTTCGGGGAAATCTACCCTAATCAATAGCATTCTCAAAAAAGCTATTGCCCAGAAGCTCAACCGCAATTCAGACAAGCCTGGTAAGTTTAAAACTATTACAGGGATTGAGCATGTAGACCGCTTGATTGATATTGACCAGAGTCCAATCGGACGAACGCCAAGGTCTAACCCTGCTACCTATACGGGAGTTTTTGACGATATACGTGACCTCTTTGCCCAGACAAACGAAGCCAAGATTCGAGGTTATAAGAAGGGGCGTTTCAGTTTCAACGTCAAGGGAGGTCGCTGTGAAGCCTGCTCAGGTGACGGAATCATCAAGATTGAGATGCACTTCTTGCCAGATGTTTACGTGGCTTGTGAGGTCTGCCACGGGACTCGCTATAACAGTGAAACCCTAGAAGTTCACTACAAGGAAAAGAATATCTCGCAGGTCTTGGACATGACTGTTAACGATGCGGTGGAATTTTTCCAACACATTCCCAAAATTCAGCGCAAACTCCAAACCATCAAGGATGTGGGGCTGGGCTATGTGACGCTAGGTCAACCAGCTACCACCCTTTCTGGGGGAGAAGCCCAGCGTATGAAGCTAGCTAGCGAACTCCACAAACGCTCGACAGGCAAGTCATTCTACATTCTGGATGAACCGACGACAGGGCTTCATACAGAGGATATTGCTCGCCTGCTCAAGGTTTTAGCACGCTTTGTTGACGATGGCAATACAGTTCTTGTCATTGAGCACAATCTGGATGTTATCAAGACAGCAGACCATATTATTGATTTGGGTCCTGAGGGCGGTGTCGGTGGTGGAACCATCATCGCAACAGGAACCCCAGAAGAAGTAGCGGCCAATGAAGCCAGCTATACAGGACACTATTTGAAAGGAAAGTTACATCATGAATAAACGTGTACAAGTATTTCTCGCTAAAATGCAAGAAAAAGAACTAGATGGCATCATTATCAATAACCTTAAAAACGTCTATTACTTGACTGGTTTTTGGGGTTCAAATGGAACAGTCTTTATCAGCCGTGACCGTCAGGTCTTGGTGACAGATTCACGCTATATCATCGCAGCCAAGCAAGAAACCAGTGGGTTTGAGATTGTGGCTGACCGTGATGAGTTGGCTGTCATTGCAGGGATTGTTAAGGACATGGGCTTGTCTCGAATCGGTTTTGAGGACGAGATTTCGGTCTCTTATTATCACCGTATGCAGGCAACTTTTGAAGGAATTGACTTACTGCCACAAACTCAGTTTGTTGAAGGTCTTCGTATGATTAAGGATGAAGCGGAGATTGCAGCTATTCGTAAGGCTTGTTCTATCTCAGATCAAGCTTTCCGCGATGCGCTTGACTTTATTAAGCCAGGAAAGACTGAAATTGAGATTGCCAACTTCCTTGACTTCCGCATGCGTGAGTTGGGAGCATCTGGCTTGTCTTTTGACACTATTCTAGCTAGTGGGATCAACTCTTCCAAACCCCATGCCCACCCTATGCACAAACCAGTGGAGCTGGGAGAAGCTATTACCATGGACTTCGGTTGCCTTTATGACCACTATGTCAGCGATATGACCCGGACTATCTATCTAGGGCATGTTAGCGATGAGCAAGCAGAGATTTACAATACGGTTCTCAAAGCCAACCAAGCCTTGATTGACCAGGCTAAGGCAGGATTAGGTTTCCGTGACTTTGACAAAATTCCTCGTGATATTATCATCGAGGCAGGTTATGGCGACTACTTTACCCACGGTATCGGACACGGTATTGGACTGGATATCCATGAGGAACCATACTTTAGCCAGACTTCTACAGAAACTATTAAGGCAGGTATGGCCTTGACTGATGAACCAGGTATCTATATCGAAGGCAAATATGGTGTTCGTATCGAGGATGATATCCTGATTACAGAGACAGGTTGTGAATTGTTGACCTTAGCTCCAAAAGAGTTGATAGTCATTTAAGAGTTAAACAATTCAAATGATTGACTTTTAAATTTTAAAGGTTTATACTGAAAAACGAAAACGGTAGGTGAGGCTACTATAGGGATACGGATGACTACCGCAAAGCAGTGGAGACACTACTCGTTGGTCAACAGTCCTGGTCGCGAAGGCCAAGACTAAGCTCATTTCATTGCCCTATGGAGTTAAAGCTTGAACGAAAAACAGATAATTAGTTTTTTAATCCTGCCATTTTATGGTGGGATTTTCTACTGTTTAAAACAAAGAAAGGAGACAGACGATGCAAATTGACGACCATCCGGAACCGCACATACACAGCCAATCGCTGATTTGTGTCGTTCTGCCCTTATAAAGTGATTGGTCTCTGTGTATGAAACACATCATTCATACAGATAGGAGAAACCAATGAAAACTACAAAAGAAAGATTAGCAACAGCTATTCAAGTCCCTTTAGACGAGAGTCTAACTTTTTATCATACCAGTTTAAACGGTTTGACAGAGGAACAGGTCGAAAAAAATCGTGACCTCTATGGCGAAAATGTGATTACCAAAGGCCAAGAAGATTCGATTTTGAAAAAGATTTACGAATCGATTATCAATCCTTTTACAATCATCTTGCTGGTTATCGCCGTGATTTCCTTAGTGACCAATGTCTGGTTGGCAAAACCAGGTCAAGAGGATCCGACAACTTCCATTATCATCGTTGTCCTAGTCCTTATTTCTGGTGGCATTCGATTTATCCAAGAACTTCGCAGTGATAAGGCTGCGACCAATCTTTCAAAAATGATTGTCAATACAGCGACAGTCATTCGTCAAGGAAAAATTCAAGAAGTACCTATCGATGACTTGGTAGTGGGTGACGTGGTTAAATTAAGCGCTGGAGATATGATTCCAGCAGATCTTCTTTTATTTGAGTCGCGCGATTTCTTTGTCCAACAGTCGGGCTTGACAGGAGAAAGTGATTCTGTTGAAAAATTGGCCTTGACCAAGGCAACAGTTCAACAATCTGATAGTCTGCTCGAAGCCGAATCCTTGGCTTTTATGGGAACCAATGTTTTATCTGGTAGTGCCAAGGCTGTGGTTTTGGCGGTTGGTGACGATACCATGATGGGGGCCATTGAGCAGACTCTGAACACCTATGACGAGCCTACTTCGTTTGAGCGGGAGATGAATAGTATCTCTTGGCTCTTGATTCGCTTGATGTTGGTCATGGTGCCCATTGTTTTCTTGTCCAATGGTTTAACAGATGGCGACTGGCTGGAAGCTGGCGTATTTGCCTTGAGTGTTGGTGTTGGGCTTACACCTGAGATGCTTCCTATGATCATCACGGCCAGTCTAGCAAAAGGCTCCATTATCATGGCTAAGGAAAAAGTGGTTATCAAGAAACTCAATGCCATACAGGACTTAGGGGCGATTGATATCTTGTGTACAGATAAGACAGGAACTCTAACCCAAGACGAAATCGTTCTTGAATATCCCTTGGACATCCACGGACGCTTGGATTTGACCGTCTTGAGACGAGCTTATCTCAATTCTTATTTTCAAACTGGCTTGAAAAATTTGATGGACAGAGCCATCATCAAACGGACTGAAAAGGAAGCAAAAGAACACTCCCTCTTGCAAAATCTAGATCAAACCTTTCAAAAAATAGATGAATTGCCCTTTGATTTTGAACGCAGACGGATGAGTGTCATCGTCAAGGATGAACACGAAGTGGTTAGTTTAGTGACCAAGGGTGCCCTAGAGGAAATGCTTGCGATTTCCAGTCATGCGGAATATCAAGGAGTGATTACTCCCTTGACAGATGCTATTAGAGAAGAAATTTTAGCGGAAGTCCGACAACTCAATCAACAAGGTTTGCGTGTCTTGGGAGTGGCCTATAAGTCAGGTTTGAGGGAAGGTCATGCCTATACAGTTGATGACGAAGGGGATATGATTCTAACTGGTTATTTAGCCTTTCTAGATCCTCCAAAACCATCTGCAGCACCAGCAATTAAGGCTTTGTTAGAACATGGGGTTCAAACAAAAATTTTGACGGGAGACAACGAAAAAGTTACCCAAGCAGTCTGTGAAAAGGTTGGTTTGGATATCAATCAGATGCTGTTGGGATCTGAAATTGATCAGATGAGTGATCAAGAATTGGCCCAAGCAGTCGAGAAGGTGACTGTCTTCGCCAAACTTTCTCCTGACCAAAAAGCAAGGATTATTTTACAATTTAAGGCTAATGGTCATGCTGTCGGCTATATGGGAGATGGAATCAATGATGCTCCTTCTATGAAAGTTGCAGATGTGGGGATTTCTGTTGATACAGCAGTAGATATTGCCAAAGAAACAGCTGATGTTATCCTACTTGATAAGGATCTCATGGTGCTTGAAAAAGGACTTGTTGAAGGTCGTAAGGTCTATGCCAATATGACCAAATATATCAAGATGACGGTCAGTTCTAATTTTGGAAATATCTTATCCCTATTGGTCTCTGGAATCTTTTTACCATTTTTACCTATGGCACCAGTCCATTTGATTATCTTAAATCTAGTCTATGATTTATCTTGTATTGCCTTGCCTTTTGACAAGGTGGATAAAGATTTTTTGAGAAATCCGCATACATGGGAAGCCAAGTCCATCACGCGTTTTATGGTCTGGATGGGTCCGATATCTTCTGCCTTTGATATTTTGACCTTTATTTTGCTCTATTTTATCATTGTCCCCATGACGACAGGTCATGCCTATGTCCATGGAGCGGAGTCTTCCGTAGGATTTATTGTCTTGTTCCAGACAGGTTGGTTTATCGAGTCCATGTGGTCTCAGACCATGGTTATCCATATGCTGCGTTCAGCTAAAATTCCCTTTTTACAAAGTCGTCCAGCTTGGCTAGTCCTTGTGACAACCTTATTGGCTGCAGCCTTTGTGACCTTCCTTCCCTACAGTCCTCTCGCAAGCCTTCTTCATCTCACTCCTTTAAAACCGATTTATTTCATCTTCTTACTTTTCATCATTATTTTGTATATGATTAGCGTGACAATTGTGAAAAAAATCTATATCAAGAAATATAAAGAATGGCTGTAAATTTCATTTTGTCAAGAAAAAAGTACGAAAATGACGAAAAAAGTCAAAAAAATTTAAAAATAGGTCGCAAGTCGGATGTTTTTTATGGTATAATAGACTAAACTGATAGTAACATGTAGCGAAAGGGGTAGGTACATGATTAAAATTTATACAGTCTCAAGTTGTACTAGCTGTAAAAAAGCAAAAACCTGGCTCAATGCCCACCAGTTAAGTTATAAAGAACAAAACCTTGGTAAAGAAGGAATTACGAGAGAAGAATTACTGGATATTCTAACCAAAACAGATAATGGAATAGCCAGCATCGTTTCATCTAAAAATCGCTATGCCAAAGCCCTTGGAGTGGATATTGAAGATTTGAGCGTCAACGAAGTCATCAATCTGATTATGGAAACGCCGAGAATTTTAAAGAGCCCAATCCTTGTGGATGAAAAACGCCTGCAAGTTGGCTACAAGGAAGACGATATTCGTGCCTTCCTACCACGCTCTGTCCGTAATGTAGAAAATGCAGAAGCACGTTTGCGTGCAGCTCTATAAACATCAAGGCTGGGAGCAATTCCCAGTCTTATTCTATTTTAATCTCAAAAAGAAAGAAGAAAGAAATGAAAAAAATTGTTCTTGTTAGTCTAGCTTTCCTTTTTGTCCTGGTTGGTTGTGGACAGAAAAAAGAAGCTGGACCAGCTACAAAAACAGAAAAGGATACGCTTCAGTCGGCATTGCCAGTTATTGAAAATGCTGCGAAGAATACAGTTGTGACCAAGACTTTGGTCTTGCCCAAGTCAGATGATGGTAGCCAGCAAACCCAAACCATTACATACAAGGACAAGACTTTTTTGAGCTTAACGATTCAACAAAAACGTCCAGTTTCTGATGAGTTGAAGACTTATATCGACCAACATGGAGTGGAAGAAACTCAAAAAGCTCTTCTTGAGGCGGAGGAGAAGGATGAGTCTATCATTGAAGCTCGAAAATTGGCAGGCTTCAAACTTGAGACCAAACTATTGAGCGCAACGGAACTTCAAACAACGACTAGTTTTGATTTTCAAGTTCTGGATGTCAAGAAGGCTTCTCAGTTGGAATATCTGAAGAATATTGGCTTGGAAAATCTTTTGAAAAATGAACCAAGCAAATATATTTCAGACAGATTGGCAAATGGCGCGACAGAACAGTAGAAAATCCAAATAAATAGACTGCCTGAATTGTAGAAGGTAAGGAATTATGCTATAATGGTACTATTCTAAGGAAAGAGGGTGTTAGAATGGGATTTACTGAAGAAACAGTACGTTTTAAATTGGACGATTCCAATAAAAAAGAAATTAGCGAAACTTTGACTGATGTCTATGCTTCGTTGAACGATAAGGGCTACAACCCAATTAACCAAATCGTTGGTTACGTATTGAGTGGAGACCCTGCCTACGTTCCTCGTTATAATAATGCACGAAATCAAATCCGTAAGTATGAGCGTGATGAAATCGTTGAGGAATTGGTCCGCTACTACCTTAAAGGACAAGGAGTCGATCTATAACCTATGAGAATTATGGGATTGGACGTCGGTTCAAAAACGGTAGGGGTGGCCATTAGCGATCCGCTCGGTTTTACAGCTCAAGGGCTTGAAATCATCCAAATTAATGAGGAACAAGGCCAATTTGGTTTTGACCGCGTTAAGGAGTTGGTTGATACTTACAAGGTGGAACGATTTGTAGTGGGCTTGCCTAAAAACATGAACAATACAAGCGGACCGCGCGTGGAAGCTAGTCAAGCATACGGAGCAAAGCTAGAAGAGCTTTTTGGTTTACCAGTAGACTATCAAGATGAACGCTTGACAACAGTTGCCGCTGAGCGTATGTTGATTGAACAAGCAGATATCAGCCGTAATAAGCGCAAGAAAGTCATTGATAAGTTAGCAGCTCAGCTGATTTTACAAAATTATTTAGATAGAAAATTTTAATACAAAGGAGAGGCTATGTCACACGATCATAACCACGACCACGAAGAACGTGAATTAATTACACTAGTAGATGAGCAAGGAAATGAAACCTTGTTTGAAATCCTTTTGACGATTGATGGAAAAGAAGAATTTGGTAAAAACTATGTTCTCCTAGTACCAGTTAACGCAGAAGAAGACGAAGATGGACAAGTTGAAATCCAAGCTTACTCATTTATCGAAAACGAAGATGGAACAGAAGGCGAATTGCAACCAATTCCAGAAGACTCAGAAGACGAATGGAACATGATTGAAGAAGTCTTCAACAGCTTTATGGAGGAGTGATACAGTCTGGGAGACTGTATCACCCCAACTCCTAGAAATTGGAAGAGTTGGAACGTCCGGGGGACGTTTTTATCCTTACGCTAAAAATAAAGACCGTCAGTAAGTCTGGGGGATATTTTTACCCCAGTTCCTTTAAATAAGATAGAACTGGTAAGTCTGGGAGACTGTATCACCCCAACTCCTGAAAATTAGAAGAGTTGGAATGTCCGGGGACGTGTTTACCCCAGATTAACATTCATAGGAGATAGTTATTAGCTAACCGGGTAAGAGGTTGGGACGAAAATCCTGACCTCGTTTTTTGTTATCTACGGAATTTTGCTAGGTAATTGATTAGACTTTTGTCAAGGAGATGTGTATGTTTGAAGTAGAAGAATGGCTTCATAGTCGGATCGGTTTGAATTTTCGATCAGGTTTGGGCCGAATGCAGCAAGCGGTGGATTTGTTAGGAAATCCCGAGAAATCTTATCCTATTATCCATGTAACAGGGACTAATGGGAAAGGATCTACCATTGCTTTCATGAGGGAATTATTTATGGGGCATGGCAAAAAAGTTGCGACCTTTACCTCCCCTCATATCGTCTCCATCAATGATCGAATCTGTATTAATGGACAACCAATAGCTGATGCAGACTTTATCCGCTTATCTGAGGAAGTCAAGGAGATGGAAAAGACGCTTTTGCAAACTCATGACCAGTTGTCCTTTTTTGAATTGCTGACCTTGATTGCTTTCCTTTATTTTAGGGAGCAAGAGGTGGATTTGGTTTTACTAGAAGTGGGAATTGGTGGCTTACTTGACACGACCAATGTGGTAACTGGAGAGATTGCTGTCATCACCTCCATTGGGCTTGACCATCAGGAGACCTTGGGTGATAGTCTAGAAGCAATCGCAGAGCAGAAAGCTGGTATTTTCAAGGCTGGTAAAAAGGCAGTGATTGCCCAATTGCCCCCAGAAGCTAGGCTTGTTTGTCAGGAAAAAGCTGAATCTTTAGCTGTTGACCTTTATCAGTCAGATCAGGATTTCTCAATGCTGAATGGTGATTTTTCAAGCTCTTTGGCTAATCTTTCGCAGCTGAAAATAGGTTTAGAAGGAGCTTATCAGCAGGAGAATGCGGCCTTGGCGTTGCAAACTTTTCTTCTTTTTATGGGAGAAGGAAAGGAAGTTGTTGATGAGCAGGCTGTAAGAAAGGCCTTGAAACAGACCCATTGGGCTGGTCGCTTGGAGCGTATTCGTCCGCAGATATACTTGGATGGTGCCCATAACCTCCCTGCCTTGGCTCGCTTGGTTGAGTTTATCAAAGAAAAAGAGCAGGAAGGTTATCGACCTCAAATCCTTTTTGGAGCCTTGAAACGCAAGGATTATCAGGGGATGTTGGGTTACCTAACTGAAAATTTACCTCAGGTGGCACTCAAGGTGACCGGCTTTGACTATCAAGGTTCTCTGGACGAAAGGGATGTGACTGGTTACCATATAATTCTTTCTTATCGCGAATTTATCAGCAGTTTCGAAGAAAGAGCAGATGCCCAGGATTTGTTGTTCATTACAGGGTCTCTCTATTTTATCTCAGAAGTACGGAGCAACATACTGGGGCATGAGCAGATAAATTGACCTCCTTTTTGACCTTGTTATACTAGGGGAACTGCCAGTTAGGAGGAAGTTTCTCTAAATTGGTAGCAGAAAGGAAATTCATCATGAAATTAAAAACATTCACACTTTCTCTTGCTTCTCTAGCAAGTCTTAGTCTCTTAGTAGCTTGTTCACAAAGAGCTCAACAGGTTCAACAACCAGTAGCTCAACCGCAAACACAACAAACTCAACAATCACAAGCTGCTTCATCTTCTACAGAAAATACAAACCAGGCAGCGACAAGTTCTTCACAAAATGCGCCTGAGGCTCAACCAACTAATATTGATGGAACTTATACTGGCCAGGACGAAGGAGACCGTATCACTTTGGTAGTAACTGGAACGACTGGTACATGGACTGAGCTCGAATCTGACGGGGATCAGAAAGTCAAACAGGTCACATTCGATGCAGCCAATCAACGCATGATTATTGGTGATGATGTCAAGATTTATGCAATCAATGGCAATCAGATGATTATCGACGATATGGATAGAGAAGCGTCTGATCGCGTTATTTTATCAAAATAGACTAGAAGGAGACTGGATTTTTCGGTCTCTTTTATGATTACTCAGAAAAATGATTATAAATACTTGCCTTCTATCGAATACCTGCGTTATACTAGTATCATACTCAATGAAAATCAAAGAGCAAACTAGGAAGCTAGCCGCAGGCTGTACTTAAGTACGGCAAGGTGAAGCTGACGTGGTTTGAATTTGATTTTCGAAGAGTATCAATTACCTGTTTTTAGCATTCAAAATATCAAGGAGGGGATATGAAATATAGAAAATTTCAATTATTAATGTCCAAGTATGGCTTTAGTCTTTCGATTATGCTGCTTGAACTGTGTCTTGTTTTTGGTCTCTTTCTTTATTTAGGGCGGATGGCCCCTATTTTATGGATTATTGTCTTAATCTTTATGAGTATGGCGACTATCGTAGCGATTGTCAATCGTTCCATGGCACCTGAAAGCAAGGTGATGTGGTTAGTGGTAACTTTTGTTCCTATCATTGGCCCCCTGCTCTATCTGATGTTTGGTGAAAGGCGATTGTCCAAAAAAGAAATCAAGCAGTTGGACAAACTTGGTTCTATGCATTTTCGGGAGGATAACAGTAAAGCTCTCCGCCAGAAATTGAAGGAAGATGATAAGGCGGCTTACGGAGTGATCAAATCTTTGTTAAGTATGGATAGCAATGCCGATGTCTATGATCGAACAGACTCACAATTCTTTTCTTCGGGTGAAAGCATGTGGCAACATATGTTGGAAGACCTCAAGAAAGCTGAGAAATTTATCTTTCTAGAATACTATATTGTCGAAGAAGGTCTAATGTGGAATAGCATATTAGATATACTGGAGCAAAAGGCAGCTCAGGGTGTAGAGGTCAAGATGCTCTATGATGATATCGGCTGTATGGCAACTTTACCTGGAGATTATACTATTCAGCTTCGTAGTCGAGGAATTGAAGCCCATAAATTTAACAAGGTGATTCCTCGTTTGACAGTGGCTTACAACAATCGGGATCATCGTAAAATTCTGGTCATAGATGGTCAGGTAGCTTATACGGGAGGCATTAACTTAGCCGATGAGTACATCAATCATGTAGAACGCTTTGGCTATTGGAAGGACAGTGGGATTCGCTTAGATGGTCCTGGTGTCAAGGCCCTCACCCGTCTCTTCTTGATGACTTGGTACATCAATCGTGGGGAAATCAGCGATTTTGACCAGTATCACTTGGAAAATCAGCCTTGTTCTGGCCAAGGGCTCTGCATTCCTTACGGTAGCGGACCCAAGCCCATCTTCCGTACCCAGGTAGGGAAAAAAGTCTATCAAAGTTTGATTAATCAGGCTACTGATTCAGTCTATATCACAACACCCTATTTGATTATTGACTATGACTTAACAGAGAGTATTAAAAATGCGGCCATGAGGGGTGTTGATGTCCGCATCGTGACCCCTTTCATTCCGGATAAGAAATTAATTCAACTCATTACAAGAGGGGCTTATCTAGATTTGTTGTCAGCAGGAGTAAGGATTTTTGAGTATAGTCCAGGCTTTATCCACAGTAAACAAATCTTAGTGGATAAGGACTTTGCTGCAGTTGGAACCATTAACCTAGATTATAGAAGTTTGCTTCACCACTATGAAAATGCAGTCTTGCTATATAAAACAGAATCAATCACAGAGATTCAAAAAGATTTTCAAGAGATTTTTTCAGCATCACAAGAAATTTTCCCTCATACGATAAAAAATAGCTGGTATCAGAAATTGATTAAGGAAATTGCCCAGTTATTCGCCCCTATCTTATAAGAAATCTAGGACTGAGGACACAAACCAGTCCTATTTTTCTTGCCTTTTACGAATAAGAAGATGTAGGAGGGAAGATGCTGACTCAGAACGAATTAAACTATATCACGACATTTAAACAGACACATTTACACCGATTTCGTGAAATTGAAACCTTTGTGAAACTATGCAAAAAATCACTCAAACAGCCATCGCAAGCTGACAATCCTAGGACTTTTTGATATACTAAGACAGATAAATTGAATAGGAGAAACGATATGAGTGTGTATGGTAGAGTAGAAGAAGTTCATCAGGAGAATCGTGAACCTCTAGAATACCAAATCGAACAAGAATCGCATCGTCGTGAATCAAGTCGTCTTCCTTTGGTAAAAATTTTACTATGGAGTACGCTTGTAACAGGAATAACTCTAGGAGTACCGCTATTACTCGATTTAATGAGTGCACAAGAAGTGCAGGATTTTTATACAGGTTGGGCCATTCATCAGACAGGGAAAATTTACAGCGACTATTATGGAAGTCAAGGCTTGCTTTATTATTTGCTGACTTACGTGACTCAGGGCGGATTTTTCTTTGCCATCTTTGAGTGGTTAGCCTTGGTAGCAGGAGGATTTTTCCTCTTTCAATCGGCGGACACCTTGACAGAGCAAGGAGACCAAGCTGGACAAGTAGTGACTATTTTTTATATGCTAGTTACAGGTCTTGCTTTTGGTGGAGGTTATGCGACTCTTTTAGCGCTTCCTTTCTTATTCGCGGCCTTTAGTTTAGTTGCGACTTACCTAAGCAATCCAATCCATGATAAGGGATTTGTACGGATTGGGCTGGCTTTGGCAGGAGGATTTTTCTTTGCTCCCTTGTCATCGCTCCTGTTTATTGCTGTAGTGAGTTTAGGCTTGTTGGTCTTTAACCTTGGGCATAGACGTTTTGCACATGGATTTTATCAGTTTTTTGCAGTGGCTTTAGGTTTTTCACTTGTCTTTTATCCAACTGCCTACTATAGTGTTGCAACAGGAAGTTTTGAGGATGCGATTAGTGGAATTTTGTATCCAATTCATTCCATTCGTTTGACTTCTGTTTCGGCATTGTTAGAAAATGTTTTGTTTTACGGGTTGTTGGCTCTTGGCATGGGAGTTTTGGTTTTTGTCTTTTTAGGTCTCTTTCAATCTAAATCCTCTAAACTATATGTCATCTCAGTGCCTGCGAGTTTGTTCCTAATTTTAGGTTTGGTAGTGATTTTCTTTACACAGGATCCCCTACATGCATCCCGTTTGATGCTCATTTTCCCTGTCTTTCTTCTGCTTTTAGTGTCCAATATCAAGGGGCAACAGAGTGGTCGTAGCGTTAGAAGAAGACGCAGAGAAGAGCCTGTTAGTCTCTGGCATCGCTATACTAAGGGGAATCTTTACCTACCAATTTTAACTTTATTATACCTTTTAGCTGTTCCTTTTTTGATGAGGTTTGTCCTTTATCCAGTACCTTATCAAGAACGTGAGCGTCTTGCTGATTTGGTGAAAGAGGAGACAAGTAGGGAAGATGCTATCTATGCATGGGATGATACTGCAACTCTTTATCGTAAGAGTGAGCGCTTGTCGCCATCGGCGATTTTGTCTCCCGTGCACTATACAGCAACTGAGGAAAATCGGAATAAGTTACTCAATGACTTGAAAGAGAAACAACCCAAGGTGATTGTTGTGAATGATAAGGTAGCGCTTTGGTCTGAGGCGGAAACACTCTTGAAAGAAAATTACCAACCAGTAAAGACTGATTACTCAGAATTCAAAGTCTATAAAATCAAATAACAAAATCAATATCTTGTGTATTTTTAAAAAATCTCTGATTTTTACCACAAGATATTGATTTTTCTTTTTAGAGTGGTATAATACTTTTTAGAAAGAACATTTTAGAAAAGAGCATGCATATGATTGCACTAGAAGAAAAAATTACAATTTTGCCAACTCTCTTCGTTGAAAAACGAGATGGGAGACGTGTTGTATTTGATGTGGATAAGATTGACAAGGCTCTCCACAAGGCGGCAGACAAGGTTATGGATGTGACACCCTTGGTTGAAAAGCGCCTAAATGCTCTGACCGAGCGAATTGTCACAGAAATTCATAGTCGATTTCCACAGGGGGTTAAGATTTACGAAATTCAAAATATCGTAGAACATGAACTGCTTGAAGCCAAAGAATATGCGCTGGCTGAGGAGTATATTACTTATCGGACGCAGAGAGATTTTGAGCGCTCAAAAGCGACAGATATCAACTTTAGTATCCATAAGCTGCTCAATAAAGATCAAGCAGTTGTCAATGAAAATGCCAATAAAGACAGCGATGTCTTTAATACCCAGCGTGATTTGACAGCAGGGATTGTTGGGAAATCAATCGGACTGCAAATGCTCCCTAAGCACGTAGCCAATGCCCACCAAAAGGGGGATATCCACTATCACGATTTGGACTACAGTCCTTACACCCCTATGACCAACTGTTGTTTGATTGATTTCAAGGGGATGTTGGAAAATGGTTTTAAGATTGGAAATGCAGAGGTAGAAAGTCCCAAGTCTATTCAGACTGCAACAGCTCAGATTTCCCAAATCATCGCCAACGTTGCTTCTAGCCAGTACGGAGGCTGTTCAGCTGACCGTATCGATGAAGTTTTGGCACCGTACGCAGAGAAGAATTACCAAAAACACCTCAAAGATGCGGAAGAATGGGTCTTACCTGACAAACGGGAAGATTATGCCTGGAAGAAAACCCAAAAAGACATTTACGATGCCATGCAATCTCTCGAGTATGAAATCAACACCCTCTTCACTTCAAATGGACAAACACCCTTTACTTCACTAGGTTTTGGTCTAGGAACTAGTCGTTTTGAGCGAGAAATTCAAAAAGCTATCTTGACCATTCGGATCAAGGGGCTTGGTTCAGAACACCGCACAGCCATCTTCCCTAAACTCATCTTTACGCTTAAAAGAGGCCTTAACTTGGAAGAAGGGACTCCTAACTACGATATCAAGCAGTTGGCCCTTGAATGTGCAACCAAGCGGATGTACCCAGATGTTTTGTCTTATGATAAGATTGTTGACTTGACAGGCTCCTTTAAGGTGCCTATGGGTTGTCGTTCTTTCCTTCAAGGATGGAAAGACGAGAATGGTATAGAAGTCAATTCAGGTCGCATGAACCTAGGAGTTGTGACGGTTAACTTACCTCGTATTGCTCTTGAGTCTGAAGGTGATATGAATAAGTTCTGGGAAATCTTCAACGAGCGTATGAATATCGCAGAAGATGCTCTGGTTTACCGTGTCGAACGCACTAAAGAGGCGACACCAGCCAATGCTCCTATCCTTTATCAGTACGGTGCTTTTGGCCATCGTCTAGGTAAAGAAGAAAGCGTTGACCAGCTCTTTAAGAATCGTCGTGCAACCGTTTCGTTGGGTTACATCGGTTTGTACGAGGTAGCGGCAGTTTTCTTTGGAAATAGCTGGGAACACAATCCAGAAGCTAAGGAATTCACGCTGGATATCATTCGTGATATGAAACGCCGTGTGGAAGAATGGTCGGATCAATATGGCTACCATTTCTCAATTTATTCAACACCATCTGAAAGTCTGACAGATCGTTTCTGCCGACTAGATACAGAGAAATTTGGCTCTATTCCTGATATCACAGACAAGGAATACTACACCAATTCTTTCCATTATGATGTTCGTAAAAATCCAACCCCGTTTGAAAAATTAGACTTTGAGAAAGTCTATCCAGAAGCAGGTGCGTCAGGTGGTTTTATCCATTATTGTGAGTATCCAGTTCTTCAGCAAAATCCTAAAGCCTTGGAAGCTGTCTGGGACTATGCCTATGACCGTGTGGGATATCTAGGAACCAATACTCCGATTGACCGTTGCTACAAGTGTGACTTTGAAGGGGATTTTGAACCAACTGAGAGGGGATTTGCTTGTCCAAACTGTGGCAATAGCGACCCTAAAACAGTAGATGTGGTTAAGCGTACGTGTGGTTATCTAGGAAATCCTCAAGCGAGACCTATGGTCAACGGCCGTCACAAGGAAATCGCAGCGCGTGTCAAACACATGAATGGCTCAACGATTAAAATGGCTGGCCATCAAGTAACAAATTAGAAAGAAATGAAATGGGAAAATATCAATTAGATGATAAAGGGCGCGCACAAGTGACCCGTTATCACGAGAAACACTCTAAAGGTGGAGCTGGTAAGAAAGAACGCTTGCTCAACCTCAGAGAACAATTTTTAAACAAGAATAAGAAAAAATAAAAGTGAGAGTCAGCTCTCGCTTTTCTCATAGTGGGAGGTAAGGATGGAACTACGTAGACCGACAATAGTAGATAGAGAAGCTGTTTTAGACATGATGGCAGAGTTTGAGCAGACCCAATCAGCCCACGATGGGGGCTTTTGGGATACAGAGAACTTTGTGTATGAAGACTGGTTGGAAACAAATATGCAAAAAGAGATGGGAATTAACTTGCCTGAAAATCGTGTTCCTTCAATTCGATTTGTATCATTTGATGATGTAGGTCGTGCTCTAGGATTTTTGAATCTGCGATTGAGACTGAATGAGGGACTGCTGAATTATGCAGGGAATATCGGCTATTCCATCCGTCCATCAGAAAGAGGTAAAGGTTATGCTAAGGAAACTCTCCATCAGGGCTTGCAAGTTGCTAAGGAAAAGAACATCAAGAAAGCTCTTGTGACCTGTAGCATGAATAATCCTGCTAGCAGAGCAGTCATTCTAGCAAATGGAGGGATTCTTGAAGATGTTCGTAATGGAGTTGAGCGTTATTGGATAGAGGTAGCGAATGAATAATCCAAAACCACAAGAATGGAAAAGTGAGGAACTCAGTCAAGGACGTATCATTGACTACAAGGCCTTTAACTTTGTAGATGGAGAAGGAGTGCGCAACTCTCTCTATGTATCAGGTTGCATGTTTCATTGCGAGGGATGTTATAATGTTGCAACTTGGTCTTTTAATGCTGGCATTCCCTATACAGCAGAATTAGAAGAACAAATTATGGCAGACCTTGCCCAGCCCTATGTTCAAGGCTTGACTTTGCTAGGAGGAGAGCCTTTTCTCAATACGGGTATTCTCTTGCCACTCGTTAAACGCATCCGAAAGGAATTGCCAGACAAAGACATCTGGTCCTGGACAGGCTACACTTGGGAAGAAATGATGCTGGAAACTCCAGATAAACTGGAACTCTTATCACTAATTGACATTCTTGTAGACGGACGGTATGATCGAACTAAGAGAAATCTCATGCTTCAATTTCGAGGTTCGTCCAACCAACGAATTATCGATGTGCAAAAATCCCTCAAAAGTGGGCAAGTAGTGATTTGGGACAAACTCAATGATGGAAAAGAAAGCTATGAACAGGTGAAGAGAGAATGAAGAGAAAAGACTTAATAGACCAGCTTGTCTCAGAAATAGAAACGGGAAAAGTCAGGACATTAGGGATATACGGTCATGGGGCTTCGGGTAAATCAACCTTTGCACAGGAATTGTACCAAGCTTTGGATTCTACTACAGTAAATTTGCTAGAAACAGATCCCTATATCACCTCAGAACGTCACCAGGTAATACCAAAGCAAGCGCCGGATCAAAAGGTGACAGCTTGTCTGCCAGTGGCACATGAATTGGCAAGTTTGCAGAGAGATATCTTAGCCTTGCAGGCGGGTATGGATGTCTTGACAATTGAAGAGCCTTGGAGGGCTAGTGAGATCTTGTCTGGAGCAAAACCAATTCTGATTGTCGAAGGGATGTCTGTTGGCTTTCTGCCAAAGGAACTCTTTGACAAAACCATCTGTTTCTACACGGATGAGGAGACCGAATTAAAGCGGCGTCTAGCTCGAGATACGTCTGTTAGAAATCGCGATGCATCCTTTATATTGGCTAGCCATCAGATGAGACGGGAGCAATATCTACACTACTATAAAGAGACCGAGTCTAAGGCGGATATCTTAGTGGACCAATCAGAAGGTAAATTTGAGGTCAAGAGAACTTGAGTTACATAGAAGAAAATCCCTAATTTTAGAAAGAAAAAATAGGAAAACAGTTTCATTGTAAAAAAAACGAAAAAACAGCAACCAATCCCTTGCAATCGCAGGGGCTTTGTGTTATTCTATTATGGTGCTGTAAATTACAGCTTTAGCTTTGATGCAAGAGGTTGCGACACGCTCGGTTGCATTGCCACGCAACACCGCGTCGGTTTTCTTGTGGAGCTAGCCTATTATCTTAAATAGACGAAAAGGAGAAAAAGATGGCAAACAAAAAAATCCGTATCCGTTTGAAAGCTTACGAACACCGTACGCTTGACACAGCGGCTGCAAAAATCGTAGAATCAGCTACTCGTACAGGTGCACAAGTTGCGGGTCCAATCCCACTTCCAACTGAACGTAGCCTCTACACAATTATTCGTGCGACTCACAAATACAAAGACTCTCGCGAACAATTTGAAATGCGTACACACAAACGTTTGATCGATATCGTTAACCCAACTCAAAAAACAGTTGATGCCTTGATGAAATTGGATCTTCCAAGTGGTGTAAACGTAGAAATCAAACTTTAATCTAAAGCTTGATCCTTGAGCATAAAAAACGCTCGTTAAAAACTTTTTGAATAAAAAATATAGAAAAGGAACTATTTTCTCATGACAAAAGGAATCTTAGGGAAAAAAGTGGGAATGACTCAAATCTTCACTGAAGCTGGCGAATTGATCCCTGTAACAGTTATTGAAGCAACACCAAACGTTGTTCTTCAAGTTAAAACTGTTGAAACAGACGGATACAACGCTATCCAAGTTGGTTTCGATGACAAACGCGAAGTATTGAGCAACAAACCTGCTAAAGGACATGTAGCGAAAGCTAACACGGCTCCTAAGCGCTTCATTCGTGAATTCAAAAACGTTGAAGGCTTGGAAGTTGGTGCTGAAATCACAGTTGAAACATTCGCAGCTGGAGACGTTGTTGACGTAACTGGTACTTCTAAAGGTAAAGGTTTCCAAGGTGTTATCAAACGCCACGGACAATCACGTGGACCAATGGCTCACGGTTCTCGTTACCACCGTCGTCCAGGTTCTATGGGACCTGTTGCACCTAACCGTGTATTCAAAGGTAAAAACCTTGCAGGACGTATGGGTGGCGACCGTGTAACAATTCAAAACCTTGAAGTTGTACAAGTTGTTCCAGAAAAGAACGTTATCCTTATCAAAGGTAACGTACCAGGTGCTAAGAAATCTCTTATCACTATCAAATCAGCAGTTAAAGCTGGTAAATAATAAAGAAAGGGGAAATCAGTCACAATGGCAAACGTAACATTATTTGACCAAACTGGTAAAGAAGCTGGCCAAGTTGTTCTTAACGATGCAGTATTTGGTATCGAACCAAATGAATCAGTTGTGTTTGATGTGATCATCAGCCAACGCGCAAGCCTTCGTCAAGGAACACATGCTGTTAAAAACCGCTCTGCAGTATCAGGTGGTGGACGCAAACCATGGCGTCAAAAAGGAACTGGACGTGCTCGTCAAGGTTCTATCCGCTCACCACAATGGCGTGGTGGTGGTGTTGTCTTCGGACCAACTCCACGTTCATACGGCTACAAACTTCCACAAAAAGTTCGTCGCCTAGCACTTAAATCAGTTTACTCTGAAAAAGTTGCTGAAAACAAATTCGTAGCTGTAGACGCTCTTTCATTTACAGCTCCAAAAACTGCTGAATTTGCAAAAGTTCTTGCAGCATTGAGCATCGATTCTAAAGTTCTTGTTATCCTTGAAGAAGGAAATGAATTCGCAGCTCTTTCAGCTCGTAACCTTCCAAACGTGAAAGTTGCAACTGCTACAACTGCAAGTGTTCTTGACATCGCAAATAGCGACAAACTTCTTGTCACACAAGCAGCTATCTCTAAAATCGAGGAGGTTCTTGCATAATGAATTTGTATGATGTTATCAAAAAACCTGTCATCACTGAAAGCTCAATGGCTCAACTTGAAGCAGGGAAATATGTATTTGAAGTTGACACTCGTGCACACAAACTTTTGATCAAGCAAGCTGTTGAAGCTGCTTTCGAAGGTGTTAAAGTTGCCAACGTTAACACAATCAACGTAAAACCAAAAGCTAAACGTGTTGGACGTTACACTGGTTTTACTAACAAAACTAAAAAAGCTATCATCACACTTACAGCTGATTCAAAAGCAATCGAGTTGTTTGCTGCTGAAGCTGAATAATCTAAGGAGGAAATATCGTGGGAATTCGTGTTTATAAACCAACAACAAACGGTCGCCGTAATATGACTTCTTTGGATTTCGCTGAAATCACAACAAGCACTCCTGAAAAATCATTGCTTGTTGCATTGAAGAGCAAGGCTGGTCGTAACAATAACGGTCGTATCACTGTTCGTCACCAAGGTGGTGGACACAAACGTTTCTACCGTTTGGTTGACTTCAAACGTAACAAAGACAACGTTGAAGCAGTTGTTAAAACTATCGAGTACGATCCAAACCGTTCTGCAAACATCGCTCTTGTACACTACACTGACGGTGTGAAAGCATACATCATCGCTCCAAAAAGTCTTGAAGTAGGTCAACGTATCGTTTCAGGTCCAGAAGCAGATATCAAAGTCGGAAACGCTCTTCCACTTGCTAACATCCCAGTTGGTACTTTGATCCACAACATCGAGTTGAAACCAGGTCGTGGTGGTGAATTGGTACGTGCTGCTGGAGCATCTGCTCAAGTATTGGGTTCTGAAGGTAAATACGTACTTGTTCGTCTTCAATCAGGTGAAGTTCGTATGATTCTTGGAACTTGCCGTGCTACAGTTGGTGTTGTCGGAAACGAACAACATGGACTTGTAAACCTTGGTAAAGCAGGACGTAGCCGTTGGAAAGGTATCCGCCCAACAGTTCGTGGTTCTGTAATGAACCCTAACGATCACCCACACGGTGGTGGTGAAGGTAAAGCACCAGTTGGTCGTAAAGCACCATCTACTCCATGGGGCAAACCTGCTCTTGGTCTTAAAACTCGTAACAAGAAAGCGAAATCTGACAAACTTATCGTTCGTCGTCGCAACGAGAAATAATATTAAACTAGTCGCTTAAGCAACTAGTAAATCCGCCAGCTCGGTAGCGCTCCATGTGAGCGCAAGCCGCTGTGGTACAACATTTAAAGGAGAAAATATAAAAATGGGACGCAGTCTTAAAAAAGGACCTTTCGTCGATGAGCATTTGATGAAAAAAGTTGAAGCTCAAGCTAACGACGAAAAGAAAAAAGTTATTAAAACTTGGTCACGTCGTTCAACGATCTTCCCAAGTTTCATTGGTTACACTATTGCAGTTTATGATGGACGTAAACACGTACCTGTTTACATCCAAGAAGACATGGTAGGTCACAAGCTTGGTGAATTTGCACCAACTCGTACTTACAAAGGTCATGCTGCAGACGACAAGAAAACACGTAGAAAATAAGGAGAACATAAATGGCAGAAATTACTTCAGCTAAAGCAATGGCTCGTACAGTACGTGTTTCACCTCGTAAATCACGTCTTGTTCTTGATAACATCCGTGGTAAAAGCGTAGCCGATGCAATCGCAATCTTGACATTCACTCCAAACAAAGCTGCTGAAATCATCTTGAAAGTTTTGAACTCAGCTGTAGCTAACGCTGAAAACAACTTTGGTTTGGATAAAGCTAACTTGGTAGTATCTGAAGCATTCGCAAACGAAGGACCAACTATGAAACGTTTCCGTCCACGTGCGAAAGGTTCAGCTTCACCAATCAACAAACGTACAGCTCACATCACTGTAGCTGTTGCAGAAAAATAAGGAGGTAAAATCGTGGGTCAAAAAGTACATCCAATTGGTATGCGTGTCGGCATCATCCGTGATTGGGATGCCAAATGGTATGCTGAAAAAGAATACGCGGATTACCTTCATGAAGATCTTGCAATCCGTAAATTCGTTCAAAAAGAACTTGCTGACGCAGCAGTTTCAACTATCGAAATTGAACGCGCAGTAAACAAAGTTAACGTTTCACTTCACACTGCTAAACCAGGTATGGTTATCGGTAAAGGTGGTGCTAATGTTGATGCACTCCGTGCAAAACTTAACAAATTGACTGGAAAACAAGTACACATCAACATCATCGAAATCAAACAACCTGATTTGGATGCTCACCTTGTAGGTGAAGGAATTGCTCGTCAATTGGAGCAACGTGTTGCTTTCCGTCGTGCACAAAAACAAGCAATCCAACGTGCAATGCGTGCTGGAGCTAAAGGAATCAAAACTCAAGTATCAGGTCGTTTGAACGGTGCAGATATCGCCCGTGCTGAAGGATACTCTGAAGGAACTGTTCCACTTCACACACTTCGTGCAGATATCGATTACGCTTGGGAAGAAGCAGATACTACATACGGTAAACTTGGTGTTAAAGTATGGATCTACCGTGGTGAAGTTCTTCCAGCTCGCAAAAACACTAAAGGAGGTAAATAACCAATGTTAGTACCTAAACGTGTTAAACACCGTCGTGAATTCCGTGGAAAAATGCGCGGTGAAGCAAAAGGTGGAAAAGAAGTAGCATTCGGTGAATACGGTCTTCAAGCTACAACTAGCCACTGGATCACTAACCGCCAAATCGAAGCTGCTCGTATCGCCATGACTCGTTACATGAAACGTGGTGGTAAAGTTTGGATTAAAATCTTCCCACACAAATCATACACTGCTAAAGCTATCGGTGTGCGTATGGGATCTGGTAAAGGGGCACCTGAAGGTTGGGTAGCACCAGTTAAACGTGGTAAAGTGATGTTCGAAATCGCTGGTGTATCTGAAGAGATTGCACGCGAAGCGCTTCGTCTTGCTAGCCACAAATTGCCAGTTAAATGTAAATTCGTAAAACGTGAAGCAGAATAAGGAGAAGGCATGAAACTTAATGAAGTAAAAGAATTTGTTAAAGAACTTCGTGGTCTTTCTCAAGAAGAACTCGCGAAGCGCGAAAACGAATTGAAAAAAGAATTGTTTGAACTTCGTTTCCAAGCTGCTACTGGTCAATTGGAACAAACAGCTCGCTTGAAAGAAGTTAAAAAACAAATCGCTCGTATCAAAACAGTTCAATCTGAAGCGAAATAATAGACTAGGGAAGGAGAAATTTCAATGGAACGCAATAATCGTAAAGTTCTTGTTGGACGTGTTGTATCTGACAAAATGGACAAGACAATCACAGTTGTAGTTGAAACAAAACGTAACCACCCAGTCTATGGTAAACGTATTAACTACTCTAAAAAATACAAAGCTCATGATGAAAACAATGTTGCCAAAGAAGGCGATATCGTACGTATCATGGAAACTCGTCCGCTTTCAGCTACAAAACGTTTCCGTCTTGTAGAAGTTGTTGAAGAAGCGGTCATCATCTAATCAAACCTGAAAGGAGAAAACTGAAATGATTCAAACAGAAACTCGTTTGAAAGTCGCAGACAACAGCGGTGCTCGCGAAATCTTGACTATCAAAGTTCTTGGTGGTTCAGGACGTAAATTTGCAAACATCGGTGATGTTATCGTGGCATCTGTAAAACAAGCTACTCCTGGTGGTGCGGTTAAAAAAGGTGACGTTGTTAAAGCAGTTATCGTTCGTACTAAATCAGGTGCTCGTCGTGCTGATGGTTCATACATCAAATTTGACGAAAACGCAGCAGTTATCATCCGTGAAGACAAAACTCCTCGCGGAACACGTATCTTTGGCCCAGTTGCACGTGAATTGCGTGAAGGTGGCTTCATGAAGATCGTGTCACTTGCTCCAGAAGTACTTTAATTTTTAGAAACAAACTAGTCCCCTAGCTTTAAGCTAGGGTGCCCTTATGGGCGTAAGAAAAATCAAGGAGAAACCTAATGTTTGTAAAAAAAGGCGACAAAGTTCGCGTAATCGCTGGTAAAGATAAGGGAACAGAAGCTGTTGTCCTTACTGCCCTTCCAAAAGTAAACAAAGTTATCGTTGAAGGTGTTAACATCGTTAAGAAACACCAACGTCCAACTAACGAGCTTCCTCAAGGTGGTATTATCGAGAAAGAAGCAGCTATCCACGTATCAAACGTACAAGTATTGGACAAAAATGGTGTAGCTGGTCGTGTTGGTTACAAATTTGTAGACGGTAAAAAAGTTCGCTACAACAAAAAATCAGGCGAAGTGCTTGATTAATCACGAAGGAAAGGAGAAGTATAATGGCAAATCGTTTAAAAGAAAAATATCTTAATGAAGTAGTTCCTGCTTTGACAGAACAATTCAACTACTCATCAGTGATGGCTGTGCCTAAAGTAGATAAGATCGTTTTGAACATGGGTGTTGGTGAAGCTGTATCAAACGCTAAAAGCCTTGAAAAAGCTGCTGAAGAATTGGCACTTATCTCAGGTCAAAAACCACTTATCACTAAAGCTAAAAAATCAATCGCCGGCTTCCGTCTTCGTGAAGGTGTTGCGATTGGTGCAAAAGTTACCCTTCGTGGTGAACGTATGTACGAATTCTTGGATAAATTGGTTTCAGTTTCACTTCCACGTGTACGTGACTTCCACGGTGTTCCAACAAAATCATTTGATGGACGCGGAAACTACACACTTGGTGTGAAAGAACAATTGATCTTCCCAGAAATCAACTTCGATGACGTTGACAAAACTCGTGGTCTTGACATCGTTATCGTAACAACTGCTAACACTGACGAAGAGTCACGTGCATTGCTTACAGGCCTTGGAATGCCTTTTGCAAAATAATATAGGAGGTAAATCTAATGGCTAAAAAATCAATGATTGCTAAGAACAAACGTCCAGCGAAGTTCTCTACTCAAGCTTATACTCGTTGTGAAAAATGTGGTCGTCCACATTCAGTTTACCGCAAATTTAAACTTTGCCGTGTTTGCTTCCGTGAATTAGCTTACAAAGGACAAATCCCTGGTGTAACAAAAGCATCTTGGTAATTTAAGATATCAAGGGCGTCAAAACTCCAAGTGAAAATAGGAAACTTGACGAAGAAACTGGAGTTTCTAGGAAAGTTTATCTTTTTCACACAGAGTTTAGCCCGGGTTCAGTTGGGCTTGCCAATTTGAACACGAGCTACAGCTTTGGCAAAAAAGACCAATTTGCTTTGGAGCATCGCTCCTGCATCAAATTGCCTATTTTTGCTCTTGCTGTTACGCTCTTTGTATCATGTATTAACTAGCAAGTGCAACTTGCAAACTACTAGTAAGAGGAGAAAAACAAAATGGTTATGACTGACCCAATCGCAGACTTCCTAACTCGTATTCGTAACGCTAACCAAGCTAAACACGAAGTACTTGAAGTACCTGCATCAAACATCAAAAAAGGGATTGCTGAAATCCTTAAACGAGAAGGTTTTGTAAAAAACGTTGAAATCATTGAAGATGACAAACAAGGCATCATCCGTGTATTCCTTAAATACGGACCAAACGGTGAAAAAGTTATCACTAACTTGAAACGTGTTTCTAAACCAGGACTTCGTGTCTACAAAAAACGTGAAGACCTTCCAAAAGTTCTTAACGGACTTGGAATTGCTATCCTTTCAACTTCTGAAGGTTTGCTTACTGATAAAGAAGCACGCCAAAAGAATGTTGGTGGTGAGGTTATCGCTTACGTTTGGTAATATTTAGTTCCCAATTTCTTTGTGACTCTTCGTTATCGTCTCTTGCCTAACCCAAAGTTATGCCTACAAGACGATGCCTAGATTCACTTTGAAATTGAAACCTAAATGTTCCTTTAAATCGAGAAATCGATTTAACCCCGTGAAAACTGGCCGTTATGGCCTGACAATTTAACAGGAGAAAATAAACATGTCACGTATTGGTAATAAAGTTATCGTGTTGCCTGCTGGTGTTGAAATCACTAACAATGACAACGTTGTAACTGTAAAAGGACCTAAAGGAGAACTTACTCGTGAGTTCTCAAAAGATATTGAAATCCGTGTGGAAGGTACTGAAGTAACTCTTCACCGTCCAAACGATTCAAAAGAAATGAAAACTATCCACGGAACTACTCGTGCCCTTTTGAACAACATGGTTGTTGGTGTATCAGAAGGATTCAAGAAAGAACTTGAAATGCGTGGGGTTGGTTACCGTGCACAACTTCAAGGATCTAAACTTGTTTTGGCTGTTGGTAAATCTCATCCAGACGAAGTTGAAGCTCCAGAAGGAATTACTTTTGAACTTCCAAACCCAACAACAATCGTTGTTAGCGGAATTTCAAAAGAAGTAGTTGGTCAAACAGCTGCTTACGTACGTAGCCTTCGTTCACCAGAGCCATATAAAGGTAAAGGTATCCGTTACGTTGGTGAATTCGTTCGCCGTAAAGAAGGTAAAACAGGTAAATAATGTTGAGTGGTTGATTCTCAACCGCCAACCTATTTTCCAACTTTGTGCATAGCACACGATTTAAAACTAAAGAGGTGAAAACTGTGATTTCAAAACCAGATAAAAACAAACTCCGCCAAAAACGCCACCGTCGCGTTCGCGGAAAACTCTCTGGAACTGCTGATCGCCCACGTTTGAACGTATTCCGTTCTAATACAGGCATCTACGCTCAAGTGATTGATGACGTAGCGGGTGTAACGCTCGCAAGTGCTTCAACTCTTGACAAAGAAGTTTCAAAAGGAACTAAAACTGAACAAGCCGTTGCTGTCGGTAAACTCGTTGCAGAACGTGCAAACGCTAAAGGTATTTCAGAAGTGGTGTTCGACCGCGGTGGATATCTATATCACGGACGTGTGAAAGCTTTGGCTGATGCAGCTCGTGAAAACGGATTGAAATTCTAATAGGAGGACACTAGAAAATGGCATTTAAAGACAATGCAGTTGAATTAGAAGAACGCGTAGTTGCTGTCAACCGTGTTACAAAAGTTGTTAAAGGTGGACGTCGTCTTCGTTTCGCAGCTCTTGTTGTTGTTGGTGACCACAACGGTCGCGTAGGATTTGGTACTGGTAAAGCTCAAGAAGTTCCAGAAGCAATCCGTAAAGCAGTAGATGATGCTAAGAAAAACTTGATCGAAGTTCCTATGGTTGGAACAACAATCCCACACGAAGTTCTTTCAGAATTCGGTGGAGCTAAAGTATTGTTGAAACCTGCTGTAGAAGGTTCTGGAGTTGCCGCTGGTGGTGCAGTTCGTGCCGTTGTGGAATTGGCAGGTGTGGCAGATGTTACATCTAAATCACTTGGTTCTAACACTCCAATCAACATTGTTCGTGCAACTGTTGAAGGTTTGAAACAATTGAAACGCGCTGAAGAAGTTGCTGCCCTTCGTGGTATTTCAGTTTCTGATTTGGCATAAGAAAGGGGATAAAATGGCTCAAATTAAAATTACTTTGACTAAGTCTCCAATCGGACGCATTCCATCACAACGTAAAACTGTTGTAGCACTTGGACTTGGCAAATTGAACAGCTCTGTTATTAAAGAAGACAACGCTGCTATCCGTGGTATGATCACAGCAGTATCTCACTTGGTAACAGTTGAAGAAGTAAACTAATGAATTTTTAGGGGATGTGCAGTATACCATCCCCTAAAACTAGATATAGTCATCTATGATGACGTCGTATAGGCGAGTTGATGGGGGAGACAACCTTTTCTCCCTTATCGGCGCTAGCATTTTACAAAAGAGGAGAAAATAGAAATGAAACTTCATGAATTGAAACCTGCAGAAGGTTCTCGTAAAGTACGTAACCGCGTTGGTCGTGGTACTTCATCAGGTAACGGTAAAACATCTGGTCGTGGTCAAAAAGGTCAAAAAGCTCGTAGCGGTGGCGGAGTTCGCCTTGGTTTTGAAGGTGGACAAACTCCATTGTTCCGTCGTCTTCCAAAACGTGGATTCACTAACATCAACGCTAAAGAATACGCAATTGTGAACCTTGACCAATTGAACGTCTTTGAAGATGGTGCTGAAGTTACTCCAGTTGTTCTTATCGAAGCAGGAATTGTTAAAGCTGAAAAATCAGGTGTTAAAATTCTTGGTAACGGTGAGTTGACTAAGAAATTGACTGTGAAAGCAGCTAAATTCTCTAAATCAGCTGAAGAAGCTATCACTGCTAAAGGTGGTTCAGTAGAAGTCATCTAAGAGAGGTGACCTATGTTTTTTAAATTATTAAGAGAAGCTCTTAAAGTCAAGCAGGTTCGATCAAAAATTTTATTTACAATTTTTATCGTTTTGGTCTTTCGTATCGGGACTAGTATTACAGTTCCTGGTGTGAATGCCAATAGCTTGAATGCTTTAAGTGGATTATCCTTCTTAAACATGTTGAGCTTGGTGTCAGGGAATGCCATGAAAAACTTCTCAGTTTTTGCACTTGGTGTTAGTCCCTACATTACAGCCTCTATCGTTGTCCAACTCTTGCAAATGGATATTTTACCCAAGTTTGTAGAGTGGGGGAAACAAGGGGAAGTAGGTCGAAGAAAATTGAATCAAGCTACTCGTTATATTGCTCTTGGTCTAGCCTTTGTGCAATCTATCGGGATTACAGCTGGTTTTAATACTTTGGCTGGAGCTCAATTGTTGAAAACGGCTCTTACCCCACAAGTCTTTATCATGATTGGTATCATCTTAACAGCTGGTAGCATGATTGTGACGTGGTTGGGAGAGCAAATTACAGATAAGGGATACGGAAATGGTGTTTCTATGATTATCTTTGCTGGGATTGTTGCCTCAATTCCAGAGATGATTCAAGGAATCTATGTAGACTACTTTGTGAATGTTCCAAGTAGTCGTATCACCTCATCTATCATTTTCGTAATCATCTTGATTATTACTGTATTGTTGATCATTTACTTTACAACTTATGTTCAACAAGCAGAATACAAAATTCCAATCCAATATACTAAGGTTGCACAAGGTGCTCCATCTAGCTCTTACCTTCCATTGAAGGTAAACCCTGCTGGAGTTATCCCTGTTATCTTTGCAAGTTCGATTACTGCAGCACCTGCGGCGATTCTTCAGTTTTTGAGCGCTACAGGCCATGATTGGGCTTGGGTAAGAACAGCACAAGAAATGCTGGCAACAACTTCACCAACTGGTATTGCCATGTATGCTTTGTTGATTATTCTCTTTACATTCTTCTACACGTTTGTACAGATTAATCCTGAAAAAGCAGCAGAGAACCTACAAAAGAGCGGTGCCTATATCCACGGAGTTCGTCCTGGTAAAGGGACAGAAGAGTATATGTCTAAACTTCTTCGTCGTCTCGCAACTGTTGGTTCCCTCTTCCTTGGTGTGATTTCTATTTTACCGATTGTAGCAAAGGATGTCTTTGGACTTTCAGAAGCGGTTGCTTTTGGAGGAACTAGTCTTTTGATCATTATCTCTACAGGTATTGAAGGAATTAAACAATTGGAAGGTTACCTATTGAAACGTAAGTATGTTGGTTTCATGGATAGAACAGAATAAAAGTATTTACTGATACTCTTCGAAAATCAAATTCAAACCATGTCAGCTTCACCTTGCCGTACTCAAGTACAGCCTGCGGCTAGCTTCCTAGTTTGCTCTTTGATTTTCATTGAGTATGAATCAGTAACTACTGAGGGAGTGGAGATTTAAACTCTGACATTTGTGAGAGTTTGGTCTCCCCTCTTCTATTTTGTTTTTAAATAGGGGTGAAAAGGCTTTTTGCTTCTATTTAAAAATAAAATAAGGAGATCAAATCATGAATCTTTTGATTATGGGCTTACCTGGTGCAGGTAAGGGAACTCAAGCAGCAAAAATCGTAGAACAATTCCATGTTGCACATATCTCAACAGGTGATATGTTCCGCGCTGCAATGGCAAATCAAACTGAAATGGGTGTTCTTGCTAAGTCATACATTGACAAGGGTGAATTGGTTCCTGACGAAGTTACAAATGGAATCGTAAAAGAACGTCTTTCACAAGATGATATTAAAGAAACAGGATTCTTGTTGGATGGTTACCCACGTACAATCGAACAAGCTCATGCCTTGGATAAAACATTGGCTGAACTTGGCATTGAACTAGAAGGTGTTATCAACATTGAAGTGAATCCAGATAGCCTCTTGGAACGTTTGAGTGGTCGTATCATCCACCGTGTAACTGGAGAAACTTTCCACAAGGTCTTTAATCCACCAGTTGACTATAAAGAAGAAGATTACTACCAACGTGAAGATGATAAGCCTGAGACAGTAAAACGTCGTTTGGACGTTAATATTGCTCAAGGAGAACCAATCATTGCTCACTACCGTGCCAAAGGTTTGGTTCATGACATCGAAGGCAATCAAGATATCAATGATGTCTTCTCAGATATCGAAAAAGTATTGACAAATTTGAAATAAAGCGTTTTTCACACTTGCAAAAATCTGCTACAAATGTTATACTGAGATAGTCTGACTTATAATTGTTGTCTCTGTGTCTAGAGGCATCGAATCGAAATTTATGGAGGTGCTTTTGCGTGGCAAAAGACGATGTGATTGAAGTTGAAGGCAAAGTAGTTGATACAATGCCGAATGCAATGTTTACGGTTGAACTTGAAAATGGACATCAGATTTTAGCAACAGTTTCTGGTAAAATTCGTAAAAACTATATTCGTATTTTAGCGGGAGATCGTGTTACTGTCGAAATGAGTCCATATGACTTGACACGTGGACGTATCACTTACCGCTTTAAATAATCGAAAAACTTGGAGGGATAAGAAATGAAAGTAAGACCATCGGTCAAACCAATTTGCGAATACTGTAAAGTTATTCGTCGTAATGGTCGTGTTATGGTAATTTGCCCAGCAAATCCAAAACACAAACAACGTCAAGGATAAGATAGAAAGGAGAAAACATGGCTCGTATTGCTGGAGTTGACATTCCAAATGACAAACGCGTAGTAATCTCATTGACTTATGTTTATGGTATCGGACTTGCAACATCTAAGAAAATTTTGGCTGCTGCTGGAATCTCAGAAGATGTTCGTGTACGTGACCTTACATCAGATCAAGAAGATGCTATCCGTCGTGAAGTGGATGCAATCAAAGTTGAAGGTGACCTTCGTCGTGAAGTAAACTTGAACATCAAACGTTTGATGGAAATCGGTTCATACCGTGGTATCCGTCACCGTCGTGGACTTCCTGTCCGTGGACAAAACACTAAAAACAACGCTCGCACTCGTAAAGGTAAAGCTGTTGCGATTGCTGGTAAGAAAAAATAATATAGGAGGTAAAAGTCTTGGCTAAACCAACACGTAAACGTCGTGTGAAAAAGAATATCGAATCTGGTATTGCTCATATTCACGCTACATTTAATAACACTATTGTTATGATTACTGATGTGCATGGTAATGCAATTGCTTGGTCATCAGCTGGTGCTCTTGGTTTCAAAGGTTCTCGTAAATCTACACCATTCGCTGCTCAAATGGCTTCTGAAGCTGCTGCTAAATCTGCACAAGAACACGGTCTTAAATCAGTTGAAGTTACTGTAAAAGGTCCAGGTTCTGGTCGTGAGTCAGCTATTCGTGCGCTTGCTGCCGCTGGTCTTGAAGTAACAGCAATTCGTGATGTGACTCCAGTGCCACACAATGGTGCTCGTCCTCCAAAACGTCGCCGTGTATAATCATCGCATTACACTGCTTTTCGTTTAAGAGGGAGTAACTAAATGATCGAGTTTGAAAAACCAAATATAACAAAAATTGATGAAAATAAAGATTATGGCAAGTTTGTAATCGAACCACTTGAACGTGGCTACGGTACAACTCTTGGTAACTCTCTTCGTCGTGTACTTCTAGCTTCTCTACCAGGAGCAGCTGTGACATCTATCAATATTGATGGTGTGTTACATGAGTTTGACACAGTTCCAGGTGTTCGTGAAGACGTGATGCAAATCATTCTGAACATTAAAGGAATTGCAGTGAAATCGTACGTTGAAGACGAAAAAATCATCGAACTAGATGTTGAAGGTCCTGCTGAAGTAACAGCTGGTGACATTTTGACAGATAGCGATATTGAAATTGTAAATCCAGATCATTATCTCTTTACAATCGGTGAAGGTTCTTCTCTAAAAGCGACTATGACTGTTAACAGTGGTCGTGGATATGTACCTGCAGATGAAAATAAAAAGGATAATGCACCAGTTGGGACACTTGCTGTAGATTCTATTTATACACCAGTTACCAAAGTCAACTATCAAGTTGAACCTGCTCGTGTAGGTAGCAACGATGGTTTTGACAAACTAACCCTTGAAATCTTGACAAATGGAACAATTATTCCAGAAGATGCTTTAGGGCTTTCAGCACGTATTTTGACAGAACATCTTGATTTGTTTACAAATCTTACTGAGATTGCTAAGTCAACTGAAGTGATGAAAGAAGCTGATACTGAATCTGACGACCGTATTTTGGATCGTACGATTGAGGAACTGGACTTGTCTGTGCGTTCATACAACTGTTTGAAACGTGCCGGTATCAATACTGTGCATGACTTGACAGAAAAATCTGAAGCAGAGATGATGAAAGTACGAAATCTTGGACGCAAGAGTTTGGAAGAAGTGAAATTCAAACTTATTGATTTGGGTCTTGGATTAAAAGATAAATAAAGGAGGAATAAATGGCTTACCGTAAACTAGGACGCACTAGCTCACAACGTAAAGCAATGCTTCGCGATTTGACAACTGACCTTTTGATCAACGAATCAATCGTGACAACTGAAGCTCGTGCTAAAGAAATCCGTAAAACTGTTGAAAAAATGATTACTCTAGGTAAACGTGGTGATTTGCATGCACGTCGTCAAGCAGCTGCTTTCGTACGTAATGAAATCGCATCTGAAAACTATGATGAAGCAACTGACAAGTACACTTCTACTACAGCACTTCAAAAATTGTTCTCAGAAATCGCACCTCGTTATGCTGAACGTAACGGTGGATACACTCGTATCCTTAAAACTGAACCACGTCGTGGTGATGCAGCGCCAATGGCGATCATCGAATTAGTATAAAATCATCAATTTTGTTGAGTGTTATGATGATGGAGTCTTATACTCTTAGTCTAGCTCTGGTCTACCGCTAGGATTTCGGTCCTAGCGGGAACACTCATCATAAGTTGGGATAGTAGACGCTTGTTTACGAAATTGTTTTTTGCTTAAGAACAACTTCGTAAGCAGGCGTTTTTGAGTATTTTCGTTAGAATTATGCTATACTATTTAAGACGAAATCTGTTTAATGTTCAGGTTTCCTATTTTAAGAAGAATTGGAGTTTGCCTATGAAAGCGATTATAACTGTTGTTGGTAAAGATAAATCTGGTATTGTTGCAGGTGTTTCTGGTAAAATTGCAGAATTGGGTTTGAACATTGATGATATTTCTCAAACTGTTTTGGATGAATATTTCACTATGATGGCTGTCGTCTCAAGTGATGAAAAGCAAGATTTTACTTATCTTCGTAATGAATTTGAAGCTTTTGGACAAACTTTGAATGTGAAAATCAATATTCAGAGTGCAGCGATTTTCGAAGCTATGTATAATATCTAGGAGGTGCACATGGATATTAGACAAGTTACTGAAACCATCGCCATGATTGAGGAGCAAAACTTCGATATCAGAACCATTACCATGGGAATTTCTCTTTTGGACTGTATCGATCCAGATATCAACCGTGCTGCGGAGAAAATTTATCAAAAGATTACGACTAAGGCAGCAAATTTAGTGGCTGTTGGTGATGAAATTGCAGCTGAGTTGGGAATTCCAATCGTTAATAAGCGTGTATCGGTGACTCCTATTTCTCTGATTGGGGCGGCGACAGATGCAACAGACTACGTGGTTCTTGCAAAAACGCTTGATCAGGCTGCGAAAGAGATTGGTGTGGACTTTATTGGTGGTTTCTCTGCCTTGGTACAAAAGGGTTATCAAAAGGGAGATGAGATTCTCATCAATTCTATTCCTCGCGCTTTGGCTGAAACGGATAAGGTCTGCTCTTCAGTCAATATCGGTTCAACCAAGTCTGGTATTAATATGACGGCTGTGGCAGATATGGGACGTATTATCAAGGAAACGGCAACTCTATCTGATATGGGCGCAGCCAAGTTGGTTGTATTTGCTAATGCTGTTGAGGACAATCCGTTTATGGCAGGTGCCTTCCACGGTGTTGGGGAAGCTGATGTTATCATCAACGTCGGGGTTTCTGGTCCTGGTGTGGTGAAACGTGCCTTGGAAAAAGTTCGTGGACAGAGCTTTGATGTAGTAGCCGAAACAGTTAAGAAAACTGCCTTTAAAATCACTCGTATCGGTCAATTGGTTGGTCAAATGGCTAGTGAGAGACTGGGTGTGGAGTTTGGTATTGTGGACTTGAGTTTGGCACCAACTCCTGCGGTTGGAGACTCTGTGGCACGTGTCCTTGAGGAGATGGGGCTAGAAACAGTTGGAACGCATGGAACGACGGCTGCCTTGGCTCTCTTGAATGACCAGGTTAAGAAGGGTGGAGTGATGGCCTGCAACCAAGTCGGAGGTTTGTCTGGTGCCTTTATCCCTGTTTCTGAGGATGAGGGAATGATTGCTGCAGTGCAAAATGGCTCTCTTAATTTGGAAAAACTAGAAGCCATGACAGCTATCTGTTCTGTTGGATTGGATATGATTGCCATCCCAGAAGATACGCCTGCTGAAACCATTGCGGCCATGATTGCGGATGAAGCAGCAATTGGAGTCATTAACATGAAAACAACGGCTGTTCGTATCATTCCAAAAGGAAAAGAAGGCGATATGATTGAGTTTGGTGGTCTTCTTGGTACAGCTCCAGTAATGAAAGTCAATGGGGCTTCGTCTGTTGATTTCATCTCTCGTGGAGGGCAAATCCCAGCACCAATTCATAGTTTTAAAAATTAAGAAAATAAGAGAAATTTTAAGCTCTATTTAAGGTTAGCTGTGTATACTATAATCATTAAATAAAGACCTCCTAATATTACTTGAAACAGATAACACTGATTTAGTTTGAATTTGATTTTCATCTAATATCTTTATTTAATAGAACTCCTAAACTTTTTCATAATAATCTCCTGCAAAAGTCGCCTGTATGGGTGGCTTTTGTTTTATCATCCATGATATAATAGAAGCAAACGGAGGATGGAAAATGGTAAAAGTACGATTGTATTTGGTACGTCATGGTAGGACTATGTTTAATGCGATTGGTCGCGCGCAAGGTTGGAGCGATACTCCCTTAACAGCTGAAGGTGAGCGAGGGATTCAAGAATTAGGAATCGGTTTGCGAGAGTCTGGTCTACAGTTTGAGCGTGCTTATTCCAGTGATTCTGGTCGCACCATTCAAACTATGGGAATTATTCTTGAAGAACTTGGCTTGCAGGGGAAAATCCCTTATCGCATGGACAAGCGTATCAGAGAATGGTGTTTTGGTAGCTTTGACGGAGCCTACGATGGTGATCTTTTCATGGGAATCATTCCCCGTATCTTTAATGTGGACCATGTTCATCAATTGTCTTATGCTGAACTGGCTGAGGGCTTGGTAGAGGTCGATACAGCTGGTTGGGCTGAAGGTTGGGAAAAACTCAGTAGCCGCATCAAAGAAGGCTTTGATACGATTGCCAAAGAAATGGAAGAGCAAGGTGGGGGCAATGCCCTCGTTGTCAGCCACGGAATGACCATTGGAACCATTGTTTATCTGATTAATGGCATGCATCCGCATGGTCTCGATAATGGTAGCGTGACGATTCTTGAATATGAGGACGGCCAGTTTAGCGTTGAGGTTGTTGGTGAGCGTAGTTACCGAGAACTAGGACGTGAGAAGATGCAAGAGACAAATAGTTAATAGAAGTTAGCTCCAAATGGGGGCTAATTTTTCATACTGCTACATAAGCTGGATTTGCGATTCAGTCTTTCTTGTTATACAAGCCTAAAAGAACATTTCTCGTCTTTCAAATTCCCTCAAAAATGGTATAATAGTAACATCACAAAATTGGAGAGAGACCATGAGTTTTTACAATCATAAAGAAATTGAGCCTAAGTGGCAGGGCTACTGGGCAGAACATCATACATTTAAGACTGGAACAGATGCATCAAAACCGAAGTTTTATGCTCTCGATATGTTCCCTTATCCGTCTGGAGCGGGTCTGCACGTAGGACACCCAGAAGGTTATACTGCAACTGACATCCTCAGCCGTTACAAACGTGCGCAAGGCTACAATGTTCTTCACCCAATGGGATGGGATGCTTTTGGTTTGCCTGCAGAGCAATACGCTATGGATACGGGGAATGACCCAGCAGAATTTACAGCTGAAAACATTGCCAACTTCAAACGTCAAATCAATGCGCTTGGATTCTCTTACGACTGGGACCGTGAAGTCAATACTACAGATCCGAACTACTACAAATGGACGCAATGGATCTTCACTAAGCTTTACGAAAAAGGTTTGGCTTATGAAGCTGAAGTGCCAGTAAACTGGGTTGAAGAGTTGGGAACAGCCATTGCCAACGAAGAAGTCCTTCCTGACGGAACTTCTGAGCGTGGAGGTTATCCAGTTGTCCGCAAACCAATGCGTCAATGGATGCTTAAAATTACGGCCTATGCGGAGCGTTTGCTTAATGACTTGGATGAACTTGATTGGCCAGAGTCTATCAAGGACATGCAGCGCAACTGGATTGGTAAATCAACTGGTGCCAATGTAACATTCAAAGTTAAGGGAACAGACAAGGAATTTACAGTCTTTACCACTCGTCCGGACACCCTTTTTGGTGCGACTTTCACTGTCTTGGCTCCTGAGCATGACTTGGTTGACGCTATCACAAGTCCAGAGCAAGCAGAGGCTGTAGCAGACTACAAACACCAAGCTAGTCTGAAATCAGACTTGGCTCGTACCGACCTTGCCAAGGAAAAAACAGGGGTTTGGACTGGTGCTTATGCCATCAACCCTGTCAATGGCAAGGAAATTCCAATCTGGATTGCCGACTATGTTCTTGCTAGCTATGGAACAGGTGCTGTCATGGCCGTACCTGCTCACGACCAACGTGACTGGGAATTTGCCAAACAATTTGACCTTCCAATCGTAGAAGTACTTGAAGGTGGAAACGTTGAAGAAGCTGCCTACACAGAAGACGGCCTTCACGTCAATTCAGACTTCCTAGATGGGTTGAACAAAGAAGCTGCTATTGCTAAAATTGTGGCTTGGTTGGAAGAAAAAGGCTGTGGTCAGGAGAAGGTGACCTACCGTCTCCGCGACTGGCTCTTTAGCCGCCAACGTTACTGGGGTGAGCCAATTCCAATCATTCATTGGGAAGATGGAACTTCAACAGCTGTCCCTGAAAATGAATTGCCACTTGTCTTGCCTGTAACTAAGGATATCCGCCCTTCAGGTACTGGTGAAAGTCCACTAGCTAACTTGACAGACTGGCTTGAAGTGACTCGTGAAGATGGTGTCAAAGGTCGTCGTGAAACAAACACCATGCCACAATGGGCAGGTTCAAGCTGGTACTACCTCCGCTATATTGACCCACACAATACTGAGAAATTGGCTGATGAGGACCTCCTCAAACAATGGTTGCCAGTAGATATCTACGTGGGTGGTGCAGAGCATGCCGTTCTTCACTTGCTCTATGCTCGTTTCTGGCACAAATTCCTCTATGACCTCGGTGTTGTTCCAACTAAGGAACCATTCCAAAAACTATTTAACCAAGGAATGATTTTGGGAACCAGCTATCGTGACCACCGTGGGGCTCTTGTGGCGACTGACAAGGTTGAAAAACGTGACGGTTCCTTCTTCCATGTGGAAACAGGAGAAGAGTTGGAGCAAGCACCAGCCAAGATGTCTAAATCGCTCAAGAACGTTGTCAACCCAGATGACGTAGTGGAACAATACGGTGCCGATACCCTTCGCGTCTATGAAATGTTTATGGGGCCACTCGATGCTTCTATCGCTTGGTCAGAAGAAGGTCTGGAAGGAAGCCGTAAGTTCCTTGACCGTGTTTACCGTTTGATTACAAGTAAAGAAATCGTTGCGGAAAACAATGGCGCTCTTGACAAGGTTTATAACGAAACTGTTAAATCTGTCACTGAGCAAATCGAATCTATGAAATTCAATACAGCCATTGCCCAACTTATGGTCTTTGTCAACGCTGCCAACAAGGAAGACCAGCTTTATGTAGACTACGCTAAAGGCTTTATCCAATTGATTGCCCCATTTGCACCTCATTTGGCAGAAGAGCTCTGGCAAACAGTCGCAGCAACAGGTGAATCAATCTCTTACGTGGCTTGGCCAACATGGGACGAAAGCAAATTAGTTGAAGACGAAATCGAAATCGTCGTCCAAATCAAAGGTAAAGTCCGTGCCAAATTGATGGTAGCCAAAGATCTATCACGCGAAGAATTGCAAGAAATTGCTCTCGCTGATGAAAAAGTCAAGGCAGAAATTGACGGCAAGGAAATCGTGAAAGTAATTGCGGTACCGAATAAATTGGTTAATATTGTTGTGAAATAAGATAGGAATCCTTCAGAGTAGAATCTGGGGGATTTTTTATTTGACAGGAAGTTTCTATTTTGTTAATATAATTAACAAAGAAAAGAGAGATTATGGATAAAAAAGAATTTATTACATTTAATAATCGTTTCAATAGATTTATTTTAGCGTTTGACCAGTTAAAAAAAAATCAACATAAAAGTGGTGTTGACAAATCCATTACTTTGAATGAGGTACATTTGATTGTTGTGATTGGGAAAAATCAGCCCTTAAATCTAGTAAAATTATCTGAATTATTAGAACTTTCAAGAAGTGCAATAACTCAAAGTGTTAGGAGATTGATTCAAAAAAATTTAGTTGTTTTTGATTTTGATCCGAATAATGGGAAAAATAAATATTTGAGATTATCTGAAAAAGGCATCGAAATTTTAAAAATCCATAAGGAGCAACAAGCACATATTGAAAAATCGGTCTTTTCAGTTTTAAACAACTATAGCGAGATGGAACTTCAAACAGTTGTGAAATTGATGGATGATATTGAAAAGGTGTGGGGAGAATTACCGTGGTAAAAGTCGCGGTAAGTTTTAAATTTAGTTGTTAAGTATATTAACAAAAAGGAGAAGGTATGACTGTAAACATTGAACTGATTTCACAAACTGACTTAGCAGATGAATCTTTTTATATTACTATCAATGGTTTAGAACCAAGGACAAGGTATTGTGTAGAAATGTACCTGTCTGATTATTACTGTATAAATGCTCCCTTACTTTTAGATCATGATGTTATGTGGAAATCAACTGCCATTTTTTTATCTGATCAGGACGGTATGATTGCCACCTCTCAAACAGCATCTATTTCGGGATCTTATAAAGGAATTTCAGAAATGGGTTTGTTCTTTAATGCGAAACCGTTGAAGAATAGGAAAAGGAGATTACCCAATTCTCTTGATAGAATTCCATTGCGAGATTATTTTGGTGTTGAAATTAAAATCAGGCTGGGGAAAGATGTGGTCGCGGAGCAAAGTTTTGTAAGGCGTTATATGAATCTGGGAATAAGGTATCAAGATATTTATGACAAGCATTTTCAAGGTCGAGTATTTTATAATGAAAAATTAAGAAGGGCGCCAGCCGTTATTATTGTTAGTGGTAGTGAGGGGAGAATTGAAAAAGCTCAGAATATTGCCCAACTTTTATCTTCTAGAGGCTATGTTTGTCTTGCGATAGCTTATTTTGGTTTAGAGGGATTACCCCACAATTTAGAACGAATTCCAATAGAATGTCTGGAGGAGGCGAAAGATTTTCTATATCATCATCCTCAAGTTGATAATACAAAAATAGGAATATATGGTCGCTCTAAAGGAGCAGAGCTTGTTCTGGCTGGACAAAGTATTTTGGAAGATGTGCAATGTTTGGTACTCAATTCCCCCTCAAATGTAATATTTGAGGGAATAAAGGGAAAACTCAACTCTCATTCATCTTCTTGGACATATTTGCAAAAAGAACTTCCGTATCAAAAATTTCAACTAGGAAATTATTTGTTAAACAAGTTTTTTGGAAAACATATTCCTAAAGATAGTAGGGCTCAGATTGATGTGAGTAAAATTGCCTCTCCTTTATTATTACTAGGAAGCGATGTTGATGAAATATGGAATGCGTCATCCGCGATAGATGGTATTATTTCACATTATAAAGGGAAATCCATTTTGTTTAAAAAATACCACGAAACAGGACATATGTTGACGGTTGCTTATCAACCGAATCATCGTTATCGAAAAAATTGGTGCTTATTAATGAAAGAAAGTGTAGACTCTTGGTTTGCTACGATAAATTTTTTTGATACACATCTGAAAAATTTGTAGATAGTGCTGAACCGTACTATAATAGTCCCAACTAAGATAAAAACACAGTTCTGATTGGTAGTCAACTATACAAAAGCAAACACTAAAACAAGAGAAATTTGAATACAAACAGTAAAAAATGGAGAGAAGCACCAGGGACATTAACTCACTCGTTTCCATACTTGATTATTCCTCTATAAAATGGTGGCTTATAAGAGGAGTTTGCATTGTTGAAGCGAAAACCAAGTGTTTCCTAGAATTTTCATTGAAATATGTTATACTATATTCAATGAATGAACAAGGAGAAAGTTATGCCAGTAAATGAATATGGTCAGATGATTGGTGAGTCAATGGAAGGTTATACACCAGGTGAACTGCCTTCTATTGATTTCTTAGAAGGACGATATACGATTATAGAAGCTCTATCGGTGGAAAAGCATGCAGAGGATTTATTAGCTGTTTATGGCCCAGATAGTCCTCGTGAGATGTGGACCTACCTTTTTCAACCACCTGTGGCTAATCTAGAAGAGTTAATGGTAGCTTTGAAGCAGATGATTGAGCGAAAGGATCGCTTTTACTACGCGATTATCGATAAATCAACTGGTAAAGCTCTGGGTACTTTTTCGCTTATGCGCATTGACCAAGCCAATCGCGTCATTGAAGTTGGAGCAGTGACCTTTTCTCCGACTCTCAAGCACACAAGAATGGGGACAGAAGCCCAGTTTTTATTAGCCCGTTATGTCTTTGAAGAGCTCAACTATCGCCGTTATGAGTGGAAATGTGATGCACTAAATCTACCTTCTAGAAAAGCAGCAGAACGTTTGGGCTTTATCTACGAGGGAACCTTCCGTCAGGCAGTGGTTTATAAGGGGCGCACCAGAGATACGGATTGGATGTCTATGATCGATAAGGACTGGCCCCAAGTCAAAGCTCGTTTGGAAACATGGTTGCGTCCTGAAAATTTTGACAAAAATGGACGGCAGTACAAGAGCTTGAGAGAGCTTTAATAGGTGTTGAGATGATTACTATTAAAAAGCAAGAAATTGTCAAGCTAGAGGATGTTTTGCATCTCTATCAGGCTGTCGGTTGGACAAATTATACCCATCAACCAGAGATGCTGGAGCAGGCCTTATCTCATTCATTAGTGATTTATCTGGCACTTGATGGTGATGCTGTGGTGGGCTTGATTCGTTTGGTTGGAGATGGTTTTTCATCAGTTTTTGTACAGGATTTGATTGTTTTGCCTAGCTATCAGCGCCAAGGGATTGGTAGATCCTTGATGAAAGAGGCTTTAGAGAATTACAAAGATGCCTATCAAGTCCAGCTGGTGACAGAAGAGACAGAAAAAAACGTGGGATTTTATCGTTCTTTGGGTTTTGAAGCCTTATCTACCTATGATTGTATAGGAATGACTTGGATAAACAGAGAAAAATAATAAAACTTGTTTGTTCTTAAGCAAAGTTTAAGGATAGTCTAGTATCATATGGTCATTAAATAAAGACCTCCTAACTTTATTTAATGAAATCCTAAAACTTTTTTTCATCATAATCTCCTAATGAAGTCACCCAATCAGGTGGCTTTTTTTGTGGCGTGAAGAGATGCTGATAGTGATTTTCTGCAAAATGGTAGAATCTGAGAAAAAGTTAAGCTAGTTTTAAGCTTCATCTTGTATCATATAGTCATTAAATAAAGACCTCCTAACTTTATTTAATAAAATCCTAAACTTTTCTTTTTCATAATAATCTCCCTTAACTCCACCCAATCAGGTGGAGTTTTTTGGCTCTATTTCAGGCTTTTCGGGAGTTTTCTAAACATCATTTTCCGGTAACTTTCGGTAATCTTTGGATTTTGGTCGGGGAATTGGCGGGGACTTTTTAGCGAATATGATTAAGAAATAGGTCTGTTGTTGCTTCAGCTACTTCAAACTCAATTTGATTGTAAGTAACTATTAATTGAAGGACTGGAACTGCTGTAATAATGATTTTGCTTGTCCAGTAGTGGCGTATTAAATGAGGAGTGACATGTAAGATTGTCTCTTCGTTTACTAAATCAAAATTTCTATGAAATTGATAGAATCCCTAACTTTCTCTTAAACTTGAAAGTCTTGTTGTAAAGCGGTTAAAGCTTGAGAAGCTGAGAATGTAAAGTTTTGACAAATTTTGTCAACTGTGGGATAATAAAAGGGAATTAAGTATTGTGTCTATATCATAGGCTAGAAAAGACCCCAAGCTCACGTCCAAATAAGCTTGGGGTCTTTTTGACACTATCTGTCTTTGTTTAGCTATTTATCGACTAATACTCTTCGAAAATCAAATTCAAACCACGTCAGCTTCACCTTGCCGTACTCAAGTACAGCCTGCGGCTAGCTTCCTAGTTTGCTCTTTGATTTTCATTGAGTATAAGCGAAGAACGACACCGACCACAATTGGTCCGATGATAGTTTTGAGTACTAATTCCATCATGGGCTATCTCACCTCCTTTCGTAGGCGGTGTAGCAGTGCCGAACAATATTATACCACATACGTGCTAAAGTCGGGAGTCACCCAATCGGGTGGAGTTTTTGGCTCTATTTCAGGCTTTTGAGGACTATTCTAAAAATAGTTTTCCGCTAACTTTCGCTTAACATTGAATGTTTTGTCGTACAGAGGTTAAAGAGGATATAAACCTTTGACAAATTTTGTGAACTATGGGATAATGGAGAGGAATTAAGGATTAGTTCTATATTATGGACTAGAAAAAACCCCAAGCTCACGACCAAATAAGCTTGGGGTCTTTTTTGACACTATCTATCTTTGTTTAGCCATTTATCAACTAAGCGAAGAATAACACCGACCACAATTGGTCCGATGATAGTTTTAAGGATTAGTTCCATCATGGGCTATCTCACCTCCTTTCGTAGGCGGTGTAGCAGTGCCGAACAATATTATACCACATACGTGCTAAAGTCGGAAGTCGCTTAATTAGGTGGCTTTTTTGTTTGTGGCTTGGATTTTTGGTATAATAGAGCCATGAGTAGAATTTTAGACAATGAGATAATGGGGGATGAGGAGTTAGTAGAACGCACGCTCCGTCCTCAGTATTTACGTGAATATATTGGGCAGGATAAGGTCAAGGACCAGCTTCAAATCTTTATCGAAGCCGCTAAAATGCGGGATGAAGCGCTGGATCATGTGCTCCTTTTCGGGCCTCCAGGTTTGGGGAAGACGACCATGGCCTTTGTTATTGCAAACGAATTGGGTGTCAATCTCAAGCAGACGTCGGGTCCTGTTATCGAAAAAGCTGGTGATTTGGTAGCGATTTTGAATGACTTAGAGCCTGGGGATGTCCTTTTTATTGACGAGATTCATCGCTTGCCTATGTCGGTGGAAGAGGTGCTTTATAGCGCGATGGAGGACTTTTACATCGATATCATGATTGGTGCTGGTGAAGGCAGTCGTAGTGTTCATTTGGAGTTGCCACCTTTCACTTTGATTGGTGCGACGACTCGGGCTGGTATGCTTTCCAATCCTCTACGGGCACGTTTTGGGATTACGGGGCATATGGAGTATTATGCCCATGCTGACTTGACAGAAATTGTTGAGCGGACAGCAGATATTTTTGAGATGGAAATCACTCATGAGGCGGCATCTGAGTTGGCCTTGCGTAGTCGTGGAACCCCTCGTATTGCCAATCGTCTCCTCAAGCGTGTGCGCGATTTTGCCCAGATTATGGGTAATGGGGTTATCGATGATGTTATTACCGATAAGGCTTTGACCATGCTGGATGTTGACCATGAAGGTTTGGACTATGTGGACCAAAAAATCCTTCGTACCATGATTGAGATGTACGGTGGTGGTCCTGTCGGATTAGGAACTCTCTCTGTCAATATTGCCGAGGAGCGTGAGACGGTAGAAGATATGTACGAACCCTACCTCATCCAGAAAGGTTTTATCATGCGAACTCGTTCAGGACGAGTTGCGACCGCTAAGGCTTACGAACATTTGGGGTATGAATACAATGAAAAATGAGCAAGAAATTCTAGATGCATTTAGAGAAAATCCGGATATGATGGCTATTCTGACTATCATCCGAAATCTTGGCCTGAAAGACTCGTGGTTGGCAGCAGGTTCTGTCAGAAATTTCATCTGGAATCTTTTGTCATACAGACCAGCTTTTGACCGTGAAACAGATGTGGATGTGATTTTCTTTGATCCAGATATTTCTTATGAGGAAACCTTGTCCCTAGAGAACAAGCTGAGAGAGGACTTTCCTCAGTACCAGTGGGAGTTGAAAAATCAGGTCTATATGCACCAGCACAGTCCTCACACTGCTCCCTATACCAGTTCCTGTGATGCTATGAGTAAGTATCCAGAACGGTGTACGGCGGTTGGACTGCGCTTGAATGAAGAATCCGATTTTGAACTCTATGCACCTTATGGTTTGGAGGATATTTTGAATTTTCAAGTTCGCCCAACTCCTCATTTTTTAGAAAATGAAGATCGAATGCAGCTCTATCAAACACGTTTATCCAAGAAAAATTGGCAGGAAAAATGGAAAAATTTGATTTTTAAAAATACTTAAGGAAACTTTAAGCTAGGAAGTGTATACTAAGTACATAAGTTAAGAAGACCTTAACTTAAACTCCTAAAACTTTTTCATAATAATCTCCCTATAAAAAATTGAGTCGCCCAATCAGGCGGCTTATTTTTTTGAAAACTGAGCCTGATACCTTAGAATAAATAGCTTAGTGATAGAAGAAAATAGGGAAATATGGTATAATGAAACGATAGATTTTTGAATAGGAATAAGATCATGTTTGGATTTTTTAAGAAAGATAAGGCTGTGGAAGTAGAAGTTCCGACCCAGGTTCCTGCTCATATCGGCATCATCATGGATGGAAATGGCCGTTGGGCAAAAAAACGTATGCAACCGCGAGTCTTCGGACACAAGGCGGGCATGGAAGCATTACAAACTGTGACCAAGGCAGCCAACAAACTGGGCGTTAAGGTTATTACAGTTTATGCTTTTTCTACGGAAAACTGGACCCGCCCCGATCAGGAGGTCAAGTTTATCATGAACTTGCCCGTAGAGTTTTATGACAATTATGTCCCTGAACTGCATGCGAATAATGTTAAGATTCAAATGATTGGGGAGACAGACCGCCTGCCTAAGCAAACCTTTGAAGCTTTAACCAAGGCTGAGGAATTGACTAAGAACAACACAGGATTGATTCTTAACTTTGCCCTCAACTATGGTGGACGTGCTGAGATTACACAGGCGCTTAAGTTGATTTCCCAGGATGTGTTAGATGCCAAAATCAACCCAGGTGACATCACAGAGGAATTGATTGGCAACTATCTCTTTACCCAGCATTTGCCTAAGGATGTACGAGATCCAGACTTGATTATCCGTACTAGTGGAGAATTGCGTTTGAGTAATTTCCTTCCATGGCAGGGAGCCTATAGTGAGCTCTATTTTACAGATACCTTGTGGCCTGATTTTGACGAAGTAGCCTTGCAGGAAGCCATTCTTGCCTACAATCGTCGTCATCGCCGATTTGGAGGAGTTTAGGAGGAAATATGACACAGGATTTACAGAAAAGAACCTTGTTTGCAGGGATTGCACTGGCTATTTTCCTACCGATTTTGATGATTGGGGGACTCTTGCTTCAGATAGCAATTGGAATCATAGCTATGCTAGCCATGCATGAACTTTTGAAGATGAGAGGTCTAGAGACCATGACTATGGAGGGCCTCTTGACCCTCTTTGCAACCTTTGCCTTGACCATTCCCTTGGAGAATTACCTGACTTTTTTGCCAGTTGATGGGAATGTAGTTGCTTATAGTGTGTTGATTTCAATCATGTTAGGAACGACTGTTTTTAGCAAGTCTTATACGATTGAGGATGCGGTTTTCCCTCTGGCTATGAGTTTCTACGTGGGCTTTGGATTTAATGCTTTACTAGATGCTCGTGTCGCAGGTTTGGATAAGGCTCTCTTAGCCTTGTGTATTGTCTGGGCGACAGACAGTGGTGCCTATCTTGCTGGGATGAACTATGGTAAACGAAAATTAGCTCCAACGGTTTCTCCTAATAAAACCTTTGAGGGTGCCTTGGGTGGTATTTTAGGTGCGATTTTAGTAACCATCATCTTTATGATGTTTGACAGTACAGTTGCTCTTCCGTATGGAATTTACAAGATGTCAGTCTTTGCTATTTTCTTTAGTGTGGCTGGACAATTTGGTGATTTACTAGAAAGTTCGATTAAGCGTCACTTTGGTGTCAAGGATTCTGGGAAATTTATCCCTGGACATGGTGGTGTTTTGGATCGTTTTGATAGTATGTTGCTTGTATTTCCAATCATGCACTTATTTGGACTCTTTTAATCAAAAGACGGAGGAAGTACTATGCTCGGAATTTTAACCTTTATTCTGGTTTTCGGGATTATTGTGGTGGTGCACGAGTTCGGGCACTTCTACTTTGCCAAGAAATCAGGAATTCTAGTGCGTGAATTTGCAATTGGTATGGGACCCAAAATCTTTGCTCATATTGGCAAGGATGGGACGGCCTATACCATTCGAATCTTGCCCCTTGGTGGCTATGTCCGTATGGCCGGTTGGGGTGATGATACAACTGAAATCAAGACAGGAACTCCTGTTAGTTTGACCCTTACTGACGACGGTAAGGTTAAACGCATCAATCTTTCAGGTAAAAAATTAGATCAAACAGCCCTTCCTATGCAGGTGACCCAGTTTGACTTTGAAGATAAGCTCTTTATCAAGGGCTTGGTTCTGGAAGAAGAAAAAACATTTGCAGTGGATCATGATGCAACGGTTGTAGAAGCAGATGGAACTGAGGTTCGGATTGCTCCCTTGGATGTTCAATATCAAAATGCAACTATCTGGGGAAAACTGATTACCAACTTTGCAGGTCCTATGAACAACTTTATCTTAGGTGTTGTTGTTTTCTGGATTTTGATCTTTATGCAGGGTGGTGTCAGAGATGTTGAAACAAACCAGTTCCATGTCATGCCCCAAGGGGCTTTGGCCAAGGTAGGAGTGCCAGAGACGGCTAAGATTACCAAGATTGGTTCACATGAGATTAACAACTGGGAGAGCTTGATCCAGGCTGTGGAAGCAGAAACCAAAGATCAAACGGCCCCGACCTTGGATGTGACTATTTCTGAAAAGGGAAGTGAAAAACAAATCACTGTTACTCCTGAAGAGAATCAAGGTCGTTACCTTCTAGGTGTTCAACCGGGAATTAAGTCAGACTTTCTATCCATGTTTGTAGGTGGATTTACAACTGCAGCTGACTCGGCTCTCCGAATTCTATCGGCTCTGAAAAATCTGATTTTCCAACCGGATTTGAACAAACTAGGTGGACCTGTTGCCATCTTTAAGGAAAGTAGTGATGCTGCTAAAAATGGAATTGAGAATGTCTTGTACTTCTTGGCAATAATTTCCATCAATATCGGGATTTTTAATCTTATTCCGATTCCAGCTCTGGATGGTGGTAAGATTGTTCTCAATATCCTGGAAGCCATCCGCCGCAAACCATTAAAACAAGAAATTGAAACCTATGTCACCTTGGCCGGAGTGGTCATCATGGTTGTCTTGATGATTGCTGTGACCTGGAATGACATTATGCGACTCTTTTTTAGATAATCGAGGAATATTATGAAACAAAGTAAAATGCCTATCCCAACGCTTCGCGAAATGCCAAGCGATGCTCAAGTTATCAGCCATGCTCTTATGTTGCGAGCTGGTTATGTTCGTCAAGTCTCAGCAGGTGTTTATTCTTACCTACCACTTGCCAACCGTGTGATTGAAAAAGCTAAAAACATCATGCGCCAAGAGTTTGATAAGATTGGTGCGGTGGAGATGTTGGCTCCTGCCCTTCTCAGTGCAGAGTTGTGGCGCGAATCAGGTCGTTACGAAACTTATGGTGAAGACCTTTACAAACTAAAAAACCGTGAAAAATCAGACTTCATCCTAGGCCCAACTCACGAAGAAACCTTTACAGCTATTGTTCGTGATTCTGTTAAGTCTTACAAGCAATTGCCACTCAACCTTTACCAAATCCAACCTAAGTATCGTGATGAAAAACGCCCGCGTAATGGACTTCTCCGTACACGTGAGTTCATCATGAAAGATGCTTACAGTTTCCACGCTAACTATGATAGTTTGGACAGTGTTTATGATGAGTACAAGGCTGCTTATGAGCGTATTTTCACTCGTAGTGGCTTAGACTTCAAGGCTATCATCGGTGACGGTGGAGCTATGGGTGGTAAGGACAGCCAAGAATTTATGGCCATTACACCTGCTCGTACAGACCTTGACCGCTGGGTTGTTTTGGACAAGTCAGTTGCCTCATTTGACGAAATTCCTGCAGAAGTGCAAGAAGAAATCAAGGCAGAATTGCTCAAATGGATGGTTTCTGGTGAAGATACTATTGCTTACTCAAGTGAGTCTAGCTATGCTGCTAACTTAGAAATGGCAACAAACGAGTACAAACCAAGCAACCGTGTTGTCGCTGAAGAAGAAGTGACTCGTGTTGCAACACCAGATGTTAAATCAATCGATGAAGTTGCAGCCTTCCTAAACGTTCCAGAAGAACAAACGATTAAAACTCTCTTCTACATGGCAGATGGTGAGCTTGTTGCGGCCCTTCTAGTTGGAAATGACCAGCTCAATGAAGTTAAGTTGAAAAACCACTTGGGAGCAGATTTCTTTGACGTTGCTAGCGAAGAAGAAGTGTCAAACGTTGTTCAAGCAGGATTTGGTTCGCTTGGCCCAGTTGATTTGCCAGAGAATGTTAAAATCATTGCAGACCGTAAGGTGCAAGATGTTCGCAATGCAGTTGTGGGTGCTAACGAAGATGGCTACCACTTGACTGGTGTGAATCCAGGTCGTGACTTTACTGCAGAGTATGTGGATATCCGTGAAGTTCGTGAGGGTGAAATTTCACCAGACGGACAAGGTGTTCTTAACTTTGCGCGTGGTATCGAAATTGGTCACATTTTCAAACTCGGTACTCGTTATTCAGCAAGCATGGGAGCAGATGTCTTGGATGAAAATGGCCGTGCTGTGCCAATTATCATGGGATGTTACGGTATCGGTGTCAGTCGTCTCCTTTCAGCAGTGATGGAGCAACACGCTCGTCTCTTTGTTAACAAAACGCCAAAAGGTGAATATCGTTACGCTTGGGGAATCAACTTCCCTAAAGAATTGGCACCATTTGATGTGCATTTGATTACTGTCAATGTCAAGGACGAAGAAGCGCAAGCCTTGACAGAAAAACTTGAAGCAAGCTTGATGGGAGCTGGTTATGAAGTCTTGACAGATGACCGTAACGAACGTGTCGGAGTCAAATTCAGCGATAGCGACTTGATTGGATTGCCAATCCGTATTACTGTTGGGAAGAAAGCAGCTGATGGTATTGTAGAAGTCAAGATCAAGGCGACTGGTGACACTATCGAAGTTCATGCAGATAACGTGCTTGAAACGCTTGAAATCCTCAGTAAGAAATAAAAACTATAATCAGAAGAAAAACAAGGAAAAAATGTAACTAGTTTTTACCTTGTTTTTTCTGTATAATGGGGAAAATGACTAGATAAAGAGGTAAATGTATGCTAAGATTTCCAAAGGTTTTTGTCTGGGGATCCTCTACTTCTGGACCGCAGACAGAAGGGCGTGTAGCTGGTGACGGCAAGGGAGATAATCTCTGGGATTATTGGTACCAAGTGGAGCCAAATCGTTACTATAATGGGATTGGTCCAGATAAAACATCGACTTTTTATGAAAATTGGGAGCGGGATATCGAGCTTTTATTAGAGACTGGTCACACGGCCTTTCGGACTTCTATTCAGTGGTCACGGATTTTTCCACAAGGCTGTGGGAAAGTCAATCCTCAAGGTGTGGATTTCTATCGAAAGGTTTTTGAGACTATTAAGGCTAAGGGGATTCGTCTGTTGGTTAATCTCTACCACTTTGATTTGCCTTTTGCTCTTCAAGAAGATGGTGATGGTTGGGAAAATAAGGCGACGGTCTCAGCCTATGAAGACTATGCTCGTTTTTGTTTTGAAACTTATGGAGATTTAGTAGATCAATGGATTACCTTTAACGAGCCCATCGTTCCTGTAGAATTTGGCTATTTTTATGATGCCCATTATCCACATAAGGTGGATGCAGAGGCAGCGGTTAAAGTAGCCTATCACACACAATTAGCCAGCAGTCGAGCGGTCAAGGCCTGTCATGAACTCTTGCCTGACTCTAAGATTGGGATTGTCTTAAACTTGACACCGGCTTATCCACGTAGCCAGCATCCTGCGGATGTCAAGGCAGCTCGTATTGCGGATCTCTTTCAGGCTCAATCTTTTTTATATCCATCTGTTTTGGGGACTTATCCACAGGAGTTAGTAGAAATCTTGCATGAACACGGTCTCTTGCCTGATGCTACAGAGGAAGAGTTGAAGATCATTCGTGATAATACGGTAGATTTCCTTGGTGTCAACTACTATCAACCTTTGCGGGTTATGGCACCTCGATTTGCTAAGAATTCAGAGAGTCCACTCTTGCCAGAACATTTTTACGAGCCATATGTTATGCCTGGACGTAAAATCAATCCTCACCGTGGCTGGGAGATTTATGAGCAAGGGATTTATGACATCGCCCAAAATATCAAGGAAAACTATGGCAATATCGAGTGGATGTTGACAGAGAATGGTATGGGTGTTGAAGGGGAAGAAAAATTCCGTCAAGATGGGATGATTCAAGATGATTACCGTATTGACTTTGTAAAAGGCCATCTTCGTGAACTCCATCGTGCCATTGAAGATGGAGCCAACTGTAAAGGATACTTGATTTGGACCTTTATTGACTGCTGGTCATGGCTCAATAGCTATAAAAATCGCTACGGTTTGGTCGAACTAGACTTGGAAACGCAAGAACGTCGTCTGAAGAAATCAGGGCACTGGTTCAAGGAACTTAGCGACAATAATGGATTTTAAAAAAGACTCTGACTGATTACCCTAATTGGTCAGAGTTTTTTGCTTACAGAAGGCTGATTTGAACTATACCAATTTTTACTCTTGACAAGTGAAAGAAACAAGTATATACTGTTTTTGCTGATTCTATAAAAGAAGAATTAGACTATACCAATTTTAAGGAGAAAGCACAGCTTGCCTGTGTCGTATATACTATGTGTGGAATTGTTGGTGTTGTTGGAAACACAAATGCAACTGATATTTTGATTCAAGGGCTTGAAAAGCTTGAATACCGTGGTTATGATTCTGCGGGAATTTTTGTCCTAGGTGGTGCTGAAAACCATCTAGTCAAAGCTGTAGGTCGTATCGCAGAATTGTCTGCCAAGACAGCTGGTGTTGAGGGAACGACTGGTATCGGACATACTCGTTGGGCAACTCACGGGAAACCAACGGAAGACAATGCTCACCCACACCGTTCTGAGACTGAACGTTTTGTCTTGGTGCACAATGGGGTGATTGAAAACTACCTTGAAATCAAGGAAGAATACCTTGCAGGTCACCACTTCAAGGGGCAAACAGATACAGAAATCGCTGTTCACTTGATTGGAAAATTTGCAGAAGAAGATGGTTTGTCAGTTCTTGAAGCCTTCAAAAAAGCTCTTCACATCATCCGTGGTTCTTATGCCTTCGCCTTGGTTGACTCACAAGATCCTGAAGTCATCTACGTAGCTAAGAATAAATCACCACTTTTGATTGGTCTTGGAGAAGGCTATAACATGGTCTGCTCAGATGCTATGGCTATGATTCGTGAGACTAACCAATACATGGAAATTCATGACCAAGAGCTGGTAATCGTCAAGGCTGATAGCGTGGAAGTTCAAGACTATGATGGTAACAGTCGTGAGCGTGTTAGCTATACTGCAGAACTTGACTTGTCAGATATCGGTAAAGGAACTTACCCTTACTACATGCTTAAGGAAATTGATGAGCAACCAACTGTTATGCGTAAACTCATCCAAGCCTACACAGATGAGGCTGGTCAAGTAGTGGTTGATCCTGCTATCATTAAGGCTGTTCAAGATGCAGACCGCATCTACATCCTTGCAGCTGGAACATCGTACCATGCAGGATTTGCTTCTAAGAAAATGCTGGAAGAATTGACAGATACACCAGTTGAACTTGGAATCTCATCTGAGTGGGGTTATGGTATGCCACTTCTCAGCAAGAAACCACTCTTCATCTTTATCAGTCAGTCTGGTGAAACAGCAGATAGCCGTCAGGTTTTGGTCAAGGCTAATGAAATGGGAATTCCGAGCTTGACAGTGACAAACGTACCAGGTTCAACTCTTTCACGTGAAGCCAACCATACCATGCTCCTTCACGCAGGACCTGAAATCGCTGTGGCCTCAACCAAGGCCTATACAGCACAAATTGCAGCCCTTGCCTTCCTTGCAAAAGCAGTCGGTGAAGCAAACGGTAATGCTAAAGCGCAAGCCTTTGACCTGGTTCATGAATTGTCAATCGTAGCTCAGTCTATCGAATCAACTCTTTCAGAAAAAGAATTGATTGATAGCAAGGTTCGTGAGCTTCTTGAAACAACTCGTAACGCCTTTTACATCGGACGTGGTCAAGATTACTATGTAGCCATGGAAGCAAGTCTCAAACTTAAAGAGATTTCTTACATCCAGTGTGAGGGCTTTGCGGCAGGAGAACTCAAGCACGGAACCATTGCCTTGATTGAAGAAGGAACACCAGTTTTGGCCCTCTTGTCAGACCCAGTTCTTGCCAACCACACTCGTGGAAATATCCAAGAGGTCGCAGCCCGTGGTGCCAAGGTTCTCACTATCGCAGAAGAAAATGTTGCTAAAGAGACAGACGATATCGTCCTTACGACCGTACACCCTTACCTCTCACCAATCTCAATGGTCGTACCAACACAATTGGTCGCTTACTTTGCAACTCTACACCGTGGTCTCGATGTGGATAAACCACGTAACCTTGCTAAGTCAGTAACGGTAGAATAAGCTAAAAAAGTCTAGTTATCTAGGCTTTTTCTTGTGAGCAAATGGGTTGCTTGTACTCAAGATTCGTGTTAGAATAATTTTTCAAATTGAAGGACAGAGGTAGACAAGGAGAATTACCATGGTAGAATTGGGAATTTCAACATTTGGGGAAACAACGGAGCTTGAAGAGACTGGGCAAACTTATAGTCATGCCGAACGCATTCGTCAGTTGGTGGCGGAGATTGAGCTGGCTGACAAGGTTGGTTTGGATGTGTATGGGATTGGTGAGCACCATCGAGAGGATTTTGCAGTATCAGCTCCAGAGATTATTTTGGCAGCTGGGGCGGTCAATACCAAGAAAATCCGTTTGACCAGTGCAGTCAGCATACTCTCGAGCATGGACCCTATTCGTTTGTTCCAACAGTATGCCACTATCGACGCTTTGTCAAATGGACGAGCGGAGATTATGGCTGGGAGAGGCTCTTTTACGGAATCATTTCCCTTGTTTGGCTATGATTTGAAAGACTACGAAGCTCTTTTTGATGAGAAATTAGATTTGCTTCAATTAGTCAATGAAAAGACCAAGCTAGACTGGCAAGGTCGATTGACCCAAACAATTTCTGGCAAAGAAGTTTATCCTCGTCCAGTTCAGGACAAATTGCCCTTGTGGATAGCGACAGGTGGTCATGTTGAATCAACAGTGAAGATTGCTCAGGCAGGTCTACCGATTGTCTATGCCATTATTGGTGGCAATCCGCGTTATTTTAAAAAGTTGATTGAGGCTTATCGTGAGATTGGGAGCGCAGCGGGTCATGCCAGTCATGAGCTGAAGGTCGGAGCCCATTCTTGGGGTTGGATTGCTGAGGAGGGCGAGCAGGCGGTAAAAGATTATTTCCATCCGACCAAGCAAGTAGTGGATGCTATTTCCAAAGACCGTCCACACTGGCAGGAATTGTGTTATGAACAATATTTGGAGCAAGTTGGACCAAATGGAGCCATGTTTGTGGGTAATCCTGATCAGGTAGCAGAAAAATTGATTCGCATGATTGAGGATTTAGGCTTGGACCGCTTTATGTTGCATCTACCTCTTGGTTCTATGCCTCATGAACAAGTCCTGAGAGCTATTGAACTCTTCGGAACGCAAGTAGCACCCAAAGTCCGGGCTTACTTTGCCATGAAAGAGGCTTAATAAAAAATCCTAATCGAGTTGATTAGGACAATAAATATTGTACAAAAATCAATCCCCCGAGCGTTAAGGTTTGGGGGATTGTTCTATAGGAGGGCTAGTTTAGTTCTTTTTTTGTTTTTCAGTAAAAATCCGAGATCTAGAAGGACAAGGATGCCAATTCCTGCAAACAGGGGTTTGTGATCATTTTTTGTTCCTGTATTTGGATTAGTTATATCTAGCTATGCAACGATTATATAGTAGCAATTTTAGCTAACCCATTCACCGTTTTCATTGACCAAATAGCCTTCAACTCTTGTATTAACGGCAAGTTTACCTGATGAATCAACATAGTACCATTTGCCAGAAACTTCAAACCATTGATTTTCTTTCATAGCTCCTGATGGATCTAGATAGTACCAAGTATCTCCATCTTTGACCCAACCAGTTGACATAGAGCCGTTACTATTTAGGAAGTACCAAACATTGCCATCTTTGACCCAACCAGTTACCATAGAGCCATCATCTTTTAGATAATACCAAGTATCTCCATCTTTGACCCAACCAGTAGCTAGAGAACCGTCTGCTTTATAGAAATACCAGATGCCATTTTCTTGTTTCCAACTAGTTTTAGTTGCCTGATTTGGAGTTTCTGGTTTTTTATTTGTATAAGCTGGAGTATAGGAAGCGACAATAGTTTGTGTAGACGTAGATGGAAGTGATTGAGTATTATTGTCCTTATGTGATTGTTCAGCTTGTGAATCAGTTGTAGCTTGGATAGGTTTATGATCGGTATCCGCTACTTTGGTATCTGGTTTAGTAGAATCAGGTTTAACCTGTAGAGCTGGATTTTGATGTTCCGGTTTGACGACTCGGTTTGGAATATTACCTTGGCCATTATTTTGACCTTGTTCTTGTGTTAAGCTAGAAAGATCAAATTCTGGTTTATCTTCCATAGCTGGACGGCTTTGAGAGACTCGAAGAACAGTGGCTGTAAGGGCATTTAATTTCAAGCCTTTTTCAGTCCATTCAAGTCCTTTCGGGTTGGCAATTCCTACTGGTCCTGCTTGGTTTTCATCTGCTAAAACTTCAGCATTTCTGAGGTGGGCAAAGGCAGTTCCCAAGTTAAATTCACGAGCTTTTTCGTCCGCATTGACAAAGACTGCATAGATATCTCCATTTGGAGCAGTGATTTGGTAGCCAATCACTACATCTTCTTTTTCCACACCATTTTGACCTGGGACAGTGATGAGGTGGACACGGTCTTTGATATCTTGAAGACTCTTAAGTCGGAAGGCATTTGTAGATTGACGAAGGGCAATCAACCCTTTCATATAGTCACGGCTCTTGACATTTTCAGGATAAGCTTTACCATCTGTAGCCTTAGTCCAGTCAAACTTATTGATAGCATCGCTAGAATCGTAAGAATCATGGATGAAGTAAGGATACTCGAATGGATTGCCGTCCTTATCACGCAACAAGTGAGATTTGTTTGGGACCTTATCCTCTGCTACGGGAGTCTTGTAGGCTGGGTCACGGAATTGTTTGGTACGTCCGTATTCCTGACCAGAGTGGATAAATGGAGTTCCTTGAGCTGTCAAGACCATGAGGTTTCCAAGTCGCAAACGACGATGGATTTCAGCATAGTTTTCAGCCTTGCTTGGGTCTTTTTTAATAGACTGGGCAATGATGTCAAAGAGGGTCAAGTTATCATGGGCTGCGATGTATTGGATGACATCTCCAGGGCTGTCTGCTTCAAAGTTGGTTGGTTGAGCAATCAGATTTTTAAAGATAGTGTTGATATCACGCTTGCCACCTGTGATAAAAGCAGGTTGACCTTCATTTGGATATCCTGATTTAAGGTTGTTACGGATGTCGTCTGAGAAGACTGCGACAGTATCGGTATGTTTCATCCAATCTTGGTCAGCAGCTCTAGTAGGCATATTTTCATCACCAGCATAGGTTCTCCAACCTTCACCCAGCATGATGAGGTTTGGATTGAGGGCGCGTGCAGCCTTGTAAGCTTCTTCGATAGAAGCGGCATCATGGTCTCCCATCATATCGAAGCGGAATCCATCCACTTTGTAAGTATCAACCAGATATTTGATAGAGTCAACTAGGAGACGTTTGGTCATATGGTGGGTTGTCCCCAAGCGTCCACCACCAAAGCTAGTTCGAGGTGTTCCATCAGCATCCATAAAGTGGTAGTAGTTTGGCTCTAGGTTTTCAAAGATATCGACTTTGGCTGTGTGGTTATAAACGACATCTAGGATAGCTCCCATGCCACGTTTGTGGATTTCGTTGATGAGGTTTTTAAATTCTGCGATTCGTTTTTCTGGATTCTTAGGATCGCTTGAGTACATACCAGTCAATGAGAAGTAGTTTTGAGGGTCATATCCCCAGTTGTAGTTGCTGTTGCTTGAAGCATAGTCAGATAAGCGTTCATGATTTTTCAATTCATTGACAAAGTAGTAAGACAAGACTGGAAGGAGCTGGATGTGGGTTACACCCAAGTCTTTGAGGTAGTCTAGTTTTTCGATAAAGGCTTCAAAAGTACCAAATGGTTTGGTCAAGTCTTTTGCAATGGCTGGATCTGAAGTGAAGTCACGCACATGAGCTTCATAGATAACGGCGTCTTCACGAGTCTTGAAGTTATGAATTTTACCATAAGTCAAGTCTTGAGGTCCTAGTTTGGCTGGATTTACAAAGGCAGCTTTAGCCACTTTATGGGCATCGTCGATCTTAGCATCGTCACTATTCCAAGCAGCGAGAGATTTAGCGTAAGGATCGAGTGCAAGAATAGTTTTACCCTGACGCTCGATTTGGTATTGATAATAGTAGCCAGTGAAATCTGTGATTCCTAGTTTGTTTGTGCTATCTAGAGTTTGTTTCCAAGTTCCTCTTTCCCCTTTTTCAAGAGCGACAGTTCCAACTACTTTGTTAGGGTCATTTTTGTCGTAGACAACAACAGAAACCTTATCAGCACTTGGTGACCAAAGGGTTAAATCAACTTGTTTTCCTTCTTCTTTGAGGTCAGCTCCCAGTTTGCCATCATAACTGTAAGTCTCGTCTTTAAGGCGCCAGCTTGTTTTGGTAGTGAATTGGTCGGAATTGTAGCTAACGGTATATGGATGTTTTGTGTCAGAGAAATCTCCGCTGTAGGTCACTTTCTTACCAGCTTCATCGATTGCAACATCGGTAATAGTTACCTTGTTTCCTAGGTGATTAGTGATGTTGGAGTGCTTGAGAATGTCTTCTTTTTTGGCACCGACCAGTGTTGAAAAACTACTTTCAATGCTAGAAGTTCCTACGTGCTGAGCCCCTGTCATGCGGATATCGTGGACATAGTATGGATTTGTGTAAATCGATTCGTCATCGTCTTTTAGGAAAATTTGGCTATGATTTTTCAAATCTGTAAATTTATAATCTTCTTTACGGATTTTCACATCGTCTCCTTGTTTGTTTCTGTCTAGTAATAAAAATCCAAGGTCTTTAGCTGCGTCTTTGAGTGGAATATCGATATAGCGACCATATTTGCCTGCAGCTGTAAAGTCTGTTCCGTTAGGCCATTCACCACTACTTGGCTCCTTCACATCTCCCCAGTACCAGAGAGATTTCTTGTCATAGTTGCCATCTGTGCGGTAGTAGTTGACACGGATAGTTCCTGCAGGTTGTGGCTCGTAAGAGAAAACCTTGTAATCTTGGTCTAACCAAGCCTCATTCATCTTTGGAGCTAGTTTTTCGGCCGATTTATCACCAGTTAGATTTTTTCCAGCTGTATTATTGATGAGGAAGCTAATTTTCTTGGCTTGTTCTCCCTTTAATTTGACATCTAGGTAGTAGCCATAGTCATCTTTTTTGGAATCCTTAAAGGACAAGGCTCCGTTTGGCCAGTTTTCAGAAGGTTTTTCAACATCGTCCCAAGTCCATAGTCCTTGAGCATCCTTGTTTTCTTCAGGAAGTTTTTTGATGTGGATACGGAAGTAGTTGTCTTCGATGGGCTCTTCTGCCTTAGTTTCAGTCGTTACTGGACTAGTAGAAGTCGTTGCCTCACTTGAACGATTTTGTCCAGTTTGTGGTGCTGAATCGGCTGGGTTTGAAACAGGAGTTGTTGGATCTGTTGCAGGTTTTTCTTCTTTTTTCTCTAGGGAAGCGTTTGCATTTTTAGGTGCAGAAAGATCACTTTCTTGCTTACCAGTGCTGGCTGTTGTATCAGTAAGAGGTTGGGCAAGGGCAGTAGTAGTTTCACTATTACTTGCATTAGTGGTTGGTGTATTTTCGTTGGCTGAGATAGTTGGTGTAGCCATAGCAAGTAGGACAAGGCTTGCGCCGATAAGGACAGAGCCAGTTCCATTCTTGAGGGAACGGATGCTGTAGACCATTTTTTTCTCAGTTTGAGAAGTTGTTCTTTTCATAATCATTCTCCTATAAATGAATTTCTTTATCAGTATAGCACTTAGTAAAATAAGATGCAAGCGTTTTCCTAAAATTAAACTAAAAGAAAAATCGCAACAAATTTTGTTACGATTCAGCCAGTCTTTCTTTATGAATTTGTGAAGCCATCAGGTGGAGGTGGTGAAATAGTTCTGCAGTAGAAAGATTCCGACTACAAATAATGGGCTTCGGACAGTTAGAAACAGGAAAGGTGGTGATCACAATATCGTGAGGGATTTGATTGAGACTTGAGAAAGAAATAGTAGATCCTTCCCAAGAATCAAATAGATAGAGATTATTACCGTAGTGAGTTAGGGTATCGATAAGGTTTTGTGCATGATGGATATCAAGATGGCTAATGATCAAAACACGTATTTTTGGGAGTTTTTGAAGTAATTGGACTAAAATCCGTTGTCCTTGGATAGAAAAGGCATAAACTAGCTCTTGTAGCTTACTCGGGTGACTCTCTAGACCAATTTCAGCTAGATAAGTCTGAAATTTCCTTTGACTTGCGTCCAATAGTTTAGGAAATTCTTTTTGGTAATTGGTTAAAAGCAGAGACTTTTGCTTTTCAAGAGATTTGTTGCTAAGTGGGTGGAGAAAATCAGATTGGGCAGTGTAGTGGAGAAGCCAAATCAATTCTTCGCGATTTTCAATCTGTAGGTGAAATTCTTTAGCTAACTCTTCTAAGATTTGACTCAATAAACGGTAGGATTTTTGAATCTGATGAATGTCTCCTAAGGCTCCATTGTTAGGCTTGTTTGTGATTCGAGGAGACTTTACTGGGGTTGAAAATAGCTGTTCCAGTGTTTCCTTTGTAGGTTCAAAATGGAGTTTTTTAGCCAGCTTTTTGATATCTTGTTCAAACTGCGGAATTTGCATGAGGGAGCTGTAGTGGCTGGTTAAAAGGGGAGTAGGATTTTCAATAAAGTGTTTCCTCTTAAAACGCTCCAGATTGATAGCTAGGGTATATTTAATTTGCCGTAGACTGCTGAGGTTGAGTGAAATTTGTTGGGCCTTTAAAAATAGCTGAATCAGCTGAGTGAGTGCTTCTTCGGAAATAGAAGAGAAGGGCCAATCAAGAAAGCTGTAACTTTGGCTAAAGTAGTCCAGATAAAAGGCGCGAATATCTTCTTCTGTCCCCATCATGTTCAAAAGGGAAGGTTGGATGCTGACGCCATAGTGTTGGGGAAGGAGGATATTTAGACGATGGATGATTTCCTCAATCTGCTCTGGATTAGTTGAAAGTGCCTGACATATTTTTTCAAGTGATTCTCCCCCCTTGAAAAAAAGTTGGTTCAAAAAAGAATAAGTTGGGGATTGTTCAAAGATAGCAATTTTAGGGTCTAAAGAGTTTCTATCTTCAAACCGCAACTGAATACCTTCTTTTGTTGATCGAATCACGAGGTTTGGGAATAATTGCTCGAGCAAAGAAAGGTGTTCTTGCAATTCTCTTACTGGTAATTTCAGTTTTTCTGCCAAAACAGGAAGTTCTATCCAATCATGGTGCTTGGTCAATTCTTCCAGCAAGAATAGCAAGTCTTGTTCTTTTTTAGACAGCAATATATCCATAATAAACCTCCTTATATATTTATACATATATATTAAAAGAAAAACCAAGTAAAGTCAAGAAAAATGGGCTAAGATAAAATAGGATAACCGTAATTTACTATATTCTTTTTGGGTAATTAGTCTGAAAATGAAGTTCGTAAAGCAATAGTTGAATTCAATTTTTATAGGAAAAAAATTTACCAAAAATCCACAGAATCCCTTGAAAAATCTAGCTAAATAGGGTATAATATGAGTAATCATTTGTCGTAGGTTTTGTCTGAAATATTGTCCAGACAAGGCTCACAGCAGTTAAATCTTCTGAAAAAGTCAGATTTAGCTGCTCTTTTTGTGCTTTTTTTCAGAATTTTGAGTATTTGTAACAAAGACTTAAAGATTCTGAAAATTCATCAAGAGGACACGGTGATAGGGGTTTTTAAAACCTTATGACGATTAGAAAAGCCTGATTGACAAGGCTTGGAACTTATTTACAAAGGAGAATCATCTTGGCAGGACATGACGTTCAATACGGGAAACATCGTACCCGTCGTAGTTTTTCAAGAATCAAAGAAGTTCTTGACTTACCAAATTTGATTGAAATTCAAACTGATTCATTCAAAGCTTTCCTAGACCACGGTCTTAAGGAAGTGTTTGAAGATGTATTGCCAATTTCAAACTTCACAGACACAATGGAGTTGGAATTTGTTGGATATGAAATCAAGGAACCCAAATACACGCTAGAAGAAGCTCGTATTCACGATGCTAGCTACTCAGCACCAATTTTTGTAACCTTCCGCTTGATCAATAAAGAAACAGGCGAAATTAAGACCCAAGAAGTTTTCTTTGGTGATTTCCCAATCATGACAGAAATGGGTACTTTCATTATCAATGGTGGTGAACGTATTATCGTATCTCAGTTGGTCCGCTCACCAGGTGTTTACTTTAACGACAAAGTTGATAAAAATGGTAAAGTGGGCTATGGTTCAACTGTTATCCCTAACCGTGGAGCTTGGTTGGAACTTGAAAGCGACTCAAAAGACATCGCCTACACTCGTATCGACCGTACTCGTAAGATTCCATTTACGACCTTGGTTCGTGCCCTTGGTTTCTCAGGTGATGATGAAATCTTTGATATCTTTGGGGACAGCGAATTGGTTCGCAACACTGTTGAAAAAGATATCCACAAGAATCCAATGGACTCTCGTACAGACGAAGCCTTGAAAGAAATCTACGAACGCCTTCGTCCAGGTGAACCTAAGACTGCTGAAAGCTCACGTAGCTTGCTTGTAGCTCGTTTCTTTGATCCACGTCGCTATGACTTGGCAGCAGTTGGTCGTTACAAAATCAATAAAAAACTCAATGTTAAAACACGTTTGCTCAACCAAACCATTGCGGAACCATTGGTAGACCCTGAAACAGGAGAAATCTTGGTAGAAGCTGGAACAATTATGACTCGTAGCGTGATTGAGAGCATTGAAAGTCATTTAGATGGTGACTTGAACAAGATTGTCTACATTCCAAATGATGCAGCGGTTGTGACTGAGCCAGTTGTGCTTCAAAAATTCAAGGTTGTTGCACCAACTGATCCAGACCGTGTTGTAACCATCATTGGTAATGCTAACCCAGATGACAAGGTTCGTATCGTAACTCCTGCAGATATCCTTGCTGAGATGAGCTACTTCCTCAACTTGGCTGAGGGACTTGGCCGTGTAGATGATATCGACCACCTTGGAAACCGTCGTATCCGTGCGGTTGGGGAATTGCTTGCCAACCAAGTACGTCTTGGACTTTCTCGTATGGAACGTAATGTCCGTGAACGTATGTCTGTTCAAGATAACGAAGTCTTGACGCCACAACAAATTATCAACATCCGTCCTGTAACAGCTGCGGTTAAAGAATTCTTTGGTTCATCACAGTTGTCACAGTTCATGGACCAACACAATCCGCTTTCTGAGTTGTCTCACAAACGCCGTTTGTCAGCCTTAGGACCTGGTGGTTTAACACGTGACCGTGCTGGATATGAAGTACGTGACGTGCACTACACTCACTATGGCCGTATGTGTCCAATCGAGACGCCTGAAGGACCTAACATCGGTTTGATCAACAACTTGTCATCATACGGACACTTGAACAAGTATGGTTTTGTTCAAACACCATACCGTAAGGTTGACCGTGAAACAGGTGTTGTTACAAACGAAATCGTTTGGTTGACAGCCGATGAAGAAGATGAATTCACTGTAGCGCAGGCCAACTCTCGTCTTAACGAAGATGGAACCTTTGCTGAAAAAGTTGTCATGGGACGTCACCAAGGGGTCAACCAAGAGTATCCAGCTAACGTTGTTGACTACATGGACGTATCTCCAAAACAGGTAGTTGCCGTTGCGACAGCATGTATTCCTTTCTTGGAAAACGATGACTCCAACCGTGCCCTCATGGGTGCCAACATGCAACGTCAGGCTGTGCCATTGATTGATCCAAAAGCACCTTACGTTGGTACTGGTATGGAATACCAAGCAGCCCACGATTCTGGAGCGGCTGTGATTGCCCAGTATGATGGTAAAGTTACTTACGCAGATGCTGACAAGGTAGAAGTTCGTCGTGAAGATGGTTCATTGGACGTTTACCACATCCAAAAATTCCGTCGTTCAAACTCAGGTACTGCTTACAACCAACGTACGCTTGTTAAAGTTGGCGATGTCGTTGAAAAAGGCGACTTTATCGCTGACGGACCTTCTATGGAAAATGGGGAAATGGCACTTGGGCAAAACCCAATCGTTGCCTACATGACTTGGGAAGGTTACAACTTCGAGGATGCCGTTATCATGAGCGAACGCTTGGTGAAAGACGATGTTTATACATCTGTTCACCTTGAAGAATACGAATCAGAAACACGCGATACAAAGCTTGGGCCTGAAGAAATTACGCGTGAAATTCCAAACGTTGGGGAAGATGCTCTTAAAGACCTTGACGAAATGGGTATTATCCGTATCGGTGCTGAGGTTAAAGAAGGTGATATCCTTGTGGGTAAAGTAACACCTAAGGGTGAGAAAGACCTTTCAGCTGAAGAACGTCTCTTGCACGCTATCTTCGGAGACAAGTCTCGTGAAGTACGTGACACTTCTCTTCGTGTACCGCACGGTGCCGATGGTGTCGTTCGTGATGTTAAGATCTTTACACGTGCAAATGGAGATGAGTTGCAATCAGGTGTGAACATGCTGGTTCGCGTCTACATCGCTCAAAAACGTAAGATCAAGGTTGGAGATAAGATGGCCGGACGTCACGGAAACAAAGGGGTTGTCTCTCGTATTGTTCCTGTAGAAGACATGCCTTACCTTCCAGACGGAACTCCAGTCGACATCATGTTGAATCCACTTGGGGTACCATCACGTATGAATATTGGTCAGGTTATGGAGCTCCACCTTGGTATGGCAGCTCGTACTCTTGGTATCCACATTGCAACACCAGTCTTTGACGGAGCAAGTTCTGAAGATCTTTGGTCAACCGTTAAAGAAGCAGGTATGGATAGCGATGCCAAAACAATCCTTTACGATGGACGTACTGGTGAACCGTTTGATAACCGTGTTTCTGTTGGAGTCATGTACATGATCAAACTCCACCACATGGTTGACGATAAATTGCACGCGCGTTCTGTCGGACCTTACTCAACCGTTACCCAACAACCACTCGGAGGTAAAGCTCAGTTTGGTGGACAACGTTTCGGTGAGATGGAGGTTTGGGCTCTTGAAGCCTACGGTGCGTCAAATGTCCTTCAAGAAATCTTGACTTACAAGTCTGACGATATCAACGGACGTTTGAAAGCTTATGAAGCTATTACAAAAGGAAAACCAATTCCAAAACCAGGTGTTCCAGAATCCTTCCGAGTTCTTGTCAAAGAATTGCAATCTCTTGGTCTTGACATGCGTGTCCTAGACGAAGATGACCAAGAAGTGGAACTTCGTGACTTGGATGAAGGAATGGACGAAGATGTCATCCACGTAGATGACCTTGAAAAAGCCCGCGAAAAAGCAGCACAAGAGGCTAAAGCAGCCTTTGAAGCTGAAGAAGCTGAGAAAGCAACAAAAGCGGAAGCAACAGAAGAAGCTGCTGAAGAAGAATAAGCAGTTCACTTAGAATAGAAAGGGAAGAAATAGTGGTTGATGTAAATCGTTTTAAAAGTATGCAAATCACCCTAGCTTCTCCAAGTAAAGTCCGTTCATGGTCTTATGGAGAAGTCAAAAAACCTGAAACAATCAATTACCGTACCTTGAAACCAGAACGTGAAGGGCTCTTTGATGAAGTTATCTTTGGACCTACGAAAGACTGGGAATGTGCTTGTGGTAAGTACAAACGTATTCGTTACAGAGGGATTGTTTGTGACCGTTGTGGGGTTGAAGTAACACGTACAAAAGTTCGTCGTGAGCGTATGGGGCACATCGAGTTGAAAGCTCCTGTATCTCACATCTGGTACTTCAAGGGGATTCCAAGCCGTATGGGCTTGACCCTTGATATGAGTCCTCGTGCTCTCGAGGAAGTTATCTACTTTGCGGCTTATGTGGTGATTGATCCAAAGGATACACCACTTGAGCACAAGTCTATCATGACAGAGCGCGAATACCGTGAGCGCCTGCGTGAATATGGTTATGGATCATTCGTTGCCAAGATGGGTGCCGAAGCCATCCAAGACCTTTTGAAACAAGTAGATCTTGAAAAAGAAATTGCTGAACTCAAAGAAGAGTTGAAAACAGCTACTGGACAAAAACGTGTTAAGGCCATCCGTCGTTTGGATGTTTTGGATGCCTTTTACAAGTCTGGAAACAAACCTGAATGGATGATTCTCAACATCCTTCCAGTTATTCCACCAGATCTTCGTCCAATGTTGCAGTTGGATGGTGGCCGTTTTGCCTCATCTGACTTGAACGACCTTTACCGCCGTGTTATTAACCGTAACAACCGTTTGGCTCGTTTGCTTGAGTTGAATGCACCAGGTATCATCGTTCAAAATGAGAAGCGTATGCTTCAAGAAGCGGTTGACGCTTTGATTGACAATGGCCGTCGTGGTCGTCCAATCACAGGACCAGGTAGCCGTCCATTGAAATCATTGAGTCACATGCTTAAAGGTAAACAAGGACGCTTCCGTCAAAACTTGCTCGGTAAACGTGTTGACTTCTCAGGACGTTCTGTTATCGCCGTTGGTCCAACGCTTAAGATGTACCAATGTGGTGTGCCGCGTGAAATGGCAATCGAGCTCTTTAAACCATTTGTGATGCGTGAAATCGTTGCGCGTGATATCGTGCAAAACGTTAAAGCAGCTAAACGCTTGGTGGAACGTGGAGACGAACGCATCTGGGATATTCTTGAAGAAGTGATCAAAGAACACCCAGTACTTTTGAACCGCGCACCGACCCTTCACCGTTTGGGTATCCAAGCCTTCGAGCCAGTCTTGATTGATGGTAAGGCCCTTCGCTTGCACCCACTTGTCTGTGAAGCCTACAATGCCGACTTTGACGGGGACCAAATGGCCATCCACGTACCACTTTCAGAAGAAGCCCAAGCAGAAGCTCGTATCCTCATGCTTGCTGCTGAGCACATTTTGAACCCGAAAGATGGTAAACCAGTTGTTACTCCATCTCAGGATATGGTTTTGGGTAACTACTACTTGACCATGGAAGAAGCTGGTCGTGAAGGTGAAGGAATGGTCTTCAAAGACCGTGATGAAGCTGTCATGGCTTATCGCAATGGTTATGTTCACCTCCACTCACGTGTAGGTATTGCAACAGATAGCCTCAACAAACCATGGACAGAAGAGCAAAAACATAAGGTCTTGCTTACAACAGTTGGTAAAATTCTCTTCAACGACATCATGCCAGAGGGTCTACCATACTTGCAAGAACCAAACAATGCCAACTTGACAGAAGGCGTTCCAGCTAAATACTTCTTGCCACTTGGTGGAGATATCAAGGAAGCAATCAGCAAACTTGAACTCAACCCTCCATTCAAGAAGAAAAACCTTGGAAATATAATCGCTGAAATCTTCAAACGTTTCCGTACGACAGAAACTTCTGCCCTACTTGACCGTATGAAGAACCTCGGTTACCACCACTCAACTCTTGCAGGATTGACAGTGGGTATTGCCGATATCCCAGTCGTTGATGACAAGGCTGAAATCATTGAAGAATCACACAAACGTGTAGAACAAATCACAAAACAATTCCGTCGTGGTATGATCACAGACGATGAGCGTTACAATGCTGTTACAGCTGAATGGCGTGCTGCCCGTGAAAAACTTGAGAAACGCTTGATTGCCAACCAAGATCCTAAGAACCCAATCGTTATGATGATGGACTCTGGAGCCCGTGGTAACATCTCAAACTTCTCACAGCTTGCCGGTATGCGTGGTCTGATGGCTGCTCCGAACGGACGTATCATGGAATTGCCAATCCTTTCAAACTTCCGTGAAGGTTTGTCAGTACTCGAAATGTTCTTCTCAACTCACGGTGCTCGTAAGGGTATGACCGATACGGCCCTTAAGACAGCCGACTCAGGTTACTTGACTCGTCGTTTGGTTGACGTTGCCCAAGACGTTATCATCCGTGAGGACGACTGTGGAACAGACCGTGGTCTCTTGATTCGTTCTATCGCAGAAGGAAAAGAAATGATTGAGTCTCTCGAAGAGCGTCTCAATGGTCGTTACACTAAGAAAACTGTTAAACATCCAGAAACTGGTGCAGTGATCATTGGTCCAAATGAGTTGATTACAGAAGACAAGGCGCGTGAAATTGTCAACGCTGGTGTGGAAGAAGTAACTATCCGTTCCGTATTTACATGTAACACTCGTCATGGTGTCTGCCGTCACTGTTATGGTATCAACTTGGCGACTGGTGATGCGGTTGAAGTTGGTGAAGCAGTTGGTACAATCGCTGCCCAATCTATCGGGGAACCTGGTACACAGCTTACAATGCGTACCTTCCACACGGGTGGGGTTGCCTCAAATACCGATATCACTCAGGGTCTTCCTCGTGTCCAAGAAATCTTTGAAGCCCGCAATCCTAAAGGGGAAGCGGTTATCACAGAGGTTAAAGGACAAGTTACAGCTATTGAAGAAGATGCCTCAACTCGTACTAAGAAAGTCTTTGTTAAGGGCGAAACTGGCGAAGGTGAATATGTCGTTCCATTTACCGCTCGTATGCGTGTTGAAGTTGGGGACCAAGTAGCGCGTGGTGCTGCTCTTACAGAAGGTTCTATCCAACCAAAACGTCTCCTTGCAGTTCGTGATGTCTTGTCAGTTGAAACTTACCTTCTTGGTGAAGTACAAAAAGTTTACCGTAGCCAAGGGGTAGAAATCGGTGACAAACACATCGAGGTAATGGTTCGTCAAATGATTCGTAAAGTACGTGTCATGGATCCAGGTGACACAGACCTCCTCATGGGTACCCTCATGGATATCAATGACTTTACAGATGCCAACAAAGATGTCCTTGTCGCGGGTGGAGTTCCAGCAACAGGTCGCCCAGTCCTTATGGGAATTACCAAAGCCTCACTTGAAACAAACAGTTTCTTGTCAGCGGCTTCCTTCCAGGAAACAACTCGTGTCCTTACAGATGCAGCCATCCGTGGTAAGAAAGACCATCTCCTTGGACTTAAAGAAAATGTTATCATCGGTAAGATCATCCCAGCAGGTACTGGTATGGCCCGTTACCGTAACCTTGAACCACATGCTATCAACGAAGAAGAATACCTTAATCCTCCAGTAGAGGAAGAAGGAAATGAAGAAACAACAGAAGTAGTTGTGGATACTGCCGTTGAAACTGTGGAAGAAACAGTAGAATAAGAGAGAATGAGAGAGCCTTCGGGTTCTCTTTTTCTTTTCTGAAAACTTTCTCTATTTTTCCATGAAATGTGGTAAAATAATACTCAATGAAAATCAAAGAGCAAACTAGGAAACTAGCCGCAGGTTGCTCAAAGCACTGCTTTGAGGTTGCAGATAGAGTTGACGCGGTTTGAATTTGATTTTCGAAGAGTATAAAAGAAAGAAACTGACAAAGGAGACAAGTATGGAACAAACATTCTTTATCATTAAACCAGACGGTGTAAAAAGAGGATTAGTGGGTGAGGTGTTGAAACGCATCGAACAACGTGGATTGACAATCGAAAAATTGGAGTTGCGTACAAAGGTTTCAGAAGAGTTAATTGACCAGCACTATCAGGACTTGGTTGGTCAGAGTTTTTACCCACCGATTCGTGAATTCATGACTTCAGGACCGGTTCTTGTGGGTGTTATTTCTGGCCCCAAAGTAATCGAAACTTGGCGTACCATGATGGGTGCAACTCGTCCAGAAGAAGCTTTACCAGGGACTATTCGAGGTGATTTTGCAAAAGCTGCTGGAGAAAATCAGGTTATCCAAAATGTTGTACATGGTTCAGATTCAGAAGAGTCAGCTAAGCGAGAAATTGCTCTTTGGTTTTAAGAGTGGATTGGCTCAATCAATTGGTTAAAAGCTCATTTGAATAGAAAGTATAGTCAATTAGTTTAAGACATGACGCATGATATCAAACTTTTTAGTTTTTGATATGGTGCGTTTTTTGATTAAGTGACTATTAGTTCGTCTCGCTCCGTTAGGTGCGAGACAAAAAAACACCCGCTATGCGGGTGCGCGTCGAAGGTTATACCAAAAAAACTCCAAACGCGATACAATAAAGGTGTTTAAGCCAATTGTAAAGCGAAAGGAGAAAAATATGGCACAAAAGGTTCTTTTGTCCTGTTCTTGTTTCAATTGACTATATTTCTATACTTTTTCTTCCTTTCTCTGTGAAAATCGCAAGTTTTTCCCACTTTTTCTCAATACTGAAATAACATCTTTCCAGAACTTCAATAATTTCTTTTTGTGTTAAATCATTATTTAACTAAATCTTTGGAGGCAATACGTTTTCAAAGCTACTTTTTTACCATAGATTTTGAGCCTTCAACACATATCACTAAGCCAAAAATGCTCTAAATTTTTGAAATTCTAACAAATCCCACTCAACTTTATCATCATCTTTGACTTTCACAATATCTTCCTCAAAATAACATGGAATAAAGATAGTTTTCTTTTGAAACGGTTGTAGGAGGAAAATCTCTCCTACACTATTATTGATTTTGAGAGAAAATTGCAAAATATCATCTACCAAACTTTCAATTATTAAGATTTTTTACAGTTTATCTGAATTAGAATCGCAAGGCTTCTCAATAATATAATTGTCGAATTTTTTCATTCTAACTTCCTCTCCACTATTTCTTCCTTTATCAAGAAAAAGTTACCTCAATATTAATAAAGTACAATTCTAAATTAACTCCAATTATTGATTCCTGATAATATTTCAGTAATTCATCGTGCAATTAAAAACAAGGATTTTTATTTCAGACGATCCATCGTGAACACTTCATCAGCCATCTCCCAAATTGCCGGATTATGTGTTGCGATAATGATTAGCCTATTATCATCTCGAAGAGATAGCAAAATCTCCATAATCAACTGAGAGGTTGCTGGGTCTATTGAAGCTGTTGGCTCATCTGCCAGAATAAGGGGTGGATTCTTTAAGATAACTTTTGCCAAGGCAACCCGTTGCGATTCTCCGCCCGATAACTCAAAGATGCGCTTATCTAGGTCAAGATAAGCCAGGCCGACCTGTTCTAAAGCCTGCTTCTGTCTCAACCGCTGTTCCGACCGACTCAACTTTTGACCAATGAGACCTAGCTTAAGGTTTTCTTCAATACTTTGGTTTTCAATTAAGCCAAAGTTCTGGAAGAGGTAGCCCAATTCGTGACGGAAAAAATCACTCGATTTATAATTGACCAAGTCTTTACCTCGGTAAAAAATCGTCCCATCATAAGATTCTAATTTCCCAATCATATTCATCAAGGTTGTTTTTCCGCTACCACTTGAACCAATTAAGGCATAGACTTTTCCAGCCTCAAATGTTATTGAAAGATTCGAAAATAACTCTCGTTCTCCAAAAGATTTACTCACCTGTTTAAGTTCAATCATATTAACCTCCCTTCAAAACAAGCATGGACATCTTGTTTTCTTTCTGCATTTGGACATGTAACTGTAAAAGAGATAGACCAGTAAAGAGTAACGAGACTAAGAAAGCAACTACTATCTCTACCATAAGAAATACACTCGCAATAAATCCCAGTAAAAACACACCCAGTTGAGCAAAGAGATAAGTGCGATGGATTTCTAAGAACCTGAGACCTGCAATGCGTTTGATAAAAATGGCACGTCTAAATTCTTCAAAGTAGAGCCTATGCATAGTGTTAAACAACAAGATTGAAGTTGCAATCCCAAGCACAGCTCCTGCTAGCATTACCCAACGTTCCCTCTGGATATTATCCAATAATGTGATGTAGTTGTGGTAACCTGTTTGTATTTCTGAGACCCAATTTTCAATGCCTTGTCTCTGGATAAGCTCCTGGGCATCAGACAATTGATTAAAGAGAACGTAGTTCTGTACTGCGTCTACCCAAAACAAAATGGACTGTGGACCAGTTGATTGGGGTGTTATAACAATGATGATTGGATCTTTTAAAAACTGCTGGTAAGAAATAGGGGTCGTATTATACACAAAACGATCCTGACCGGATTCTAAATAACCTACCGTAGCAGTCATTTGCTGTCGTTTATCTTGACTAGACATGCGACTGGTTAAGTCGTCTTCAAAAACAGATTTATAATGTTCTTCCTCTGAACGGAGGTGTTCAGGCAACAATAAGACAAACTCCCCTACATTAAGGTGATTCATCTTTTGCTCAATAGTTGTATCTACAGGAATGTTTTGACGCTCCAAGTATTGCGGTGTGACGATAAGGACATTGCCATTCGGGTTGTAATCGTGCCATTCTGTAGAGGTTATAAAGTTTTTGGAGGAAGCCATGCCATTTCGCAAAGTACGGTCAATTAACTGGTGTCTAGATAAGAAAGCCTTTTGTTCTGAAACAGCCAGATCCATCAATTGATACCAAGTTCTGAGTTTCCTTTGAGCTTGTTCATCAAAACCAGGACTCGTTCCTTCACGGCTGATTGATAGGGTAATCAGTTGCCTTTCCTGGCTCCAAGCCTCTTGTCCAATCCGATGCTGTTGCCAGGCTTGGGAATACTTTAAGCTACTCCCTATTCCCAGCGTTACAATAATAATCGCTAATAGTTGACCGATTAAAATCAAACTAATGATTCCTCTGACAGGCACTTGCCCTTTTATAATCTGCATCAGGTGTATCTTTTTTATCCCAACTGCGAAGAGTTGAGCGAAAAACAGGGAGATCGACAACAAGATGAGATTATAACTGAGCAATCCTTCTCCTATGGTCATTAGGGATTGCGTTGGAAGCGACAGAATTTTTTGCATAAGAATGGCGAGCACGCCAGCTAAACTGAAACCAACAGCTATCCCTTTCAAATCCTCACCAACTGGTCTAAGGAAAATGGACCACCGTTTCTCTCCTGAAATGAGGCGAATGCCCGACGACCGTAATTGGCTAATTTGACTAATTAAAGTCAGTGCTACAAAGGTTAAGATGAAAATCAATAGACTGATTAACTGAAATCCGTTACTAAAGATAGCCATTAACGTAGATAGTTTGGATGGAATTATCAGGTGCATGTTAGTCAAGCCAAGTTGACTTAGCTCCTCCCTTAGCAAGTGAATATCTAGGTTTCCATCAAATACAAAATAGTTTGTTTCAACACTACTACTTTGAGCATCTTCTAGATTTTTTTCCTGTAACCCATCAGGCAACTTTCCGTTCCCAAAGGTCGTATAAGAAAACACTGGAGTACCTTCTGAGTTAGGATCCTGGTGTTGAATCGCAATAAAGCTATCCGTTTCTTCTGCTAGTTTTTCCAAGCGTGTAGCAACATGCTGAAAAGTTGTTTCAGGGGAAGAATCACGTACAACAACGTTGGGGTAATAATGGGAGACATATGTATCAGTCCAAATGGTAAATACCCAAACAAAGAACAAACTAGCAAGCAGGTTGGATATGAGTATAAATAATTTTTTCATAGTGCATTCCTTATTCTAAAACAGAGGGCAGAAATACCCCTTCCCTCTATAAACTAACAAGCTTACTAAACTATTGATAAAATAATCTTCTTCATCATATACTAACAGTGGTGTCTTAAGATTATTTTCATTAACTAGATTAGTAAAATCAATATTAGAATTTTTATAAAACATTTTTATTTCTCTATTCTTTTACTCAAAAAGTATTCTTTATGCCCATCTGGAGAGTCATTAAGAATTCCAAAAACTTCAAAACCTTGACTTAAGTAGAAATCTAAACCTTGGAAGTCAAAGGTGCTTAAATGAACAATACTACATCCGTAATTTTTGGCACTTTCTAAAACATTATTTAACAATGCAGTTGCTATCCCTTGACGTCTATAAGTGTTTTTAACCCAAAGTGTATCAATATATAATATTTTCCAAATAACCGAATAAGCTACGATGCCACCTACTATCTCTTGATTATTCTCAACAATAAAAGCAATCTGTTTATAGTCCTCATCCTGACATGAAGGTAAACATTTCTTATTGTGTTCCAATAGCATTTCTTCTATGTAGTCAATATTTTCATTATTTGCATCAGTAATCTTCATTCTTGCACCTACAATTTTTAATGAATAATAAAAGAGAATATACTAGAGACTAATTCTATTCCATTATTCTTTAATCAGCCTTCCCAACATCAATACCATTGGACTTCTTTTGTGATTGCACTCGAATCTCCAATTGTTTATTCTTCTGAATAAACTGTTGGTTAAACATAAAACACCTAGTAATGCAAATGTAACTAATTTTTTAATTCCACGTTTTTTCTCATCCAATGAAACCCCATTCTGTTTCCTTGTTTTTATTCTAACAGATATATTTTATTTAGCCAAGCGTTTTTATGTAATTTCTGACTTTTTTTTTTGTTTATTACCATAAAGAATTATTCATTCCTTTAACTTGCTATTTTGAACTAAAAATTTTATAATGAAATTAAGCAAATAGGAAGGTTTATTATCTTTAATGAATACACTCGCAGAGAAATTCAGATTGAAAAGAAAAGAGTTGAGACTCTCCCAACAAACTCTTGCAGAAGGAATTTGTGAACAAAGTCAGATTAGTAAAATTGAAAGAGGTCATTTTATTCCCTCCGCAGACTTGTTATTCAAACTCTCTCAACGACTTGAAGTCCCTTTGGATTACTTTTTCAATGAACAAATTGAAATTAAATCTAACCTCTCTAATTTTAAGCAATTATCTGCTCGTCTATTAGATGATAGAAATTATGACGATTTGGAATATATTTATAGAATAGAAATTGAACGAAGTACTTTTCTAACACTAGAAGACCGAACTTACCTTGAATGGATTAAAGCTATTATTGACTTCTATCAATATGACAGTAAGCGTGAGGCAATTTCTTCATTGGAAAATATATTATTAAAAGTCTCTTCAAATACTCTGATTTATTTAAAGGCATTGAATACTCTATCTAATTTCTATTCCTTAGTGGGTCGTGAACAAGAATATGAGGAAAACTACTCTCATTTGATGGAGTTATATCAGACAAAAAATTTTGAGCATCAAGAGTTTTTATTTGGCTACATCAGAGTTCGTTACAACTACGCTCACTACCTAGTGTCAAAGGAAAAATATAACGAAGCCATTCAAGAAGCTCTTGAGACGATTGAACTCTGTAAACAAAGACAGACAAGCTACCAACTGGCTCCTCTACTTATTCTTGTAGGAAATGCTGGAGCCAAATTTCTAGACAAAGAACAAGTCAAAAATTATTATATAGAAGCAAAAGAGTTATGTAAGATTTATAACAATCCTTTAATGTTGATGAAGATAGAAAATTATTTAAAGGAATTAGATACTGTTTAGTTAATCTTGACATTATAGTTTTTCTGAAACGTTAAATAACCTGTAAGGCTGATAGTGAAATTAATACTATCAGCCTTATTTCAAATTTATATTCTTCTAAAATCTCTTCAAACCACGTCAGCTCTAGCCGCAGGTTGCTCTTTGATTTTCATTGAGTATTAGTCTCTGGTGTTTGTTTAGCGTCTTAAAGAGACATTTGAGAAGATTGGAAACAGTTCTCTCTTTTCTCCTAGTATAATGATTGGTAGGGAGGGAGAGAAAAGATGAAATCAATGAGAATCTTATTTTTGTTAGCTTTAATTCAAATCGGTTTGAGCAGCTGTTTCCTATGGAAGGAATGCATCTTGTCCTTTAAACAAAGTACAGCTTTTTTCATCGGAAGCATGGTTTTCGTTTCAGGAATCTGTGCTGGAGTAAATTATCTTTATACTCGTAAGCAAGAAATCCATAGTGTCCTAGCCAGTAAGAAGTCGGTGAAGCTTTTTTACAGTATCCTGCTCTTAATTAATTTGTTAGGAGCTGTTCTTGTCTTGTCAGATAACTTGTTCATCAAAAATACGCTGCAGCAAGAATTAGTTGACTTTTTATTGCCATCCTTTTTCTTTCTATTTGGGCTAGATTTGCTGATTTTTTTACCCTTGAAAAAATACATGCGCGATTTGCTTGCTATGCTAGACAGAAAAAAGACAGTGTTGGTGACTATTATGGCAACACTTCTCTTCTTAAGAAATCCAATGACTATTGTCTCACTTCTGATTTATATTGGACTGGGTTTGTTTTTTGCAGCCTATCTTGTCCCAAATTCTGTTAAAAAGGAAGTTTCCTTTTATGGTCATATTTTCCGAGATCTTGTATTGGTCATTGCTACGCTTATTTTCTTTTAGAGTAAGCTTGTTTTTATGGATGTTATGATGGTAATACTCTTCGAAAATCAAATTCAAACTACGTCAGCGTCGCCTTGCCGTACTCAAGTACAGCCTGCGGCTAGTTTCCTAGTTTGCTCTTTGATTTTCATTGAGTATAAGTTTAGCAGGAAAATAGACACAGAAGAAAAGTTTTTGGTATAATAAGAGTATGTACACAAAAAATGAAGAAGAGCTACAAGCCTTAGGGGAACGCTTGGGTCATCTATTAGAAAAGAATGATGTTTTAATCTTAACTGGAGAGCTGGGTGCAGGTAAAACGACCTTTACTAAGGGACTTGCTAAAGGTTTACAGATTTCTCAAATGATTAAAAGTCCGACCTATACTATCGTAAGAGAGTATGAAGGCAGACTGCCACTTTATCACCTAGATGTTTATCGTATTGAGGGAGATGCGGATTCTATCGACTTGGATGAGTTTCTCTTTGGTGGAGGAGTGACTGTTATTGAGTGGGGCAATCTCTTAGGAGATGCCTTGCCAGATACTTATTTAGAGTTGGAAATTCTAAAAGAAGAAGACGGTCGCAGATTAAATTTCCAAGCAAAGGGTTTGCGTGCAGAAAAGCTTTTAGAGGAGCTTCAACATGGAGTATGAATTGCTCATTAGGGAAGCAGAGCCTAATGATGCGGCTGAATTAGTGGCTTTTTTAAATCGTGTAAGTTTGGAGACAGATTTTACCAGCCTAGACGGAGATGGTATTCTCTTGACCAGTGAGGAGATGGAAATATTCCTCAACAAGCAAGCTAGTTCGGACAATCAGATAACCTTACTTGCATTCTTAAATGATAAAATTGCTGGTATTGTAAATATTACAGCTGACCAGCGCAAGAGAGTCCGTCATATTGGAGATCTCTTTATTGTGATTGGTAAGAAATATTGGAATAATGGACTGGGAAGTTTTTTACTAGAAGAAGCGATAGAGTGGGCACAAGCAAGTGGCATTCTGCGTCGTCTCCAACTGACTGTCCAAACTCGTAATCAAGCTGCAGTCCATCTTTATCAAAAGCATGGTTTTGTAATTGAAGGTCGCCAAGAGCGTGGAGCATATATAGAAGAAGGGAAATTTATCGATGTTTACTTGATGGGTAAACTGATAGATTAGTAGAAATATGGTTAAAAAAATTATTGGAATGGTATTAGCTTTTCTAGCTGTGACAGTTTTAGGTGTCGGTGTTTTTGCTTATACTATTTATCAGCAAGGCACACAAACCTTATCAAAGACCTATAAAAAAATCGGAGAAGAAACCAAGGTTATTGAAGCAACAGAACCTTTGACCATTCTGTTGATGGGGGTTGATACTGGGAATGTAGAGCGTACAGATCAGTGGGCTGGAAATAGTGATTCCATGATTCTCTTGACTGTCAATCCACATACCAAGAAGACTATGATGTTGAGTTTGGAGCGTGATATCCTGACTAAAATTCAACATAAAGATGGTAGTATTGAAGAAGCGAAGTTAAATGCCGCCTATGCTGGTGGTGGTGCGGAATTAGCTATAGAAACAATTCAAAAGATGATGAATATCCATATCGATCGCTATATTATGGTCAATATGCAAGGATTGCAACAATTGGTAGATGCAGTGGGGGGTATTACGGTCAATAATACACTAGGTTTCCCGATTTCTATCAGTGACCAAGAAGAATTTAACACCATTTCTATCGGTGTTGGAGAGCAGACAATAAATGGAGAAGAAGCGCTTGTTTATTCACGCATGCGTTATCAAGACCCAGAAGGAGACTATGGTCGTCAAAAGCGTCAGCGTGAAGTCATTCAAAAAGTTGTTGAAAAAGTTCTTAGTTTGAATAGTGTCAGTCACTACCAATCTATTTTAAAAGCCCTAAGTACTAATATGCAGACCAATATTGATTTGTCTGCGAAAAGTATTCCGAGCTTGTTGGGCTATAAAGATTCATTTAAAACCATTGAATCTCAACAATTGAAGGGCGAAGGAGAGATGTTGCAAGGTATTTCTTACCAGATTGTTTCGAGAAACCATATGTTGGAAATGCAGAATCTTTTGAGACGTTCTTTGGGACAAGAAGAAGTCACTCAGCTTGAAACAAATGTTGTCTTATTTGAAGATTTGTTTGGACGGGTGCCTGTTAGTGACGAAGATAATTAACTTTCTTGATACAAATAAAAAAGCAATCGTGGGAAATTTCCTGCGATTTTTTCAAAAAAATACGAATAGATAGGTAGGAGGAAACATGAAAGCAGAAATCATTGCTGTTGGAACAGAGATTTTGACAGGACAGATTGTTAATACCAATGCTCAGTTTTTATCGGAAAAACTAGCTGAGATTGGGGTAGATGTATATTTTCAGACGGCTGTAGGAGACAATGAAGCTCGTCTCTTGTCTTTGCTTGAGATTGCTAGTCAACGTAGCAGTCTGGTGATTTTGACAGGTGGTTTGGGGCCAACTGAGGACGATTTGACCAAACAAACGTTGGCTAAATTTTTAGGGAAAGAATTAGTTTTTGATCCTCAGGCACAGGCGAAGTTAGATGTCTTTTTTGCCCAGAGACCAGACTATGCCCGAACACCGAATAATGAAAGACAGGCTCAACTTGTAGAAGGGGCGACTCCGCTACCAAATGAAACAGGGTTGGCAGTTGGAGGAATCTTAGAAGTAGACGGAGTGACCTACGTCGTCCTTCCTGGTCCACCAAGTGAATTGAAACCCATGGTCTTAAACCAACTTCTACCTAAGTTGATGACAGGGAGCAAGCTGTATTCCCGAGTTCTTCGTTTCTTTGGAATTGGCGAAAGTCAGTTGGTGACCATTTTGGCTGATTTGATTGATAATCAAACAGATCCGACCTTGGCTCCTTATGCCAAAACAGGAGAAGTCACTCTGCGTTTGTCAACAAAATCTAGCAGTCAAGAAGAGGCGAATCAGGCGCTGGATATCTTGGAAAATCAAATTTTGAACCACCGGACTTTTGAAGGCCTTTCTCTACGAGAACTTTGCTATGGTTATGGGGAAGAGACTAGTTTGGCCAGCATTGTTGTAGAAGAACTGAAAAAGCAAGGGAAAACTATCACGGCTGCAGAGAGTTTGACGGCAGGACTTTTCCAAGCCACTGTAGCGGATTTTTCAGGAGCTTCAAGTATATTTAAGGGTGGTTTTGTGACCTATAGCTTGGAGGAAAAATCAAAGATGTTGGATATTCCTGTCAAGGATTTGGAAGAACACGGTGTGGTGTCTGAATTTACAGCTCAGAAGATGGCTGAGCAGGCGCGAAGCAAGACCCAGTCAGATTTTGGCATTAGTTTGACTGGAGTGGCAGGACCAGATGGCCTAGAAGGGCACTCAGCTGGGACAGTCTTCATAGGCTTGGCGCAAGAGAAAGGAACTGAGGTCATCAAGGTGAATATTGGAGGCAGAAGTCGAGCAGATGTACGTCACATTGCGGTTATGCATGCCTTTAACCTAGTTCGCAAGGCTTTATTAAGTGACTAACTTTTGATATAATAGTAGATAGGTCTGAGGACCATTAGAATGTAGGAGAATAGAATGGCGAAAAAACCAAAAAAATTAGATGAAATTTCAAAAAAATTTGGGGCAGAGCGTGAAAAAGCCTTGAATGACGCTCTTAAATTGATTGAGAAAGACTTTGGTAAGGGTTCAATCATGCGTTTGGGTGAACGTGCCGAGCAAAAGGTGCAAGTGATGAGCTCAGGTTCTTTGGCTCTTGATATTGCCCTTGGTTCAGGTGGTTATCCTAAGGGACGTATCATCGAAATCTACGGACCAGAGTCATCTGGTAAGACGACGGTTGCCCTTCATGCAGTTGCACAAGCGCAAAAAGAAGGTGGTATTGCAGCCTTTATCGATGCGGAACATGCCCTCGATCCAGCTTATGCTGCGGCCCTTGGGGTCAACATTGACGAATTGCTCTTGTCTCAACCAGACTCAGGAGAGCAAGGTCTTGAGATTGCAGGAAAATTGATTGACTCAGGTGCTGTAGATCTTGTCGTGGTCGACTCAGTTGCGGCCCTTGTCCCTCGTGCAGAAATTGATGGAGATATCGGAGATAGCCACGTTGGTTTGCAGGCTCGTATGATGAGCCAGGCTATGCGTAAACTTGGTGCTTCTATCAATAAAACCAAAACAATTGCCATCTTTATCAACCAATTGCGTGAAAAAGTTGGGGTCATGTTTGGAAATCCAGAAACAACTCCTGGTGGACGTGCCTTGAAATTCTACGCTTCAGTGCGTTTGGATGTTCGTGGAAGTACGCAAATCAAGGGAACTGGTGACCAAAAAGACACCAACGTCGGTAAAGAAACTAAGATTAAGGTCGTGAAAAACAAGGTGGCTCCACCATTTAAGGAAGCCTTCGTTGAAATCATGTACGGAGAAGGGATTTCTAAGACTGGTGAGCTCTTGAAGATTGCAAGCGATTTGGATATCATTAAAAAAGCAGGAGCTTGGTATTCTTACAAGGATGAGAAAATCGGGCAAGGTTCTGAAAATGCTAAGAAATACTTGGCAGATAACCCAGAAATCTTTGATGAAATTGACCATCAAGTCCGTGTTCAATTTGGTTTGGTTGATGGAGAAGAGGCTTCTGTAGAAGGTGTTGAAACTAAAAAAGATGAAGCAGTTCAAGCAGATTCTGTGAATGAAGAAGTGACTCTTGACCTAGGCGATGAACTTGAAATCGAAATTGAAGAATAAGTTGTTAAAGTAGTGGAGAAATCCGCTGCTTTTTCGGTTTTTTGTTCAAGTTTTCAGATCATCTATAGTTTGCTGTTTCTTGTCGCTCCTCTAGAAAGCTGATATAATAGCCTTATGAATAAAAAACGAACAGTGGACCTGATTCATGGTCCTATTCTTCCTTCGCTTTTGAGTTTTGCCTTTCCAATCTTGCTGTCCAATATTTTCCAACAGCTCTATAACACTGCTGATGTCTTGATTGTTGGGCGTTTTCTTGGTCAAGATTCCTTGGCGGCGGTGGGAGCTACAACTGCCATTTTTGACTTGATTATAGGCTTTACGCTTGATGTCGGAAATGGTATGGGAATTGTCATTGCTCGCTATTATGGGGCTCGGAATTTTACTAAAATCAAGGAAGCAGTAGCAGCAACTTGGATTTTAGGTGCTCTTTTGAGCATTTTGGTAATGTTGATGGGCTTTGTCGGTCTGTATCCTCTCTTGCAATACTTAGATACCCCTGCAGAAATCCTTCCTCAGTCCTATCAATATATTTCTATGATTGTGACCTGTGTCGGTGTCAGCTTTGCCTATAATCTCTTTGCAGGCTTGTTGCGGTCTATTGGGGACAGTCTAGCAGCTCTTGGATTTCTGATTTTCTCTGCCTTGGTCAATGTGGTTCTGGATCTCTATTTCATCACGCAATTGCATCTGGGAGTTCAATCTGCGGGCCTTGCGACTATTATTTCGCAGGGGCTGTCAGCGATACTCTGTTTCTACTATATCCGTAAGAGTGTTCCAGAACTTCTACCTCAACTGAAACATTTTAAATGGGACAAGGCCTTGTACGCGGATCTTTTGGAGCAAGGTTTGGCTATGGGCTTGATGAGTTCTATTGTATCTATCGGTAGTGTGATTTTACAGTCTTCTGTCAATACCTTTGGTGCCGTAATTATCAGTGCCCAGACGGCTGCTAGACGCATTATGGCCTTCGCTCTTCTTCCAATGACCGCTATTTCTGCTTCTATGACGACTTTTGCTTCGCAGAATCTTGGGGCCAAGCGACCGGACCGTATTGTTCAAGGTCTTCGAATCAGCAGTCGTTTGAGTATGTCCTGGGCAATTTTTGTTTGTGTCTTCCTCTTTTTTGCCAGTCCTGCCTTGGTTTCCTTCTTGGCCAGTTCAACGGATGGTTACTTGGTAGAAAATGGTAGTCTCTACCTGCAAATCAGCTCAGCCTTTTATCCTATTTTGAGTCTCTTGTTGATTTATCGCAATTGCTTGCAGGGCTTGGGGCAAAAGGTCCTTCCTCTGGTTTCCAGCTTTATTGAACTAATCGGAAAAATCGCTTTTGTGGTCTTGATTATTCCTTGGGCAGGCTATAGAGGAGTTATCCTTTGTGAACCCCTTATCTGGGTTGCTATGACCATTCAACTCTACTTTTCACTGTTCCGTCATCCTTTGATAAAAGAAGGCAAGGCCATCTTGACAACAAAAGTGTCATCATAGCTCGATTTGCTGAATAAAATCTATTTCCTCTAGTGAAAATCGAAAAAACTTGTGTTATAATAAGAAAGATTAAAATGTGAAAAAAGGAGATTCCTAATGGGACGTAAATGGGCCAATATCGTAGCCAAGAAAACGGCTAAAGATGGAGCTAACTCTAAAGTATATGCAAAATTTGGTGTAGAAATCTATGTAGCAGCTAAAAAAGGTGATCCAGACCCAGAATCAAACACTGCTTTGAAATTCGTTATCGACCGTGCTAAACAAGCTCAAGTGCCAAAACACGTTATCGATAAAGCGATTGATAAAGCAAAAGGAAACACAGACGAAACCTTTACAGAAGGACGTTACGAAGGATTTGGACCAAACGGTTCTATGTTGATCGTTGATACCTTGACTTCTAACGTCAACCGTACAGCGGCTAATGTCCGTGCAGCCTTTGGTAAAAACGGTGGAAACATGGGTGCTTCAGGTTCAGTTTCTTACCTCTTTGACAATAAGGGTGTTATCGTATTTGCGGGAGAAGATGCTGATGCGGTCTTTGAGCAATTGCTAGAAGCAGATGTGGATGTGGACGATGTAGAAGCAGAAGAAGGAACAATCACTGTTTACACAGCTCCAACTGACCTTCACAAGGCTATCGTTGCCCTTCGTGAGTCAGGTGTCGAAGAATTCCAAGTTACTGAACTGGAAATGATTCCTCAGTCAGAAGTGGAATTGTCAGGCGAAGACCTTGAAACATTTGAAAAACTTTACAGCGTTCTTGAAGACGACGAAGACGTGCAAAAGATTTATACGAACGTAGACGGGTTCTAATTTGACCTAGAAAACATGATCCTAAGTGAGAAAATCACTTGGGATTTTTTGAATCAAGAAAATAGTTCTCTAGGAAACTTTTTTCTTGACATCTCTTTTCAAAGTGGTAAAATAGTTCTCATGAAAACTTATTTAGTTCCTAGGAGAACTAAATATAATGATTTGAAAGGAATTAGTATGGATAAACCGATGTTGGTCTTTAAGCGTTTTGGTCATCAGATTCATCTGATGGTGCAAAAGGAAGCCAAGCGTTGTGGCATTGAATTTATGGGTGGACCTCAAGGACAGGTTGTCCGTTTTTTGGATAGCCGTGAGGAAAATCAAGACTTGGTCTTGATTAAAGATATCGAGCAGGAACTCAATATTACTAAGTCTGTGGCGAGTAACTTGGTCAAGCGCATGGTGCAAAATGGTTTAGTGGAATTGGAGGCGAGTCCAAGTGATAGGCGGGCCAAGTTTGTTCGTCTGACGGACAAATCGCGTTCTCAGATGAAGCAGGTTAAAGCCTTCTTTGAACGCATTGACAACCGGTTGATGGCAGACATTGATGAAGATGAACTACTGATTTTTGAGAAAGTCCTCAATCAACTACAGGAAAATATCAAGAGAATAGGAGGAGAGAATGAAGAAATTAGCCAAACGAATTAGTGGAAAAGAATGGGGGATGATTTTACTAGCCATTCTCTTTACCTGCTTTTCGGTTTATCTAGAGTTGGAAGTGCCGACCTATATCTCTAAAATCACAGATTTACTGGGAAGTCAAGCTGCCAACTTGGATGACTTATGGCAACCAGCAGGTATGATGGTGGGAATGTCCTTTCTTGCCTTCTTGTCCGCAGTTGCAGTTGGATTTTTTGCATCCAGAGTGGCTGCTTCTTATACTAGTAGGCTGAGAAGTGACATTTTTAACCGAGTTTTAGACTACTCGCAGACAGAAATTAAGAAATTCTCTATTCCTAGTCTCTTGACGCGTACTACCAATGATATTACTCAGGTTCAGATGTTGATTACCATGGGTTTGCAAGTGGTTACGCGTGGTCCGATTATGGCTATCTGGGCTATCGGGAAGATTTTAGGCCATTCAGAATACTGGCTCTGGGCCGTACTTGTGGCAGTGATTGTCAACGTTTTAATGACAACAGTCTTGATGACGCTAGCCTTTCCGAAACAGTCCTTGATTCAGGGACTGACAGATAAGCTGAACAGTATCACTCGGGAGAGTTTAACAGGTATTCGTGTCGTTCGTGCCTATAATGCAGAGGATTACCAAAATGAAAAATTTGCAGCAGCAAATGATGAATTGACACGCTTGAATTTGTTTGTCAACCGTCTTATGGCCATTTTAAATCCCATCATGATGGGGATTTCAAGTGGTTTGAGTGTGGCGATTTACTGGATTGGGGCCTATGTAATCAACGATGCTGCTGCGGCAGCGCGTCTGCCTCTCTTTAGTGACATGGTTGTTTTCATGTCTTATGCCATGCAGGTTGTCATGGGCTTCCTTCTCATGGGGGCGCTCTTCATCGTTCTTCCCCGAACCATGGTCTCTGCTAAGCGGATTAATCAGGTTTTAGATTTGCATTCTTCTATCCAAAATCCTGCTCAAGTGCAGCAGGCTGATGAAAACCTCAAAGGTCGGGTTGAATTTAAGGATGTGACCTTCCGCTATGCGACAAATTCGGAGGCAGTTATCGAGCATGTTAGCTTTAGAGCAGAAGCTGGTCAAACAGTGGCCTTTATTGGGTCAACAGGTTCTGGTAAATCAACTCTTGTCAATCTGATTCCACGTTTCTACGATGTATCAGCAGGAGAAATTCTTGTAGACGGTGTCAATGTTCAAGACTATGACTTGAATGATTTGCGCAACAAGGTTGGTTATATTCCTCAGAAAGCGGTTCTCTTTTCAGGTGATGTCAAGGGCAATCTTGACTTTGGACAAAGTCAAGAAACACCGCTTAGTGAGCAGGCTATGTGGCAAGCCTTGGAATTGGCCCAGTCTAAGAACTTTATCGAAGACAAGGAAGCGGGCTTAGAGTCAGAAGTGGCCCAAGGAGGAACCAACTTCTCAGGTGGTCAAAGACAGCGTCTGGCAATTGCTCGTGCCTTAGCTCGGAAGCCAGAAATCCTCATCTTTGATGACTCCTTCTCAGCCTTGGACTACAAGACAGACCGTGTCCTACGCCAAGAACTAGCAGAGAAAACCAAGTCTATGACCAAGCTTATCGTCGCACAGCGTATTTCAACGATTATGGATGCAGATTTGATTTTGGTCTTGGATCAAGGAAAAGTCGTGGGACAAGGTACCCACAAGGAACTTCTAGCTAATAACGAAGTTTACCAAGAAATTGCCTATTCACAACTATCGAAGGAGGAATTGGAACATGGAAAATAAGAAAATGTCTCTTTTGAAACAGAGTAAACCCTATCTTGCAGGCCTCCAGTTTGCCCTTCTGATCGCCTTTCTAGCAACAATCGTATCCAATATCATTACTGTATATGGTCCAACTCGTATCAAGGAAATGACCAATATTATTGCAAGTGGGCTAGAAACAAGTGTGGATGTCGCTGCGGTTGCAGCCATTGGTAGTTTTTTGGCTGTCATCTATGTAATCGGGCTTCTATCAAATTATTTGCAGGCCTTTCTGTTTACAACAGTCATTCAACGTTTTTCAGAGCGTTTGAGAACAGCGATTGCAGAGAAAATTAATCGCCTTCCATTGGGATATTTTGATGGACATTCTCAAGGGGATACCTTGTCTCGTGTGACTAATGACGTTGACACTGCGGCCCAGTCCCTCAATCAAAGTCTGGGGATAGTTCTTTCATCCACTTTATTGGTCGTGGCAGTCTTGGTAACCATGTTTGGGATGAACTGGATTTTAGCCTTGGTGACGGTTATGTCAACCCTTATTGGCTTTGTTTTCGTGTCCGTCTTTATGGGCAAATCCCAGGGCTTTTTTAAGAATCAGCAACAAGATTTGGCAGCTGTCAATGGCTACGTAGAGGAAATGTACTCTGGCCATAATGTGGTGACCAGTTACAATGCCATCGAGAGTACGAAAGAAGAATTTGCGACATTAAACAATCGTCTGTATGATAGTATCTGGAAATCTCAATTTATTTCAGGGATTATGATGCCGATTATGATGTTTATTGGGAACTTTAGCTATGCCTTGGTGATTATCGTTGGTGCAGCCTTGGCTTTAAATGGACACATCAGTATCGGGATTATCGTTGCCTTTATGGCCTACGTTCGTATCTTTTCTCAGCCTCTTTCACAAATCGCCCAAGGGATTACTAGTTTGCAGCAGGCTAGTGCAGCCATGGGACGTGTCTTCGAATTCCTAGCTGAAGAGGAAATGGAAGACGAATCCCATAAAGAAAGACAATTGAGCGATATGAAAGGTCAAGTAGTCTTTGATCGAGTTTCTTTTGGTTATACTCCTGATCGGACTATCATCCACGATTTTTCTGCGACGGCTCATGCAGGTCAAAAGGTTGCCATTGTCGGACCGACTGGGGCTGGTAAGACAACTATTGTCAATCTTTTGATGAAGTTTTATGAGATTGATAAGGGGAGAATCCGCATCGATGGCGTGGATACCAAAGAGATGAAGCGTTCGGAAGTACACGATGCCTTTTCAATGGTCTTGCAGGATACTTGGCTCTTTGAAGGAACCATTCGCGACAATCTTATCTATAACCAAGAGGGGATTAGTGATGAGCGCGTGATTGAAGCCAGCAAGGCTGTAGGGATTCACCACTTTATTATGACCCTACCAGATGGTTACGATACCGTCTTGGATGATACAGTGACCTTGTCTGTCGGACAAAAACAACTCTTGACTATCGCTCGTGCTTTGCTGAAAGATGCGCCACTCCTAATCCTAGATGAGGCGACTTCTTCTGTTGATACCCGTACAGAGGAATTGATTCAGAAAGCCATGGATCGTTTGATGGAGGGAAGAACTTCCTTTGTCATCGCCCACCGCTTGTCAACTATCCGAAATGCTGACTTGATCCTTGTCATGAAAGATGGCAATATCATTGAGCAAGGCAATCATGATGAGTTGATGGCACAAGGAGGCTTCTACGCTGATCTCTACAACAGTCAATTTACAGAAGACGAAGCAGAAGAATAAACCCAAAGAAGGCTTGACGGCCTTCTTTTTCTGCACTATACTAGAAGACAAGTGCTTCCCTATAAGCAAAATTTGAGTAAGTGATGAGAAAATATATGAAAAATTATCAAGAATGGTATGACCACATGGCTGGTAAGATTGAAAATAATCCTTTTTTTCTGAGGTTATTAAGAGCTTTCAATCGGTTTATGACAGTAGCCATGCCTATAGTTTATTTAACCTTGTTAGTAATTACCTATCTCCAAGAAGGACTTGGGAAGCAGGTCTTGATGTATGTGTTTGTCCCTGCGTCAGGTTTTGTGATTTTGTCCCTTCTCCGTAAGAAACTCAATGCCCCTAGGCCTTATGAAGTTTGGGAAATTGTCCCGCTACTAGACAGAGATAGTCCTGGTCAGTCTATGCCTAGTCGTCATGTCTTTTCAGCTACCATTATCTCTATGGCTTGCTTACATGCTAGTCTAACTGTAGGCTTTATCTTGTTGATCTTGTCGGTTTTCCTGGGTCTAGTAAGAGTCCTAGGTGGCGTTCATTATCCCAAGGATGTCTTGATTGGTTATGCTTGCGGACTTGTGTGGGGTGTGATTTTCTTTCTATTTTGACCTGTAAGTTAAGGTGGTCCCACAACCACTTACGAGTCTAAAGTAACCACTTGCTTTTTTGCTCTTGTTTTCTTATTTTACCTTTGATATAGTAGAGTCAGAAAGGAGATGGAATGAAGTTACGAATCGAAATTGACAGCAATTTAGAGGAAACTGAAATTGTCATCAAGGCAGCGGCTTTGACAGATGAGATTGCGGATTTACAGCGCCTCTTGCAAGAATCCAAGTCTCCTAGGTTGATTTTTTACAAGGGGACGGGTGAATATTATCTGGATTTGTCGGAAATTCTCTTCTTTGAAACAGAAGGGAACAAGATTTACGCTCATACCCAGAAAGATGCCTACGAAGTTCGGCTTAAACTCTATGAGTTAGAGGCTATTCTTCCTCGCTATTTTAGTCGGGTATCCAAGTCAACTATTGCTAATATTCGGCAAATCTATTCGGTGGACAAGTCCTTTTCAGGAACGGGCACCATTTCCTTTTATCAGACCCATAAGGAGGTTCATGTGTCACGGCATTACCAATCCCTCCTAAAAGAAAATCTAAGAAACATGAGGTAAGAACATGAAAAAGAAAGTATTTGGTATTGTGTTGCTCATTTTGGCGGCTTTAATATTATTACAAGGGAATTTTGGAATCCCTTCATTCGGTGGGCAAATTTGGCCTTTGATTGGTATTGGATTTTTTGCCTATCAATCAGTTGGAGCTTTGTTGCGTCGTCACTTAACTTCAGCCTCTTTTACAGCCTTAGTGGCCTTAATGATTGCTAACCACTTTTATGGCATTTTACCAATTCCCAATCAGTCATTGTTCTGGGCAAGTATTTTAATCGTAATGGGTGTCAGCGCACTTACTCATTCTAACAGAACTTGGAACGGGAAAAGATGGTGGTATGATGGTGAAAAAACCATTTTTATAGACAAGGAAGTCGCTTTTGGGACTGGGACTTTCTACAAGCAAAACCAAGAATTGGTAGACGACCAAGTAGAAGTTGGTTTTGGTAATGCTAAGATATATTATGACAATGCAGAGATTTTAGGAGATACTGCAACCCTGAAGGTGGAAGTTGGTTTTGGCAATGCAGTTATCTATGTTCCCCAACATTGGCGAGTGGATTTGAAGGTGGAAACTTTCTGTGGTGTAGCCAAGGCAGATACTTCTCTAGCTCCAACCAGTAAAACTTTGATTATCCGTGGAGATGTGGCCTTTGGGAAGTTGGGAATTGTCTACGTTAGATAAAAAAATCTTCCAATTCCCTTGCAAAAAAGGAGAAAGTGTGATAACATAGTACGGTATGTGGTGCTAGCACATCCGCTATATTAGATCTAATAGGAGGAAAACACAATGGCTAAAGTATGTTACTTTACAGGTCGTAAGACTGTATCAGGAAACAACCGTTCACACGCGATGAACCAAACAAAACGTGCCGTAAAACCAAACCTTCAAAAAGTTACTGTTCTTATCGATGGTAAACCTAAAAAAGTTTGGGCTTCAGCTCGTGCTTTGAAATCAGGTAAAGTTGAACGCGTTTAATAATAAAAGTAAGGAGACCTTAGGGTCTTTTTTCTTTTATTGTAGGTGTAAAATCATTTGAAAAATAGAGTAAATATCCGCTGATACAGTATTCTGCTTTTACACTTGGGCTGAAATATGATAAAATAGAGTATCAACTAGTTGAGGTAAAAAGGATGACTGTAAAAATTAATACAAAAGATGGTCAAATCGAACTAACAGATGAAGTGATTGCAACCGTCGTAGGTGGAGCAGCAACTGAGATTTTTGGTGTGGTCGGTATGGCTAGTAAAAATGCCCTCAAAGATAATTTTCAAGCCCTTCTAGGTAAGGAAAATTATTCTAAAGGTGTCGTCGTAAAGGCGGCCGAAGATGGCAGTATTGCAGTTGATGTATATACCGTGTTGAGCTACGGAACAAAGATTAGCGAAGTGTCAAAAAACATTCAAGAGCGTGTTCGATTTAGTTTGGAAAACCAACTTGGAATTACCGCTCAGACTGTAAATGTCTACATTCAAAATATCAAAGTTGTAGGAGAATAACCGTGTCAAAAATTACTACTAGCTTATTTCAAGAAATGGTGCAGGCTGCATCAACTCGCTTGAATAAGCAAGCTGAATATGTCAATTCATTAAACGTCTTCCCAGTTCCAGATGGAGATACTGGTACAAATATGGGAATGACCATTGAAAATGGTGCTAAGGAAGTTGCAGACAAGCCAGCTTCTACAGTTGGAGAAGTAGCGAGCATTCTTGCCAAAGGTCTTTTGATGGGTGCGCGTGGAAACTCAGGTGTTATTACGTCTCAGCTTTTCCGCGGATTTTCACAAGCCATCAAGGATAAAGACGAGTTAACAGGTCAAGATTTGGCCCTTGCCTTCCAATCAGGTGTGGAAGTTGCCTATAAGGCCGTGATGAAACCAGTTGAAGGAACGATTTTGACAGTTTCTCGTGGTGCTGCTATCGGTGCTAAGAAAAAGGCTGAGCAAACAGATGACGCTGTTGAAGTCATGCGTGCAGCCTTAGAAGGTGCTAAAACAGCTCTAGCTAAAACGCCAGATATGCTTCCAGTATTGAAAGAAGTTGGCGTTGTGGACTCAGGTGGTCAAGGACTGGTCTTCATCTACGAAGGTTTCCTTTCAGCCCTTACTGGCGAATATATTGCATCTGAGGACTTTGTGGCGACTCCTGCTAATATGAGTGAAATGATCAATGCGGAGCACCACAAGTCTGTAGCTGGTCACGTAGCGACTGAGGACATCACATTTGGTTACTGTACTGAAATCATGGTAGCTCTTAAGCAAGGTCCAACCTATGCCAAAGATTTTGACTACGACGAATTCCGTAACTACTTGAATGAACTTGGGGATTCTCTCCTCGTTGTCAACGATGATGAAATTGTTAAAGTCCATGTCCATACAGAAGATCCAGGACTTGTTATGCAAGAAGGTCTCAAATATGGTAGCTTGGTCAAGGTAAAAGTTGACAACATGCGTAACCAACATGAAGCACAGGTTGAGAAAGAAGCTGCTCAAGTTAGCAAACCAGCTGAAGAAAAAGAGTATGCTTTGATTGCTGTGGTGGCTGGTAAAGGTCTAGCAGATATCTTCCGTTCTCAAGGTGTTGATTATGTTATCGAAGGCGGTCAAACCATGAATCCTTCAACAGAAGACTTTATTAAGGCTGTTGAACAGGTTAATGCTCGTAATATTATCTTCTTGCCAAACAACAAGAATATCTTCATGGCAGCTCAATCTGCAGCAGAAGTTTTGGAACAACCAGCAGTAGTGGTGGAAGCTCGCACTCTTCCTCAAGGTTTGACAAGTCTTCTTGCCTTTGATCCAAGCAAGTCCATCGAAGAAAACCAAGAGCGTATGACTGCTGCTCTTAGCGATGTCGTTAGCGGAAGCGTCACAACAGCTGTGCGTGATACAACCATTGATGGCTTAGAAATCCATGAAAACGATAATCTAGGTATGGTGGATGGGAAAATTCTCGTGTCAAACCCTGATATGCACCAAACCTTGACTGAAACATTGAAACATATGTTGGATGAAGATAGTGAAATCGTAACCTTCTATGTCGGTGAAGACGGAAGTGAAGAACTTGCCAATGAAATTGCCCAAGAAATCGCAGAAGAATTCGAAGATGTTGAAGTAGAGATTCACCAAGGCCAACAACCAGTTTACCCATACCTATTTAGTGTGGAATAAGATTAATGAAGAACTGAGAAATCAGTTCTTTTTTCTTTTTCAGTAAATGAAATCGGTATCTTTTAAATAAAAACCAAAATAACATTCATAAATAAACGTTAAAATAGAAAATTCAGAAAATTTCTTCTTTTGTCTTGAAAAATTTTGAAAAAGTGGTATGATAGTAACAAGTTATTTTTAAGAGGAAAGAAAGGGGAACAATGGAGAAAATCAGTTTAGAATCTCCTAAGACGGGGTCGGACCTGGTTTTGGAAACACTTCGTGATTTAGGAATTGATACCATCTTTGGTTATCCAGGTGGTGCTGTCTTGCCTTTTTATGATGCGATATATAATTTTAAAGGCATTCGCCACATTCTAGGACGCCATGAGCAAGGTTGTTTGCATGAAGCTGAAGGTTATGCCAAATCAACTGGAAAGTTGGGTGTTGCAGTCGTCACTAGTGGACCAGGAGCAACAAATGCCATTACAGGGATTGCGGATGCCATGAGCGATAGCGTTCCCCTTTTGGTCTTTACAGGTCAGGTGGCGCGAGCAGGGATTGGGAAAGATGCCTTTCAGGAGGCAGACATCGTGGGAATTACCATGCCAATCACTAAGTACAATTACCAAGTTCGTGAGACAGCAGATATCCCTCGTATCATTACGGAAGCTGTCCATATCGCAACTACAGGCCGTCCAGGGCCAGTTGTCATTGACCTACCTAAAGATGTATCTGCTTTAGAAACAGACTTCATTTATTCACCAGAAGTGAACCTACCAAGCTATCAGCCGACTCTTGAGCCAAATGATATGCAAATCAAAAAAATCTTGAAGCAATTATCCAAGGCTAAAAAGCCAGTCTTGCTAGCTGGTGGTGGAATTAGTTATGCTGAAGCTGCTGCAGAATTAAATGAATTTGCAGAACGCTATCAGATTCCAGTGGTAACCAGTCTTTTAGGGCAAGGTACGATTGCAACGACTCATCCACTCTTCCTTGGAATGGGAGGTATGCACGGGTCATTCGCAGCAAATATTGCCATGACAGAAGCTGATTTTATGATTAGTATTGGTTGCCGTTTCGATGATCGCTTGACAGGAAATCCAAAGACCTTCGCTAAGAATGCCAAGGTTGCCCACATTGATATTGACCCAGCTGAGATTGGTAAGATTATCAGTGCAGATATTCCTGTGGTGGGTGATGCTAAGAAAGCTTTGCAAATGTTGTTGGCAGAACCAACCGTTCATAACAATACTGAAAAATGGATTGAAAAAGTCACTAAAGACAAGAACCGCGTTCGTTCTTATGATAAGAAAGAGCGTGTGGTTCAGCCGCAAGCCGTTATTGAACGCATTGGTGAATTGACCAACGGAGATGCCATTGTGGTCACAGACGTTGGTCAACACCAAATGTGGACAGCTCAGTATTATCCATACCAAAATGAACGTCAGTTAGTGACTTCAGGTGGTTTGGGAACCATGGGATTCGGAATTCCAGCAGCAATAGGTGCTAAAATTGCTAACCCGGATAAGGAAGTAGTCTTGTTTGTTGGGGATGGTGGTTTCCAAATGACTAACCAGGAATTGGCTATTTTGAACATTTACAAGGTGCCAATCAAGGTTGTTATGCTGAACAACCACTCACTTGGAATGGTTCGCCAGTGGCAGGAATCCTTCTATGAAGGTAGAACGTCAGAGTCAGTCTTTGATACCCTTCCTGATTTCCAATTGATGGCACAGGCTTATGGCATTAAAAACTATAAGTTTGACAATCCTGAGACTTTGGCTCAAGACCTTGAAGTCATCACTGAGGATGTTCCTATGCTAATCGAGGTAGATATTTCTCGTAAGGAACAGGTGTTACCAATGGTACCAGCTGGTAAGAGTAATCATGAGATGTTGGGGGTGAAGTTCCATGCGTAGAATGTTAACAGCAAAACTACAAAATCGTTCAGGAGTCCTCAATCGCTTTACCGGTGTCTTGTCTCGCCGTCAGGTTAATATCGAAAGCATCTCTGTTGGAGCAACAGAAGATCCGAATGTATCGCGCATCACCATCATTATTGATGTAGCTTCTCATGATGAAGTAGAGCAAATCATCAAGCAGCTCAATCGTCAAATTGATGTGATTCGCATTCGTGATATTACAGACAAGCCTCATTTGGAGCGCGAGGTGATTTTGGTTAAGATGTCAGCGCCAGCTGAGAAGAGAGCTGAGATTCTAGCGATTATTCAACCTTTCCGTGCAACGGTAGTAGACGTAGCTCCAAGCTCGATTACTATTCAGATGACAGGAAATGCTGAGAAGAGTGAAGCCCTATTGCGAGTCATTCGACCATACGGTATTCGCAATATTGCTCGTACGGGTGCAACTGGATTTACCCGCGACTAATACTCTTCGAAAATCAAATTCAAACCACGTCAGCTTCGCCTTGCCGTACTCAAGTACAGCCTGCGGCTAGCTTCCTAGTTAGCTCTTTGATTTTCATTGAGTATAAAAATCCAACCTAAATTTGTTAAACCAGCCTAAAAGGCAATAAATAATAGAAAAGAGAGAAAAACTATGGCAGTTCAAATGGAATACGAAAAAGATGTTAAAGTAGCAGCACTTGACGGTAAAAAAATCGCCGTTATCGGTTATGGTTCACAAGGACATGCGCATGCTCAAAACTTGCGTGATTCAGGTCGCGATGTCATCATCGGTGTACGTCCAGGTAAATCTTTTGACAAAGCAAAAGAAGATGGATTTGACACTTACACAGTAGCAGAAGCAACTAAATTGGCTGATGTTATCATGATTTTGGCACCAGACGAAATCCAACAAGAATTGTACGAAGCAGAAATCGCTCCAAACTTGGAAGCTGGAAATGCAGTTGGATTTGCTCATGGTTTCAACATCCACTTTGAATTTATCAAAGTTCCTGCGGATGTAGATGTCTTCATGTGTGCTCCTAAAGGACCAGGACACTTGGTGCGCCGTACTTATGAAGAAGGATTTGGTGTACCAGCTCTTTACGCAGTATACCAAGATGCAACAGGAAATGCGAAAAACATTGCTATGGACTGGTGTAAAGGTGTTGGAGCAGCTCGTGTAGGTCTTCTTGAAACAACTTACAAAGAAGAAACTGAAGAAGATTTGTTTGGTGAACAAGCTGTACTTTGTGGTGGTTTGACTGCCCTTATCGAAGCAGGTTTCGAAGTCTTGACAGAAGCAGGATACGCTCCAGAATTGGCTTACTTTGAAGTTCTTCACGAAATGAAATTGATCGTTGACTTGATCTACGAAGGTGGATTCAAGAAAATGCGTCAATCAATTTCAAACACTGCTGAATATGGTGACTATGTATCAGGTCCACGTGTAATCACTGAGCAAGTTAAAGAAAACATGAAAGCTGTCTTGGCAGACATCCAAAATGGTAAATTTGCAAATGACTTTGTAAATGACTATAAAGCCGGACGTCCAAAATTGACTGCTTACCGTGAACAAGCAGCTAACCTTGAAATTGAAAAAGTTGGTGCAGAATTGCGTAAAGCAATGCCATTCGTTGGTAAAAACGACGATGATGCATTCAAAATCTATAACTAATTTATAGAAATTAAGGTGAAGGCGAGTTGGGGGGACCTAACTCGCTTTTATAATCAATTCATCTCTGTTTTAGAGGATGGATTGTGATAGTATGAATAGTCTAGGAGAAAAAGATGTTAAGTTCAAAAGATATCATCAAGGCTCACAAGGTCTTGAACGGTGTGGTTGTGAATACCCCACTGGATTATGACCATTATTTATCGGAGAAGTATGGTGCTAAGATTTATTTGAAAAAGGAAAATGCTCAACGTGTTCGTTCCTTTAAAATTCGTGGTGCCTATTATGCTATTTCCCAGCTCAGCAAGGAAGAGCGTGAGCGTGGGGTAGTCTGTGCTTCTGCGGGAAACCATGCGCAGGGAGTTGCCTATACTTGTAATGAAATGAAGATTCCTGCTACTATTTTTATGCCCATTACCACTCCGCAACAAAAGATTGGCCAGGTTCGCTTTTTTGGTGGGGACTTCGTAACCATTAAACTAGTTGGAGATACCTTTGATGCTTCTGCTAAGGCAGCTCAAGAATTTACAGTTTCTGAAAATCGTACATTTATTGATCCTTTTGATGATGCTTATGTTCAGGCAGGTCAAGGGACCGTTGCTTATGAGATTTTAGAAGAAGCTCGAAAAGAATCGATTGATTTTGATGCTGTCTTGGTTCCTGTTGGTGGTGGCGGTCTCATTGCTGGGGTCTCTACCTATATCAAGGAAACAAGTCCAGAAATTGAAGTCATTGGGGTAGAGGCTAATGGAGCGCGTTCCATGAAGGCTGCCTTTGAAGCTGGTGGACCTGTTAAGCTCAAAGAAATTGACAAATTTGCGGATGGGATTGCCGTGCAAAAAGTAGGTCAGTTGACCTATGAAGCAACTCGCCAACATGTTCAAACCTTAGTAGGTGTCGATGAGGGGTTGATTTCTGAAACCTTGATTGACCTCTACTCTAAGCAAGGGATTGTTGCAGAACCTGCTGGAGCGGCTAGTATCGCCTCTTTAGAGGTTTTAGCTGAATATATTAAGGGGAAAACCATTTGTTGTATCATTTCTGGAGGAAATAATGATATCAACCGTATGCCAGAAATGGAAGAGCGTGCCTTGATTTATGATGGTATCAAGCATTATTTTGTGGTCAATTTTCCACAGCGTCCAGGGGCCTTGCGTGAGTTTGTAAATGACATCTTGGGGCCAAATGATGATATCACACGTTTTGAGTATATCAAGCGAGCTAGCAAGGGGACAGGACCTGTATTGATTGGGATTGCCTTGGCAGATAAGCATGATTATGCAGGTTTGATTCGTCGAATGGAAGGTTTTGATCCATCTTATATTAACTTAAATGGTAATGAAACACTCTATAATATGCTTGTCTGAGGACTAATAAAAAAATATCATATTATTTGCACAACTGATGTATAGGTGTTATAATGAGGGTGAAGAAAGGGGGCGATTCCTATGGACTTAGGAAATCTATCGTGCTATTTCTACTACAACTCACTATAGCACCTATTATTTTTGATTCTGTTTATATTAAGGCGACAGAATTACTTACTATATATAAGGAAATTTTTTGAAATCCCCAATTGTATAGATCCCTAATTTGAATTTTCTCTAAATATAATAGGAATCAGAAAAAATAATCAATGTTTGTGAGATGGTTGCTAGGTGAGTTGGCCGAAAAAACTCGTGAGATAAACAATAGTGCTAGACATGAAACAGCTAGTGATACTGTTTTTAAATGACTAGCTGGAAAGCGGGTATGTAATCAGAAGGTGCAAGATTGGACAATGTAAGTAGTACCGGTTGTGAAACGAATAAGATATAGATAAGGACAGGAAAGGAACCAAAGAAGGAGAAAGAAAACGGAATGGTTTAGAGATAGTGTGGAGTGAAAGACTATCTTTAGTGGACTTGTTGATTTAAAAGGAATATATAGAATGAAATAGCAAATCCTGTCTATCCTATTGAGAAACTGGCATTCAGTACAAAAGAATATTTTTACAAGTTTAAAGTTTAATAATGCAATTGTTTTTTAGGAGTATACTAATGGGTTATAGTAAGCAAAAACCTATATATTATCGGCTTTAAAAAGGAAGTAAGAAGATTCTGAATCATTTATTTTATTGAATATATGTTTTTTTATTGACAAAAGACATAAAAACGTATAGAATAATATAACGTAAAGAAGAAAATAGGAGAAGAACATGGCTAAGTCAAACTTTGAAAAAGTAGAATCAGTTGTTGGCTGGGTTCGTGATAAGAAAATCACAGGCTACCGTATCTCTAAAGAAACGAATGCGCGTGAAATGTCTATCATTGCTCTAGCACAGGGTCGTGCAAAAGTAAAAAATATTTCATTTGAAACAGCTCTAGGTTTAATTGATTTCTATGAAAAAAATCATGAAAAATTTGAAGATTAATCTTTGGATAATGGCGGATTCTTGAATAGGGTCTGTCTTTTCATTTTGAGGCTCAATGAAAATCAAAGAGCAAACTAGGAAGCTAGCTGTAGGTTGCTCAAAACACTGTTTTGAGGTTGCAGATAGAGCTGACATGGTTTGAAGAGATTTTCGAAGAGTATGAGGACAACAAAAAGACTGCACAAGGATGCAGCCTTTTCTTTTTATTTGAGATAGCGTTGAAGGAACTCTTTTGTTCGGTCTTCTTTAGGATTGGTGAAGAGGTCTTCTGGTTTACCTTCTTCAGCAATTACTCCCTTATCCATAAAGATAACACGGTGAGAGACATCACGGGCGAATTCCATTTCATGGGTTACGACAATCATGGTCAAGCCTTCCTGAGCTAGATCCTGCATGATTTTGAGGACTTCTCCAACCATTTCTGGATCGAGAGCTGATGTTGGTTCATCAAAGAGAATGGCGTCAGGATTCATTGAAAGGGCACGAGCGATGGCCACACGTTGTTTTTGACCACCTGAGAGTTGTTTTGGCTTCGCTTGCCAGTAGCGTTCTCCCATGCCGACTTTTTCTAGGTTTTCTTTGGCAATTTTTTCAGCTTCTGTACGTTCGCGTTTAAGGACAGTTGTCTGAGCGACAATTGTGTTTTCAAGAACGTTGAGATTTTCAAAGAGGTTAAAGGATTGGAACACCATCCCCAACTTTTCACGGTATTGTGTGAGGTCATAACCTTTTTCGAGGACGTTTTGTCCATGATAAAGGATTTGTCCATCAGTTGGCGTTTCAAGTAGGTTAATGGAACGTAGTAAGGTTGATTTACCACTTCCTGAACTTCCGATAATCGAAATAACTTCTCCCTTGTGGACAGTGAGAGAAATGTCTTTTAGCACTTCGTTTTGTCCATAGGATTTTTTGAGGTGTTTAATTTCAAGGATTGCTTGTGTCATTATTTCAATTCCTCCGTTTGCAATTGGTTAGCACCTGTAGTATAGGTATCCATATCCATTCTTCGTTCAATGAAGCGCAAGATGCGAGTAACAGTGAAGGTGAGGACAAAGTAAATCATGGCGATGATTGTAAATGTCTGGAAGTATTGATAGGTTTGAGTTGCCACGGTATTTCCTGAGAAATACAGTTCGACAACAGAGATAACATTCAATACAGATGTATCTTTGATATTGATGACAAATTCATTACCAGTTGCTGGTAGGATATTGCGAACAACCTGAGGTAGCACAATCTTATGCATGGTTTGGTTGTGGCTCATACCAAGAGCTGTGGCAGCTTCGAATTGTCCCTTGTCAACTGCTAGGATACCGCCACGAACGATTTCAGTCATGTAGGCACCGGTGTTGATTGAAACGATAAAGATAGCAGCCAGTGTGCGGTCAAGGTTAATCCCGAAAGCTTGGGCGGTTCCATAGTAGATAACCATCGATTGAACAATCATTGGTGTACCACGAAAAATTTCAATGTAGACATTGAGAATCCAACTAACTAGTTTTTGTAGACCATAAATAGCTTTATTCTCAGAGAGAGGGGCAGTACGGAAGACGCCGATGGCAAGACCGATAATGAGACCTATGATGGTTCCGACGATAGAGATTAAAAGAGTGATACCAGCACCACGCAAGAGTTGTTGCCAGTTTTCAGAAAGAATTTTAGCGACTTGGCTAAAGAAACTACTGCTAGTCTCTTCAGTTGTTGTAGCTTCTGCAGGCTGCTCCTTGATCATACGATCCATCAGGGCAACTTGCTCATCTTTAGAAATGGTTTCAATGCTGGTGTTGATTTGACTGATACGATTATCATCTTTACGAAGACCAATGGCAATAGCTGTATCTTCTTCTCCAGTCTTGAATTCTGTTTCTGGTTTAATCATTTTAAATTTTGAATTAGCCACTTCAGCAGTTAAAGCTTCCGGACGTTCAGAAACATAGGCATCGATAACGCCAGCCTCAAGAGCTTGACGCATTTGAGCGAAGTCTCCCATGGCAGTTTCTTTTTTAGCACCTGGGATTTGTGAAATCAAGTCATATAGGTAAACACCTTGCTGTGAAGTGATTTTAGCTCCGTCGAAGTCATTCAAATTTTTAGCTTTAGCATAGGTAGAATCTTTTTTAACTACTAATACGGGCTCACTGGTGTAATAACTGCTTGAAAAGGCAATTTCTTGTTTGCGTTCAGCGGTTGGGCTCATACCAGCAATGATCATGTCGATTTTACCAGAAGTGAGGGCGGGAATCAATCCTTCCCACTTGGTTTTAACAACCAAAGGTTCTTTGCCTAAGTCCTTAGCGATTTTCTTGGCAATCTGGACATCGTATCCATTGGCATACTGGTTGGTTCCATCGATTTTGACAGCTCCGTTGCTATCATCATCCTGGGTCCAGTTAAAGGGAGCATATGCTGCTTCCATCCCGATGCGTAAATATTCATCGGCTTGAGCAACATTGACAAGTCCTAGCATCAGCAAGAGACTTGTGAAAATAGATAAGTATATTTTTCTCATGATTTCTCCTATTCCAATCTATTAAAAAATAACCGTATCCTATTTTATCGAAAAAAACTCTATTTTTCAATACAGGTAAGCCCTTACTTATGAAAAAATGATATAATGATAGCAAAGATAAAAAAGGGGGCTTAGTTGATGAAAAAAACTTTTTTCTTACTAGTGTTAGGCTTATTTTGCCTTCTGCCATTCTCTGTTTTTGCCATTGATTTCAAGATAAACTCCTACCAAGGGGATTTGTATATTCATGCAGACAATACGGCAGAATTTAGACAGAAGATAGTTTATCAGTTTGAAGAGGACTTTAAAGGCCAAATCATGGGACTTGGACGTGCTGGCAAGATACCTAGTGGGTTTGACATTGACTCTCATCCAAAGGTTCAGGCCTCGAAAAATGGTGCTGAACTGACAGATGTTACGAGCGAAGTTATAGAAGGAGCAGATGGTTATACTGTTAAAGTTTATAATCCAGGTCAGGAGGGTGACACAGTTGAAGTTGACCTCACCTGGAATTTAAAAAATTTGCTTTTTCTATATGATGATATCGCTGAATTAAATTGGCAACCTTTAACAGATAGTTCAGGGGCTATTGGCAAGTTTGAATTTCATGTAAGGGGTGATAAGGGGGCTGAAAAACTCTTTTTCCACACAGGAAAACTTTTTAAAGAAGGAACGGTTGAAAAGAGTAGCCTTGATTATACTATTCGTTTGGACAATCTTCCAGCTAAGCGTGGAGTTGAATTGCATGCCTACTGGCCTCGAACCAATTTTACTAGCGCTAGGGATCAGGGCTTGAAAGGAAATCGTTTAGAAGAGTTTAATAAGATAGAAGACTCGATTGTTAGAGAAAAAGAGCAAAGTAAACAACTCCTTACTTGGGTCTTCCCTTCGATACTTTCTATCTCTTTGTTATTGAGTGCTTTCTTCTATTTTATCTATAGAAGAAAGACCACTCCTTCAGTCAAATATGCCAAAAATCATCGTCTCTATGAACCACCAATGGAATTAGAGCCTATGGTTTTATCAGAAGCTGTCTTCTCGACCTCCTTGGAGGAAGTGAGTCCCTTGGTCAAGGGAGCTGGAAAATTTACCTTTGACCAACTTATTCAAGCTACTTTGTTAGATCTGATAGACCGTGGGAATGTTTCTATTATTTCAGAAGGAGATGCAGTTGGCTTGAGGCTGGTAAGAGAAGATGGTTTGTCAAGTTTTGAGAAAGACTGCTTAAATCTGGCCTTTTCAGGCAAAAAAGAAGCTACTCTTTCCAACTTGTTTGCGGATTACAAGGTATCTGATAGTCTTTATCGTGGGGCAAAAGTCTCTGATGAAAAACGGATTCAAGCAAAGGGGCGTCAGCTCAAATCTTCTTTCGAAGAAGTATTAAAAGAGATGCAAGAAGGAGTGAGAAATCGAGTTTCCTTCTGGGGTCTCCCAGAGTACTATCGTCCTTTAACTGGTGGGGAAAAGGCTTTGCAAGTGGGGATGGGACTCTCTACTGTCCTGCCTCTATTTATTGGATTTGGTTTCTTCTTGTACAGTTTAGACGTTCATGACTATCTTTACCTACCCTTGCCAATACTTGGTTTTATAGGTTTAGTTTTGGCTGTTTTCTATTATTGGAAGCTTCGACTAGATAATCGTGATGGTGTTCTGAATGAAGCGGGAGCTGAAGTCTACTATCTCTGGACCAGTTTTGAAAATATGCTGCGTGAGATTGCGCGATTGGATCAGGCTGAGCTGGAAAGTATTGTAGTATGGAATCGCCTCTTGGTTTATGCGACCTTATTTGGCTATGCGGATAAGGTTAGTCATTTGATGAAGGTTCATCATATACAAGTGGAAAATCCAGATATCAATCTCTATGTAGCTTATGGCTGGCACAGTATGTTTTATCATTCAAGCGCGCAAATGAGCCATTATGCCAGCGTCGCAAATACAGCAAGTACCTATTCCGTATCTTCTGGAAGCGGAAGTTCTGGCGGTGGCTTCTCTGGAGGCGGAGGCGGTGGCAGTATCGGCGCCTTTTAAAGAGAACTGCCATAGACTGAAAAAGTATGCTATAATGGAAGATAGAAAAAAGGAGTAATCTATGTATCTTATTGAAATTTTAAAATCTATCTTCTTCGGGATTGTTGAAGGAATTACGGAATGGTTGCCCATTTCCAGTACAGGTCACTTGATTTTAGCAGAGGAATTTATCCAATATCAAAATCAAAACGAAACCTTTATGTCCATGTTTAATGTCGTGATTCAGCTGGGTGCTATTTTGGCGGTCATGGTTATTTACTTTAACAAGCTTAATCCTTTCAAACCGACTAAGGACAAGCAGGAAGTTCGTAAGACTTGGAGACTATGGTTGAAGGTCTTAGTTGCTACTTTACCTTTGCTTGGTGTCTTTAAATTTGACGATTGGTTTGATACCCACTTCCATAATATGGTTTCTGTTGCTCTCATGTTGATTATCTATGGGCTTGCCTTTATCTATTTGGAAAAGCGCAATAAAGCGCGTGCTATCGAGCCAAGTGTAACAGAGTTGGACAAACTTCCTTATACGACAGCATTCTATATTGGACTCTTCCAAGTTCTTGCCCTTTTACCAGGAACTAGTCGTTCTGGAGCAACGATTGTCGGCGGTTTGTTAAATGGAACTAGTCGTTCTGTTGTGACAGAATTTACCTTCTATCTTGGGATTCCTGTTATGTTTGGAGCCAGTGCCTTAAAGATTTTCAAATTTATAAAAGCAGGACAGCTCTTGAGTTTTGGACAATTATTCTTGCTCTTGGTTGCGATGGGAGTAGCCTTTGCCGTCAGCATGGTCGCTATTCGTTTCTTGACAAGCTATGTGAAAAAACACGACTTTACTCTTTTTGGTAAATACCGCATCGTGCTTGGTAGTGTCTTGCTACTTTATAGCTTTGTTCGTTTATTTGTATAAGAAAAACCTTGAAGGGGCAACCCTTCAAGGTTTTATTCTCAATGAAAATCTCTTCAAACCACGTCAGCTCTATCTGCAAACTCAAAACAGTGTTTTGAGCAGCCTGCGTCTAGCTTCCTAGTTTGCTCTTTGATTTTCATTGAGTATTAAAATCCAGTCATGGTAATCCCCAGCAGGCGGACACCTCTTTCTTTCTCGTCTAACTCTTCATAGAGTTGTAGGGCTATTTGGCTTATCTGACTAGCATCCTGTGTTTTTTGAGCCAGACTTTTTCGTTTAGTAAGAGTTGAAAAGTCCTCGTATCGAATTTTCAGAATGACAATTTTTCCAGCTTTTTCTTGTTGATTGAGATTGAGAGCGACTCTTTCTGATAGGAGAGTCAGCTCTTTTTTGATGTCTTCCTCGGCACGGAGAATCTTCCCATAGGTTTTCTCCTTGCCGATTGATTTACGGATGCGATTGGATTTGACGGGGGAATTGTGGATACCACGAGCCTTTCGATAAAGGTCATAGCCCAGTCTGCCAAATCGGTCTATTAGGGTCACTTCAGGAACTTCAAGCAAATCAGCGCCAGTAAAAACACCCATTTGATGAAGTCTTTCTACCGTCTTTTTTCCTACTCCATGAAACTTGGAAATATCCATTTGTTTGAGAAAATCCTCAGCTTGTTCAGGTAAAATCACTGTCAGACCATGTGGTTTTTGATAATCGCTGGCCATTTTAGCTAAGAATTTGTTGTAAGAAACGCCAGCAGAAGCAGTCAGGTGTAGTTCCTGCCAGATATCTTTTTGAATGAGGCGAGCAATTTTGACCGCTGACTTGATACCAAGTTTGTTTTCTGTCACATCCAAATAGGCTTCATCAATGCTCATGGGCTCAATCAAATCTGTATAGCGCTTAAAAATAGTTCGAATCTGGAGACCTACAGTCTTGTATTTCTCATAATTTCCTGAGATAAAGACGGCCTGGGGACATCGTTCATAAGCTTCCTTGGAACTCATAGCAGAATGGACACCAAAAGCTCGCGCCTCATAGCTACAAGTAGAAACGACACCACGCCCACCTGTTTGCCGAGGATCGCTTCCGATAATGACAGGTTTTCCTTTGAGTTTAGGATTATCTCTGATTTCTACCGCAGCAAAAAAGGCATCCATGTCAATATGAATGATTTTTCTTGACAAATCATTTAATAAAGGAAAAATCAACATGCCTAGCCCCTTTTTACCGCTTATTTTCTTTTATTATACCTTTTTTTCTGAAAAAAAGAAAAAAGGCTTTAATTTTTTCAAAAATATAATACAGTTTGGAACAAAATGCAGACTGTTTTAGAAAAGAAAGTGTAAAAATAGGGATTTATCACTTGTTGAAATCGGTTACTGTATGGTATACTTGTCTCATGAATGTAACAGATGGATGTTACTAGAAAGAAAAAAGAGGACATTAACATGGTTGTTAAGACAGTTGTTGAAGCACAAGATATTTTTGACAAAGCTTGGGAAGGCTTCAAAGGCGTAGATTGGAAAGAAAAAGCAAGTGTATCACGCTTCGTACAAGCTAACTACACACCTTACGATGGAGACGAAAGCTTCCTTGCAGGACCAACAGAACGTTCACTTCACATCAAAAAAATTGTAGAAGAAACTAAAGCTCACTACGAAGAAACTCGTTTCCCAATGGACACTCGTCCAACATCTATTGCTGATATTCCAGCAGGATTTATCGATAAAGAAAACGAAGTTATCTTTGGTATCCAAAATGACGAACTCTTCAAATTGAACTTCATGCCAAAAGGTGGTATCCGTATGGCTGAAACTACTTTGAAAGAAAATGGATACGAACCAGACCCAGCTGTTCACGAAATCTTCACTAAATACGTAACAACAGTTAACGACGGTATCTTCCGCGCTTACACTTCAAACATTCGTCGCGCTCGTCACGCACACACTGTAACTGGTCTTCCAGATGCATACTCACGCGGACGTATCATCGGTGTTTACGCACGTCTTGCTCTTTACGGTGCAGACTACTTGATGCAAGAAAAAGTAAACGACTGGAATGCAATTGAAGAAATCGATGAAGAAACAATCCGTCTTCGTGAAGAAATCAACCTTCAATACCAAGCATTGCAACAAGTTGTTCGCTTGGGTGATCTTTACGGAGTTGACGTTCGCAAACCAGCGATGAACGTTAAAGAAGCAATCCAATGGGTTAACATCGCCTTCATGTCTGTCTGCCGTGTTATCAACGGTGCTGCTACATCTCTAGGACGTGTGCCAATCGTATTGGACATCTTTGCAGAACGTGACCTTGCTCGTGGTACATTTACTGAATCAGAAATCCAAGAGTTCGTTGATGATTTCGTTATGAAACTTCGTACAGTTAAATTTGCTCGTACAAAAGCTTATGACCAATTGTACTCAGGTGACCCAACCTTCATCACAACTTCTATGGCTGGTATGGGTAACGACGGTCGTCACCGTGTTACTAAGATGGACTACCGTTTCTTGAACACTCTTGACAATATCGGTAACTCTCCAGAACCAAACTTGACAGTTCTTTGGACTGACAAATTGCCATACAACTTCCGTCGCTACTGTATGCACATGAGCCACAAACACTCTTCTATCCAATACGAAGGTGTAACAACAATGGCCAAAGACGGATACGGTGAAATGAGCTGTATCTCATGCTGTGTATCTCCACTTGACCCAGAAAATGAAGAACAACGCCACAACATCCAGTACTTCGGTGCTCGTGTAAACGTATTGAAAGCCCTTCTTACTGGTTTGAACGGTGGTTACGACGATGTTCACAAAGACTACAAAGTATTTGACATCGAACCAATCCGTGACGAAGTTCTTGAATTCGAATCAGTTAAAGAAAACTTTGAAAAATCTCTTGACTGGTTGACTGATACTTACGTAGATGCTTTGAACATCATCCACTACATGACTGATAAGTACAACTACGAAGCTGTTCAAATGGCCTTCTTGCCAACTAAACAACGTGCCAACATGGGATTCGGTATCTGTGGATTTGCTAACACTGTTGATACATTGTCAGCTATCAAATACGCTACAGTTAAACCAATCCGTGACGAAAATGGCTACATCTACGATTACGAAACAATCGGTGAATACCCACGTTGGGGTGAAGATGATCCTCGTTCAAACGAATTGGCAGAATGGTTGATTGAAGCTTACACAACTCGTCTACGTAGCCACAAACTTTACAAAGATGCAGAAGCTACAGTATCACTTTTGACAATCACATCTAACGTTGCTTACTCTAAACAAACTGGTAACTCACCAGTCCACAAAGGTGTATACCTCAACGAAGATGGTTCTGTGAACTTGTCTAAACTTGAATTCTTCTCACCAGGTGCTAACCCATCTAACAAAGCTAAAGGTGGATGGTTGCAAAACTTGAACTCACTTTCTAGCCTTGACTTTAGTTATGCAGCTGATGGTATCTCATTGACAACTCAAGTTTCACCTCGCGCTCTTGGTAAGACTCGTGATGAACAAGTTGATAACTTGGTAACAATCCTTGATGGTTACTTCGAAAACGGTGGACAACACGTTAACTTGAACGTTATGGACTTGAACGATGTTTACGAAAAGATTATGTCAGGAGAAGACGTTATCGTACGTATCTCTGGATACTGTGTAAACACTAAATACCTCACTCCAGAACAAAAAACTGAATTGACACAACGTGTCTTCCACGAAGTTCTTTCAATGGATGACGCATTGAGCTAATCAAGTTCTTAAATAATGAAAAGGAACCCTCGGTCAAATCGACTGAGGGTTGTTTTGTGGTTTTTAAATTCTTTAATACTCAATGAAAATCAAAGAGCAAACTGGGAAGCTAGCCTCAGGTTGCTCAAAACACTGTTTTGAGGTTGCAGATAGAGCTGACGCGGTTTGAAGAGATTTTCGAAGAGTATAAAAATACCACACTTTGTAAGTTTACAAGGTGTGGTTATATTTTATCTCTTAGACCAGGTTCTCTTCATAAAGAGAAGGAGGATTGGGTAAATCTCCAAGCGCCCTGCAATCATTGCAAAGGAGAGGAGAATTTTTGAGATAGGACTAAAGATTGAGAAACTAGATGTCGTTCCTAGAATAGGCCCGATATTATTGAAACAGCTAAAGACAGCGCTGGTAACGACCAGAAAATCATTGCTATCTAGGCTGACAATAAAGATAAGTGCTAGCAAAATCATAGAATAGATGACAAAGTACTTGAGAATCTTATGCTGGGTATCTTTGTCAATCACCGTTTTATTAACATGAAGGGTCAAAATACGGTGGGGTGATAGGATTGATAAAATCTGATTTTTAGCAATTTTTGAAAGAATGAGGCCTCGAATAACCTTGAGTCCACCTGCGGTTGATCCAGCAGAACCACCAATTCCCATGAGGAAGAGAAGGATAAACTGGGAGAAGAGGGGCCAGTTGGTAATATCTCCATATCCAAAACCAGTTGTTGTAATGATATTGGAAACTTGGAAGAAGGCCATTTCAAAGCTCTTTGAAAATCCTGGGTAGAGGTAGAGAGTATTGAGGCTGATCAATCCTGTAGAAACCAGTACGATGACCAAGTAAGCCCGAAGTTCTTCATCTCCAAAGAAGGCCTTAACCCGACGGAGCATGAGGTAGTAGTAGAGGTTGAAATTTACCCCAAAAACTAGAACACCGATACTAACCAGATAGGTAATCAGTGAGCTACCATAGTGGGCAATTCCATCGTTATAGACTGTAAAACCTCCTGTACCTGCTGTTCCCATGGCAATGACAAAACTATCGTAGAGAGGCATACCGGCTAGATAATAGATGATGACAAAGAGAGAGAAGAGAGCAAGGTAGAGGAGATAGAGAATCTGAGCGGTGTTTTTTAGCTTGGATACAACCTTGCCAAAAACAGGGCCAGGAACCTCAGCTTTCATTACCTCTAGGTGGCTATTTTTAGCATTATCCATAATAGCCAGTGCAAAAACCAGAACTCCCATCCCTCCAATCAAGTGGGTAAAACTTCGCCAGAAGAGGAGGGAACGACTGAGAACCGAAACGTCGTTCAGAATAGTTGCTCCAGTAGTTGTAAAGCCAGAACTGATTTCAAAAAAGGCATCGATGACGCTGGGAATTTGCCTAGCAAAGACAAAGGGGAGACCGCCAAAGAAGGACCAAAGGATCCAACAGAGGGCAACAATCAAGACTCCCTCCTTGGCATAAATCCGTTGATTTTTTGGTTTTTCCAAACTCCCTGAACCGCCCAGCAATACGAGAATCCCTATTGTTGAAAAGAGAGCTGTAAAAACTTGGCTCGATTCACGGTAATAGATAGCAACAGCCACAGGAACCAAAAGAAGAACAGCTTCAATCAAAAGCAACTTTGAAAGGAGGTAACGAATCATACTTTTATTCATCTCTTACCTCGCGATTAAGTCATAAATCTTAGTGATATTCGGCAACAAGGTCGTTACTAGAAGCTTGTCTCCGACTTCAAGCATATCCTCCCCAGTTGGGAAAATCGTTTTGCCTTTTCGAATGATGGCTGCGATAAGAACCCCTTTTTTCAGTTTCAGTTGAGAAAGAGGTTTGGCAGTCATTTTATTGGCTTCCTTGATATGGAATTGCAGGGTTTCGATTTGACCATTTGCTAGATGGTGCATGGCCTGAAGGTCTGAATACTGGGCATTAACCCGACCACGAATAAAGTGCATGATTGTATCTACAGCAATACTTTTAGGTGTGATGATACTTGAAAAATCAGGTGCATTGATAATCTCGAGGAGACTGGTACGATTGACCTTGGTGATGTTTTTTTGTACACCTACGCGGTCAAGGAACATAGAGGTAATCAGATTTTCCTCATCGACACCTGTTAGAGTCGCAACGGCATCATAGTTTTGAGCACTTTCTTCCAGCAGGATATCTTTTGCAGTACCATCTCCTTGGACAATATAGAGATTTGGAAATTTCTCGCTAAAGAAGCTGGCGATTTCGGGATTGATTTCAATGACTTTGGTATCGATACGACTGTCTTTGAGAATACCAAGTAGATAATAGGCAATTCTACCTGCACCGACGATGAGAAGGCTCTTCACGGCGCGAGACTTGAAATAATTATGGAAGAGCATCATATCAACTCGGTTACCAGTGACAAAGATTCTATCTTTATCCTGTACAGTCATGTCACCACTTGGAATGATAAGTTGATGATCCCTCTCTATCGCGCAGACAATAACATTGCCAAATTTTTTCCGAAAATCAGAAATGGGCATTTGGCAAAGACCGCTGGATGATTTAACAGTGAATTCCATCAAGCTGACCCGTCCCCCAAAGAAACGTTCGACAGAGAGAGCATTTGGGAAGTCAATGATATTAGCAATAGCGCGTGCAGCCAAGAGCTCAGGATTAACGATAAGAGAAAAACCGAGAATATTTTTTTCCTTGAAATAAGAGTTAGAATATTCAGGGTTCCGCACCCGAACGATGGTTTCTTTAGCCCCCATTTTCTTGGCTAGAACGGCTGCAATCATGTTCACTTCATCGTACTCGGTCAGGGCGATAAAGATATCACAATCCTGGACACTGGCTTGCTCAAGGATGGTAAAATCGGCCCCGTTACCAAGGATACCCATGATATCAAATCGATTAACAATATGATTGAGAACGGCTTCGTCTTGCTCAATCAGCAAAACATCATGCTTTTCTGCAACCAAGGAGCGACAGAGGGCAAAACCGACTTTTCCCCCTCCGACAAGGATAATTTTCATATTAAAACCTACTTTTTCATGATGTAACTATCATACCTTTTTTCAAGAAAAAATGCACCTACTAGCTAATAACAAGAGCTTTTAATGGAATTTTGTTATAAGGTAAAACTATACCCAAACCAATTGAAATAGCTATTAGCGACTTTCTAGAAAATATGGTATGATAAAGGACATACGAGGAGACAAAATGAATAATAATTTACTGGTATTACAATCAGACTTTGGTCTGGTAGATGGTGCGGTATCGGCTATGATTGGAGTGGCTTTAGAAGAGTCTCCAACCTTAAAAATCCATCACTTGACGCACGATATCACGCCTTATAATATTTTTGAGGGGAGCTACCGACTCTTTCAGACGGTGGATTACTGGCCTGAGGGAACGACTTTTGTATCGGTAGTCGATCCAGGTGTCGGCTCGAAACGTAAGAGTGTGGTTGCCAAGACTGCCAAAAATCAATACATTGTCACGCCAGACAATGGGACGCTTTCTTTTATCAAGAAACACGTTGGCATTGTAGCTATTCGTGAGATTTCTGAAGTAGCCAATAGACGGCAAAATACAGAGCATTCTTATACCTTCCACGGTCGGGATGTCTATGCCTATACTGGTGCTAAACTAGCCAGTGGTCACATTACTTTCGAGGAAGTGGGGCCAGAGCTCAGTGTGGACCAGATTGTAGAACTCCCAGTCGTAGAGACCATCATTGAAGATCATCTGGTCAAGGGAGCCATTGATATTCTGGATGTGCGTTTTGGTTCGCTCTGGACCTCTATCACACGAGAAGAATTTTACAAGCTGGAACCAGAATTTGGTGACCGTTTTGAAGTGACTATCTATCATGCTGATATGCTGGTCTATCAGAATCAGGTCGTCTATGGCAAATCATTTGCAGATGTGAGAATTGGGCAACCCATCCTTTACATCAACTCTCTCTATCGTTTAGGTCTGGCTATTAACCAAGGTTCCTTTGCCAAGGCTTATAATGTGGGTGTCGGTTCATCTTGGACCATTGAAATAAAGAAAATAGAATCATAAAATAGGAGATTATAGATGAAAAATCAATCAATTAAACAAGTTGTTGCTATCGGTGTTGGAGCTGCGCTCTTTGTTGTTATCGGGATGATCAGCATTCCGACACCTGTTCCAAATACAAGCATCCAGCTTCAGTATGCGGTACAGAGCCTCTTATCTATCATTTTTGGCCCTCTAGTTGGTCTACTTGTTGGTTTAATTGGGCATGCGGTGAAGGACTCTCTTGCTGGCTACGGTCTTTGGTGGACTTGGATTATTGCTAGTGGTCTCTTTGGTCTAGCTGTAGGACTCTTTAGAAAATACATTCGAGTAACACAGGGTGTTTTTGAGTTGAAGGATATTGTCTTCTTTAACCTCATTCAGATTATTGCAAATGCTCTTGTTTGGGGTGTCTTGGCACCACTTGGAGATGTTGTGATTTATCAAGAAGCAGCAGAAAAAGTATTTGCCCAAGGGATTGTTGCAGGTATTGCTAATGCTGTGACTATTGCTATCGCAGGAACTCTTCTTTTGATAGCTTATTCACGTACGCAGACTCGTTCAGGAAGTTTGAAAAAGGATTAACATAAGGGAAAAGGCTGGGAAACCGGCCTTTTTCACTATTTATAGACTAGTCAGGCAAGCAAGCTAGGATAGGGATCTTGTTGGCGATAAGTTTTTAAGAGAAGAGTCTGCAAGAAGGGTTTAATTTATGATAAAATAGAATTCTAAGAAGCGAATGAAGAGAGTAAGATGAAAGAAGCTATAATTGAGTGGAAGGATTTCTCTTTCCAGTATGAAACGCAACAAGAACCGACCTTGCAAGGGGTGGACTTGACCATTTACAAGGGAGAGAAAGTCTTAATTGTTGGACCATCTGGGTCAGGTAAGTCTACCTTGGGGCAGTGTTTGAATGGGATTATCCCCAATATTTACAAGGGTCAGATGTCTGGAGAATTTTGCATCAAGGGGCAAGCAGCCTTTGATATGAGTATCTATGACAAATCTCATCTGGTTAGCACGGTTTTGCAGGATACAGATGGGCAGTTTATCGGTTTATCCGTGGCAGAGGATTTGGCTTTTGCTCTGGAAAATGACGTGACAGCTCTAGATGAAATGAAAAGTCGTGTTCATAAATGGGCTGAAAAGCTGGACCTTCTTTCTTTATTGAATCAGCGTCCTCAGGATTTGTCTGGTGGGCAAAAGCAGCGAGTTAGTCTAGCTGGTGTCTTGATTGATGAGAGTCCGATTCTTTTGTTTGATGAGCCACTCGCCAATCTTGATCCCAAGTCAGGTCAGGATATTATCGAATTGATTGACCAAATTCATAAGGACGAGGGGACGACGACCCTTATTATTGAACATCGTTTGGAGGATGTTCTGCATCGCCCTGTGGATAGGATTGTCTTGATAAACGATGGTCGTATTCTCTTTAATGGGAGTCCTGACCAGCTACTTGCGACTGATTTATTGACACAAAATGGAATCCGAGAACCCCTTTATCTCACCACTCTCCGTCAATTGGGTGTGGATTTAGCTAAGGAAGAACAATTAGCAAATTTGGACAACTTGTCTATCTCAAAAGGCCAGCTTCAGTTACAGACGGAACTGGCAAAAGAAACCCCAGAATTGCAGTCACTCTTTAGACTAGAGGATGTGTCCTTTTCTTATGATGATAGACCGATTTTAAAATCCCTATACTTGGATATTAAAAAGGGTGAAAAAGTTGCCATTGTCGGAAAAAATGGAGCAGGGAAATCAACCCTAGCCAAGGCCTTAAGTAGTTTTATTCAGACGGAAGGCCGCTATCTTTGGGAAGGACAGGACATAAAAGGAGATTCTGTTGCAGAGCGGGCGGAACGAGTAGGCTATGTACTGCAAAATCCCAATCAAATGATTTCAACCAATATGATTTTTGATGAGGTGGCTCTAGGGCTTCGTTTGCGAGGTGTGGATGAGCAGGAAATTGAAACGAGAGTTTATGAAACCTTGAAAATCTGCGGTCTTTATGAATTCCGTAATTGGCCTATTTCTGCCCTGTCATTTGGTCAGAAAAAACGTGTGACTATTGCATCGATTTTGGTTTTAGGAGCTGAAATTATCCTCCTAGATGAACCGACAGCTGGTCAAGACCAGAAGAACTATACTGAGATTATGGAATTTCTCGAAGAACTGCATCAAAAAGGGCATACGATTGTCATGATTACGCATGATATGCAATTGATGCTGGATTATTCAGACCGGGCCCTCGTCATGGTGGACGGGGAATTGATTGCCGATACTGATCCAGCTAGTCTGTTGAGTAATCCTGAGTTGTTAGTAAAAGCCAATCTAAAAGAAACCTCTATCTTTAACTTGGCTAAGAAATTAGATGTTGATCCACTTGCTTTAACGGCATTTTACAAAGAAAGGAGAGAAGGATGCAAGCTAAATTAATCGGTTACCAGCATAGAGATACTGTGATTCATCGCTTGTCAGGAGCTGGGAAACTCCTCTTTTTCATTCTCGTGTCATTGGCAGCCATGATTAGCTATGATACCAGACTGCTTGTGCTGATTGCCGTCTTTTCAGTCTTTCTCCTCTATTTGTCAGAAATCCGTTTTAAAGATGTTTCTTTTATAGCCGTTTTTGCGACGGTATTTGCCGTTTTAAACGTCTTGATGGTCTACCTCTTTTCTCCCGAGTATGGGGTTGGACTTTACGGTGAGAGAAGTGTGATTTGGCAAGGAATTGGTGCCTACACTCTGACCAGCCAAGAGCTCTTTTACCTACTTAATCTGGCCATTAAGTACCTTTGCACCATTCCTCTGGCTATTATCTTTTTGATGACAACCCACCCTAGTCAGTTTGCTTCCAGTTTAAATCAAATTGGTGTGCCTTACAAGATTGCCTATTCAGTCAGCCTGACCTTGCGTTATATTCCAGATTTGCAGGAAGAATTCTTTACCATCAAGATGTCTCAGGAAGCGCGTGGGATGGAATTATCCAAGAAAGCTTCTCTTATGCAGCGAATTAAAGGCAATCTGCGCATTATTACTCCCTTGATTTTTAGCTCGCTAGAACGCATTGATACCATTGCGACCGCCATGGAACTTCGCCGCTTTGGGAAAGAGAAAAAACGCACTTGGTATAGTTACCAGGCCTTGAAAAAAGGTGATTATCTTACCTTGCTCTTGGCAGCCTTGTTTTTAGTAGCTAGTTTACTACTTATCTTGCAGAATCAAGGACGATTTTACAACCCTTGGAAATAGTATTGTCAAAGTTTTCATTAGATAAGTAAAGAGAAATTATTCTATAACTTTTTATTGATAGATTGTATGAGAAATAAAGTTAATAATTGTATGCTTGAAATTTTTTGACAAAATATAAATTAGTTTGTATATTTTATAGTAGAATTTACACTACAAAATAAAAGTTATTCAAATATAATCATTTTCAACTAAGTTCAGTGTCATAATGTAGAGACGATATAAAATAGTAAAAGTACTTAATTTAAATCGTGTTAATTTCATTTTGTGTAAACATGGGAAAATGTTGAATGTATATAATGACGGGAGATGATTTACAATGATAAGCTTAGAGCAGTTGTCTGAAGAAAATAGTTTAGACGTCTATTTTTTTGAAAAAGAGAATCAAGAGTATTTTGAGCGGAATTTACCTCCTAGACCAGCTAACTATTTTGATTTAGAAGGTTTTAAAGAAATTACAAGGGAATTGTTAAGGGAACAAACGAATCGGGATGTCTACATGCATCTTATCAGAGATTCGCAAGGCGCTATGGTCGGAAGAATTAATTTAAGTGTTTTAGAGAATAATCGAAAAACAGCAGAGCTTGGGTATAGGATTGGGGAAAATGTTAGCAATTTAGGTTATGCCAGCGAAGCGGTTAAACTCGTTTTAGAAAAGGCCTTTATTACTTATGGTTTACATAAGATTATCGCAGGGACGGCAACGGACAATCTAGCCTCTCAGAGGGTGCTTTTAAAAAATGGCTTTACCTTTAGTAGGGTTATAGAAAATGACTTACAAATTCATAATAAGTGGGTTCATACAGCAGTATTTGAGATAACGAGGTCATAATATCATCATTCCCAGTACACAGATAGGTATAAAAGAGTAAGCAATTTTTGCAGATATTTAAGAACTTTCTCCTAGAAACCCTTGGAAATAGCTTGAAAAAATTGAAAAAATCAAGTCGTTTCTATTGACAATGATTCTGAAAGTGTTATACTAAGAAAGTAGTTTCGCTGATTTACTTCAAACCTGTTGTGAGGTAAGTTAACGATGCCTTAACCACGCTGTTTGCTGAGCTTGACTCCGGGCAGTGTGGCTATTTTTTTGCAATGGTGAAAGGAAGCAAGTCATGACAAATCACATTGTATTATTTGAACCTCAAATTCCACAAAATACAGGCAATATCGCGCGTACTTGCGCTGCGACCAATTCTCCCCTCCATATCATCAAACCTATGGGCTTTCCGATTGATGATCGGAAGATGAAGCGGGCTGGATTGGATTATTGGGATAAGCTAGAGATTTATTTTTACGACAGTTTAGAAGATTTTATGTCTCAGATGAAGGGTAAACTCTATCTGATTTCAAAATTCGCAGAAAAAGTCTATTCTGAGGTGGATTTATCGACTGATGAGGACCATTATTTTCTCTTTGGGCGTGAAGACAAGGGCTTACCTGAGGACTTTATGCGAGAACATCCTGAGAAGGCTCTCCGTATTCCTATGAATGATGAACACGTCCGTAGCCTCAATGTCTCTAATACAGTATGCATGATTGTTTACGAAGCCCTTCGCCAGCAGAACTTTGCAGGTCTTGAGCTTGTTCATACCTATGAAGTGGATAAATTGAAATAAAAAATGAAAATGAACAAAATGCTTGCGCTTGCAAGCGTTTTTTGTTATGATAAAAGAGTCTTCAGGGCAGGGTGAAATTCCCGACCGGCGGTAAATTTGACTAGCTATTTTAGCTTTCTCGTCGTTGTCTTGTCTCGATATACTTTAAGTATTATCTTCGACTGCGACGCCTAGATAAATCTAAAATATCTTAGCCAAATAAGTCCGCGAGCGCAAGCTGATGTGGTGAGATTCCACAACCGACAGTATAGTCTGGATGGGAGAAGACGAAAGAATAGCTTTGTCTGTTCTGATGAGTTTATAGCTAAACTGTAACCGCTTGCTTTGTTTTAATAGAGTGAGAGGGAACGTTTGGGATATAAAAAGTGAGAATAGATAGAGGAATCCTTTCTAACTTCTTCTGATTTTATAGAAAATTGGAGGAACCTGTTATGACAAACACACGTCGACTTTCGACCATTGCGATTCTATCAGCCATTTCATTTGTGCTGATGTACTTTGACTTTCCGCTCTTGCCAGCGGCGTCCTTCCTCAAGATCGAATTTAGTATCTTGCCAGTCCTTGTGGGCTTGGTGGTCATGGATTTGCCTGCTGCTCTAGGAGTTCTCTTGCTTCGCTCACTCTTGAAATTGCTTCTTAACAGCCAGGGAGTGAATACTTACATTGGTTTGCCAATGAATATCGTAGCTTTGGGAGTTTTTGTCATCGTCTTTGCTTTGATTTGGAAAAAGGAACGGACAACCCTTCGTTTCCTACTAGGCTCTCTAGCTGGGACTATTGGCTTGACCGTGGCTATGTTGGTTCTCAACTATGTTTATGCTGTTCCTTTGTACGCTAAGTTTGCTAACTTTGATATTGGAAAAATTTTGGGACTTTCCAACTACCTAATGACCATGGTATTACCTTTTAATTTGATTGAGGGTGTTATCTTTGCCGTTTCATTCTGGTTGTTGTATGTTCTCTTGAAACCAACCTTAAAACATTATGAGAGATAAACAAACATTTTTAATGAAGGGCAGTTTTGCCCTTTTACTTTTCGTTATTCTTGGCTACATGGTCAAGTTTTACCCTGAAACGCTGGTCGGTTTTGACCAACCGATTCAGACTGCCGTTCGAGGAGACTTACCAGATTATTTGACTATTCTTTTTAGGGCTATCACACGCTTGATTGATATTCCGGTGATTATCACTTGGGTTGTCATTACAGCTTTTATCTTTTATCGTAAGCGGTGGAAGATTGAAAGCCTACTTATGCTGGGGAATTTGGCTTTAGCAGCCCTTTTAATCTTGACCTTTAAAAATATCTACCAGCGCCCACGGCCAGATATCTTACACTTGGTTGAGGAGAAGGGATTTTCCTTTCCAAGCGGCCATTCTTTGGCAGTGACGCTGATGGTGGGCACTCTGATTGTCATTCTCAGTCAACGGATGAAAAATCCAGTCTGGAGAAAAATCGTGCAAATCGTCCTTGCTCTCTACCTAGTCAGTGTGCTAGTATCAAGGGTCTATCTGGGGGTTCACTATCCATCAGACGTTCTTGCCAGTCTCTGTGTGGGCTTGGGAGTCTTGTTTATCGAGTTTCCCTTCTATGATAAGCTCCGCTTCCAATGGCGATTTAAAGGCAAGCAGAAGTGAGCATCAAATTTCCTTGAGGAGAAAGAAATGAAAGTCAATATAAAAGCTCTTCATCCGACTCAACTATATTTATCAGAAAAGAAACTAGAAGGCATCCAGCCCCTTTATCAGTCGGCAGAAATAATAAATGTTGCTCCAATCAGTATTCTTGCCTTTGGAGATTGCTTGTTGATTACAGATGGGCATCACAGGGCTTATCAGGCTTTATTGGTAGGTCAAGATACGATTTCTGCTGAGTGGGATAGAGATGGTGGTGATGAACTATATCATCTCTATGCGCAAGCTTGTGAGGAAAGAAAGATTTACTCTGTTCTGGATTTAAAAAATCATATCTTACCTCAAGATGAGTATGAAGCAAAATGGTATAACTGGTGTGAGGGTTTTAATCAAGCAGCAACTCTCTTATTGAAAAGGAAAGCAGATGAAACAGACCCTACAAATAGATAATGCACTGCGTCTTGTTCCTTATTATCAGGTCAATCATTGTGAGGAAGCTTTGGCTTGGTATCAGGATGTGAACTTGGTTTACCTCGTAGATGGTGTGAAGAGACCTTACAGTCCAGCGACCCTGGAAGCTATGTATTCTTATTTGGATAAGCATGGAGAGCTTTTTTGGATTGAAGTCAAGGAGAAGGGAGAATGGTTTCCAATTGGGGATGTTACACTATCTCAGGATAATCTCCCCATTGTGATTGGGAATCCCGCTTACCAACATCGAGGGATTGGGAAAAAGGTTCTAAGTACTTTGATTGAATTGGCTCGAGTAAAAGGATGGAAAGAATTGAGAGTCAAGGAAATCTACACCTACAATCATGCTTCTAGGAGGTGTTTCAAGTCGCTTGGATTTGTGGAAGATGGAGCAACAGAAAAAGGAATGAGTTTTATATTGAAATTAGTCTAATCTAACTTGTTTTTTAACTAAAAATCTGATAAACTAATTAGTAATTGAATAGGAATCTGCAAGACTAGTAACTCAAGGGAAGTATATCAGGGAGGAGAGCCGTGACTGCAAGCTCTCTATATGAAAGCTGGGCGAATTCACTTGCGCATGGATTTAGAAATGAAGGTCTGACTTGTCAGATGAAAACGGATGGTACCGCGTGTCAACGCTCCGAGTGGAGTTTTTGGCATGTGGTTTTCTTTTTATCTACGAGCGACTGATGGAGGAATTATGTCAACTATTGAAGAACAATTAAAAGCGCTTCGCGAAGAAACGCTGGCTAGCTTGAAGCAGATTACTGCTGAAAATGAAAAAGAGATGCAAGAATTGCGTGTCTCTGTCCTTGGTAAAAAGGGTTCGCTTACTGAAATCCTCAAAGGGATGAAAGATGTTTCTGCTGAGATGCGTCCAATCATTGGGAAACACGTCAATGAAGCGCGCGATGTCTTGACAGCTGCTTTTGAAGAAACAGCTAAGCTCTTGGAAGAAAAGAAAGTCGCAGCTCAACTGGCTAGCGAGAGCATCGATGTGACACTTCCAGGCCGCCCAGTTGCGACTGGTCACCGTCATGTTTTGACACAAACCAGTGAAGAAATCGAAGATATTTTCATTGGGATGGGTTACCAAGTCGTGGATGGTTTTGAAGTAGAGCAAGACTACTATAATTTTGAGCGTATGAACCTTCCAAAAGACCACCCAGCCCGTGATATGCAGGATACTTTCTACATCACAGAAGAAATCTTACTTCGTACTCACACGTCTCCAGTTCAAGCGCGTGCTATGGACGCCCATGATTTTTCTAAAGGTCCTTTGAAAATGATCTCACCAGGGCGTGTGTTCCGTCGTGATACAGACGATGCGACCCACAGTCACCAATTCCACCAAATCGAAGGCTTGGTTGTTGGGAAAAACATCTCTATGGCTGACCTTCAAGGAACGCTTCAATTGATTGTCCAAAAAATGTTCGGTGAAGAGCGCCAAATTCGTTTGCGTCCATCTTATTTCCCATTCACAGAGCCATCTGTTGAGGTGGATGTTTCTTGCTTCAAGTGTGGTGGAGAAGGCTGTAATGTATGTAAAAAAACAGGTTGGATCGAGATTATGGGTGCCGGTATGGTTCACCCACGTGTCCTTGAAATGAGTGGTATCGATGCGACTGTTTACTCTGGCTTTGCCTTTGGTCTTGGTCAAGAGCGTGTAGCTATGCTCCGTTACGGAATCAACGATATCCGTGGATTCTACCAAGGAGATGTCCGCTTCTCGGAACAGTTTAAATAAGATTGAAACCTCAAATACAGTCCCAGTCACATACTCTTGACGTGAACTTGTAAGGACTGACTCGAAGAAAAAGAAAGGAATTGAAAAGGTCCCACTTGGTGAGATCTTACAATCAGAATTATGCTTGTATCTTATAAATGGTTAAAAGAATTGGTGGACATTGATGTGCCATCACAAGAGTTGGCTGAAAAAATGTCAACCACAGGGATCGAGGTAGAAGGTGTCGAATCACCAGCTGCCGGTCTATCAAAAATTGTCGTCGGTGAGGTCTTGTCTTGCGAAGATGTGCCAGAAACTCACCTCCATGTTTGTCAGGTTAACGTTGGCGAAGAAGAAGCCCGTCAAATCGTCTGTGGAGCACCGAATGTGCGTGCAGGTATCAAGGTTATGGTGGCACTTCCAGGAGCTCGTATCGCTGACAACTACAAAATTAAAAAAGGAAAAATCCGTGGTTTAGAGTCACTTGGAATGATCTGTTCACTTGGTGAATTGGGAATTTCTGACTCAGTTGTACCAAAGGAATTTGCAGATGGTATTCAAATCTTGTCAGAAGATGCAGTTCCTGGAGATGAAGTCTTCTCATACCTAGATTTGGATGATGAAATCATCGAACTTTCCATCACACCAAACCGTGCAGACGCTCTTTCTATGCGTGGAGTGGCTCACGAGGTGGCAGCCATCTATGATAAGGCAGTCAACTTTAAAGAATTTACTCTTTCAGAAACTGACCAAGCTGCAGCAGATGCTCTTTCTGTGGGCATTGAAACAGACAAGGCACCTTACTATGCGGCCCGCATCTTGGACAATGTGACTATCGCACCAAGTCCACAATGGTTGCAAAACCTTCTCATGAACGAAGGAATCCGTCCAATCAATAACGTAGTGGACGTGACCAACTACATCCTGCTCTACTTTGGTCAACCAATGCATGCCTTTGACTTGGAGACCTTTGAAGGAAATGACATCCGTGTGCGTGAAGCGCGTGCTGGTGAAAAATTGGTGACTTTAGATGGTGAAGAACGTGACTTGGACGTGAATGACTTAGTTATCACTGTCGCAGACAAGCCAGTAGCCCTTGCAGGTGTCATGGGCGGTCAAGCAACAGAAATCTCTGAGAAATCTAGTCGTGTCGTCCTTGAAGCTGCAGTCTTCAACGGAAAATCAATCCGTAAGACCAGCGGTCGTCTTAACCTTCGTTCTGAGTCATCTTCTCGCTTTGAAAAAGGTATCAATGTGGCAACTGTTAACGAAGCTCTTGATGCGGCAGCTAGCATGATTGCAGAGCTTGCAGGTGCGACGGTGCGTAAGGGTATCGTTTCAGCGGGTGAACTTGATACCTCTGATGTGGAAGTTTCTTCTACTCTTGCAGACGTCAACCGTGTCCTTGGAACAGATCTTTCATACACTGATGTAGAAGATGTCTTCCGTCGTCTTGGCTTTGGCCTTTCTGGAAATGCAGATAGCTTTACAGTCAGCGTACCACGTCGTCGTTGGGATATCACCATTGAAGCAGACCTCTTTGAAGAAATCGCTCGTATCTATGGATATGACCGCTTGCCAACTAGTCTTCCAAAAGACGATGGAACAGCTGGTGAATTGACTGCGACACAAAAACTTCGACGTCAAGTTCGTACGATTGCTGAAGGGGCAGGTTTGACAGAAATCATTACCTACGCTCTGACAACGCCTGAAAAAGCAGTTGAGTTCACAGCTCAACCAAGTAACCTTACAGAACTCATGTGGCCAATGACTGTGGACCGTTCTGTCCTCCGTCAAAATATGATCTCAGGTATCCTTGATACCGTTGCCTATAACGTGGCTCGTAAGAACAAAAATTTGGCACTTTACGAGATTGGAAAAGTCTTTGAACAAACAGGTAATCCAAAAGAAGAACTTCCAAATGAGATTAACAGTTTTGCCTTTGCCTTGACAGGATTGGTTGCTGAAAAAGATTTCCAAACGGCAGCAGTTCTAGTTGATTTCTTCTATGCTAAGGGAATCCTAGAAGCGCTCTTTACTCGCTTGGGACTTGAAGTGACCTATACAGCAACAGCTGAAATTGCTAGCCTTCACCCAGGCCGTACAGCTATGATTTCACTTGGTGACCAAGTTCTTGGTTTCCTTGGCCAAGTGCATCCAGTCACTGCTAAGGCTTACGATATTCCAGAAACGTATGTAGCGGAGCTTAATCTTTCAGCCATCGAAGCAGCGCTTCAACCAGCTGCTCCATTTGTGGAAATCACGAAATTCCCAGCAGTCAGCCGTGACGTTGCCCTTCTCCTCAAGGCAGAAGTCACTCACCAAGAAGTTGTGGACGCTATCCAAGCTGCAGGTGTGAAACGTTTGACAGATATCAAACTCTTTGACGTCTTCTCAGGCGAAAAATTGGGACTTGGTATGAAGTCAATGGCTTATAGCTTGACCTTCCAAAATCCAGAAGACAGCTTAACAGACGAAGAAGTTGCACGTTATATGGAAAAAATCCAAGCATCACTTGAAGAAAAAGTGAATGCAGAAGTGCGTTAAAGCATCAATCCATCCTTCGGGGTGGATTTTTGATTTTCAAATAACAATTCAGGATCAAAAATAGACAGTTGAGGAGCGGAGGTGATAAATTGAGTTTGCTACTGTATAATGGATTTATCACTAAAAACGCTCCAGGCCATATTTTACATAGCAATAGTCTTCTAAAAATGGACAGAAATCATTGTAAAGGCTATCAAAAAGGAGTATAATGAGTGCAAGACATTTCGGAGGTGAAAGATGCTAGAAGTAAGAAGTCTAGAGAAAAGTTTTGGACCCAAGCAAGTTTTGTTTGGTATTGACTTTCAGGCACGACCAGGTCGTATTTTGGGACTAGTTGGGAAAAACGGTGCTGGGAAGACAACGATTTTCCACAGTATTTTGAAGTTTTTAGAATATCAGGGAGAAATCAGTCTGGATGGTCAGGATATTCGTCAGGAGACCTATGCTCGGATTGGTTATCTGCCTGAAGAACGCAGTCTTATGCCTAAATTGACAGTCCTTGAACAAGTTCGCTATTTGGCGACTCTAAAAGGTATGGATGCCAAGGAAGTCAAGGAAAAACTCCCTCAATGGATGAAGAGGTTGGAAGTAAAAGGAAAGCTGACAGATAAAATTAAGAGTCTGTCAAAAGGAAATCAGCAGAAGATTCAGCTTATTATTACTCTGATTCATGAACCAGACCTGATTATCTTGGATGAGCCTTTCAGTGGATTGGACCCAGTCAATACAGAATTGCTCAAACAAGTCATTTTTCAGGAAAAAGAGCGAGGAGCAACCATTATCTTTTCTGACCATGTTATGACTAATGTCGAGGAACTTTGTGATGATATTCTGATGATTCGAGATGGCCGTGTGGTCTTGCATGGGCCAGTTCAGGATGTCCGCAATCAATACGGGAAAACGCGTCTTTTTGTTTCAAGTGAACGAAGCAAGGAAGAATTGGAAAGCCTTCCTCATGTTAAACAGGTGAGCTTGACCAAACAAGGCAGTTGGAAATTGATTTTAGATGACGAGAGCGCTGGAAGGGAACTCTTCCCAATCTTGACTCAGGGGCAATATATCGCAACCTTTGACCAACAAGCGCCAACAATCGATGAAATCTTTAAACTAGAATCAGGGGTGGAAGTATGAGAAATATGTGGGTTGTAATCAAGGAAACCTATCTTCGACACGTCAAATCGTGGAGTTTCTTCTTTATGGTGATTTCACCGTTCCTCTTTTTAGGAATCTCTGGAGGAATTGCTTATCTCCAAGGCTCTTCAATGGCTAAAAATGATAAAGTGGCAGTAGTGACAACAGTGCCATCTGTAGCAGAAGGACTGAAGAATGTAAATGGTGTTAATTTTGACTACAAAGACGAAGCAAGTGCAAAAGAAGCGATTAAAGATGAAAAATTAAAAGGCTATCTGACTATTGACCAAGAAGATAGTGTCTTGAAGGCTGTTTATCATGGCGAAACGTCGCTTGAAAATGGAATTAAATTTGCAGTTACAGGTACACTCAATGAACTGCAAAATCAGCTTAATCGTTCAACTGCCTCCTTGTCTCAAGAGCAGGAAAAACGCTTAGCGCAGACAATTCAATTCACAGAAAAGATTGATGAAGCCAAGGAAAATAAAAAGTTTATTCAAACAATGGCGGCAGGAGCCTTAGGATTCTTTCTTTATATGATTCTGATTACCTATGCGGGTGTAACAGCTCAGGAAGTTGCCAGTGAAAAAGGCACCAAAATTATGGAAGTTGTCTTTTCTAGCATAAGGGCTAGTCATTACTTCTACGCGCGCATGATGGCTCTGTTTCTGGTGATTTTAACGCATATCGGGATTTATGTTGTAGGTGGTCTGGCAGCCATTCTACTCTTTAAAGATTTGCCATTCTTGGCTCAGTCTGGTATTTTGGATCACTTGGGAGATGCATTCTCACTGAATACCTTGCTCTTTATTTTGGTCAGTCTCTTTATGTATGTAGTCTTGGCAGCCTTTCTAGGATCTATGGTTTCTCGCCCTGAGGATTCAGGAAAAGCCTTGTCGCCTTTGATGATTTTGATTATGGGTGGTTTTTTTGGAGTGACAGCTCTAGGTGCAGCTGGTGACAATCTCATCTTGAAAATTGGTTCTTATATTCCCTTTATTTCGACCTTCTTCATGCCATTTAGAACCATTAATGGCTATGCAGGGGGAGCAGAAGCATGGATTTCACTTGCTATTACAGTGATTTTTGCGGTGGTAGCAACAGGATTTATCGGACGCATGTATGCTAGTCTAGTCCTTCAAACAGATGATTTAGGAATCTGGAAAACCTTTAAACGTGCCTTAGCTTATAAATAGAAGAGCCTCGCGAAAGCGAGGTTTTTAGAGATAAAAAGAGTGGAATTCAGAAAAATATTTTTCATATCTATTGACTTTTAGGGGTGAAATTTGGTATTATAGTAGGCGGTATTGTTTACCCCATTTGAAAGGCCCCGGAACCTTCCAAATACTTTTCGATGGGAAGGAACACCCATCACCGTAAACAAAAATCGAACTATATATAGGAGAAATCATGAACAAAACAACATTTATGGCTAAACCAGGCCAAGTTGAACGTAAATGGTACGTAGTTGACGCAACTGATGTACCACTTGGACGTCTTTCTACAGTAGTTGCTAGCGTACTTCGCGGAAAAAACAAACCAACATTTACACCACACACTGATACAGGTGACTTTGTGATTGTTATCAATGCTGAAAAAGTTAAATTGACTGGTAAAAAAGCAACCGATAAAATCTACTACACTCACTCAAACCACCCAGGTGGATTGAAACAAATCTCTGCAGGTGAACTTCGTTCTAAAAATGCAGTACGTTTGATCGAGAAATCAGTTAAAGGTATGCTTCCACACAATACTCTTGGACGCGCTCAAGGTATGAAGTTGAAAGTATTTGTTGGAGCTGAGCACACTCATGCTGCACAACAACCAGAAGTTCTTGATATTTCAGGACTTATCTAAGGAAAGGAACAATAAAGTATGTCACAAGCACAATATGCAGGTACTGGACGTCGTAAAAACGCTGTTGCACGCGTTCGCCTTGTTCCAGGAACTGGTAAAATCACTGTTAACAAAAAAGATGTTGAAGAGTACATCCCACACGCTGACCTTCGTCTTGTAATCAACCAACCATTCGCAGTTACTTCAACTGCAGGTTCATACGACGTTTTCGTTAACGTTGTAGGTGGTGGATACGCTGGTCAATCAGGAGCTATCCGTCATGGTATCGCTCGCGCCCTTCTTCAAGTAGACCCAGACTTCCGCGATTCATTGAAACGCGCAGGACTTCTTACACGTGACTCACGTAAAGTTGAACGTAAGAAACCAGGTCTTAAGAAAGCTCGTAAAGCATCACAATTCTCAAAACGTTAATCAATACGATTATATCAACGTTTCAAAGCACTTTGCAAAAATTTTGCAAAGTGCTTTTTTGTCGATTTTTGAGCTCAAATAGCTTTGTGATAACCTTCTGATAACCTCTTCTAAATTTTTAAAATCATGATTTATTTTGCTTTATTGAGATAGTCTGCAAATTTGTCAATAGAGTTTTTCTCACCAGTTTTTGTGGTGTGAGTATAGACATCTAATGTCACCTGACTGCTTGCATGACCGAGACGTTTTGATGTATTAGAAGGATCGATTCCAATTTCAGACATAAGTGTTGCATGTGTATGTCTAAACCCATGTGGGCTAATTGGTTTTAATTTATGCTTTTTAATAATTCGATTCAGTACGTTATTAATGTAATCAGCATGCAAAGGTTCAATTTTGTCATTACTTGATATGTAAGAGAACATATATTCATCACTAATATTCAGCTTTGTAAGAGGAAGCTGAGATTGTTCTTTCAGATAGAAATTTCTCCATTGCTTAATAATATCGATTGTCTCATCATCAAGATAGATTGTACGAACTGAAGATTCATTCTTTGTGCTCTTTTCAATCGCTTTACCGTCAATTCTTCCTAGACTTTTATCTATGTTCAATAGATTGCTGTCAAAGTTAATATCAGCCCATTTTAAAGCGTATAACTCCCCTTTTCGTAGTCCACTAAATGCAAGCAGTCTAAATAAAGCAAAATGTTTAAATGGCTCAGTTTCTTTCACTATATCAAGGAAATGATGTAATTCCTCCAGTGACCAAAAATTATCTGATCTAGTTTTTTTGATTTTAGGCATGATAACATTCTTCATTGGATTTCGATCAATGTAGTTCATGTTGATTGCAAAATCAAAAATTTTTGAGGTATAGGATTTTATCTGTTTGATATTTTTGAAAGTCTGAGATTTTTGTGTAATAAAGTTTTGACAGTCTAAAGGACTGATTTGGTCAATAAATTTATCGCCAAATATTGGTAGAATATGTATTCGATAGATATTCTTAGTTTGGGAAGAAGTTGTTTCTTCAACGGTACCAACATAGGCATTAAACCATTCTTGATAAAGTTCTTTATAAGTGACTTTGGGGTTAGGTTTGTCGGTACTTACTGTGGGGGCAACGACACCAGCTTCTAAACGAGCTTCGTACAATTTTGCCTCTTTTTTGGTTTTGAACCCTCTCTTTAAGTGCCTTTTTTTCTTTCCATAAGCATCTAAGCCAATGTAAAAGCTGACATAGTATAGGATTCCTTTTTTTGTTTTGTATTTGTGTATAGACATTTTTTCTCCGTATCTAAGTTTTCGGAGCTTATGTAATTGAGAAATGAGTGTCTATCTATTTTTTCTATCTTCTTGGCGGATAGCGTATTCGTCTGTTTTAATCCAGCTCTGCCAAACTTTAGAATCTTTATTTTGGTGATTCATATAATCTATAAACTCAGACATAAAACGTTTGTTTTTCTCAGCTAGATATTCTGAGAATATATGACGAAATTCATCTGAAAAACTATCATCAAGTGGTAGTGTTAATGCCCTTTCGCCAAATTCGATGCTCTTCTTTAACTTCTCCATATCGCTTTTAAAAGGTGTCACAGAACCAATTTTAGATGTTTTGAAACTATCTGTAACAATTTTAAGATTTGATGGAGCGTGTGGGTTGCTATCAAGTCCCATAATGTAAGCGACGGAAACATTAAAGTATTTTGCCAATTTTTCAGCATTATCTTTTTTAGGTTTGCGGATTCCTTGATTGTATCCAGAAAGTGTAGGATAGGCTATATTTGTAGCTTCGCTAATTTCTGTCAATTTTTTTCCGCTATTTTCTATCAGTTTAGTAATATGATTCGTCATAAGAACCTCCTTTTTATCATTATAACACATTTTATTCTTTTTGAATAAAAAAGCTTGACAAAAATTCAAAAAGGATATATAATTCAAAATGAATAACAAATTAAATGGTTTCGGAGCTTATTTAATTTAGAAATGAGGTGTGAATTTATGTCGGAAACTACTTTAGTTGTCCAGCTTCCTAAAGAATTAGAGAAGCAATTACGTGCTCACTATGATGAGATGATTTCAAATGCTGTAGCAAGAGTATTTGAAGATAAAGAACTTTATAAACCTATGGTTCGTATGTCAGGTTTGTCTAGGTGGTTAGATGTATCTACGACAACAATCCAAAAATGGACGAAAGAAGGAATGCCAACCATGGTGATTGATGGAGTGACTTTATACGATAAAAGAGCAGTAACACGATGGTTGAAGCAATATGAAAGATAGGTACTCGTATGAATGGTGTTCAGTGGATCAAGATAACAACAGATATATTTGATGATGAAAAAATTCAGCTAATAGAATCAATGCCAGAAGGAGATACTCTTATTGTAATATGGTTTAAAATTCTGGTGCTTGCAGGAAAGCAAAATAATAGTGGCATATTAAGTCTAGGGAACAAGGTTTATTACACAGAAGAGATGCTTTCAACAGTGTTTAGGCGAAAGGCTACATCTGTAAAATTAGCTCTCAGCATGTTTGAAGAATTTGGCATGATAGAAATCATAGATGGCGCTATTACCATTCCAAAATGGGAGAAACATCAGAATATAGATGGACTAGAAAAGATTAGAAAACAAACTAGGGAACGTGTTGCTCGTCATAGACAAAAACAAAAAGCACTAATTACAGGCGAGCCACAACTCGTTTTAGACTGTAACGTTACAGTAACGGATGAAAATGATAATGTAACGCAAGAGATTAAGAACAAGAGTAAGAATAAGAAAGAGATTGAGAATATACTGGATAATAGTTCTAGAAAGCCTGAAACTTATATTCCACCCAAATATTATTCTTTGTTAGAATCCATTTCTTATAAGTACAATGATAGATTTTTGTATCCTAACAATTACACTTTAACACATGCTCAGAAGATGAAGATAGGCGAGTATTTGGCTAGTGGGTATGTAACTAGTGATGAAGTCATTAGCATGATTGAACGGATTCCTGAGGATGCGACGTCTCCTTTGGCGTATTTATTTAAGTCTATGGAGAATTTAAAGCAGGAACGTATGCTGGAGTGCAAAGCTATTGCCCATGAAAATGCCCGAAAGAAGTATATGATAAATGAGTAGATATAGGACTGTTCTAAAGAAATGTTACATCACTGAGGAGCAAAATGAAATAGTGAATAACTTGATTGAAATGACAAATCATCTAAGTTTTTCCTCTTATGCCAGAAAAATGTTATTTAAGAGCTCGCCTATTTATCTTCAATTTGATTTTGAATCTTATCATGACTTTATATTTCAAGTTAGAAGAATTATCAATAACTTACGTCAGTTAGAAAGAATAGCAGAACAAAGTGAGGATTTGGATAATGTAAGGATATTTCACTACTGCGTTGAGCTGATGATAGAATATGAAAAGAAGACAAGTAAACAAGTGAAAGAACTTGTAAAACGACTAAATAAGAAAACGAGGTGATAGGACCATGAGAATAAAATCTGTGTTGAAACAGGTATTTTTGACGGAAGAAGAAAATAAAAAATTAAATGATTGTATGAGGAAGGAAAATATTCGTAATTTTTCTGAGTTTGCTAGACAAAAATTAATACGAACAGATTTGAACATCCAAAAAGTCTCTTTTGAAGGTTTAGTTCCTTTAACAGAAGAGTTGGAACAAGTCGGAAAGAATATCAATTCTATAGCCCGTCTTGCAACTGTAGTTGGGAGAATAAGCTATGAAAACAAAATGGATATGTCTATTTTGATGCAAAAAATAGTTGATGTGATGGAGGAAAAAGATGTTTATTTTCAAAAGTAATATGGATAAGGATTTTGATCAGATATGTGAATACATATTGAAATTAAAGCGAGCAGAATTATTTCTTCATGGAATTAAACAACAAGATAAAACGAAGGCTCGTTTGTATCATGCGATGCTGGAATACTATGATGCTAACCATAAAAAAGAAAGACATATGAGAATTTTAAAATAAGGAAACGCTGTTAAAAATTTTGCAGCGTTTTTTATATATCTTCTTAAAATATTTGTACACACAAATGACAGTCAAATTGATTTTTGGGATTATTTTATCGAGAAGGAAAGATTTCTCATAATATGACTTTGCGAGCTCAGAGTCTGTATACACACACTCCCAAAATCATCCTAAAATTTGTATACACAAAGTGTATGTACTTTTTGGGATGATTTGAATTTTGGGGAATCCCCAAACCCCTGATGAATTATACGAGCAAAAAAATTTGGGAGTAAGTTTTAGAAAGAACTATTCTAAAGTATTTAAAATCTGACTTTAAGTAAATTTTTTATTATGTGACTATTAGCCTGTCTCACTCCGCTAGGTGCGAGACAAAAAAATACCCGCTATGCGGTGTGTACTGACCCCCAAAAGTTAGACAGAAAAAATCTAACTTTTGGGGTCAGTACAAAAGCGTTTTTATTGTATAAAGAATATCAAATAGTTTGAGGGTTTTACTTGTCGCTGTATTTCTTCACTATCCTTTTTGTAATACTCCTGCTTTGTTCCTGAAATATCTACAGTGAATACGTCATCCTTGAAGGTATAATTCTCTTTTCGGTTTATGATATTAGAGCCAGTCGGTTCGATTGTTGCACTGTCTTTATCAATTGTAAAGGTGTCGGCCTCTCCTTTGTTGCTATTTCCTTTGTTACCTGAAATGGTAAAGGCAACTTCATTTCTACTCTCGTTTATTCAACGGTATTCGCCATCTAAAGAATTGCTTGATTGGTTAGAGCATGCAATTAATAAAATTGTAGATAGAGACACTAAAAGTAATGTGATAAATCTTTTCATTTACCTACTTTTTATTTCTATATTATATTAAAGAAACATTACATAAGTAAGACAGTAATTTTTTAGGTTGATCTCTTTCTTTCGGGAAAATCATTATGTTTCGGAAAGTCAAGATTTTGTTATTATTTATGATATACTGGTACCGTAATTATATCCTTACAGAGGTTAAGTAAGGGTTTCAGTACACGTCAATAGATGTCAAAATATTGATTTTAAGCGATTTTTGATTTTTGGAAACTCATTATATCGCACTACAAATCAATAAAAACTGTACCTTTTTTAGATAAATATATTATCTGGATATTGAAGTTAAGCCCTGCTGTCATTTCGATGGCAGGGCTTTTTAATATTTGGTACACTAACTTCTTATCTATATTTTGGTGGATTTTAAGTTGACATCTACAAAGTTTAATGTTAGAATACATTCAAAAATATATTTGAATGAGGTATTTTATGATTCAAAATGTTGTTACTTCAATAATCCTGTATTCTGGGACAGCCGTAGACTTACTTATTATCCTAATGTTATTTTTTGCCAAAAGAAAAAGAAGAAAAGACATCATTAACATCTATTTAGGACAATTTCTAGGCTCTGTTAGTCTAATATTGCTAAGTTTGCTTTTTGCATTTGTCTTAAATTATATTCCTAGTAAAGAGATTTTAGGTTTACTCGGTTTGATTCCAATTTTCCTAGGTCTCAAAGTTTTGCTTTTAGGAGATTCTGATGGAGAAGCTATTGCCAAAGAAGGTTTGCGCAAAGATAATAAAAACCTGATATTTCTAGTCGCTATGATTACTTTTGCAAGTTGTGGTGCTGACAATATTGGTGTCTTTGTTCCATATTTTACTACCTTAAATTTAGCAAATTTGATAGTAGCTTTACTTACCTTTCTAGTCATGATTTATCTCTTGGTTTTTTCTGCCCAAAAATTGGCACAAGTCTCTTCTGTTGGAGAAATTTTGGAAAAATATAGCAGATGGTTTATTGCCGTTGTTTATTTAGGATTGGGGATATATATCCTGATTGAAAATAACAGTTTTGATATACTATGGACTATATTAGGCTAGGAGAAAATATTATGAAAAAAGATAGTATCTGCCAAGTGAATGTTATAAATCAGCAAAATATTACAACCGCAACGAACTACCTTGAAAAGGAAAAAGTCCAAAAATCACTTCGCATTTTAACAAAATTTACCGATAATAAACAGATAAATATCATCTTCTATCTTCTTGCTGTTGAAGAACTCTGTGTCTGTGATATAGCCTGTTTACTAAATCTCAGTATGGCATCTACTTCCCACCATCTTCGTAAACTAGCCAATCAAAACATCTTGGGCACTAGAAGAGAGGGGAAAATTATATATTATTTTATAAAAGATGAGGAAATCAGGGATTTTTTTAATCAACTAGGATAACAACTATTTTTACTACTTTTCCATGATTCTAGGGAGCTACTCTATGAAATTTTTTGATGAAAATTACTCACAAGAAATAATATATAGAACTGTTTAAATATCTTCAGGATAGAAAAAGAAATTGTCCAGGCACGAAGAAACTGTATATTTGTTGCTAAACTGTACATCATCTTTATGATACAGTATTTCGTATTTCTCAACTACATAAGCTCCGAAAACTAAAATGTGATAACCCTTTGATAACCTCTCGATTTTCAAAAGGATTATATATGTAAATATTGAGGATTTATCTCTTAAAATTACTTGATTTTAGTGATAATTTACCATAAATATCATAATGTAGAAAAAACCAGGTCTTAAGAAAGCTCGTAAAGCATCACAATTTAGTAAACGTTAATTCGAAAGAATTATTATACTTATACAGAGCACCTTTCGGGGTGTTCTTTTTTATACTTTCTTACGAAATTGGTGCAATTGACACAGTTGTTGCGACTTTAGTCGCTTACAAATGTGGCTGCAATCTGACAAGGTCAGTTGCCTCAAAACGTTAATCAATACGATTATATCAACGTTTCAAAGCACTCAAGGGTTTACCCTATGGGTGCTTTTTTCTATACTTTCTAAAAAAGTTTGCCCTAAAATTACTCTACTTATTTTTAAGATGTTGGTAGGCAACTTGTCCAGCAGATAATGGAACTATGTTTGAAGTATTAACATAAGTCTTAGTTGTAACGGTATCGCTATGAGTTAATGCTTCAGAAATGGCTTCTAAGCTCATTCCTTCTTTTTTAGCAAGTGTCGCTCCTGTATGTCGTAATTTATGCGGTGTAGCGTGTTTAAGTTCTGGATGACGACGTTTGACAGATTTCATTCTATAATTTAGATAGTCAGTATGGAGACAACTGTTTACATTCCCTTTTGTATCAATATACGTAATTAATAAAAATTGAAACATATGTTTAATGTATTTGATATAGGAGATAAAAATTATTCAGGTTGAGTCATGGAATTTAAAAGCCAAAGATTTATACTTTATGGTATAATGAAGTAAAATAGTTTTATATAGCTAATTATGCAATATAGGTTTGGAAATGATTGAATGGATTGAGAAGTTGAGAGGATAATATGTTTGAAATTTATTGTGATGAAAGTAGACCAGAAGCCATTTATTCAAGGAAAGTTAAAAGTAACCATGAGAAATATATGGTTATAGGCGGGATTTGGATTGATAAAGAAGAGAGAAAAAAAGTAAAAAATAAGTTAGAGTTTTTGAAGAAAAAAAATAAAATTTCGGCGGAATTTAAGTGGACTAAAGTATCTCCATCAAAAATAGATTTTTATAAAGAAGTTGTCGAATATTTTTTTAGTAATCCTAAAATAAGATTTCGTTGTATTGTGGTTGATTCTGAAAAAATCGATATGGAACTTTTTCATGAATCTGATAGCGAACTAGGTTTTTACAAATTTTATTATCAATTATTGATTAAATGGATTGACGGGAACACTTCGTATCGTATTTATTTAGATGACAAAGCTAATAAACAAAATTCTCGATTATCAGATTTACAGTATTTTTTGAGTAAATCTTCTTTTGGTCATATTGATAGTGTTTTAGCCCTGCCGTCTTCAGATTCTGTTTTTATACAGCTAGCCGATTTATTAATAGGTGCGGTTAGTTCAGTATTCAATCAGTCTATTACTTCACCTGCTAAAGAAGAAATTGTTAGATTGATTGAGAATATTATAGATAACAAGATTGAACCAACAACATCATCGGAAAAGAAGTTTAACATATTTAAGATTATATTGAGATAAGTGGTGTTTATGTATTCGGAATTTTTAAACTTAGGTACAGAAGATAATTATAGACAACATTATTATGCGCATTATTGTTCTCATCCAATAACGACGCATTACGGGGTGAGAGTTTCATTTGATAGGGCTACTTTTGATCATGCTTTTTATGGAAGAACGAATCGTCGTCAGGGATTTAAAGATAGGTTTGATCTGGACAGAGCTAAGCGAATTAACTGGATTAAAAAAGTACTAGAAGATTCACAAATATCAATATTTCAAGGTTGGGATAGTCGGAAGAAATGCTATGATTCTATGAGACGTGTTTCGTTAGTAACACCTGATGGGTATGTTGTTGTAATTCGTTTCACTAATAGAGAGCGAAATCTAGCTAAATTTGTTACAGCTTATATAGTGGATGATATTAATGTATTGAATAAAATTAAAAATAGTCCTCGGATAATTTTTTGAGCAAAAAGTCTTGAATTAATTCTTGAGATAGTATATAATTGATATAGAGTGGTAGAAGTTTTCTACATTATTTGTCCTTCACCTAGTGTTTGGGATTTACAAAGGCTGTATACAATGAGCCCTAAATCAGTGTATAGATACCTGATAATTTAGTTATCAGGTTTTTCTTCTTATTATTTTAATAAATAGCGGATATATAAAAACAGGAATCATACTTTATTAACCCCTGTTTTAGTATATTTCATAGTGGTGTGAACTTTTCGATAAAATCTAGCTCAATTCGTGTATTTTTAAGGTAAAATTCACACCATTCAATTGAAAGTTATTCAAATTAGATGAAATATTTCTTCCTGAAAACGTGGGGAAACATTGATATTTAGCATATATTGAAATTTATTCAAATACGAGATGTTCAAACCAGGTCTTAAGAAAGCTCGTAAAGCATCACAATTCTCAAAACGTTAATCAATACGATTATATCAACGTTTCAAAGCACTCAAAAGTTTACCTTATGGGTGCTTTTTTCGTGTTTTTTTAAAGTTTACCTCAAAGTTCACCTTATTTTTACCTTATTGTTTTAGAGACTTTAAAGCAAATTCACCAACTGTCATAGGAACTATATTAGAAGTATTGACATAAATTTGAGTTGTACTTGTGTCGCTGTGGGTTAGTGCTTTATAGATTCCATAGTTTAATCCAGTTTTAGCCATTTTATTTTCTCCTTTATTTTATTATTTCTTGAGTATTAGCTTCTCAGCAGAAACGTTGGGAGCAGGTGCGACAGAATTTCCATTCAGCGAAGTATCTGATAAGAAAATAGGGTTGCCTGTCTCAACAAGAGCATCTTCCGGAAAGACAGTGGTAGAAGCAGGTGTAATAACGTGGAAGGCACCATGAGTTTCACTATTTAGAATATGTCTTTGGTACTTTCCTTCTTTACCAAATACATAACGAGGAGCGTTTCCTAATTTTTCATAGTAAGCTGGACCGATAAATTCTGGTTTCATTTTTAAAGTTTCTGGAATCATAAGTTTTTTCCTTTCTGATTGTAAAATAAAAAGAGTTAAGCTGGTAGCTTCACTCTTGAGTAGTAGTGAGTAGAGAGTTTGCGTTTAAACATTCTAGTATAGAATACCACTTCGGCATGAGAAAATCCTGTGATGAGTGATTTCTTTGCTAAAGAATCTAAATTATTCAAAGCTTGAGTGTATAGCTGAGCGGTTAGTCTATCAGATGAACTGAAGATTTTATAAGTAAATGTGTAATTATCGTAAAGTTGCTTACACTGTAGTGCGAAAAAAGTTTGTCATAGTTGCCTCCTTTGTTATAAAAGTAAAAAAGCTACTAAGAAAAAAGAAGACTTAGTAGCTTGAGAGTGACTCTATCAAGGTATATAGACAGCAGTAAAGAAAAGTTATTTGGTTAAAGGATCCCTCCTTCACGGTGGCAACGTTTAGCAAGGTGCATTGCATGAATTACTATTGCTTTCCTAGCTAACCTCAATAGGTAGTCACTGTCATACCTATTGGTTCTCTTACACCCTTTGGCGAAGCCAGTTCACTTTACTATTCGGAAAAGTGCGAAAGTCCGAAATGCGTGGAAGTCCACAAAAAATGTTTTAAATCTTCACTTCAACCATCAAACAGACTTGACTTTTCATTCCAAAACGTTTACAATAAAGGTACGAAGTTTAGTGTAGTTTTGGCAATCAGTCCTCTGGTTGTCAGACGCATTTTTTATTTAATTGTCAATGATCGTGATTTAACCTTGAAGATAAGGTTATTATTTTTAAGCTCTATACAACTATCAGTTGTTGATTACATTGTACAACCATTAGTTGTAGACGTCAACGGTTTTCTGCAAAATTTTAAAATAATTTTTTGAGGTCACATATGGAATTCGCAGAACGCTTGAAAACACTAAGGAAACAAGTAAAATTAACACAAGCTCAAATAGCTGAAAAACTAAATATTTCCCAACAGGCATATGCTTCATGGGAACGTGGAACTAAAAAACCAACGCAAGAAAATCTCATTAAAATTGCACAAGTTTTAAATGTGTCAGTTGACTATTTAGTTGGAAACTTAGAAGAAGAATCAGATGAATTAGATAATATTGAATTACTTTTCCGTATGAACTCGAAGGGACTGACCGAAGAAGAAAAGAAAATTTTCAAAAGAGAGTTGATTGAGTTTATGGAAGAGTGGAAGAAGTATTTTGAAAGAAAGGATTAGTGATGACTGTTGAGAATATTGTGAGAGTTTTATATACTGGATTTAACAATTTTGAGGTTTTAAAATGTATTATGAAGCATGAAGAATTTTGGATCTCTATAATATTTTTGAGTGCACTTTCTTACTTATTGTGGAATATAAAAAGGTCAAAGGATGACTATATCAAAGATTTAAGTAAGGCTTTATTAGGTTCGTGGTTTTCATTAGCAATCATTTTTGCAGGCTACAGATTTTTTAATTCTGAAACGAGCATGTTTGAGAAACTAGTTTCGGGTGATGTTATAATCGGAGTTGCAGTTGCTTTTCCTATTCTGCTAACTTGGTATCGAAAAGATAAAAAAGAAAAAAAAGAAGAGAACGAGACTAAAAAGAAGCAATATATTTATCAAGTATACACTGAATTAAAAAGTAACTATCTGAAATTGAAAGAAGATTTTAATAAAAAAGAAATGAATCAAATTTTAACTTTGGTCAGTCTTGAACAAATTATTGATAGAATTGAGTTGTTTGAGAAAATTTCCTCAGATGAATTGAAGAAACCGACTGAGTCAACCGAATTATTTGAACCGATTGATTTCTTGTCTTTATTTGTATCGGTTCAAGAAAAATTAAAGAATCTTAGATCTGAAATTGAAACTTCAAAAGATCCCAATGCACTATATTATTCTTGGAGGGTTCTCAACAATAAAATTATAAATAAAATAAAATCCACAGCTCCTCATTATATTAATTTTGAAGAAGTTTATGCAATTGATTTTAGTAAAAATTTTAAATTACTTGAAAAATATGCACGTGCTTCGTCCTTTCATGGCTGTGAATTTCAAGTTGAAGACTTACAGAATTTTATTACAGCAAATGATGGTTTATACGTTTTTGAAGATATTTTCCTAGATAGGAAACTAACTTCTGAGGAAATTTCCCAAATTAAGGATGATATTGAGTTAAAAAGTTATTTCTATATTGATGAATTTGGTTCTATTAATAAATATCAGACTGTGCAAGAAAATTCAAAAGAAAAAACTGTCATGTCCACTGAACAAAAAGTTTCTAAAGATAATCAGAAATATTTAAATTCAGAAATCAATAGAAAACAAAATAATAAGAGTCAAAAGATATTGGTTGATATAGGAGGAGAGGAAGAGGCTCAAAATGATATGATATATGAACGTAGAGATTTATCAGACTATGGACCGATAAACAGGTTTATAGAATATGGAAAAGCTTTAAACGTTAGTATAAATGAAGAAAATTCAGGTGTTAAACAGCAGATTCTCAATATCTTGAAAGGAGTATATAAAACCTCACTTAACAACATGTCTAAAGACAATAGTTTTATTAGTATTAGTAAAAACTTTATTCCAGAAATGAAAGATAGTGATAAGGAGAAATTTGAGTGGCATTCATGGAATGTGTTGACAGAGAAAAAAATTAATGATCATAACATATCGTTCTTTATTTTCGCTATTAAAATAACTGAAATGAAATTTGAATGTATTGTTATAACGAGAAAAGAGCTTAATGAATTACTTAAACTTAAGAATAAAACGATAGATAATAGATATTTCTTCTATTTCGCAAGGTTGAAATAATAAAGAGTCTGGGACAAAAGTCTAATCTTAAATATATAAAGCGAACAAAACTAGTTTTCGGACATTCAGAATTCGGTTTTGCTCACTTTTTTATCTAATCTATCGATTTTTAAAATTTATAATAAAGAATTCCTAAAATCAAAATCTTTTTGTCCCAGACTCTTTTTATATAATTAACTCACCCCTTTTGGTTTAGTATTGTAGATCGTGACTTAAAGGAGGTATTATTTGTTGGATGAATTTTATTTTAGAGTAAGTAATGTTATAGTCAATTGAAACAAGAACAAGACAAAAGAGCCTCGAAAAAAGTATTACAACTTGGTAATACCTTTTTGAGGTGCTTTTTGATATGAGCCCATGTTTTCTCAATAGGATTGTACTCAGGTGAGTAGGGAGGAAGTGGTAAAAGTTTATGCCCAAACTCTTCACATAAGAATTCTAGCTTACCCATTCTATGGAATCTTGCATTATCCATAATAATAACTGATGGTTTATTTAATGTTGGTAAGAGAAACTTCTGAAACCAAGCTTCAAAAAAGTCGCTTGTCATAGTCTCTTCGTAAGTCATTGGAGCAATTAACTCACCATTTGTTAACCCTGCAACCAAAGAAATCCTCTGATATCTTCTTCCAGATACTTTACCTCTTATTATCTGACCTTTTAAAGAGCGACCATATTCTTGATAAAAATAAGTATCGAATCCTGTTTCATCAATATAAACAGGTGCTAAATGCTTTAAACTATTAAAATTTTTAAGAAATAAGGCTACTTTTTCTGGGTCTTGTTCATAGTAGGTGTGGTTCTTTTTTTTCGAGTGTATCCCATAGCTTTAAGAGCATAGTGAATGGTAGTTGGGTGACAGTCAAATTCAGCAGCTATTTCAGTCAAATAAGCATCTGGATTGTCAGCAAGATAGTTTTTAAGTCTATCTCTATCAACTTTTCTTGGTTTCGTTCCTTTTACTTGATGGTTTAACTCTCCTGTTTTCTCTTTTAGCTTTAACCAGCCATAAATGGTATTACGTGAAATTTGGAAAAGGTGTGATGCTTCTGTTATACTACCTGTTCGCTCACAATAGGAGAGAACTTTTTTACGAAAATCTATTGAATATGCCATAAGAATATTATACCACATTGTGTACTGTTTTGGGTTCATTTTGCTATAATATAGTTAATAAATATATTGTAGCAAAATGGCGAAAATGAGATTGATATTATAAATAATAAAGATAAGACATTTTATGAATCTATAAAAGTACTTAACAAAAAATATAAAATTGGAATGATTAATTCTTATATTGTTGTTAGTGCATTAAAGGTACGATAATAGAGAGATAAAAATGAGGGAAGAATAATGCAATTAAGTTTAACAAAATTAAAAGATTGTGCAAATAGTACACTAAACCATACTATTAAGATATCAAAATCAATAGGTGATAAGTTTTTGGAATCAGAGGAGAAGTGTCTTAAGTTGGTAAACGAGCATCCGAAAGTTGTTGTATTTTTAGGAGCAGTAGTAACAGTAGTTGTTGCTAATCTTGCCAATTGTAAAAAAGACAATAATTTGGATGTTAAAAAAATCATTCAACAGCTAATTCATCTTTTTCTGAAATACTTGAAAATAAAACTATGAGTCATCGTTATCCTGATGAGAGAAAATCTCCTCGTGTTCATAGTTACCGTTTAGGTAATAAAGTTTATGCAAGAGATGGAACTGAACAAGAGAAGGAAGCATTTCTTCTAGATAATAAGTCATTGTTTGAATTATAATTTCTAGGTTCAAAACTATTTCTAGATTACTATAAGGGGGGGCTATGGACAAATTATACGATGATACTGACGTTAACATAAAGATTGAAATATATTGGGAAAGCAATGATAGATGTCACAAATATTATTATTATGAAAACACACAAGCTCTGGAACAGAATACTGTTGATGAAGATGAAATAGATATTAATTTATTTGATGATGGTAAGGAAGGATATTGGGATTTGAAATGGTTAGGTTTTGAAGATGTGTAAGACATATTTATAAGTCAGATTTTTAAGCTCTTATTTTATTGTTGACAATTAAATATAATTGATTACAAAAGAAAGTTTAAAAGTAAGATAAAAATTCCCTGAAAGTCGTATACTTATATTTATTTTTTAAAAATCTTAATAACTTAAGATTCAATAAAGTACTATTCTAAAGCTATTTTATGATTATAAAAATAGTTTTCACAAACCATGCTTGAAAAAAGCTCGTAAAGTTAACTAATTCTCAAAACGTTCATAAATACGATTATATCAATGTTTAAAGATGCTAAATAGATATTTCTTGGGTGTTTTTTTTGTTTTGTTTAAAAATTTTAAAACAATGGGGAACGGCATGATATCAGTACTTTTAAAAGTTTTCATTATGTAGTCTTCAATCCCTAAATCTGAGATATTAATACTTTTAATAAAGTTTGTTTCTGGTGCACCAAAAATGGTGCGTTTCTCTCTTTTGTGCTATAATAGAAATAAAAGGAGGGCTCTTATGATCGGAGAAAATATAAAAACATTACGTAAAACACATGATCTCACCCAACCTGAATTCGCAAAAATTATTGGTATCTCTCGAAATAGCCTGAGTCGTTATGAGAATGGAACAAGTTCAGTTTCGACAGAATTAGTAGATCGTATCTGCAAAAAATTTAATGTTTCCTATCTCGATATCGTAGGGGAGGAAAAAATGCTCACACCAGTAGAAGGTTATCAGTTAACATTAAAAATAGAATTGATAAAGGAACGAGGAGCGAATATCTTAGCGCAACTTTATCGCTTTCAAGATGAACAAGGAATTGAATTTGATGATAGTTCTAATCCTTGGGTTCTAATGAGCGATGATCTTTCTGATTTGATTAACACGAAGATTTATCTTGTTGCTACTTTTGAGGAAGTAGAGCGATATAATGGCTATTTGGATGGTATTGAACGTGTGCTAGAACAAGCTAGTCATCTAGTGGTGGCTTAATGAAATTAGATAAATTTAGCCAGGATGACTTTATTAAAGTCTCTAATCGACTTGTTCGTTCTTTAACTCGTGGAAAAACAACTTCATCTCAGCCCAAGGCTATTTTGCTTGGTGGACAGAGTGGTGCTGGTAAGACAACGATTCATCGAATTAAACAAAGGGAATTTCAAGGAAATATTATTATCATTGATGGAGATAGTTATCGCTATTTTCATCCGAACTACCTTGGTCTACAGGAAAAGTATGGTAAAGATAGTGTGGATTATACCAAAGTATTTGCAGGCCAAATGGTTGAATATCTTGTAGATGAGTTGAGTAAACAAGGTTATCATTTATTAATCGAGGGTACCTTGAGAACGACCGAAGTTCCTCGGAAAACAGCACAATTATTGACAACTAGAGGCTATCAAGTATCACTAGCACTGATTGCGACTAAGCCAGAATTGTCCTATCTCAGTACTTTGATACGGTATGAGGAGCTCTACGCCATAGATCCTAGTCAGGCTAGAGCGACTCCTAAAGCACACCATGATGGAATTGTAGAACATTTGGTTGATAACTTACGGGAGTTAGAAAAGAATAAACTTTTTAGACAAATTCAAATTTATCAAAGAGATCAATCGTGTGTTTATGATTCGCAAGTAGACGAAACCTCAGCAGCAGAAGTTTTACACGAATGCCTATTTGGAAAATGGAACACGGTGGAAGAAGAGATGTTGAAGATAGGGCAGGAAAGGTTGATGGAGTTAGGTGATAATTGATAAGTGACGCAGGGGTGATTTATGGGTACACTAAAAAAGTAATTTATTTCTATAAATCGACAGCAATAAATTTTTTACAGAAGCTAAAGATTTATTGTTCAGAGAAACCAATATTGTTTTAATTGATGAATTTGATAAAGTAAATGCTACTTTATACAATGTTTTTATCAAATGTTTGATGAGGGAGAGTTGGAAGATATAAATTACTTGGTAGATGTTTCTATAGGGTAAAATTCACACCATTTAACTGAAACTTATTCAAATTAGTTGTAAACTTATTTTCAGGAAACACGGTAAAACGTTGATTTTAAAGGAATGACGAAATTTGTTAAAATAAAAATGTATCAAACCAGGCTTGAAAAAGGATCGTAAAGCATCACAATTTTCAAAACGTTAAGAACCAGCTACAATACAGCATTTACAACACTTCATGGTTCACACCATGGGGTGTTTTTTTGATGATTTTTACACCAAATTCACACCATTACTTTTTAAGATTACGATAGGCAATCTCTCTAACAGCCATTAGAATAACATTCGAAGTATTTACATAAGTCTTTGTTGTAAGGGTATCACTATGAGTAAGAGCCTCTGAAATAGCTTCTAAACTCATTCCTGCTTGTTTAGCAAGTGTTGCTCCTGTATGTCGTAATTTATGAGGTGTAGCATGTGTCAGCTCTTTATGTCGCTTTCTGATGCTTTTCATTTTATTGTTTAGATAGTCAGCATGTAAAGACTTGTTGATGTTTCCTTTTGTGTCGATATATGTAAAAACAAATTGTTCTGGATTATTGATGATGCCAAACTTTGCTAGTTCATATTTTTGTTGCTCTTTCCAAGAGGTAAGGAGCTGAAGTAATACTCAATGAAAATCAAAAAGCAAACTAGGAAGCTAGCCGCAAGCTGTACTTGAGTACGGTAAGGCGACGCTGACGTGGTTTGAATTTGATTTTCGAAGAGTATAGGTCATTAGAAATAGATAAAATAGTTTAGCAAAACTCAATTTAGGAGAAGATGAAGGAAATGTTTCCATAATAAAACGCATAATATCAAGTTTCAACAACTGATACTATGTGTTTTTAGGTTTTTAAAGCCTGATTGCTCAGTTTCTTTATAATCCGTTTGATTCATAGCTTTATTAAATCGTTATTAAAATTCTATGGAGGTTAGTCATTATGAGTAATAATAGTGCTTTCATCAGTTATAGATTCCATTTTATCCTATTATATAGTGTATTCGAAATTCGCTATATCTTGTTAGGGTTTGGGTAGAATCATTGATAACAGACTGTTGCAAATCTAGTTAGCTGAATGATTTATACTTATCTACTTTTCTAGTAACCAATCTATGATATTTTTCTTCTCAATACCATTGTAATTGGCTGTTGGCTGAATCGTATCCATTGTTAGTAAATATTTTGGGAATTGATCTTTAATGGCTTCTAGTGGTCTAAGTTCTCTTTCCAGTGTTTCTGGAGCAAGTGTTGTTTCACTGACCTGATAATAAGCGTAGTGACCAAGATCAGTTACAACAACAAAATCAACCTCATATTTATCTAAATTACCAACATATACTTGTGAATATCTACGTCTTAATTCCAGATATACAATATTTTCCAAGATATGCCCAATGTCTTCTTTGTGGTCTGGTAATAAGAGATGTCGTAAACCTAAATCAACGGGATAATATTTTTCTAAGCGTTGCAATAATGCTCTACCTTTTACATCAAAACGTGGCACGGAATAAAAAAGTAAACTGTCTGTCAAAGTCGTCAAATAATTTTCCAAAGTATTATGGGAGATTGAAACGTTTTGGCTGACCAGGGTATTACGAATCTTATTTGTTGATATTAAGCTACCTGTACTACTGAGAAGAGTTCGAACAATGCGCTCAATAATAGTAGGATTTGGATTGCCTAATCTAGTTACAATATCATTTAACAGTATTGAGTTATATATTCCTCTTAGATAATCAATTTTTTCAGCGTAAGATGATGTTTGCAATAAGTAAGGGAAAGCACTAAAGAGATAATTGTTAAAAATTTCTGTTGTATTCAGATTCTCTGTGAGAGATTGACCTGATAGGTATTCTTCAAATGACAAAGGAAGAACCTCTATCTCAACATACCGACCAGTCAAGTTTGTAGCTAATTGGCTGCTCATAAAGTAGGCGTTGGATCCAGTCAAATAGAGGTCAACATTTGGCAAGATGAATAGGCTATCTGCTACCAATTCAAATTTTTCAACATGTTGAATTTCATCTAAAAAGATATAGTATGTTTTCTCTCCAACTAACTGCTCTTTTATATAAGCATATAATGTTTGAAAATGTCGCAGGTCATAATAACTCAGATCTTCAAAATTGATGGATATGATTTGATCTTCGTCGACTCCAGTTGCTAGTAACTCTTCTTTATAGAGTTGAAAGAGAACAGATTTACCAGCTCGTCTCACTCCGCTCACAACTTTGATGATTTGTCGATCACGATGTCTTCTTAAAAAATCTAAATAATGTGGTCTTTTAATATAGTCCATAATATATACCTCAAAGATAGTATAATACAAATAAAGATTATTTTCAAATTTTTAGAAATAATCGTCTATCGATTTTATTATTTCTAATTATTTAGAAATAATGTTTTTCTGTAATCCAAAAATAGTCCATTTTGCTATGGCCTGACAGTAAATCTTGTGAGGTTTTGTAGCAAGTATTCATAATAAAAAAGTGCATACTATCAGGCATATAAAAGCTTGATAGTATGCGTTTTATCCTATGAAATATTTACTGGATTTTCTTCTCAAACTGACTTTTTAAGAAGTTACCTTATCAGCAATTTCAAATAAGTTTATGGAGCTATCTTTGGAAAAACTGTAGACTGTCAAAGCTTACCACAGTCCGTAGTATTTCAATAATTCAGATTGCTTACATTTTATTTTGATAAGTTTTACGGTAATCTCCAGGAGAAAGTCCAGTCCTTTGTTTAAAAATTTTAGTAAAGTAAGAATAATTATCATACCCTACTTGACAAGATACCTGTGATATCGAGATATTTGTTTGAGATAGAAGAGATTTAGCAGCATTAATGCGCTTATCCGTTATATATTTAACAAGAGTTTCTCCAGTTTCTTTTTTAAAAATTCTAGCTAAATGATCTGCGCTGAGATAAACCATATCTGCTAATATAGAACGATTTATATCTTCATAGTAGTGATGATCTATGTATTCGACGATACGTTGAATACTATTTTTCTGGTTTTCAATGTTTGTTGCAAATTTCTTAGCATGTGACCAGTAATAATCAAAGTAATCCTGAAAAGATTCAATTGAATGAAAGCGTCGTTGGAATAAGAAATCATGAGTGCTATTTTGGAATAATTTATGTGCTGAAATTCCTTTTTGATCTAGATATATTCCTATTTGTTGAGTCCAATCCAGTAAAATTTGTTGTAGCGTGAAAGTAGGGATTTGAGAATTATAGACGAGTGAATTAATTTTTTCTCTTAATTCATATTCGCTTAAACTATCTAAAAAAGTAATTGAAAGAGTTTCTGTTTTGAAAGAAGTTGGGAAACTATGTGGAACACATGTAATAGTATTCCAATAAGAAACATACTGTTCATTATAAGTGTAGAGTTCTTTGGTATGAAATAAAATATCTGATATTTTATGGCAACTCTTATATATAATATTTGAGTATTTACTAAAATTATTAGAAATTTGAGAATGAATTTCATATGCCAATTTGTCACTACGTTTGGATGAGTCTACTCTAAAGAGACAAACATATTGATCAACCTGGCTTTCCATCTTGAACAAACTTATCAGCTTATAAGAAGGTTGTGAAATCCTTTGAAGTTCTCTTTTTAGTTGAGAAGTCCATGATGGAGTTTCTGCGGAATAATCTTCTTCATTAAGATTGATTGTTAAAACTGCAAGGAAAAAATACTGGTGTTTTTGAAGAATAAAATCTTGTTTGCTTGCTATGTTTTCTAGCTCATCAATGCGAGAAATTTGAGGTTTTCTAAGGTAATCATACCAGAAATTATCTTCTATTTGTAAAAGTGCATCATTTTTCCCGTTTGAGTTATGATTCTCAATTTTACTAATGGCTTTTTGAATAATAAATTCTAATTTTTCAAAATTAATAGGTTTTAGATAGTATTCGAAACTTTGCAATTCAATTGCTTTTTGAGCATAGTTGAAGTCGGCGTAATTGGTTAAAAAAATTGTTTTTATATCATATTTTTCATTTCTAATCCACGATAAGAGTTCGAGACCGCTGCCTTGAGGCATTTCTATATCACTTATCATGAGATCAATGGGATGTTCTCTAATAATATTTTGAGCTTGAGTCAGGCTATAGGCAACATAAACAATGTCAATGTGTAGTTTTGCCCAATTTATTTTCTCTCGTAAAGCTTCAATGATAAAACGATCGTCATCAACCAATAAGATGTTCATTATAACCTCCGTCTATAATCTTGTATGGAATAAGTAAAAGAATTTTAGCCCCACCTTCTTCATTATTTTCAAATGTAATAGTATAGTCGTTGGGATAGAGAAGATTCAAACGTTCGATGGTGTTCGTGATCCCAATATGATGTCCATCTTCTGTTATTAGAGACTGTTTCTGATTTAGTTTTGATAAAATTTCTTCAGAGAAACCTGGACCATTATCTTCGATACAAATCTGAATATAATCTGAGTTCTCAGTTTTTACTTTTTTTATTGATAGCAAAATTGTAAATAAATCCTGAAATGAAAACCCGTGTTTGATTGTGTTTTCAATAAATGTTTGTAAAAGTAATGATGGGACAAGAGTATTTTGTAGGTCATCATTGTAGTTTAGTGAAAAGTAGATGCTATTTCCATATCGAATTCGTTGTATTTCTAAATAATCTTTAATATGCTGAACTTCATCTTTAAGTTCTGAAAAATCTTGATTAGCCATAAATAAATGACGGAGATAATTTGAAGTTAGGATAGTTAACTCTTCAATTTCCTTATAGTTTTTTGTTTGGAGCATACTATGAATCATTGATAACATGTTTAAGTAGAAATGCGGACGGATTTGGTTCTTAAGATAATTAAGTTCGATCTTCTTAAGTTCTAGTTGTGAATGGTATTCCCGTATTTTTAATTCTTGCATGTCAAATATTACTTTATTAAGTTTATCATTTGCCTTATCAATTTCTAGTATACCTTCAGATATAAAAAATTCAGAAGGGGGGATGGAGTCCCCAAGTTGAGAGAGTCGTTCAGTGAGTCTTGTTATCGGTTTAATCATCCACTGACGAATATACAGGATAATGATGATTGATAAAATGGTGATAATGATAGGAACGGCTGACAAAAATACTTCTAAGAGTGTGATATTTCTAAAGACTTCGGCATAATCGACTAAAACATAAATATCGAAAGGTAAATGCGTTTTTTCATTTTGAGCATGAATTAGGTAGTTTTCGGAGGGTATATTGTTAGGCTCTTTTAGGGAAAGTTTACCATTATTTCCAATATTGAGTTTTCTGAGAGGTTTTAGGATATCTTCTGAAGATATGACGGCATAAATGATTTTTCCTTCGTAATGAACAGATTTAACTAAGTATTCGCTGTTTTTAGTAGTTACATTTTTCCATTTACGGTCACTTATATCACTACGCAATGATTTTAGATTTGATTTTAACAGTAGATAATCTTCATATGGAATATAAAGATTGGAGACATTTATAAAATAATCAGTACTATCGGTTTCTAATAAGAATGTCATATGAGTTTCATTTTGATATTCAAACTCTGCAAAGCTAGTTTGAACTTTTTTGAGATCTTCTTGATAGTCAAGAAACGTTTGTACATGATTTAATTTCTCTAAAGATTCATTATGCGTTATTGTTGAGTACATAAAGCGTTCTACAGAATGCAATTTCTCATTAACAGAGTCAGCATAAATTTCAATTGAACTACGTAAGTGTACTATATTTTGGTTTTTAATAAAATTTCTGGTTATGTTACTCATAGCAATATTGATTAAAATATTTATCAATAGTAGTACAAGCAGAAGTTTAAAGAAAAAATGAATGGAATGTTTTTTTGATAAGTCGTGATTTAATTTCATATACTAGTCTCCTATTAAAATTATAGCACTTTGAAAATATGATATCATGTAACAAAACAGATATGTTTTATGAAGATGTCGGAAAAGTAATAGTTCTTAAAATTAAAAAACTGAAAAATTGATAAACCTAGTCCAAAAAGTTATATTAAGGGAATTCTTTATGGTGTAAAATAATCGTAGAAAATCAGATAGGAGGAAAAAAATGAAAGTAGCATCTCAACTTCATAAAATAAAATTAAAGCATAGTATTCCGTTATACATATTACTTTTTCCTTCAATATTGCTATTAATTTTATTTTCCTATATTCCCATGTTGGGATTAATTATCGCATTTAAAGACTACTCACCAGCCAATGGTATTTTTGCTAGTCAGTGGGTAGGATTTAAGTACTTTACTCAATTTTTCTCATCATTCCAATTTGGGACAACTATGTTCAATACATTAAAAATTTCACTTTATAGTATTGTAGTAGGATTCCCCTTGCCTATTATACTAGCTATCATTAGTAATCAGTTAAGAGTTGGGAAATTTAGAAAAATATTTCAAGTAACAACTTACTTACCCCATTTTATCTCTACAATGGTTATGTGTGGGATGATTATCTTATTTTTATCTCCTACTAGCGGTTTGTTAGCGAATGTATTTAAGTCTGTTGGAATTACTATTCCAGATTTTTTATCAAAACCTACTAATTTTGCAGGTGTTTATGTTTGGAGTGATGTATGGCAACATATTGGTTGGGATAGTATTATTTATCTAGCAGCCCTTTCTGCAATTGATCCTACATATTATGAGGCTGCAACTATGGATGGTGCCTCTAGATTACAAAAAATTCGGCATATAGAATTACCATTACTTTTGCCGACTGCTATGATTTTACTAATATTAAGAGCAGGTAGTTTATTAAGTGTAGGGTTTGAGAAAGTGTTACTATTACAGAATCCTCTTAATTTAGCAGGAAGTGAGATAATTTCGACCTATGTTTATAAAGTTGGTATGGTGAACTTTCAGTATAGTTATTCGACAGCTATAGGGTTATTTAACACGGTAGTCAATCTAATAATTTTATTATCTGTCAACTGGTTCTCAAAAAGATATACTAGAACGGGTCTTTTTTAAAGGAAGGAGTGCTTAAAGTGAGATGGTTTCATAAATCAAGAAAAACAAACTCTGAATTATTATTTGATATAGTTACCTATGGTTTAGCAATTTTCCTTATCTTGTTAATTGTTTATCCGTTATGGTTTGTAGTGATTGCATCTTTTAGTAATCCTTCAGATGTTGCAAACGGGAAGGTATGGTTTATTCCAAGAGAATGGAAATTAGATGGGTATTTACGTCTTATTCAACAACCTTTATTTTTACGTAGCTATCTAAATACCATTTTATATACTGTTGTTGGTACCTTGGTTGCTTTAGTAGTCAATATTCCAGCTGGTTATGCTTTATCTAGAAAAGAATTAGTTGGTAGAAAGTGGATGAGCATTCTATACATTATTCCTATGTTCGTATCAGGTGGCTTGATTCCTACCTACTTAACAGTAAAGAATGTAGGCTTGATTGATACATTTTGGGTAATGGTAATACCTTTTGCAGTTTCATCATACAATATTATTGTTGCTAGAACTTTCTTTAATAATAGTATTCCAGACGGAATGTGGGAGGCTGCACAAATTGATGGATGTGGTACAATTCGTTATTTTATTAAGATAGTCGTTCCTTTATCAAAAGCTATTATAGCAGTTATTGGACTTTGGACTGCAGTTGGTATTTGGAATTCGTGGTTTAATGCTTTAATTTATTTAACGAATGAAAATTTACAACCATTGCAATTAATTTTACGACGTTTACTAATTAGTAACCAAATGTTACAATCGCAAGCAACAGGAGAAGTGGCATCAGATCTTCGTATCAAGGCAGATATGATGAAATATGCAGCAATTGTTATTTCAACCGCTCCGATTATGTTGTTGTATCCCTTTGTTCAAAAATATTTTAATCAAGGCGTAATGATTGGCGCGTTGAAAGAATAGGAGAAAAACATGAAAAATAAATCATTTACATATTTGTTCTTAGGAACAGTTACACTTGCTGGCTTAACAGCCTGTGCAAATTCCAATAATGCGAATAAGGACGATAAGTCTGGAGAAGATTCTTATAAAATCACAACTGTTCGTTGGTCTGACTGGGGAGAAGATTATCATAAAGGTTTTCTAACAGATTCTGCCAAGGAAGCAGGTATTGATGTTAAATGGGACACACTTGTAGCTGCAGATTGGGCAGATAAGAAATCTGTTTTGGTTGCTAGCGGAGATTTACCAGATGCATTTTTAGGTTCAAATGCTTTTACAGATTCAGAAATTGCTCAGAACCAATCTTTGTTTATTCCATTGGAAGATTTAATCAAGGAAAACATGCCTAATTTAACTAAGGCTATGGAGAAAGAACCTAAGATTAAAGCTATGATTACTTCACCAGATGGTCATATCTACAGCCTGCCTAAAAAATTACCAATGCGTCCTACAGTAGCTAATCAGCTATTTATTAATAAAAAGTGGCTAGATAATTTAGGGTTAAAGGTTCCAGAAACTTATGATGATTTAGTAAAAGTACTACAAGAATTTAAGGATAAAGATGCGAACGGAAATGGAGACGCTTCTGATGAAATTCCATTCGGAGCAGGAAACTTTGATCCAACATTCTCATATATTCTTCCGTTCAATAATCGTTTAGGTGCAGATAATACGTATGAAATGTCTGTAAAAGATGGAAAACCAGTCTACCTTCGTACAGAAGAAAGTTACAAACAAGGGATTGCAGCAATGCACGAATCTTATAAAAAAGGTTTGATTGATCCGGAAATCTTTACAGAAGATACCTCTATGAGTGTAGCGAAACGTATGGATAAGGGAGTATCTAGAGTAGGTGTTTCTAGTGGTTGGACAGCAGATGCAACGTTTGGCTTACATTCAAGTGAATATATTGCTCTACCTGCTTTAAAAGGTATGGATGGAAAACAATATGTCTTTTCTGATCCAGATCATTACAACTATGGTCGAAATGAAATATTGATTACAAATAAGAGCAAAAACCCTGCTAAATTATTGAAATGGTTGGATAAATTATATACAGATGAAGCAAGTATTCAGAATTTCTATGGATCATTTGGAATAGCTACTGAAAAGAATGGTGATAAGTTTAAAGTGTTACCTCCTAAAGATGGTAAATCAGCCGATGAGTATGCATGGATTAATTCACTTCGAGATTTTGGTCCTAAATACGTAAGCGATGATATCAATAGTCGCGTAGAAATCGATCAAACACAAGGTGATGGATTGAAATTGAAGATGGACCAAGATTTGAAACAATTTGCGTTGCCAGCTTACCCTAATGTGATTTATTCACAAGAAGAGCTTAACAAATTATCATCAATCTATGTTAGTATTGAATCCTATGTCAAACAACAAGCATCTAAATGGGTAGTTGAAGGTGGCATAGAAAAAGAATGGGACTCATACAAAGAAACTCTTAAGAATATGGGATTGGACGAATTTATGAAGATTCAACAGGAAGCATATAATCGTTACCAAAAAGAAGTAAAAGAGTAATATTTTATATGAACTCTTGGTTGTATGAACAAGGGACTAGCTAATTACAGGAAGCGAGACTGATGACATCAGATTATCTCGCTTCCTTTATTCTAATTTTACAAGAAATTTGGAAATGTTTTTTAAATAATTTAGGTAATATTTTTGTACAACTGACATTATAAAATATAGAGTTAAGGCAATCGATTTTATGGAGAATATATTATGCAAAAATTATTTTCATTAGATGGAAAAGTGGTTAGAATTTTAACTTTTTTGACAGATTTAATTATTTTAAATACTCTATTTATTGTTAGTTGTATTCCAATAGTTACAATTGGGGCATCATTAACTTCTCTTACGACAATGTGGTATCGTATTTTAAAAGGTAAAGATACCGATATTGCTTATCATTATTTTCGGATCTTTAGACGAAATTTTAAACAGTCAACTTTTATTTGGTTGTTTATCCTCCTAATAGAATTACTTTTATATGTGAACTATTGTCTTTGGGGCTATTCAAGTTTATTTTCAGAGTATAGTTTATTGTTAGTGTTGCCCTTTTTATTTGTTATAATACTTTTTATGAGTGTTGTTTTTCCCTATATTGGTCTATTTAAAGATAATTTAAAAAATAGTATTGTAAATAGCGTATTAATTTGTATTTTAAATCCAATGCAAGCTATCATGTTGGTTTTATTTAATATTTCTGTACTGTATATGAGTTTTAGTAGTCCAGAACGAGTTTTAACAGCTATTTACGTATTTACATTTGGAGGATTTGCTTTTTGTGGATTGATGAATGTAATGGTAACGAATAAAATGTTTGATAAAGTAAAGAGATTTAATAAGAGGAGGGAAACAAATTGAAAATTTTTAAGGGAGAGTTTTATAGAATCTCTGTATTAACAGACAAGTTAGTAAGGTTAGAATACTCTAAAACTGGAAGTTTTGAGGATAGAACGACACAACTTATCTATAATAGAGATTTTGGCGAAGTTTCGTTAGATTATATCGAGACATCAAACGTACTAGATATTATGACGGACTATTTTCATCTGCACTTTAATAAAGGAGAATTTAATGCCGAAAATTTATTTATAGAATTAAAAGGAAATTTTGCTGTATATGGTAGTCGCTGGTATTTTGGTGAATCGATTGAAACGTTAAAAGGAACAGCTCGGACTCTGGATAAGGCAGATGGAGCAATCCCATTAGAAGATGGAATTATTAGTCGAAATGGTATAGCCTTATTGGATGATTCTCAAGGATTTATTTGGGATGAACAGTCTGGTTATATGGAGAGAGAAAATCAAATTGACCTCTATTTCTTTGCCTATGGGCATGATTATAGAGGAGCAATCAGAGATTTTTACCATTTGACTGGTTCAGCACCCTTGTTGCCAAGATATGCTTTAGGTAATTGGTGGAGTAGGTATTGGCCTTATACGTCGGATGAATACTTGAATTTAATAGACAGATTTAAAGAAGAGAAAATTCCATTATCTATCGGAGTGTTAGATATGGATTGGCATATAACTGATATTCCAGCTCGTTTTGGAAGTGGCTGGACAGGATATAGTTGGAATAGAAACTTAATACCTAATCCAGAACAGTTATTGCAACAACTCCATGATAGAAAGTTAAAACTCTCCTTAAATGTCCATCCTGCTGATGGTATACGGGCTTATGAAGAAGCTTATCCTCAAGTCGCAAAACGATTGGGGTTAAATGTAGAATTAGAGGAACCTGCCATTTTTGATTTTTTTAATCCATCCTTTAGAGAATCCTACTTTAAAGATGTTCATTATGAGCTAGAAAAGCAGGGAGTAGATTTTTGGTGGATTGACTGGCAACAAGGGACACAAGGCATGTTGGATCCACTATGGCTTTTAAACCATTATCATTATCAGGATAGTTGTAAAAATTCAGAAGGTGGCTTAATTTTATCAAGGTATGCAGGTCCTGGTAGTCACCGCTACCCTGTTGGTTTTTCAGGGGACACTATTATTAGTTGGAATTCCTTAAGATTTCAACCTTATTTTACAGCGACAGCATCAAATATCGGTTATAGTTGGTGGAGCCATGATATCGGTGGACATATGTTGGGGGATTATGACGAAGAGCTACAAACTAGATGGCTACAGTTTGGGGTTTTTAGTCCGATTACTCGATTACATAGTTCTAGAAGTCCTTTCAATAGTAAAGAACCTTGGTTTTTTTCAGAAACAACATCTAAGATTATGAAGAAATACCTTCGTTTGAGACATCAGATGATTCCATATCTATATACCATGAATGTAAAGACACACGAGGAAGGTGCCCCATTAATCAGCCCAATGTATTATTTCTACCCAGAGAATGATGAGAGTTATAATGTTCCAAACCAATACTTTTTTGGAACAGAATTGATGGTGGCTCCCGTTGTAGAAAAGATGGATTTGGCATTTCAATCTGCAAAAGTAGATGTATGGTTCCCTGAAGGCGAATGGTATGACTTCTTTTCAGAGAAAAAATATACAGGTGGTGTGAAGTTAAGTGTTTATAGAGAAATCTCGACTATGCCTGTGTTTGCAAAAAGTGGTGCAATCATTCCATTAGTTGGATCTGAGATAGATATGGGTGTTGATTTACCTGAAGTTGTAGATTGGTATGTATTCCCAGGAAAACAACATTCCTTTGAAATGCTTGAAGATCAAAATGGTCAAAGATATAAAACAAGATTATCAATCGACTGGGAAATGGGAATGGTAGAGTTAGCATTACAAGGAGATTCTAGTATCCTTCCAAGCAATAGAAGGCATAGAATTCATTTTAAAGGAACGAATGTGTCTATCATTGAATTGCCAAATAAGAATGCTACAGCTGGATTTGAATATAAAGATAATAAAACAACATTCCTAAATGACGAAGTTTTTAGACTACTAAAGACGGCTTCTCTTCCATATGAATTAAAAGATAGATTGTTAAATCAATTCAGCAATGCCAAAAATTCTCATGAGTTAATGAATATCTTGCATCATCAGGATAAGGAATTGAGAGGACGTTTGTTGGAAATGATATTTACTAGCCAAAACTAATTGAGCCATTTCGTACACAATTTCTATCCTTTATTTTTTAATGTGTAATAGTTTTACATCTCTATGCTTATTGATACTCTTCGAAAATCAAATTCAAACCACGTCAACGTCGCCTTGCCGTACTCAAGTACAGCCTGCGGCTAGTTTCCTAGTTTGCTCTTTGATTTTCATTGAGTATGACTTGTATTGTAGTAATTACAAGTTTGGCATAGGGATGTTTTTATGATTTTAAAGACTTTTTGCCCAGCCTCTTTTTAACTAAATAAGAGCAAATTTTTAAAGGTAATTTTTCAAAGTAACTTCCACTTGCCTGACCAAAGTGGAAGCCAGTCTGAAAGGGATTTTTATGGTGGAATTAATACTCTTCGAAAATCTCTTCAAACCACGTCAGCGTCGCCTTACCGTATATATGTTACTGACTTCGTCAGTTCTATCTGCAACCTCAAAACAGTGTTTTGAGCAACCTGCGGTTAGTTTCCTAGTTTGCTTTTTGATTTTCATTGAGTATAAGTCTGAGACGTTAGATTTTTTTCAGAAAATTTTCTAAAAGAAACAGGATTTGCTTGACATTTGTTTGAAAATTCTGTAAAATGAATTATTATATCGTTTAAGGAGAATATATATGGAAAAACAGAAAACCTTTTTTGGACATCCTATTGGCTTGTCTACCCTCTTTTTCACAGAAATGTGGGAACGCTTTTCTTACTATGGGATGCGAGCTATCCTACTTTACTATATGTACTATAGTGTGCAAGATGGTGGGTTGGGGATGGATAAGACCACGGCTGCATCGGTTATGGCGATTTATGGCTCGCTGGTATTTTTGTCCTCAGTTATCGGTGGTTTTGTCAGTGACCGTATTTTAGGAAGCCGTAAGACTGTCTTTTATGGTGGGATTCTGATTATGCTAGGGCATATTGCTTTGGCAACACCTTTTGGACAAGTGGCTCTCTATCTTTCTATTGCCTTGATTATCTTTGGTACTGGATTTTTAAAACCTAATATCTCAGATATGGTTGGGGGTATTTATGAGAAAGAGGATGATAGACGGGATGCAGGATTTAGTATCTTTGTCTTTGGTATTAACTTAGGTGCCTTCGTTGCCCCTTATCTAGTGGGGTATCTAGGTCAGGAAGTCAATTTCCACCTAGGTTTCTCATTAGCTGCCATTGGGATGTTCTTTGGTCTGGTGAAATATGTTTTAGATGGGAAGAAATACCTGCCTGAATCAAGTCTTTACCCTACTGATCCCCTTTCACAGAAGGAGCAGCAGACCTTGATTAAACGCTTGCTGATTACACTTGTCATGGTTATTCTGGTGGCTATAGGTTTAGTCTTTACTCACCAATTTAACGTGGATATGATTGTTAATATCTTTACAGTGATTGCGGTAATCATTCCAATCTACTATTTCTTCAAAATTTTATCTAGTCAGAAAATAACTGCTACTGAGAGATCCCGAGTATTTGCCTACATTCCTCTATTTATCGCTGGAGTCCTCTTCTGGTCTATTGAGGAGCAGGGTTCTGTTGTTCTCGCTCTATTTGCGGATGATCAAACTCGACTTTACATTAATGTATTTGGGAATCAGATTCATTTCCCATCTAGCTTTTTCCAAAGTATCAATCCACTTTTCATTATGATTTATGTGCCGATTTTTGCGTGGTTGTGGGGGAAAATGGGTAAAAAGCAACCGTCCTCTTCTAAGAAATTTGCTTACGGTTTATTTGCGGCAGGTTTATCCTTCTTGTGGATGATGTTACCAGGGATGTTCTTTGGAATAGATGCCAAGGTCAGTCCTTTCTGGTTGATTATGAGTTGGGCTATTGTGATTGTGGGTGAAATGTTGATTTCGCCGATTGGTCTATCAGTCACTACTAAGCTAGCACCAAAATCCTTCCAAGCACAAATGATGTCTATCTGGTTCTTGAGCGATGCTGCTGCCCAAGCTATCAATGCTCAAATTGTAAAATTTTATACAAGCGAAACTGAAGTTGCTTACTATGGAATTGTTGGAGGAATTACGATTGTATTCAGTATTATCTTATTCTTCTACGTTCCACGTATTGAAAAACTAATGTCTGGTATCAAATAGAGAAAAACTGGAATTTCTGTAGGGATTTTAAAAGTTAGATAAATTATTCATTCAAAGGATTTAGTTCTGTATGGTACAGGGCTAAGTCCTTTTAGTTTGATGAAAACTCACGATGTTTCTGATATTCCTAGTAGACATTTGTCCACTTTTTTTATTTAATACTCAATGAAAATCAAAGAGCAAACTGGGAAACTAGCCGCAGGTTGCTCAAAACACTGTTTTGAGGTTGTAGATAAGACTGACGAGGTCAGCTCAAAACACTGTTTTGAGGTTGCAGATAGAACTGACGAAGTCAGCTCAAAACACTGTTTTGAGGTTGCAGA